>CAZJZD010000034.1:0-44469 GCA_964550405.1 uncultured Hydrogenophaga sp. | reverse complement strand
CCCATCAGCAGGTTGAACTTCTGGTCCGTGCCGCCCAGCTCCAGGTCGGCCTTGAGCGCCACCGAGTCGTAGCCCTGCATCAGCGGGTACAGGAACTCGTGCACGCTGATCGGCGTGCCGGCCTTGAAGCGGTCGTGGAAGTCGTTGCGCTCCATCATGCGCGCCACCGTGTACTTGGCGGCCAGCTGGATCATGCCCATCGAACCCAGCGGCAGGCTCCATTCGCTGTTGTAGCGGATCTCGGTTTTGGCCGGGTCCAGCACCAGACTGGCCTGTTTGTAATAGGTCTCGGCGTTGGCCTTGATCTGCTCGGGCGTGAGCGGCGGGCGGGTGCTGTTGCGGCCCGAGGGATCGCCGATCAGGCTGGTGAAGTCACCGATCAGGAAGATCACCTGGTGGCCCAGGTCCTGCAGCTGGCGCATCTTGTTGAGCACCACCGTGTGGCCGATGTGGATGTCCGGCGCCGTCGGGTCCAGGCCCAGCTTGATGCGCAGCGGCACGCCGGTCTTCTCCGACTTCGCCAGCTTCTTCACCCAGTCGTCCTGCGGGATCAGCTCGTCGCAGCCCCGCAGGCTCACGGCGAGGGCCTCGCGCACGCCGTCCGTCATCTCCGGGCGCAGGCCATCCGCCGCCGGTTTACTTTTGCTTGCGTCTGCGCTGGAATTCATACGGGTTTCTTCAGATGTCTGTACGCGGTCGCCAACTAAAATCGCAGGTTGGCCGCTGCTGGATTCTAGAGGCGCCCCGCGCCGTCAGAACCCGAAGAGCTTCGCCGAAAACCGGAACTTGTTCCGCCCGGCGCTCTCACACACCGAATTGCACCGTGCCGCGCACCCGCGCAGCACCGACCGGACTTTTTTCATGCGTGAATTTCTGACCACCCTGGGCCTTGTCGCCGGGGCCGTCGCACAGAGCCTGCAACGCCATCCCCGGCGCGTGGCCGCTGGCATGGGCGCCCTGCTGCTGGGCACGGGCGTGACCGCCTTCGGTATCGCCCCCCTGGCACCGGACGCAGCCGACCTGCCGGTGACCGAAATCGTCGAAACCCTGGCGCTGGAACCCCTGGTTCAGCTGGAAGATCTGTCCGCAGGCCCGGCGCTCACCCTGTTCCGCAGCGATACCGTGCGTCGAGACGACACGGCCCAAAGCCTGCTCCAGCGCCTGGGCGTGCGCGACCCGGACGCCCTGGCCCATCTGCGCAACGACGGCGAGACCCGGCAACTGTTCGGCGGCCGGACCGGCAAGACAGTGAGCGTGGAGACCGATGCACAACACCGACTGCTGCGCCTGACCGCTCGATGGCTGCCCGACGACGAGCGGGTCTTCAGCCGCCTGATCATGGAGCGCGATGCCAGCGGGGACTGGCGCTCCCGTATCGAGACCGCCGAACTCCAGGCCACCACCCGACTGGCCGGGGGCGTCATTCGCAGCTCGCTGTTCGCCGCCACGGACGCCGCCAACCTGCCCGACAGCGTGGCCGTCCAGCTCGCCGAGCTGTTTTCCAACGACATCGACTTCCGTCGTGACCTGCGCACAGGCGACCAGTTCAGTGTGGTCTACGAAAGCCTGGAAGCCGACGGCGAGCCCATGCGTGCCGGGCGCGTGCTCAGCGCCCAGTTCGTCAACGCGGGCAAGTCCTACGATCTGGTCTGGTTCCAGGAACCGGGTCGGCCAGGCGCTTACTTCGGCTTCGACGGCCAGAGCAGTCGCAAGAGCTACCTGGGCTCTCCGCTGGCCTTCACCCGTGTCAGCAGCGGTTACGGCATGCGTTTTCACCCCGTCACCGGCAAGCACAAAGCCCACTTGGGCGTGGACTTCGCGGCACCCACCGGTACCCCGGTGCGGACCATCGGTGACGGTGTGGTCAGCTTCGCCGGCTGGCAACGCGGCTACGGCAACGTGATCGAGATCACCCACAAGAACCAGCAGTCCACGCTCTACGCACACCTCAGTCGCATCGATGTGCGCCAGGGCCAGCGCGTCGATCAAGGCACCACCATCGGGGCCGTGGGTTCGACGGGCGTCTCCACCGGACCGCATCTGCACTTCGAGTTCCGCGACAAGGGTGTGCACCAGGACCCGCTGCAGATCGCCCGCCAGAGCGAGAACATCCCGGTCAACCCGGCGGCACGAGCCCTGTTCGAATCGGTCGCGCGGCTGCAGCGGCAACAACTCGACGCGGCAGCGAGCTTGCAGCAGGCCAGCGCAGAGTGACACCGCTCCCGCCTTGCCCACACAAAAAAAGGAGCGCCTAGGCGCTCCTTTTTTTGTTTCAAACGGCCTGTGATCAGACGCTGAAACTCGACCCGCAACCGCAGGTCGTGGTGGCATTGGGGTTGCGGATCACGAACTGGGCACCCTCGAGATCGTCCTTGTAGTCGATTTCGGCGCCCACCAGGTACTGGTAGCTCATGGCGTCGATGAGCAGCGTCACACCGTTCTTGCTCATCTGGGTGTCGTCTTCGTTGACGACTTCATCGAAGGTGAAGCCGTACTGGAAGCCCGAGCAGCCGCCGCCCTGCACGAAGACACGCAGCTTCAACTCGGGGTTGCCCTCCTCGGCCACCAGTTCGGCCACCTTGGCGGCTGCACTGTCGGTGAAAACCAGCGGTGCAGGCATATCGGTCTGGGGAATCTCGGCAACGGCATTCATGGGGAACTCCTGGGTGTCAGATGGGCGGCCACCGCAGCAGGCGGCTCAGGCTGGCAATGCTAGTGCAGATTGGCGCTGGCCGTGGCTCAGCCGTTGTTTGCCGCCAGTTTCAGTGTGGGTTTGTCTTCTGCTCCACCGGCCATGGGTTTGAGCTGGCCGGCGATCGTCGCGCCCTGGTGCATTTCCAGCGCCTTGTAGGACACGTCGCCCTCGATGCGGGCCTTGGGTTGCAGCTCCAGCAGTTCGAACGCGAACACCGGCCCCTTGACGGTGCCATTGATGATCACATGATCCGCATGGATCTGGCCGGTCACGCTGGCCGTCTCGCTGATGACCAGAATGCTGCGCTGCTCGTCGCTGGCCCGCAGGTCGCCAACCACGCTTCCGTCGACCCGCAAACCGTCATGAAACAGCACATGCCCTTCGATGCGGGTGCCCAGTGCGATCAGGCTCTTGATGGGTGGCTGCTTCTTGCTGGTGAACATGGAGTCTCCTGGACGGTTTCAGATCTTGGCGGTCTGCACCGACTTGACCACCCCAGCCTGCAGGATGCGGGCGGTCACGGTTTTTACCACGGCCTGTGGCGGAACGTCCACGAGCCCCTCCTGCCGCAGATAACTGCGAACCAGCACCGGTTGAACGGTTGGCGAGGGACCCAACGTCCAAGGCTTGCCGTCGATGGTGCCGGAAAAACTCAGCTCCAGCGTGCCTTTGAACTCGGGTGCGTTCTTCTCGGCCTGGATCATGAGCACCTGCCATTTCACCTGCCCGTCGGCCACCCGTTCGACCTGCAGGCCCCGGATGCTCAGGGCATTGGTACCAGAGCCTGGGATCAGTCGCTCGAAGAAACCCAGGTCGCTGCGCAACACCTGGTTGTCGGTTTCCAGCTGGCGGATCTGCAGCAGCAACTGCTCCTGCGCCGCCTTTTCGGCGGTGAGCAGGCTATCGGAGGTGTTGACGATGGACTGCGCCTTGGCCAGCTCGTCTCGCAAAGATCCCACTTCGCTGCGCAGTCGCTCCAGCTCCAGCTTGGCATTTCGGTCCAATCCGGCAATGTCCTTGCCAAACTCGAATGCCCACAGCGCCATGGCAGCCGAAAAACCCACCACCAGGGCGCCCAGCAACCAGCGCACCGTCCACGGCAGGGCGCTGCGCACCGCCATCCGCGGTGCACTCACCGTCAACCGGCGGCGCAACAGTCGCAACCTCATTCAGATCCTCTCGATTCGCAAGACCTGCAAGCGAATGCAGGCCCTGAAAAACAAAAACCGCCCCAAGCGTGCTTGAAGGCGGTTTTCGTGGCAGCAGCCAACGCGGAAATCAGCGCTTGCTGAACTGCTTGGCGCGACGGGCAGAACGCAGACCGACCTTCTTGCGCTCGACTTCGCGGGCGTCACGGGTCACGAACCCGGCGTTCGACAGGGCCGGCTTGAGCGCAGCGTCGTAGTCGATCAGGGCACGGGTGATGCCGTGGCGCACGGCGCCGGCCTGGCCGGATTCACCACCACCGTGGACGTTGACCTGGATGTCGAAGGTTTCGACGTTCTCGGTCAGCACCAGGGGCTGCTTGGCGATCATGATCGAGGTCTGGCGGCCAAAGAACTGTTCGATGTCCTTGCCGTTGACCGTGATCTTGCCGGTGCCTTTTTTCAGAAACACGCGGGCGACGCTGGATTTGCGACGGCCGGTGCCATTGTTCCATTCACCAATCATCATCGGCTCCTCAGATGTCCAGCACTTGCGGCTGTTGGGCGGTGTGCGGGTGCTCGGCGCCCCCGTACACCTTGAGCTTCTTGATCATGGCGTAGCCCAGAGGACCCTTGGGCAGCATGCCCTTGACGGCCTTCTCGAGCGCGCGGCCAGGGTGCTTGGCCTGCATGTCGCGGAAGTTGGTGGCGTAGATACCGCCCGGGTAGCCCGAGTGACGGTAGTACATCTTGTCGGTGTTCTTGGTACCGGTCACGCGCAGTTTGGCTGCGTTGATGATGACGATGAAGTCACCGGTATCGACGTGAGGCGTGTAGATGGCCTTGTGCTTGCCGCGCAGACGGAGGGCCACTTCACTGGCGACCCGTCCGAGAACCTTGTCGGTTGCGTCAATCACAAACCACTCGTGCTTCACGTCAGCTGCTTTGGCGCTGAACGTTTTGGTCATGAGTTTTCTCTTGCGAGTTGGTTTGGCGGATCCTTTTCCACGGTCGGTCGTTCTCTGGCGGAACGCTCTTAGGTGGTGTTGAAGAGCTTCGCCGCGGGATCACGAAATCGCTGCGAAGCCGAGCATTGTACGATTTTTTCAGCCACTCAGGCAAATCCTGCCCGCAGGACCGGGCCCGGCGCTACCATCGCGCGATGTTCAGTTATCGCCACGCCTTCCACGCCGGCAACCACGCCGACGTGCTCAAGCACATCACCCTGATCGCCACCCTGCGGCACCTGATGCTCAAGGAGCCCGCCATCACGCTGGTGGACACCCATGCCGGTGCCGGCCTGTACCGGCTGGACGGGGACTACGCCGAAAAGGGCGGCGAAGCCGCCGACGGCATCGTCAAGCTGATGGCCGCCCTGCGGCCTGCCTCCGGAGAGGCGGTGCCCTCCACCGCCGTGCTGGACGACTACCTGGATCTGGTCGCTGGCTTCAACCCGGAGGGCGCGCTGCGCGTCTATCCCGGCTCGCCGTTCGTGATGCAGGCGCTGATGCGCACCGAATCACGCGACCGGCTCAAGCTGTTCGAACTGCACCCGACCGACAGCCGCACGCTGAACGCCAATGTCGCCCAGCTGGAAGCCGGGCGACAGATTGCCGTCACGACGCAGGACGGCTTCGAAAGCCTCAAGCCCCTGTTGCCCCCTCCGCCGTCGGCCGGTGGCTCCAAGCGGGCTTTGGTGCTGATCGACCCGAGTTACGAGATCAAGAGTGACTACGGCAAAGTGAGCGCCTGCATACAAGAGAGTATCAAGCGCTTCCCGACGGGCTGCTACCTGGTCTGGTACCCCATCATCCCGCGCCCGGAGGCGCACGACCTGCCGCGCCGACTCAAGACCCTGTGCAACCAGGCCCAGCGCCCGTGGCTGCACGCCACCCTGAACATCGGCCAGAAAGACCTGCAGCCCGGCGAGCGCCAGGGCCTGACGGCCAGCGGCATGTTCGTGGTCAATCCGCCGCATCCGCTCAAGACCCAGCTGAGCGAGACGCTGCCCGTGGTCCTGGCCCACCTGGGCCGCGGACGCGGGCGTTCCCACAGCGTGGAAAACGGCGGCTGACCCCTGGCTCAACGCGGCCGGGCCAGCACCATGGTCCAATACTGGCCGTAGGTGGTGCCGCTGCGCTGGACACAGCTGACCGCGACATCGCGGAAGCCCGGATTCATGAGGTTGCGGCAGTGCCCTTCGCTGCCCAGCCAGCCGGCCATCGTCGCGCTCACGTTGCTGTATCCGGCGGCGATGTTTTCGCCGGTGGCCGACCAGGCGTAGCCCGCAGCCGTGACACGCTGCGAACTGGAACTGCCGTCGGTCCCGGTGTGGTCGAAGTGGTTGTGCGAGGCCATGTCCAGCGAATGGCGTGCAGCGGCGGTGAACAGCTGATCGCGCCAGGCCAGGGAGCCGACAGCGGGCATGTCCGTTGCCCCACAGGTGCGCGCAGCCGCCCTTGCAGCGTTGATCTGGCGCATCACCTCGGCCTGGAAATCGGGCAGCCCACAGCTGGCATCGGCTGGCACCGGTGCTGAAGGGCTTGCGCCGCCGGAGGATGACCCATCACCCGCGGCGGTGTCTTCCGACGCAGCGCCCGATGCAGGCTCGTCGCCACCGCCGCACGCCGCCAGCAGCAGGCTGCACAGCAGCGCAGCAACGAGCGAACGTTTCTGGCACACGGGCATCGCCTCAGACCTTGGCCAGCGCCTGATCCAGATCGGCGATCAGGTCGTCAATGTGCTCGATGCCGATGGACAGGCGGACCATGTCGGGGCTCACGCCGGCCTTCTTCATCTCGTCGGGGTTGAGTTGGCGGTGGGTGGTGGTGGCCGGGTGGCAGGCCAGGGACTTGGCATCGCCGATGTTGACCAGGCGGGTGAACAGCTGGAGCGCGTCCTGGAAGCGTGCACCGGCCGCGATGGCATCGCCGGACTTGAGGCCGAAGCTGATGATCCCGGACGCGCGGCCCCCCATGTACCGCTGCACCAGGCCGTGGTCCTGGTGGTCGGGCAGGCCCGCGTAGTTGACCCAGCCCACCTTGGGGTGGTTCTTCAAGTGCTGCGCCACCTTCACGGCGTTCTCGCAGATGCGGTCCATGCGCAGCGCCAGGGTCTCGATGCCCTGCAGGATCTGGAATGCGTTCATCGGCGAGAGCGCCGCACCCATGTTGCGCAGCGGCACCACGCGAGCGCGGCCGATATAGGCTGCGGCACCCAGCGCTTCGGTGTAGACCACGCCGTGGTAGCTCACATCGGGTTCGTTCAGTCGCTTGAAACGCGCCTTGTGTTCGGCCCACGGGAACTTGCCCGAGTCCACGATGGCGCCGCCGATGGTGGTGCCATGACCGCCGAGGTACTTGGTCAGGGAATGCACCACGATGTCGGCGCCGTGTTCGAACGGGCGGCACAGGTAAGGGCTGGTGACCGTGTTGTCGACGATCAGCGGAACGCCCGCCGCGTGCGCCACCTTCGCGAGGGCGCCGATGTCGGTCACGTTGCCCAGGGGGTTGCCGATGGACTCGCAGTAGATCGCCTTGGTGCGATCGTCGATCAGCGCAGCAAACGCGGCTGGGTCGCGCGGGTCGGCGAAGCGCACCGTGATGCCCTGCTGGGGCAAGGTGTGGGCGAACAGGTTGTAGGTGCCGCCGTACAGCGTGCTGGCCGAGACGATGTTGTCACCGCTCTCGGCGATGGTCTGGATCGCTGCCGTGATGGCCGCCATGCCCGAGGCCATGGTCAGCGCGCCCACCCCGCCTTCGAGCGCGGCCAGGCGTGCTTCAAGCACCCCGTTGGTGGGGTTCATGATGCGGCTGTAGATGTTGCCGGCCACCTTGAGGTCGAACAGGTCGGCGCCGTGTTGCGTATCGTCAAAGGCGTAAGCCACGGTCTGGTAGATGGGCACCGCCACGGCCTTGGTGGTGGGGTCGGGGGTATAGCCGCCGTGCACGGCGATGGTTTCGATTTTCATGAGCAGGTCTCCTGGTGTGATGAGCGCGGGGCTTGCATTCAGCAGCCTCGCGGCCGGGTCATTCTCGCAGCAAGACCACCTCGGTCACGCCACGGTGGCGCAGGCCGAGCGCAGTGATCGCGGCCAGGCTCAGGTCGATGATGCGCTGGTGTTTGTAAGGCCCGCGGTCGTTGATGCGCACCACCACTTCCTTGCCGGTGTGCACGCTGCGCACGCGCACCTTGGTGCCGAAGGGCAGCGTCTTGTGGGCCGCCGTCAGCGCGTGCATGTCGTAGCGCTCTCCGCTGGCGGTGCGGCGGCCGTGGAAACCCGGCCCGTACCAGGACGCCAGCCCCTGCGCGAGCGCCTTGCCCTGCGGGCTTGCTTTCGGTGCGTCGGCCACGGACGCCGTGGCGTCCCCCCCACCGTCCAGCGGCCCGATCGACACCACGGGCTCGCCCAGTGGCGCCGGAACGCGGGCTTGCGCCGGCGGGACGACAGGGACCGTGGCACCGCCCGCAGCGCCGATGACCGGTGACGGCTTCGCCGACGGCGTCGGCACCACAGGTGCAGATGAAGCCTTGGACGGCGCAGGCGCCTTGTGGGGCACGGCACAACCGGCCAGCGCAAAGGCCAGCAAGGCCGAGGCTGTGCGGGGTCGGGGCCGGATGCGGGCGGATGGTCGGGACGTGTGGGGCATGGCGATTCCTCCTGCTGTTGTGCGCCAGCCCGCACCTTAGCCCAGTTGCAGGCGCCTGAGAATCTCCAGCGTCGCCACGCTCTGGTTCATGGTGTAGAAGTGCAGCGCCGGCACACCGGCGCTGCGCAACTGGTCACACAGGTCGGTGGTGACGTCCAGGCCGAAGGCCTTGATGGACTCCGTGTCGTCGCCGAAAGCCTGCAGGCGCAGGCGGATCCAGCGCGGGATCTCGGCGCCGCAACTCTCGGCGAAACGCAACAGGCCGCTGGAGTTGATGATGGGCATGATGCCGGGCACCACCGGCACATCCGCGCCGAGTTTGTGCGCGTCATCCACGAAGCGGAAGTACGCGTCGGTGTTGAAAAAGAACTGCGTGATGGCCGAACTGGCACCGGCCTTGACCTTGGCGACATAGGCCTGCAGGTCGGCCTCGGGCGAACGGGCCTGCGGGTGCATCTCGGGATAGGCCGCCACTTCCAGGTGGAAGTGATCGCCCGTTTCGGCACGGATGAAGGCCACCAGATCGGCCGCATAGCGGAACTCGCCCATGCTGCCGTAGCCGCTGGGCAGGTCGCCGCGCAGCGCCACCAGGCGGCGCAGGCCCATGGACTTGAACAGCGCCAGCTTCTCGCGCACCGAGTCGCGCGACGCGCCGACGCAGGTGAAGTGCGACGCGCCCTGCTGGCCTTCGTCGAGGATGGCCTGCACGGTCTGCAGCGTGCCGTCCTGCGTGGAACCGCCAGCGCCGTAGGTCACCGAACAGAACTCGGGGCGGACCGTGTACAGCTGCTGGCGCACCGCGCGCAGCTTCTCGGCGCCCTCGGGCGTCTTGGGCGGAAAGAACTCAAAACTCAGGGGCAGGCCCATACGAAAAACTCCCGGTTGCCGTCACCACCGGTGATGGCGCTTTCAAAATAGTCCCGCAGTTGCAGGCCGTTATCGGTGCAGGCCTGCGCGATGCGTTGCTGCACGAGCGTGTAACTCGCGGCGTCTTTGACCAGTCCGCCCTTGCCGATGTGCTCGGGCTGCAGCTCGAACTGCGGCTTGACCAGCATCAGCAAGCTGGCGCCCGGTCCGAGCAGCGGCACGATGGCCGGCCACACCAGGGTCTGCGAGATGAACGACAGGTCGCCGACGATCAGGTCGAATCTCTCGCTTCCGCCGCCGGCATCCGCCAACTGCTGCGCCGTCAGTTCACGCGCGTTGCATTTCTCGATGCAGACCACGCGCGGATCGCTGCGCAGCTGCGGGTGCAACTGGCCCTGGCCCACATCGACGCCCACCACCTGCGCGGCGCCGCGCTGCAGCAGGGCGTCGGTGAAACCACCGCTGCTCTGCCCCACATCGAGGCAGCGCAGGCCGTTCACATCCAAGCCGCAGTGCGTGAGCGCACCATCGAGCTTGAGGCCGCCGCGCGAGACAAAGCGCGACTCGGCCGTGTCCAGCAGCTCCAGCTCCGCTGTCTCGCGCAGCTCCTCGCCGTTCTTGGTGACCGGCTTCCAGTCACCGCCGGACAGCCGCCAGCGCACGCCCGCCGCGATCAGCCGCTGGGCTTGCGAACGCGACGCGGCCAACCCTCGCTCGACGAGCAACTGGTCAGCACGCATCGGCGATCAATACCGGTACGTGTCCGGCTTGTACGGACCGTTCTTGGGCACGCCGATGTAGGCGGCCTGCTCGTCCGACAGCTCGGTCAGCATCGCGCCCACCTTCTTCAGGTGCAGGCGCGCGACCTTCTCGTCCAGGTGCTTGGGCAGCACGTAGACCTTGCCCACGTCGTAACCCTCGGGGTGCGTGAACAGCTCGATCTGCGCAATCGTCTGGTTGGCGAACGAGTTGGACATCACGAAGCTGGGGTGGCCGGTGCCGCAGCCCAGGTTCACCAGCCGGCCCTTGGCCAGCAGGATGATCTTCTTGCCGTCCGGGAAGATCACGTGATCGACCTGGGGCTTGATCTCTTCCCACTGGCACTTCTCTTCCAGCTTGGCGACCTGGATCTCGTTGTCGAAGTGACCGATGTTGCAGACGATGGACTGGTCCTTCATTGCCGCCATGTGTTCGTAGGTGATCACGTCGCGGTTGCCGGTGGTGGTCACGAAGATGTCGGCCTTGTCGGCGGCCCACTCCATGGTCACGACCTTGAAGCCTTCCATCGCCGCCTGCAGGGCGTTGATGGGGTCGATCTCGGTCACCCACACCTGGGCGCTGAGCGCACGCAGGGCCTGGGCCGAGCCCTTGCCCACGTCGCCGTAGCCGCAGACCACGGCGACCTTGCCGGCGATCATCACGTCGGTGGCGCGCTTGATGCCGTCCACCAGCGACTCGCGGCAGCCGTACAGGTTGTCGAACTTGCTCTTGGTGACCGAGTCGTTGACGTTGATGGCGCGGAACATCAGGGTGCCCTTGGCCGACATTTCCTTGAGGCGGTGCACGCCGGTGGTGGTCTCTTCGGTCACGCCCAGGATCTGTGCGCTCTTGCGGCTGTACCAAGTGCTGTCTTCGGCCAGCTTGGCCTTGATGGCGGCGAACAGGATGCGCTCTTCTTCGCTGCCCGGGTTGGCCAGCACCGACAGGTCCTTCTCGGCGCGCTTGCCCAGGTGCATCAGCAGCGTGGCGTCACCGCCGTCGTCCAGGATCATGTTCGGGCCTTCGCCCTCGCTGCCCTTGGGGCCGAAGTCGAAGATGCGGTGGGTGTAGTCCCAGTAGTCGACCAGGGTCTCGCCCTTGACGGCGAACACCGGCGTGCCGGCGGCGGCGATGGCGGCGGCGGCGTGGTCCTGGGTGGAGAAGATGTTGCACGAGGCCCAGCGCACGTCGGCGCCCAGGGCCTTGAGGGTCTCGATCAGCACCGCCGTCTGGATGGTCATGTGCAGCGAGCCGGTGATGCGCGCACCCTTGAGCGGTTGCGCCTTGGCGAATTCCTCGCGGATGGCCATCAGGCCGGGCATCTCGGTCTCGGCGATCTTGATTTCTTTGCGGCCCCAGTCGGCCAGGCCGATGTCGGCGATGACGCAGTCGGTGGCGACGGCGGGAATGCGTGCGTTCATGGTTCGCTCCATTGAAGGTTGATGAACCACTTCACGGGCGAGAGGGGGACAAAAAAAAGCCCATCGCACGAAGAAGTGGATGAGCGTCGTTGCATGGATGTCCGAGCCTCACGAACCGCGCCGACCGGGGTCGGGGGTGCGCTGCAACGCTCCTCGGATGTGCGTGATTCTAGCTCAGCACCCGGATCTGCGCATCTGCGAAACTGCGCGGTCTTTATGCCTCACTTCCCCCCCGCTGCCCCCCTGTCCGACTGGCCGCTGGCCGAGCGTGCCCGCATCCACGGCGTGCTCACGGACATCGACGACACCCTGACGACCGACGGCGCTATCACGCCCGAAGCGCTGGCCGCGCTGCACGCGCTGCGCGCCGCCGGGCTGCCGGTTTTCGCCATCACCGGCAGGCCCGCGGGCTGGAGCGAGCCGTTCGCCATGGCCTGGCCGGTGGACGCCATCGTGGCCGAGAACGGCGCGGTGGCGCTCTGGCGCGGGATCGACGGTTCGATGCACAAGGACTGGCTGCAGGACGAGGCCACCCGCGGGACGAACTTTGCGCGGCTGCAGGCGGTGGCACAGCGCATCCTGGCCGAACTGCCGCACGCCCGACTGTCGCAGGACAGCCCCGGCCGCGAGACCGACATCGCGATCGACCACAGCGAGTTCGCCCACCTGCCCGAAGCCGACATCGCCCGCGTGGTGGCGCTGATGCAGGACGGCGGGCTCCATGCCACCGTCAGCTCCATCCATGTCAACGGCTGGATCGGTGACCACGACAAACTCGAAGGCGCGCGCTGGATCGTGCGCCAGCGCCTGGGCCGCGACCTCGATGCCGAGCGGGACCGCTGGGTCTATGTCGGCGACTCGACCAACGACGCGCGGATGTTCGGCCATTTCCCACACAGCGTCGGTGTGGCCAACGTCGCCCGCTTCTGGCACCAGCTCACGCAGCACCCGCGCTACGTCAGCACAGGGGAGCGCGGCGCCGGCTTTGCCGAAGTGGCGCAGGCCGTGCTGGCCGCACGTTCGGGCGGAGTCCCCGCATGAGCGGACCGCTGCAACCGCCGCTGTCCAGCACCACCGCAGCACCACCGCCTGCGCTCGCGCGGCGTGGGCTCTGGGCGATCTTCATCGCCACCTTCTGCGAACTGGTCGGTTACTTCATGCTCGCGCCCTGGCTGCTGCTGCGCCTGAAGGATGGGGGCGTGTCCACCGCGCTGGCTGGGCTGTTCGCGGCCAGTGGCTGGGTCGGCATCTTCGTGGTGACGCCGTTCGCCTCGGCCATCACCCAGCGGCTGGGGCGCCGGCCCACGCTGTGGTTGTCGGCCGCGGTGCCGGTGGTGGCCACCACCGGTTTCCTGTTCACCGACGCCCTGCCCCTGTGGTTCCTGTTCGAGTTCATCGCCGGCATCGCCTCCGGCCTGCGCTGGGTGCTGGCCGAGGCGGTGGTGGCCGAGTTTGCGCCGCCCCTGCAGCGCGGGCGCATGGTGGGCCTGTTCGAGACCATGGTCGGCACCACCTTCGTGATCGGCCCGGCGCTGCTGGCGCTGGTCGGGCCCACCAGCCCGGTGGCGCTGTGGATCGTGCTGGGCTTTCTGGTGCTGGGCTTGCTGGGCAGCCTGTGGATTCCGCGTCTGCCGCCCGCCGCCGACGCCCACGAGGCGCGGGTCGGCCTGCACGGGGTCTGGCACGCGCTGCGTGCGCACCCATTGATCATGGCGGTCGGTTTCGTGGGCGGTTTCTTCGAGAGCGGACTCACGTCCATCCTGCCGCTGTACGGTCTGGCACTGGGCATGGGCGCCGCGGCCGCGGCCCTGCTGGTGTCGGCCAGCGGCCTGGGCAGCGCGCTGATGATGCTGCCCGCCGGCATGGCGGCCGACCGCCTGGCGCAGCACCCGCGCTGGGGCAACGCCCACCGCTCGCGCCTGGCCATCCTGCACGCCTGCGCCGTGCTCACGCTGCTGGCCACGTTGCTGATTCCGCTGGTGGCGGGCATGCCCTGGCTGGCCGCCGTGGTGGCCTTCGTCTGGGGCGGCGCGGGCGGCAGCCTCTACACCCTGGCGATGATCGACATCGGCTCGCGCGAGCAGGGCATCACCCTGGTCAACAGCACCGCGGTGCTGGTGCTGTCGTACACGCTGGGCGGCACGCTGGCACCGGCGCTGGGCGCCGCGATGCTGGACTGGGCGCCGGTGATCGGCTTCCCCGCCCTGCTGCTGGCCGTGGCCGGACCGGGCTGGTGGCTGCTGCGCCGGGCGCAGCGACGCGGGGACTGATCAGGGCGCGGCGGTCGGTGCGCTGGCGGCCAGCGGTGCCGGCTCGGCCGACGGCGCCGGTGCCGGCGCGGGCTTGTGCGGGCCGTCCAGCACCCGGTCGGCCAGACCACCGCCGATCCACATGCCCACCAGGGTAAGCCAGGCGGTGACGGCGAAAATCGCGCCACCGGTCATGCCCGCGCCTACGGCGCAGCCGCCGGCCAGCATGGAGCCGAAGCCCATGAGCACCGCACCGATGATGTAGCGCGGCATGGTGTAGCCGCCACCGAAACCTTCGAGCTTCCAGTCGCGCCCGACCAGTGCGCCGATCAGCGAGCCGATGAACACCCCCGGCAGCAGGCCGAGGTCGAAGTTCCAGGGCTCGTCGGGATTGCTCAGCACCCGCATCAGCCATTCGGCCGAGGGGCCGCTGAAAGTCATGCCCTGGATCTGCACCGGCTCGAAGGAATGCGCCAGCACCTGGTAGGTGCACAGCCAGGCCAGGGCCACGGCCAGGCCGGTGCCGATGCCACCCAGCCACTTCCAGACGCCCCAGCCGCTGTAGTAGGCAAAGAAACCGGCCGCCACCATCCACAGTGCGCCGAAGGCCAGGCCGTCCATCGGGCCGACTCCCACGAGCGCCAGCAGGCTGCGCGCCGGCCCGCCGTCAATCACCCACAGGCTGGACAGCGCCTGGCGCCAGGAGGACAGCACACCCGACAGCGAGGCCTGGGCGGTCACGGCAAAGATCAGGCCCGACAGCAGCGCGCGCAGGTTGCCGTTGGCCGAGAGCACCAACAGGCGGCTCGCACAGCCCCGCGTCATCACCATGCCCACACCGAAGATGAGACCGCCGATCAGCGCTCCCGACAGGCTGCCCTGCGACGCCAGCTGGCGCGCGGTGCTCACGTCCAGCAACCCGGAGACCACGAACAGTTGCACCGCCACGACCGCGGTGGAAAAGGCCAGCAGCCAGACCGCGAGCTTCTCGCCGAACTTGCCGTGCCAGAACTCGATAACCGCGGCCCGCAGGCAGAACTTCGACCGCTGAGCAAAGAAGCCGAAGGCCAGGCCGGTGAGCAGGCCGCACACCAGCAGCACGCGGGGCTCGCCGTATTGTTCGATCCAGCCGGTCCAGTCCATGGCAACTCCGTTCATCACGATATTCGCAATGGACGATGGTAAGCCTGCTCGTCACCGGGACCTTGATGCGGCGCAACATCCCGTGCCGGAGCCGCAGCAGGTAAGCTGCGCACACCCGGCCGCGCACAGCGGCGTGAAAGGAGCCCTTCGATGGCCATTCCCTGGCTGGTCGCCCTGAAAGTCATCCCCTGGGGGGATGTGATCGAACACGCCCCCAAGGTGCTCAAGGGAGCGCGCGACCTGCTGGAACGCCAGCGCCAGCGCCGCCGCGAGGCCGATGCGCCGCCGCCCGACCTGCGCGCCCATGTCATCGAGATGCCCGGCCCCACCCCGCCCGAGCTGCGCGAACTGCAGCACCAGCTGGCCACGGCGCGCGAGGACATCGGTCGCCTGCAGCAGACCCAGGACCAGATCACCCAGACGGTGGCCGAACTCGCCGAGCAGAACACCCGGCTGGTGGCTGCGGTGGAGTTGTTGCGCAAGCGCACGCGCTTGCTGATCGGCGCGGTGGTGGTGCTGGCGGCCGGGCTGACCGCCGTGGCCTTCAGCGGCGCCTGAACGGCGCCTGGTACAGCCAGACCGGCTTGCCCTGGACGGTTTCGAGCCGGGCCTGGGGCTTGTAGCCAGTGGCCTCGAACTCCAGGCTGACCAGCCAGGCACCGGGCGCCAGTTCGGCCGCGGCTTTTTCCATCGCGCGCGGCATGCTCTCGGGCCGCTGGAACAGGTAGACCATGCGATAGCCCGACCAGTCCTGCGCCCAGATGTCGGCACGGCGTACCGTCGCGAAGCGGCAGCGCAGCCGGCACAGCAGTGCCAGCGGCCAGCTCCATTCCCAGCCGTGGATCTGCGCGCGCGGGTACTGGCGGTGCAGCGCCATCAGGCCTGCCCCCAGACCGCAGCCGGCGTCCACCACCGGCGCGCCGTCGGGCAACGGCAGCTTCTGCGCAAGGCCATCCAACGCTTCCTCGGGTGTGGGGAACAGCGGTGCATCGCCCCAGCTGCCCAGCGGATACAGGGCCAGCAGCAAGACCAGCGGCAGCAGCCAGATCCAGCCGGGCACGGCCCCCGCCGCACCGCTGACCAGCAACGAGAGCGGGAAGCCGCCCAGCATGAACAGGCGCCGCCAGGGCGTGCGGCCGGTCCAGGCGGCCAGGCCCGCGGCCAGCAAGGCCACAACGAACGCCACCACCGGACCCAGCCCGACGGCTTGAAGGCCAATGAACAGTGCCCAGGCCAGGGCCCAGGTCAGCAGCGCGGGGAGCGGCCAGATCAGCATGCGGGCATTGTCACCGCTGGCCACGCCCACAAAAAAGCCCCGCCGGGGCGGGGCCTGTGTGCGGTCAGTCCGTTGCTTACTGGATGCGCAGCACGACCAGGGTCTGGTTGAGCAGCTGGTAGCCGATTTCGCCGAAGGTCACCGGACCCTGCAGGTTGCCGATGCGTTGTCCCTCCAGGCCTCCGAACAGGAAGTTCAGGATGCAGTTGCAGGAGAAGTTGACCCCTTCAACCGGGTAGTCGGCGAGGCGCTCGCGGAAGCTGGCACCGTAGTCGGCCACCGGCTTGGCGAAGTGGTAGTCCACGCCGGTGAACACCGGTGCGTACAGCACGACCTTGCCCGCAGCACCGTCCACCGACTGGATCGAGGCGTTGATGTGTGCGCCACCGAAATCGCCCACCAGCGGCAGTTGGCCGTGGTCCAGCCCCTTGGCCTTCACATAGGCGGCCAGGTTGGTCTTCTCGCCGTTGACCAGGCAGTCGCCCACCTCGAACGAGGTTTCCGTGAAACGCAGGGTATCGCCGTCACCGGGCTCGAAGATGTTGACGATCTCGATCGAGGCGAGCTGGCTCTCGGGCAGGGCCACGTGGGCGACGACGATGCCGTCCTCGAACTTCTGGCCGGAGGTGCCCAGATAGACCTTGGGTGTGACCTTGCCGAGGTCGGACAGGTGCACGCCCGAGACCCAGCCCACGGTGGGCTTGAGGAAGGCATCGGCATCGTTCACGGCTTCGGCGGCGAATGTCTTGTGCGCCACGCTGCCGGCCGGGACGATGGCCACGGTGAAGCCGTTGTCGGGTCCGTTGCCGATCACGGACTTGAGCTGGGTGGGACCGTAGTGCGCCAGCGTGGCCTTGCCGCTGGCGGGCAGCGGCGTGACGAACACCTTGCCCTCGGTGGACACGACGCCACCGGCGGTGTCCATGAAGTAGGGAATGGTGCCGGCGATCCAGTTGCCGGCGGGCAGGGCGTCGAGCGCGGTCTCGGGTCCGGCCAACGAAAGGGCGGCGCCGGAGCGGATCAGGTCGGCCGCTTCGGCCAGGGTCATCAGACGATTCATGTTGCGTGCCTCAGATGCGGTTGAGTTGTTCGACTTCGGCGCCGAGGATGCGCTCCCATTTGGCGAAGAAGGCCTGGATTTCCGAGGCCTTCTGGGGGGCTGGATCGGTGCTGCGGTCCAGGCGCTTGACCAGCAGCTGCAGGGCCAGGTTGGAGGTCTGGATGCGGGCCAGGCCACCGCTGGCCGCGCGCGACCAGCAAGGGTGTGTGGGCGATGGAAGTGCCATTCTTTTGAACTCCGTGGATGTGACGACAGACAGGGCGGCTGTGACACGGCCCTCACGTCATAACGGTTGCGGCGCCGAAAAGTTGAGCCTGTCAAACCCTAGGCAATCAAAAGTTCTCGCGCCGCAGGCTCGCGTCGCAGCCGATGCCGGCGGCGATCCAGCGCCGGGCGAGCCGGCGCAACAGCGGTGCCACCCAGCGCCAGTGCGGGCCGAGCACGCCTTCGGCATCGCTGATCGCGCCGCAGCGGTACAGGTGCAGGGTGTCGTCCCAGCGCAGGGCGTCGCAGGCGCCGGTGCGCTTGCGCGAGATCACCCGCCCGAGCGGGCAGGGTTCGGCCAGGCAGCACACACCACAGCCGTTGCAGGGTGCGCCCTCGGCCGGCTGGGGGGGCGCGGCCGGGTGGATGTGGATGACCTGGTCGCGCGGCATTCCGTCCGCGTCAGGTCCGGGCGAGAACGGGGGCGAGCACCTTGCCGGTGTGCGTGCCCAGCCGCACCACGTCTTCCGGCGTCGCCGCCGCCACGACACGTCCGCCGCCGGAGCCGCCTTCCGGTCCGAGGTCGATGATCCAGTCGGCCTCGGCCATCACGTCCAGGTCGTGTTCGATCACCACCACGCTGTGGCCGCCGTCCACCAGCCGGTGCAGCACGCGGATGAGTTTTTCCACGTCGGCCATGTGCAGGCCCACCGTGGGTTCGTCGAGCACGTACAGGGTGTGCGGCGCCTTCTGGCCGCGGCGGCCGATGTCGTCGCGCACCTTGCTCAGTTCGGTCACCAGCTTGATGCGCTGCGCCTCGCCGCCCGACAGCGTGGGCGACGGCTGACCCAGCGTGAGGTAACCCAGACCCACGTCCTTGAGCAGCTGCAGCGGGTGGCTGATGGCGGGCATGCTGGCGAAGAACTCCACCGCTTCGTCCACGGCCATCTGCAGCACATCGCCGATGTTCTTGCCCTTCCAGGTGACGGCCAGCGTCTCGGGGTTGAAACGCGCGCCATGGCAGACCTCGCAGGGCACCTTCACGTCGGGCAGGAAGCTCATCTCGATGGTGCGCAGTCCCTGCCCTTCGCAGGCCGGGCAGCGACCTTCGCCGGTGTTGAAGGAAAAGCGCCCCGGCCCGTAACCGCGCGCCTTGGCCTCCAGCGTGTCGGCGAACAGCTTGCGCACCGTGTCCCAGAAGCCGATGTAGGTGGCCGGGCAGGAGCGCGGCGTCTTGCCGATCGGCGTCTGGTCCACTTCCAGCACGCGGTCCACCGATTCCGTGCCCAGCAGCTTGTTGCAACCGGCCCAGGCCGGGCGAGCGCCTTCGTTGTCCCAGGCCTGGCGACCAGTGAAGGTGCTGCGCATGCTCACCGCCTCGGCCACGTTGGTGAGCAGCACGTCGCGCGCCAGCGTGGACTTGCCCGAGCCCGAGACGCCGGTCACCACCACCAGGCGCTGGAGCGGAACGCTCACGTCCACCTGCTGCAGGTTGTGCATCGTGGCGCCGCGCAATTCGAGCTTGTCCGCGTCGGCGTTCACGGCGCGTCGCGGCTGCAGCGGATGCTTCATCGCGTGCAGCAGGTAGCGGCCGGTGATGGACTCTTCATTGGCCGCCAGGTCCGCCACCGAACCCTGCGCCACCACGCGGCCGCCGCGTTTGCCGGCGCTGGGGCCGATGTCGATGATGTGGTCGGCGCGTCGGATGGTGTCTTCATCGTGCTCCACCACCACCAGCGTGTTGCCCATGTCGCCCAGCTTGTGCAGTGCGTCCAGCAGGATCTGGTTGTCGCGCGGGTGCAGGCCGATGGTCGGCTCGTCCAGCACATAGCAGACGCCCTGCAGGTTGGACCCCAGCTGGGCCGCCAGGCGGATGCGCTGCGCCTCGCCACCGCTGAGTGTGGGGGCGCCTCGGTCCAGCGTCAGATAGCTCAGACCGACCTCTTCGAGGAAGGCCAGGCGGCTCTC
This sequence comes from uncultured Hydrogenophaga sp., assembly GCA_964550405.1. GTDB lineage: Bacteria > Pseudomonadota > Gammaproteobacteria > Burkholderiales > Burkholderiaceae_C > Hydrogenophaga. The sequence goes on along the minus strand of CAZJZD010000034.1, from coordinate 25,033 downwards.
GATCTCGGGCAGCAGGTCGCGTGCGATGTCGGCTTCCCGACTGCTCAAGCCACCGTCGGCCATGAGTGCACGGACTTTCTGCCGCACTTCGCTGACGGACAGCCGGGCGATGTCGGTGATCGACACACCGCCAAAGCGCACTGCCCGCGCCTGCGCATTCAGGCGCGTGCCTTCGCAACTGGGGCAGGCCTCGTCGGTCAGGTCTTCCACCTCGGGCTCTGCGAAGCTCTGCTCGCGGCCCTTCTGGTCGTCGTCGCGCACCGAATCGTCCAGCGCCTTGCGCTGCTCGCGCGAGAGCTTGACGCCGGTGCCCACGCAGTCGGGGCACCAGCCGTGTTTGCTGTTGTACGAGAACAGGCGCGGGTCGAGCTCGGGGTAGCTGGTGCCGCAGACCGGGCAGGCGCGCGTGGTGGAAAACACCTCCAGCCGCCCCAGGCCGGCGGTGGAGCGCCCCTCGGCCAGCGCGGGGACCAGCCCGTCCAGATCGGTCAACAGGTGCAGCGTGCCCTTGCCCAGTTCCAGCGCCTTGGCCAGCTGGGTGCGCAGCCAGGCTTCGTTGGCCGGGTCCACCACGCCGTCGGCCACCGGCAGTTCGATGGTGTGTTCCTTGAAGCGGTCGATGCGCGGGAAGCCGGTGGTGGGCAGGAACTCGCCGTCCACCCGCAGATGCGTGTACCCGCGCGGGCGCGCCCAGTCGGCCAGTTCGGTGTAGACGCCCTTGCGGTTGACCACCAGCGGCGCCAACAGGCCGATGTGCTGGCCGCGGTAACGCGTGAGGATGGCGGCGGCGATGCTCTCGGGGCTCTGCGGCATCACGGCCGCGCCGTCGTGCACACAGTGCTGCGTGCCCAGCTTCACGTAGAGCAGTCGCAGGAAGTGCCAGACCTCGGTGGTGGTGCCCACGGTGGACTTGCGGCCGCCGCGGCTGAGCCGTTGCTCGATGGCCACCGTGGGCGGGATGCCGTAGACCGCGTCCACCTCGGGTCTGCCAGCGGGCTGCACGATGCTGCGCGCGTAGGCGTTGAGGCTTTCGAGGTAACGCCGCTGGCCCTCGTTGAACAGGATGTCGAAGGCCAGCGTGCTCTTGCCCGAGCCGCTCACGCCGGAAATCACGTTGAACTGGCCGCGCGGGATGTCCACGCTCAGCCTCTTGAGGTTGTGTTCCTTGGCGTTGACGATGCGAATGGCGTTGCGGTGGTGGTCGGCGCGGGCCGCGGCGGCCTGCTGGCGCTGCGGCTGCTTCAGGTAGTCCACCAGGCGGCCTTCGTGCACCGCGTGCACCTCGCCCATGGACTCGGCGTAGTCGCGCAGCGCTCGGGCGGTGTGGCTGGTCTTGTGTTCACGCACCTCTTCCGGCGGGCCTTCGGCCACCACCAGGCCACCGCCCGCCCCGCCTTCGGGGCCGAGGTCGATCAGCCAGTCGGCGCTGCGGATCACGTCCAGGTTGTGCTCGATCACGATCAGCGAATGGCCGGCTTCGAGCAGCTTGCGCAGCGAGCGCATGAGCTTGGCGATGTCGTCGAAGTGCAGACCGGTGGTCGGCTCGTCGAACAGGAACAGCGTGCCCTTTTTCGCCAGCGCCTGGCGGCTGGCCGCGCTGTTCTTGGCCGCCTCGGCCAGGAAGCCCGCGAGCTTGAGGCGCTGCGCCTCGCCCCCCGACAGCGTGGGCACGGGCTGACCCAGTTTCACGTACTCCAGCCCCACGTCCACGATGGGCTGCAACACGCGGATGACCTCGCGGTCGGCTTTGAACAGGTCCGCCGCCTCACTGACGGTGAGTTCCAGCACGTCGGCCACATTGATGAGGCGCCCGCCGCGTTCGATGCGCACCTCCAGCACCTCGGGGCGGTAGCGTTTGCCGTCGCAGTCCGGGCAGCGCAGGTAGACGTCGGAGAGGAACTGCATCTCCACGTGCTCGAAGCCCGAGCCGCCGCAGGTCGGGCAGCGACCGTCACCGCTGTTGAAACTGAACTTGGCCGCGGTGTAGCCGCGCTGGCGCGACAGCGGCGCGTCGGCGAACAGGGCGCGGATGGCGTCCCACGCGCCGACGTAGCTGACCGGGTTGGAGCGCGCGGTCTTGCCGATGGGCGACTGGTCCACGTAGACCACGTCGCTCAGGAAGTCGGCGCCCAGCAGGCGGTCGTGCGCGCCGGGCGACTCGGTGGCCTTGCCGAAGTGGCGCAGCAGCGCGGGGGCCAGCACGTCCTGGATCAGCGTGGACTTGCCCGAGCCCGACACGCCGGTGACCACCGTGAGGCGCTGCAGCGGGAACTCGACGTAGAGGTTCTGCAGGTTGTGTTCGCGCGCACCTTCCAGGATCAGCCGCGGCGTGCTGTCGGTGACCATGCGCTTGAAGCCCATGCCCACGGTCTTGCGCGCGCCCAGGTAAGCACCCGTGAGCGTGTCGGCGCTGCGGATGGCCTCGGGCGTGCCGTCGAACACGATCTGCCCACCGCGCTCGCCAGGGCCGGGGCCCATGTCGATCAGCCGGTCGGCCGCCAGCATCACGGCCGGGTCGTGCTCCACCACCACCAGGGTGTTGCCGGCGTCGCGCAGGCGCAGCATGGCGTCGTTGATGCGCGCCATGTCGCGGGGGTGCAGCCCGATGCTGGGTTCGTCCAGCACGAAGAGCGTGTTGACCAGCGAGGTGCCCAGCGCGGTGGTGAGGTTGATGCGCTGCACCTCGCCACCGGACAGCGTGCGGCTCTGCCGGTCCAGCGTGAGGTAGCCGATGCCGACCTCACAGAGGTAGCGCAGCCGCGTGTTGATCTCCTCGAACAGCAGCTTGAGGGCCTGCTGATCACCGCCTTCGCCCCCGCTGCCCGCCAGCGTGGTGGCCAGGTCGTCGAAGAAGCGCCGCAGGCTGGTCAGCGGCATCAGCATCAGGTCGTGCAAGCACAGACCGGGCAGGGCTTCGAGCTGCGCGCGCGACCACTTCACACCCGTTGGCAGGTAACGCTTCACAGCAGGCAGCACGGCGTCGGCCTGCGCCTTCGTGCCGATGCGCCAGAGCAGGCTGTCGGTCTTCAGGCGCGCGCCGCCGCACGAAGGGCATTCGGTGTAACTGCGGTACTTCGACAGCAGCACCCGGATGTGCATCTTGTAGGCCTTGCTCTCCAGGTACTCGAAGAAGCGCGCCACGCCGTACCACTGCTTGCCCCACTGGCCGTCCTTGTAGCTGGGGGTACCGCCGATCACCCACTGCTTCTGCTCGGCCGTGAGCTTGTTCCAGGGCGTGTCACGCGGGATGCCCGAGGCCTCGGCGTGGCGCATCAGGTCGTCCTGGCACTCCTTCCACGCGGGGGTCTGGAACACCTTGACCGCGCCGTTGCGCAGGGTCAGTTTTTCGTCCGGGATGACCAGACCGTAGTCCACCCCGATGACACGGCCGAAACCGCGGCAGGCCTCGCAGGCGCCGACGGCGGAGTTGAAGGAAAAGGCCGAGGGCGTGGGTTCGGTGTAGCGGATGTCACTTTCCGGGCAGTGCAGGCCGGTACTGAACCTCCAGATCTCAGGCTCACCCTCCTCCCGCAAGACATAGACCATCAGCTTGCCGGCGCCACGCTTGAGCCCGGCCTCGATGGCTTCCATCACGCGCGCCGGTTCGGCGCTGCCGAGGCGGAAGCGGTCGGCCACCACGTCCAGCAGCTTGACGGCTTCGATCACCGGTTTGGCTTTCTTGCCCTTGGCCGGTGCCTCCTCCTTCGCTTCGCGCTGGACAATGCGCTCGGCCTGCACGCGGGTGTAACCGCTGGCCGAGAGCCACTGCTCCACCTCTTCCGGCGTGGTGCTGGCGGGCAATTCCACCGGAAACGTGACGACGAGACGCGGGTCACCCTGTTCCACAGCGCGCCGCTGCAACTCCGCAAAGATCGACTCCGGCGAATCGTGCCGCACCGGCAGTGCCGTCTCGCGGTCGAACAGGTCCGCCCCGCGCGCGAACAGCAGCTTGAGGTGGTCGTTCAGCTCGGTCATGGTGCCGACCGTGGACCGGGACGAGCGCACCGGGTTGGTCTGGTCGATGGCAATCGCGGGCGGCACGCCTTCCACCCTGTCGACCGCCGGCTTGTCCATGCGGTCCAGGAACTGGCGCGCATAGGCGCTGAACGTCTCGACGTAGCGGCGCTGGCCTTCGGCGAACAGGGTGTCGAACACCAGGCTGGACTTGCCCGAGCCACTGGGCCCGGTCACAACCGTCAGTTCGCCGGTGCGGATGTCCAGGTCCAGGTTCTTGAGGTTGTGCTGGCGCGCGCCGCGGATGCGGATCAGCCCCTGTTCGCGGTCGGAGGCACCCTCGCTGGATTCGGGCTCGTTCGAGGGGCGGAGATCGTCGGACATGCGGGCCTTCCTGATAGGGAGGCAAACATTCTAGGAGCGCAGGAGCCACCCCGCCTGGCGGACGGGCAATCACTTACGTCGTTTCCACAATGCCCCGGATCGGACCCCCATCCTAGACTGCCCGCATCGTTGGAGAGACCCAGATGAACAAGTTCCTGCACGGGCTGACGCTGTCGGCCCTCCTGCTGTCCGCTCCCGCCTGGGCCCAGATCAAGGTGGGCATGCCCTCGGGGCTGACCGGCTCGGTGGCGGCCGGGGTGAAGGAGAACCTCGACGGGGCGCGCCTGTATCTGGACGCGATCAACGCCAGGGGCGGCGTCAATGGCCAGAAGGTCGAGCTGATCACCGTCGACGACCAGTTCGACCCGAAGAAGACGGTGGAAGTCGCCAAAGACCTGATCCTCAAGGAAAAGGTCATCGCCCTGTTCCTGAACCGCGGCACCCCCCACACCCAGGCCCTGCTGCCGCTGCTGGCCGAGCACAAGCTGCCCCTGGTCGGCCCCAGCACGGGTGCCATGGCCCTGCACGAACCGGTCAACCCCTGGGTCTTCAACGTGCGCGCCACCTACCAGCGCGAAGCGGCCAAAGCCATCGAACACCTGGCCAGCATCGGCATCACCCGCATCGCGGTCTGGCAGACCGACGACTCGTTCGGCGCCGATTCGGCCACCGGCGCGCTCAAGGGATTCGAGAAGGCCCAGCTCAAGCCCTTGCTGCAGGAGAAGTTCGCGCGCGAAAAGCCCGACTTCTCGGCGCTGGCCCAGCAGACCACCGCCCAGCAGGCCCAGGCCGTGATGGTGATCGGCTCGGCCGGCAACACCGCCAACGCCGTCAAGGCCCTGCGCGGCGCAGGATCCAAGGCGCAGGTGGTGACCCTGTCGAACAACGCGTCGGAGGGTTTCATCAAGCTGCTGGGCGAACACGCCCGCGGCGTGATCGTGGCCCAGGTGTTCCCCAACGAACGATCGGTGAGTTCCCCCCTGATCAAGGAAGCCACCGACCTGGCCAAAGCCAAAGGGCTGGCGGGTGTGTCGCCGGCCATGATGGAAGGCTTCGCCGCCGCCAAGGTGCTGGTCCAGGGCTTGCGGCTGGCCGGCGCCAATCCCACGTCCGAAGGCCTGCGCAACGCGCTCGAAGGCATGCGCAACTTCGATCTGGGTGGCGGCCTGGTGGTGAGCTACAGCCCGCGCAGCCACACCGGACTGGACTTCGCGGATCTGTCCATCGTCGACGCGACGGGCAAGTTCAGGCGGTAGAGCAGGCCCCCACGCTCCGCCGCTGCGCGGGTCGCGGCCGCTTCAGCCCATGAACCCCAGGTTTTTGGTGCTGAAGTTGGCCAGATTCGGGAGGATGGTGCCCAGCTGGGTTTCCGAGGCCCCGAACCAGCCCAGCAGCGTGGCCGCGTACTGGTCCACGCTGTGGCCCGGAATCCAGCGCCCCTGACGGTCCCATTCGTTGTTGCCCACGTCGTTGGGCCCGGCCAGCACCAGCTCGGGGTAGGTGCCATAGGTGCGGCCACCCTGCACCGCACCGCCGAGCACCAGCTGGTGGTTGCCCCAGGCGTGGTCGGTCCCCCGGCTGCTGTTGGGTGCAAAGGTGCGGCCGAAATCGCTCTGGGTGAACAGGGTGACCTGGTTGTCCAGGCCCAGCCGCTTCATGGCGCTGTGGAAACAGGCCATGGCTGTGGCGAGCTCCTGCAGCAGATCGGCGTGGTCGCCCCCCAGCACGTCGCCGGCGATCTGCCCGCTGTGCGTGTCGTATCCCCCCTGACCGGCAAAGAACAGCTGGCGGTTGCCCTGCACGGTGGCGTTCTGCCAGACCAGCTTGGCGATCTGGTAGAGCTGTGCCCCCAGGTAGCTGGTGAGGTTGCCGTTCACGATCAGGGGCGCAAACGCGGCGTCGATGTCGGAGGACGCACCGGTCTGCCCCGGCTCGAGGGCGACGATGGGGCCGAGCCGGCCCGCCACCTCGAAAGCGCTGCGCTGCTGCCCGGCGAAAGCGTTCACCAGGGTGTCGTCCTGCGCCTGCGCGTACAGGGCGGTCAGGGCAGACTGGCGCGCCACGTTGGGTGCCCAGGTGCTCTCGTAGCCGTTCAGGCCGAAGGTGCTGCCGGGCTCCGGCAACACCAGCGGAGCCGACCGTTCGGACAAACCAAAGCGGCTGTTGCCGCTGACCGAGATGACCGGATTGGCCGTGCCCAGCGCGTCCGCGGCCCGTCCGCCCCAGCCGGTGCGCTCGACCGCGCTGCCCCCGCCCGCTTCCCAGAGCAGTTGCTGGTCGGAATGTGAATACAGGTTGTCGGGCAGCTGCTGGGCCGCCGCGGCCAGGAACTGCGCCTTGCTCATCGGCGCCCGCAGCGGACCGAGGTTGAAGACCGGCGCCAGCGCCCCTTCGCTCCATGCGCCGGACAGGGCCGACATGGACGGATGCAGGCCGTAGTCGGTCCCACCGAGGCCGACCAGGCTGCTGCGGGGCAGGGCCAGGCTGCCGCGCACGCCGGCGTAGAGGTTGTGGCGGGTCAGGTCGGTCGGCACCACCATGTTCATGCCGTCGTTGCCGCCGAACAGGAACACGCAGACCAGGGCCTTGTAGCTGTCCTGCGCGCGCGCCGCCAGCGGCGCCAGCGAAGACAGCGAACCGGCACCCAGGGCGCCGGCCAGGGTGCCACCCGCCAGACGCAGCCAGCGGCGGCGGTTGATGGACAGGGCGTCGGCCATGGTGGACGGGTGCAGGCGGTTCATCGGGCGATCTGGTACTGGGGCGAGGCGAAGATCAGGTACGCGGCCTGCTGCACGCGGTAGCGGCGCACATTGTTGGCACCGCTGTTGGCGCTGGTGAAGGCGCCGACCGCGTTGACCACGGCGGTGCGTGCGGCGCCGGGCAGCGGCGCCCCCAGGGCCAGACGGGACAGCCGGTCCACCAGCACCTCGGGCTGGTCGGCGTCGGCCAGGAAAGCGCTCAGGTCCAGGCGGGTGCCCAGGGCATTGGGCACATCGCTGGACGGTGCGGAGCCATCCCAGAACGTCAGGTACTGGACGAAATTGACACGTTGCAGGGCCGTGTTGGCGTTGTGGATGCCGAAGGCCGGACCGACCAGCGCGGTACCCGCCACGGGGTAGTCGGGCGGGTAGAAATTGAAGACCGAGGGTGGGCGGAACACATGCTGCTGCAAGGTATCGCCCCACCACCAGCCCAGGGCGTCTCCGTCCGTGCGGCCATTGAGGGCGCGCAGCACGCCGGTGAACAGCTGGGCCGGCTCGCGCAGCCGGCCGGCCGTGCGCAAGGGGCTGTCCCCGCGCGCTTCGGCATCGAGCAGGATGGCGGCGATGGTGGCTTTCATGTCGCCCCGCTGGCCACTGCCGAACCCGCCGAAACGACCGGTGTTGAACGCCTGTGCCACACGCTGCACATAGGCGGGCGAGGGATTGCTGCTCACCAGGTGCTGGATCAACTGCCGGCCGATGAAGGGGGCCGTGTTGGGGTGCGCCATCAGGCTGTCGAGCACCGCTTCCAGCGCCTGGGCCGCGTTGTGCCCCGCCGGCAGCTGCACACCCGACAGCAGGGTGCGCGCTTCGCTGTTGTGGAAGGCGGCCGGCAGCGCCACCATGTCGCCGTTGTAGAACTGGCAGTTGGTGCCGCGCGGCCAGCAATCCCAGGGCGAGGCGCCGCCCGCCGGGTAGGTCCAGCCGGTCAGGGCATAGGCGTAGGCGCGCACCCGGTCGTTGTCGTAGGTCGCGGTGCAGCGCCCGCCCTTGAGCGAGCCATCGGCGTTGAGCTCGCAGGTGCCGACGGAAAACAGCTGCAGCAGTTCGCGCGCGTAGTTTTCGTTGGGAGCGGCCGGATCGTTGTTGACGTGGTCCAGGTAGTCGCCCATGACCGGCGAGAGCGTGACCTGGCGCAGGAGGTCGCGGTAGTTGCCGAAGGCGTGGGTCAACAGGGTGTTCTGGTAGTTGCGCAGGCCATAGGTGCCGGAAACCCCCTCGCTGGAGACCACGAGGATCTGCTGCAAGGCGAAGGCCACACGCTGGCGCAGCTGGTCGGGCTGCTGGACCGCATTGCGGTAGAAGTCCCACACCAGGGGCGTGGACGAATACCAGTCGCGCCAGCAGGTGTCACCGCGTCCGGCGCAGAAGTCGGTGTTCTGGCTGCTGTGCTGGTGAACGCGCTGGTCGCCGCCGCTGCTGTAGCGGCTGTTCGCCAGCGCCATCTGCTGCGCCACCCACTTGGTCGCACCCTGGGTGCGGATGGTGCCCAGCAGGCCCTCGGTGGGCCCGAAGCTGGCCTGGTCGGCCAGGCGCACCGCGTCGCGCTGGCTGGTGGGCTGGTCCGGCAAGCCGGCCGGCACGCCTTGCACCGGCCCCCCGGCATCGGGTGAGCCAGCGCCACCGCCGCCGCCACATCCCGCCACGAGCGCGAGCAGCAAACCCGCCAGCGCCACCGGCAGACCACGCAAACCCCTCACAGACATCGCTTGAGCCCTCATGCGGGCCACTGTAGGGGGCGAAGTTCCCCGTCCTGTCATCAGACGTAACCGTTCTGCCGGAAGGGTTACGTCTTGGCACAGCGCCGGGACCGGCGGACGCGCAGCGCCGCCGGACGGTGTCGTTCAGCCTTTGACGATCAGCACCGGCACCTTGGCGTGCGTCAGCACCTTCTGCGCCACGCTGCCCAGGATCAGCGCCTTGACGCCCTGGCGGCCGTGCGAAGCCATGACGATGAGGTCGCAACCTTCAGCCTCGGCGGTTTCGAGGATGCCCTCGTAGACCACATTGCGCTCGATGGTGTCGCCCGCAAACGGGACACCCTGGTCCTTGCAGACCTTGCCCAAAGCCTCCAACGCCTGGCCGGCGGCGCTCTTCGCCTCGGCCATGTAGGCCTGAAGCCCGGCGGCCGAGGCCTCACCGATGCCGATGTAGGGGAAGGGATCGATCACGTACACGCCGACCACCTCGGCACCCTGGCTCTTGGCCAGCTGGGCGGCGGTGCCGGCTGCGGCCTGGGCGGTGGCCGAACCGTCGGTGGGCACGAGGATCTTCTTGAACATGGCAGGTCTCCTTTCGATGTTGAGCGGGCAGTTTAGACGGGACCTGGCCCGCCGGGCCTGCGCCGGGTCAAGCCTGTTGCCGAATTCATGCCGCTTCAGTCCGGCTTTCCGCGGCGCTGCACCGCCGCCGGCAAGGCCGCGGCGGCGGACCAGTCCGGCCCGTCGAACCAGGCATCACCTTCCAGGCTGGCGCGCAGCATGGGCAGCGCGTCCTGCCCCCAGAACAGGCGCCCACCGCTGGCCAGCGTGGGCACGCCGAACACGCCGGCCGCCAGCGCGGCGTCGGTGTTGACGCGCAGGCGCTGCTTGACCGTGTCGCTGTCGGGCTCGATCCAGGCGCGCTGGCGCTGCGCCATGTGGTCCTGCAACAGGGCCTGCAAGGCGGCCAGCCGCGCCGGGTCGGTCGCCTCGGCACCGCCGTGCCACACGTGGTGGAACAGTTGCTCGGTCACATAGCGGTTGGTCTCGCCGGGCGCATCGTCGGTGGCTGTGGCCAGGCCCAGCCGCAGCAGCGCGAGCGGGTTGAAAGGGTGGGCTGCCGGCAGGTCCAGTTGCACGCCGTGATGGTGGGCCAGCCAGAGCGCCTGGCGGTAGGTCCAGTCGCGCTTGCCCGGGATTTCGGCCGGCCCCAGCTGGCCGTGCGCCTTGAGCAGGGCCGCGAACAGCACCGGCCGGTAGCGCACCGCCACGCTCAGGCCCATCAGCGCCTCGGGCAGGCGCTCGAAGGCCAGGTGGGCGTAGGGCGAGATCGGGTCGTACCAGAAGGTGATCTCGTGCGGGGCGTCGTGGGCTGCCATGCGGCCTCCTGCGGTGGTCAGACGGTGGCGCCGGTCTGCCGCGCCTCGATGCGCTGCCACACCACCAGCTTGTCCGCGTCGCTCATCGCGCCCCAGGCCCGCAACTCGTCCAGCGTGCGGTAGCAGCCCTTGCAGCGGCTGCGCTGCTCGTCAAGTTCGCAGACCGAAATGCAAGGCGAGGGCACGCTCTGCTCCGGTTTGCGGCGGCGCATGTCGGCCAGGTTCAGCTTCGGTGACGTGCTCATACCGCGGCCTCCTGGGTCACATCGTGCACCGGCGCGCCGGTCAGGCGCACCAGATCGTCGGGCGAGAGCGGAAACACCCCGTGCGGATGGCCGGCGGCGGCCCAGATCACATCGAAGCGAAACAGCGCCCGGTCGATCAGCGTGACCGGTGGCGTGGCATGCGCCAGCGGCGACACGCCGCCGATGGAAAAGCCGGTCTTGTCCTTCACGAAGTCGGCATCGGCCCGGCCGAGCTTGCCGCCTTCCGCGCAGACGATGGCCTGGACCTTCTTTTCGTCCACGCGCAGGTCACCCGAGGTGACCACCAGCACGGCCGCGTCGTCGCTCTTGCGACGGAAGATGATGCTCTTGGCGATCTGGCCCAGGGCCACGCCCAGCGCGTCGGCCGCCTGCTGCGCGGTGCGCGCCGCGTCGTCGAGCATGCGCGGCGCATGCGGATGGCCCCGCTCGGCCAGCACCGCGCTCACGCGCTGCACGCCGGGGGGCAGGGATTCGGTGGTGTCGTTCATGGTCGGCGATGGTAGCGGGGTTGCGCTCAGTGGTCAGCCTGGGGAGAAATGCCCCGCCGCCGGGCCGCCCCAAGGCGGGGCAGCGACCCGCGAGGCGGTGGAGCATGGGGGTCAAGCCACTCTTTTGACCATGAACAACCCCGCCCCCATGGCCATCAGCACGCCGCCGAACACGCGGTTCTGCGCGCGGCGGGCTTTGGCGGTGGCCAGCCAGCGCTGCGCGCGCGAGGCGAGGAAGGCGTAGCCGTGCATGACGATCACATCGGTGAACAGGGTGGTGGCCAGCAGGATGAGCAGCTGCAGCCACAGCGGCCGGGCCGGGTCGATGAACTGCGGCAGCACCGCCACCACGAACACAATGCCTTTGGGGTTGGTGACGTTGGTGAGGTAACCGAGCAGCACCCGCTCCTTCACCGACGGCAGCCCCTGGCCGCCGGACGCTGCGTTCGCCGGGGTGCCGGGCGCCGCACCGTCCACCGGGCTGCGCCACTGCCGCCAGCCCAGCCAGATGAGGTAACAGGCGCCGACCACCTTGACCACGGTGAAAGCGGTGGCCGACGCGATCAGCACCGCACCGACACCAACCCCCGCGATCAGCAGGATGGTGGCCACGCCCAGTTCCAGCCCCATGATGGTGGCACTGGCACCGCGCACCCCGTAGGCCAGGCCGTGCGTCATCGACAGCACGGCACCCGAGCCGGGCGAGATGGCGATCACCCAGGCGGCGGCGAAGTAGGCGAGCCAGACGTGCAGTTCCATGTCAGCGCCGCCCGGCCGTTCCGAAGGCGCTGACAGCCCCAGGACCCGGGAGGGACCGGGTCCCACCCCGGTCCTGGGACAGCGAACGAAGAGCGCGTGGGGGCATCATGTCAACCTGCCCGTTTGGCCAGCAGGGCACGCGCCACGCGCGAGTTGCTGGGCCGGCCCAGCTGCTGGCTGATGAACTGGCCCGCGTCCACCAGCGCATCGAGGTCGACGCCAGTTTCAATGCCCATGCCGTGCAGCAGGAAGACCACGTCTTCGGTGGCCACGTTGCCGGTGGCGCCCTTGGCGTAGGGGCAACCGCCCAGGCCCGCGACCGAGGTGTCGTGGTGCCACACGCCCAGTTCCAGCGCGGCCAGGGTGTTGGCCACGGCTTGGCCGTAGGTGTCGTGGAAGTGGCCGCTGATGTGGTCCACGTCGTAGTGCTTCAGGGTCGCCTCGATGGCGGCCTGCACCTTGCGCGGCGTGCCCACGCCGATGGTGTCGGCCACGCCCACGTGTTCGACGCCGATGCCTTTCATCAGCCCGGCCAGGTAGTCCACGCGCGACGGGGGAATGTCGCCCTCGTACGGGCAGCCCACGGTGCAGCTCATGGCACCGCGCACCGCGATGCCGGCCGCCTTGGCCGCCGCCACCACGGGCGCAAAACGCTCGATGCTTTCGGCGATGGAGCAGTTGATGTTCTTCTGGCTGAAGGCCTCGCTGGCCGCGCCGAAAACCACAATTTCGTCGGGCTTGTCGAGCACCGCCGCCTCGTAGCCCTTGAGGTTGGGCGTGAGCACCGAGTAGCGCACCCCCGGCACGCGTGTGATGCCCTGCATCACCTCGTGGTTGTCGGCCATCTGCGGCACCCACTTGGGGCTGACGTAGCTGGTGACCTCGATCTCTTTCAGGCCGGCCGCCTGCAGGCGGTGCACCAGCTCGATCTTGACCGCCGCGGGCACCGGCTGCTTCTCGTTCTGCAGGCCGTCGCGCGGGCCGACGTCGATGAGGCGGACTTTCGATGGGATGTTCATGATGGGTCTTTTCTTCAATAGCCGCGGACCGGGTCCACGACGCCGGCAATCACCAGGCCGGCTTCGAGCGCGCGGATCTTGCCCGCGATCTGGGCAATGCTCTCGTCGCGCAGGGTGCGCGCCGAGGTGTGGGGCGTGACGGTGATCTTGGGGTGCTGCCAGAACGGATGGTCCGCCGGCAGCGGTTCGGTGCGGAACACGTCCAGCGTGGCGCCAGCCATCTGGCCGCTGTCCAGCAATTTCAGCAGGTCGGCTTCGACCAGGTGCGCGCCACGCGCCACGTTGATGAGGTAACCGCCGGGCTTGAGCCGACCCAGCGTGTCGCGGTTGAGGATGTCCTGCGTCTCGGGCGTGAGCGGCAGCAGGTTCACCAGCACGCGGCAGTTGGCGAGGAAGGTGTCGAAGCCCACGTCGCCGCTGTAGGTCATCACACCCTCGATGGCCTTGGGCGATCGGCTCCAGCCGTGCACCGGAAACTCGAACACCCGCAGCGCCTTGGCCACGCGTTCGCCGAGCACGCCCAGCCCCATGACACCGACCGGGAAGTCGCGCCGTTCGCGCGGCTTGCGGAACGACCACTGACCGGCCTTCACGTCGGCCTCGTAGCCATCGAACTCGCGGAAGTGGCGGATGACCGCGTGGCACACGTATTCGGCCATCTGCACCGACATGCCGGCGTCGTCCAGCCGCACCACCTTCACGCCGGGCGGCAGGCGCAGCTTGAGCAGGGCATCGACGCCGGCGCCGATGTTGAACAGCGCCTTGAGCGCCTGCTGTTCGTCGAGGAACTGTTGCGGCGGCGCCCAGACCACCGCGTGGTCGGCCTGCGGCGCGCCGGGCTGCCAGACCTCGACGGTGGCGCCGGGCAGCGCCGCGCGCAGCCCCTGCAGCCAGGGTTCCGCCTTGGTGTCGGTACAGCAGAAAGTGATGTGCATGCGGCGAGCTTAGCGGGCCGGCAATGCCCATGCAGTCACGCGGCTTGCAGCTTGAGCAGCTCTGCCCCCTCGGCCACCTGGTCGCCGGGCGCGAACAGCAGCTCGGCCACCGTGCCGTCGGCCGGCGCGGCGATGGTGTGCTCCATCTTCATGGCCTCCATCACCGCCAGCGGCTGGCCCTTCTTCACCGCGTCGCCGGCCTTGACGGCGAAGCTCACCACCTTGCCCGGCATGGGCGCGGTCAGGCGCCCGCCTTCGGCCGCCGTTTCGCCGGCGTGGGCCAGCGCGTCCAGCTCGGTTATGACGGTGGCGCCCAGGTCGCAGAACAGGTGCACGCTCTCACCGAACTGCCAGGTCTGCACCGTCTGGCGTTGGCCGTTGAATTGCAGGTCCAGCTTCGTGCCGCTGTCGGCCGGCAGCGGGCTGAAGGCCAGCGGACCGGCCACCTCGCCCACCGTCAGGCTGAGCGCGCCGTCGTGCAGATAGGTCAGCTGCGCGGTCAGGGCCTCGCCCTGGTACTCGAAGTCGAAGCGGCGCTGCGTCAGGCCGAACGGGCGCCAGCCGTCGGTGCGCGAGAACGGGTCGGCCGTTTCGCCGGCCTTCTCGTGCACCAGGGTCTGGGCCACGGCGGCGGCCACGGCCAGCGGGCGGCCCACCTTGTCCTGCTGGAACAGGTTCGCCGCTTCGCGCGGGATCAGCGCGGTGTCGAGCCGGGCCGTTGCAAACGCATCGGACCGCACCACGTGGCGCAGGAACTGCACATTGGTCGCCAGGCCCACGATGCGGGTCTGCGCCAGCGCGGCATCCAGCCTGGCCAGCGCCTCGGCGCGCGTGGCGCCGTGCACGATCAGCTTGGCGACCATGGAGTCGTAGAACGGGCTGATGGCGTCGCCTTCGCGCACGCCATCGTCGAAGCGGATCGCCCCGCGCTCGAACGCCACGTGCGCCGGCTTGCGGTACACGGCCAGGCGGCCGGTGGCGGGCAGGAACTGGTTGTCGGGGTTCTCGGCGCAGATGCGCGCTTCGATGGCGTGGCCCTGGATCTTCAGATCGCCCTGCTGCAGCGGCAGCGGTTCGCCGCTGGCCACGCGCAGCTGCCACTCCACCAGGTCGAGCCCGGTGATGGCTTCGGTCACCGGGTGTTCCACCTGCAGGCGGGTGTTCATCTCCATGAAGTAGAACTTCATCTGCTCGGGCTTCTCATAGCCGCCCGGCTGTTCAACGATGAATTCCACCGTGCCGGCGCCCACGTAGTTCACCGCCTTGGCCGCGGCGACTGCGGCCTCGCCCATCTGGCGGCGCAGTTCGGGCGTCATGCCCGGCGCGGGCGCTTCTTCCAGCACCTTCTGGTGGCGGCGCTGCACCGAGCAGTCGCGCTCGAACAGGTAGACGCAGTTCCCGTGCGTGTCGCCGAAGACCTGGATCTCGATGTGGCGCGGGCGTTGCACGTACTTCTCGACCAGCACGGCGTCGCTGCCAAAGCTGTTGATGGCTTCGCGCTGGCAGGAGGCCAGCGCGGCCGCGAAGTCCTCGGCCCTCTCGACCGCGCGCATGCCCTTGCCGCCGCCACCGGCGCTGGCCTTGATCAGCACCGGGTAACCGATGCGGTTGGCCTCGCGCTGCAGCAGCGCCGGGTCCTGGTCGGCGCCGTGGTAGCCCGGCACCAGCGGCACGCCGGCCTGCTCCATCAGCCGCTTGGATTCGGCCTTCAGCCCCATGGCCTGGATGGCCGAGGACGGCGGGCCGATGAAGACCAGCCCCGCCTTGGCGCAGGCGTCGGCAAAGGCCTCGTTCTCGCTCAGGAAACCATAGCCGGGGTGGATCGCCTGCGCACCCGTGGCCTGGGCCGCGGCGATGATGCGCTCCCACTGCAGGTAACTGTCTTTGGGCGCGCTGCCGCCCACGTGCACCGCCTCGTCGCAGGCGCCCACGTGTTTGGCGTTTGCGTCGGCATCGGAATACACGGCCACGGTGCGCACGCCCAGGCGGCGGGCGGTGGCGGCCACGCGGCAGGCGATCTCTCCACGGTTGGCGATGAGGATTTTTTGGAACATGGTCAAGCCTCCTGCCGAGCCGCCTCAAAGGAGGCATGCGCCCCCTTGGGGGGCAGTGAGAACACGAAGTGACGAACGTGGGGGCGCATATTGATTCCTAGACGGGAGCGGAAGCAGAAGAAAAGAGATCACGCAGGCGCCGCAGCGCCGCACGCAGGAACTTGAACAGCAGCCAGGTGGTCACCCACATGACCAGCACGGCCACCACGACCACGCCGGCAAAGACCAGCGGCTGGTTGGTCGCGAGCCAGACGATGCCGATCACCAGGCCGTCTTCGAGCAGGCTCATGGCCACGTTGGAAAACGGCTCGGGCGAGGTGTTGATGGCCGCGCGCGAGGTGGTCTTGGCCGCCTGCGCCGTGGCCGCCAGACCGCCGCCCAGCAGCGCACCCACCACCGCCATGGCGGGGCCGTCGGCCCCCAGGGCGGCTGCGGCCAGTGCAGCCCCCGCGGGCACGCGCACCACGCTGTTGACGAGATCCCACAGCGAATCCAGGCCCGGAATCTTGTCGGCGAAGAACTCGACGAACAGCAGCGCCCCGCTGACCGCCAGCACCGCCGGGTGCTGCAGCACCTGCAGACCGTCGGGCAGCGGCAACCAGCCCGCCAGCCCCGCAGCGCCCACCAGGAACACCACGGCGTAGAGCCGGAAGCCGCTGGCCCAGCCCAGCGCAGCGGCCAGCGCAAACAGGCTGGTCGTGTCCAGCTGGCTGGCGGCGGCGCTCACGCCTTCGACCACCTGCGCCCCCATCTGCACGCCGGCGTCTGCGGCCTGCTGGCCGGCCTGGGCACCGAAGCCCCTGAGCCATTCGACAAAAGACGTCCAGATGTTGTCCATAGCCGGTCCTCCTGAAGTGGAAGGGCCAGATTACCCCGCCAGCCAGGCGGGTTTGCGCTTTTGCAGAAAAGACGCCACCCCTTCGCGACCTTCTTCACTCGCGCGAATGTCGGCGATGCCTTGCACCGTCACCGCGATCAGCGCGTCGTCGATGGGTCGCTCGGCCACGTCCTGCACCAGCCGCTTGCAGGCTCTCACGGCGGCCGGGCTGGCGCCGACCAGGGCCTGGGCGAGTTCGCCCACCTTCGCGTCCAGTTGGTCGGCATCCACCAGCTCGTGCACGAAGCCGATGCGGTGCGCCTCTTCTGCGCTGAAGCGTTCGGCGGTGAGGAAATAGCGGTGCGCGGCGCGCGCGCCCATGGCGCGGATCACGTAGGGGCTGATGGTGGCGGGAATCAGGCCCAGCTTCACCTCGGACAGGCAGTAGGTCGCCGTGCGCACGCTCACCGCCATGTCGCAGGCCGCGACCAGGCCCATGCCACCGGCGAACACGTCGCCCTGCACGGCGGCAATGGTGGGCTTGGGGCATGCGTAGATGGCTTTGAGCATGGCGGCGAGCTGCCCGGCGTCGGCCAGGTTCTCGTCGCGCGTGTAGTCGGCCATGCGGCGCATCCAGTTCAGGTCGGCACCGGCGCAGAAGGCCGGGCCTTCGGCCGCCAGCACCACGGCGCGCACATCGTCCCGGGCGCCGACCGTTTCGAAAGCGGCCTTGAGCTGCTGGATCACCGCGTCGTTGAAGGCGTTGCGCACCTCGGGACGGGTGAGCGTGATGCGGGCGATGCGGTCCTGCACCGCTACCGTGAGCGCCACGGTCGTGGGGGTCGTCATTTCGAGGCTTCCTCTTGCAACAGGTACACCAGGTCCAGATCGGGACTGGCATGGCCCAGCGCGGTGAGCGCGGCCGTGATCTGCCCGCGGTGGTGCGTGCCGTGGTTGAACACATGGGCCAGCGTGGCCGCGAACGGCAGCGTGGCCGGCTCGCCGCGCATCGTGGTGTACGACAGCACGCCATCGAATCGCTCGGCTGGCCAACTTTCGATCAGCGGCAGCCAGTTGGCCGCGCTGCCTTTGAGCGCCTGACCCAGGCGTTCCCGGTCGGGCTCGACTTCTTCATTGAGCGCCATCTTGGGCGACGCCCCCTTGGCAAAGCGCGGGTACCAGATCAGGTGTTCACCCACCATCAGATGGTTCAAGGTGCCGTGGATGCTCTTGAAGAACAGGCCCACGTCCTTGCGGTAGTCGGCTTCGGACACCACCTTCACCGCATCAAGCAGGCGGCGTGTGGCCCAGACGTTGTAGCGCGCGAGTTGCAGGAAGTGGGCGTGAGGGTTCATGGGGTCACATGCGGAAGAGGCCGAACTTGGTGTCGGGGATCGGCGCGTTCAGCGCGGCGCTCAATCCCAGGGCCAGCACGCGTCGTGTGTCGGCCGGGTCGATCACGCCATCGTCCCACAGCCGCGCGGTGGCGTAGTAGGGGTGACCCTGCACCTCGTACTGTTCCTTGATGGGCGCCTTGAACGCGGCCTCTTCCTCGGCGCTCCAGCTGCCCCCCTTGGACTCGATGCCGTCGCGCCGGACGGTGGCCAGCACGCTGGCGGCCTGCTCGCCACCCATCACGGAGATGCGCGCGTTCGGCCACATCCAGAGGAAACGTGGGCTGTAGGCGCGGCCGCACATGCCGTAGTTGCCGGCGCCGAAGCTGCCGCCGATGATGACGGTGAACTTGGGCACCGCGGCGGTGGCCACGGCCGTCACCATCTTGGCGCCGTTGCGGGCGATGCCTTCGTTCTCGTACTTGCGGCCGACCATGAAGCCGGTGATGTTCTGCAGGAAGACCAGCGGCGTCTTGCGCTGGCAGCACAGTTCGATGAAGTGCGCGCCCTTGAGCGCCGATTCGGAAAACAGGATGCCGTTGTTGGCGATGATGCCGACCGGCATGCCCTCGATGCGCGCGAAGCCGCAGACCAGGGTGGTGCCGAAGCGCGACTTGAACTCGTCGAACTCGGAGCCGTCCACGATGCGGGCGATGATCTCGCGCACGTCGAAGGGCTTGCGGGTGTCGGTCGGGATCACGCCGTACAGCTCTTCGGCCGGGTACAGCGGCGCCACCGGGTCGATGGTGGCGATCGGCGGCACCTTGCGGGCGTTGAGGTTCTTCACCGCCTGGCGCGCCAGCGCGATGGCGTGCAGGTCGTTCTGCGCCAGGTGGTCGGCCACGCCACTCAGGCGCGTGTGCACGTCACCGCCGCCCAGGTCTTCGGCGCTCACCACCTCGCCCGTGGCGGCCTTCACCAGGGGCGGGCCGCCCAGGAAGATGGTGCCCTGGTTCTTGACGATGATGGTCTCGTCGCTCATGGCTGGCACGTAGGCGCCGCCGGCCGTGCACGAGCCCATGACGACCGCGATCTGCGCGATGCCCTGCGCGCTCATGTTGGCCTGGTTGAAGAAGATGCGGCCGAAGTGGTCGCGGTCGGGGAAGACCTCGTCCTGGTTCGGCAGGTTGGCGCCGCCCGAGTCCACGAGATAGATGCAGGGCAGCTGGTTCTGCTGCGCCACTTCCTGCGCGCGCAGGTGCTTCTTGACGGTCAGCGGGTAGTAGGTGCCGCCCTTCACCGTCGCGTCGTTGCAGACGATCATGCAGTCCACCCCGCTGACGCGGCCGATGCCGGCGATGACGCCGGCGCAGGGCGCGCTGTCGCTGCCGTCGCGGTCCGGGTACATGCCCATCGCGGCCAGCGGGCTCAGCTCCAGGAAGGGCGTGCCCGGGTCCAGCAGCATCTGCACCCGGTCGCGCGGCAGCAGCTTGCCGCGCGCGGTGTGCTTGGCGCGTGCCGCCTCGCCACCACCGAGCGTGGCTTTCTGGATCTGCACCTTCAGGTCGTCGACCACCGCGCGCATGGCGGCGGCGTTGGCCTGGAAGTCGGCGGAACGGGCGTTCAGTTGGGTGTGGAGTGCGGGCATGTGTTTCTCTCGGTCAGGCGGTCTTGGCTTCGGCCAGCCCCAGCTGGTCCTTCATGGCGTCGCGGATCTTGAACTTCTGGATCTTGCCGGTCACCGTCATCGGGAAGGCGTCGACAAACCGGATGTAGCGCGGCACCTTGTAGTGCGCGATCTGGCCTTTGCAGAAAGCGCGCACGGCCTCCTCGTCCAGCGTCTGGCCGGGTTTGACCACGATCCAGGCACACAGCTCCTCGCCGTATTTCTGGTCGGGCACGCCCACCACCTGCACGTCCTGCACCTGGGGCAGCCGGTAGAGGAATTCCTCGATCTCGCGCGGGTAGATGTTTTCACCACCGCGGATCACCATGTCCTTGATGCGGCCGACGATGTTGACGTAGCCCTCGGCATCCATGGTGGCGAGGTCGCCGGTGTGCATCCAGCTGTCGGCGTCGATGGCTTCCTGCGTCCTGGCCAGGTCGCCCCAGTAGCCGTGCATCACCGAATAGCCCTTGGTGCAGAACTCGCCGCGTTCGCCGCGGGGCACCGTTTCGCCGGTCTCGGGGTTGACGATCTTGATCTGCAGGTGCGGCTGCACCAGGCCCACGGTGGACACGCGCTTGTCCAGCGGCGTGTCCGTGCTGCTCTGGCAGCTCACCGGGCTGGTCTCGGTCATGCCGTAGGCGATCGTCACCTCGCCCATGTGCATGTCGGCCTGCACCCGCTTCATCACCTCGATCGGGCAGGGCGAGCCGGCCATGATGCCGGTGCGCAGCGTGCGCAGGTCGAATTCCTTGAAGCGCGGGTGGTCCAGCTCGGCGATGAACATGGTCGGCACGCCGTGCAGGCCGGTGCACTTTTCGTCCTGCACCGTCTGCAGCACGGCCAGCGGGTCGAAAGCGTCGCTGGGGTAGACCACGGTGCTGCCATGCGTGAAGCAGGCCAGGTTGCCCAGCACCATGCCGAAGCAGTGGTACAGCGGCACGGGGATGCACAGCCGGTCGGCGGGCGTGAGTTTCATGCACTCGCCGATGAAGAAGCCGTTGTTCAGGATGTTGCGGTGGGTCAGCGTCGCGCCCTTGGGAAAGCCCGTGGTGCCGCTGGTGAACTGGATGTTGATCGGGTCGTTGGGCGACAGACCGGCCGCCGCCTGCGCCACGCGCGCATCGCCCACCTGGCCACTGGCCAGCAGCGCGGAAAAACGTTGCATGCCCGGCTGCTCGGCGCCCTCGCCCGCCACGTCGATCCAGGCCACGGTGCGCAGGTCGGGCAGGCGAGCGGCCTGCAGCGCACCCGGCGCGCAGGTGGCCAATTCGGGCGCCAGTTCGCGCAACATGCCCAGGTAGTCGCTTGTCTTGAACTGCGCCATCGACACCAAGGCCTTGCAACCGACCTTGTTGAGCGCGTATTCGAGTTCGGCCGTGCGGTAGGCCGGGTTGATGTTGACCAGCACCAGGCCGACCTTGGCGGTCGCCAGCTGCATCAGCACCCATTCCACGTTGTTGTGCGACCAGATGCCGATGCGGTCGCCCGGCTGCAGGCCCAGACCCAGCAGCGCGCTGGCCAGCCGGTCCACCTCGGCCGCCAGCGCGGCGTAGCTGTAGCGCCGCCCCTGGTGCACGCTCACCAGCGCCTCGCGGTCGGGGTGGCGCGCGGCCATGGCGTCGAAGAAGGCGCCGATGGTCTGTTCGATCAGGGGTACGTCGGTACGGCCCTGGGCGTGGCTCAGCGGGGTGTCCATGGGTGTGTCTCCTCAGGCGCCGGGCGTCTGCTCGCTCCGGCCGGCAGCCGCCACTGTAGGCCGCCCCCCTCTCCTGCGTTTGCCAGAATGGTTGCAAATCACGCCACGCCTCAGGCACACTCGCGCCATGCCCCTCAGCCGCCCATCAGCCGCCAGCCCGCCCGACCGCCGCGGCGACCGGGCCGCCACGCCCATGGAGTTCGTGCACGCCATCGTGACCGCTTACCGGCAGCGCGGAATGAGCCCGGCGCGGGCACTGGAACAGGCACAGATTCCGCCAGAGCGTGTCACCGATGCCTCGGCCCGCATCACCGCCGCACAAATGGAAACCCTCTCGGGCGCGGCCATGCAGGAACTGGACGACGAAGCCCTGGGCTGGTTCGGCCGCGCCCTGCCCTGGGGCAGCTACGGCATGCTGGCCCGGGCCTCGCTGTCGGCACCCACGCTGGGCGTGGCGCTCAAGCGCTGGTGCCGCCACCACCACCTACTGGCCGACGACATCACCTTGTCGCTCCGGGTCGCGGGCGACACCGCGAGCATCGTCATCGACGAACACCGACCGCTCGGCGCCGGCGGCGTCCTGCGCGAGTTCTGTCTGGTCTCGGTGCTGCGCAACATCCATGGCCTGGCCTGCTGGTTCATCGACTCGCGCATTCCCCTGCTCGGCGCCAGCTTTCCGTTTGCCGCGCCGGCGCACGCCGGGGCCTACGCGGTCCTGTTCGACGGGCCCACACAGTTTGAAGCGGACCAGACCGCGATCCGCTTCGATGCGCGCTACCTGGCCCTGCCGATCCAGCGCGACGAAGCGGCCATGAACCAGATGCTGCAGCGCGCCCTGCCCCTGACGGTGCACGCCTACCGGCGCGACCGCCTGCTGGTGCAGCGGGTGCGCCAGGTGCTGCGCCACCAGCCGCTGGCCGCCCACAACGCCGACGACCTGGCGGCCCTGCTGCACACCTCGGCGCGCACCCTGCACCGGCAGCTGAAGGAAGAAGGCGCTTCCCTCCAGTCGCTCAAGGACGAGGTGCGCCAGCAGCGCGCGATCGAACTGCTGCAGCGCACCCGGCGCCCCATCAAGCTGGTGGCGCAGGCGGCCGGCTTCCAGAACGAAAAGAGCTTCATCCGCGCCTTCAAAGGCTGGACCGGACACTCCCCCGCCGACTACCGCCGCCAGGCCACGCCCCTGGCCTGATCGGCAACCTCGGTGGCGGCCCCGCGACCCGGTGCCTGCCTAGACTGGAGTCTGTTCCCGGAGCCCATCCATGATCGTTCTGCACCATTGCGTCAGCGCCCGTTCCCTGCGTCCCCTGTGGATGCTGGAAGAGCTGGGCCTGCCCTACGAACTGCGCATGCTGCCCTTTCCGCCCCGCGTGCACGCCCGGCCCTACCTGGACCTGAACCCGCTGGGCACCGTGCCCCTGCTGGAAGACGGCGCCACCCGCATGACCGAATCGGCCGCGATGTGCCAGTACCTCGCGGCGCGCCACAGCGCGGGCGTGCTCGACGTGCGGGCCGACGAGCCCGCCTACGGCGCGTACCTGAACTGGCTGCACATGAGCGACGCCACGCTCACCTTTCCGCAGACGCTGGTGCTGCGCTACACCCACTTCGAACCGCCCGAGCGCCGGCATCCCCAGGTGGCCGCCGATTACGCGCGCTGGTTCCTGGCCCGGCTGCGCGCGGTGGACGCCGCCGTGCAGCAGCACGAGCACCTGTGCGCCGGCCGCTTCACCGCCGCCGATGTGGCCGTGGGCTACGCGCTGGTGCTGGCGCAACACCTCGGCCTGCAGGCACAGTTCCCGCCGGCCGTCACCGCCTACTGGCAGCGGTTGCAGGACCGCCCGGCCTTCCAGCGCGCGCTGCGGGTGGAGCGCGAAGCAGCCCTGGACCAGCAGGTGGACCCGACACCTTCGCCGGATCTGCGGCCCTGAGCGCCAGGTCCGCAAGGACTGGCCGTACAGCGCACATCCCGTCCAGCAGCTGGCCGATGCGGCGGGCGTCTCGCCCGCTACAAAAGTAAGTGCACGGTCAGCACCGCCCCCCACAATCCCGCCCCCGAGGCAGACAACCCATACAACCACCCCCTGAACCGGGTGGCATGGGCTCTGCCTTTTTTGTTTTTCAACCGGGACTTTTCATGACCGACCCAGTGATTGCCAAGATCCAGAGCCATCCCCAGTACGCGGAGCTGCGCCGCCAACGCAACAGCTTCGGCTGGGTGCTGACGGCCATCATCCTCTGCGTCTACTACGGCTTCATCGCCCTCATCGCCTTCAACAAATCCTTTCTGGCCCAACCCGTGGGCGACGGTGTCACGACCATCGGCATCCCGCTGGGCATGGGGGTGATTGTGTTCACCGTGCTGATCACCGGCTTCTACGTGCGCCGCGCCAACAAGCGCTACGACACCCTCACCCGCGCCATCCTGAAGGACGCCCAGCAATGAGCCGCATCGCACACACCCTGGTGGCACTGACCACCCTGCTGCTGGGCAGCCTGGCCCATGCGGCGGGCGCGGACATCGGCGAAGTCGCCAAACAGTCCACCAACTACACCGCCATCACCATGTTCGCCGTGTTCGTGGCCGGCACGCTCTGGATCACCAAGTGGGCCGCCGCCAAGACCCGGTCGGCATCCGACTTCTACACCGCCGGCGGCGGCATCACCGGCTTCCAGAACGGCCTGGCCATCGCGGGCGACTACATGTCGGCCGCCGCCTTCCTGGGCATCTCGGCCGCCGTCATGGCCAACGGCTACGACGGCCTGATCTATTCCATCGGCTTCCTGGTCGGCTGGCCCGTCATCACCTTCCTGATGGCCGAGCGCCTGCGCAACCTGGGCAAATACACCTTTGCCGACGTGGCCGGCTACCGCTTCAAGCAGGCCCCCATCCGCGCCTTCGCGGCCAGCGGCACGCTGGTGGTGGTGGCCTTCTACCTGATTGCCCAGATGGTGGGCGCGGGCCAGCTGATCAAGCTGCTGTTCGGTCTGGAGTACTGGATGGCGGTCGTCATCGTGGGCGCGCTCATGATGGTCTATGTGCTGTTCGGCGGCATGACCGCCACCACCTGGGTGCAGATCATCAAGGCGGTGATGCTGCTCTCGGGCGTGACCTTCATGGCCTTCATGGTCCTGATGAAGTTCGGCTTCAGCCCCGAGGCCCTGTTCGCCAAGGGCGTGGCGGTCAAGGCCGCCATCGCCGAAGCCGGCGGCAAGACCCCGGAAGAGGCGGCCAAGGCCGGCCTGTCCATCATGGGCCCTGGCGGCTTCATCAAGGACCCGATCTCGGCCATCTCGTTCGGCATGGCCCTGATGTTCGGCACCGCCGGCCTGCCCCACGTGCTGATGCGCTTCTTCACCGTGCCCGACGCCAAGGAAGCCCGCAAATCGGTGCTCTGGGCCACCACCTGGGTGGGCTATTTCTTCATCCTGATCTTCATCATCGGCTTCGGCGCCATCACCCTGGTGCTGACCAACCCGGAGCTGGCCGACACCGCCACCGGCGCGATCAAGGGCGGCTCGGGCACCTCCAACATGGCCGCCGTGCTGGTTGCCAAGACCGTGGGCGGCGACGTGTTCTACGGCTTCATCTCCGCCGTGGCCTTCGCCACCATCCTGGCCGTGGTGGCCGGCCTGACGCTCTCGGGCGCCTCGGCCGTCTCGCACGACCTGTACTCCACCGTCATCAAGAAGGGCCAGGCCGACAGCGCGTCCGAACTGCGCGTCTCGCGCATCACCACGCTGGCACTGGGCCTGATCGCCGTGGTGCTGGGCATCGCCTTCGAGAAGCAGAACATCGCGTTCATGGTGTCGCTGG
>CAZJZD010000033.1:0-44557 GCA_964550405.1 uncultured Hydrogenophaga sp. | reverse complement strand
GCCTTGCTCTCGCCCAGCACCCAGCGCACCGCGTCCATGATGTTGGACTTGCCGCAGCCGTTGGGGCCGACCACGCCCACCAGCTGACCCGGGAGCATGAAGTTGGTCGGTTCGGCGAAAGACTTGAAGCCCGAGAGCTTGATCGAGTTGAGGCGCACGGCGATCGCGTAGCAGCTTGTAACTGCTTGATTTGTAATGAAAATCCGCCCCCTGCAGGAACCGGACGGCAGCGTGGATGATACCGTGTCCGTCCTTGTGAAGCGGCCTGCGCGGGGAGCCGTGGCGCCCTTGGGATAATCGCCGGATGAATCCCCGTCTGTCCCTCCTGCAGCCCTACCCTTTCGAGCGGCTGCGCCAGCTCTTCGCTGGCGTCACGCCCAACCCCGCCCACCGCGCCATCAGCCTGGGCATCGGCGAACCCAAGCACGCCACGCCCCAGATGCTCAAGGACGCGCTGGCCGCCGCGCTGGACACCGGCTTGACCGGCTACCCCGCCACCGCCGGCGAACCCGGACTGCGACAGGCCGCCGCGGCCTGGATGCAGCGACGTTACGGCGTGGCCGTCGACCCGGCCACCGAGATCCTGCCGGTCAATGGCTCGCGCGAGGCGCTGTTCGCCTTCGCCCAGACGGTGCTGGACCCGACCCAGCCCGACGCCGTGCTGGCCTTCCCCAATCCGTTCTACCAGATCTACGAAGGCGCGGCCCTGCTGGGCGGCGCCCAGCCGTACTACGTGCCCAGCGTACCGGCGCGCAATTTCGCGGTGGACTGGGACAGCGTGCCCGACGACGTCTGGGCGCGCACCCAACTGATCTTTGTCTGCTCCCCCGGCAACCCGACCGGCGCGGTGATGCCACTGGACGAGTGGCGCAAGCTGTTCGAGCTGAGCGACCGCCACGGCTTCGTGATCGCCTCCGACGAGTGTTACTCCGAAATCTATTTCCGCGACGAACCGCCCTTGGGGGGGCTGGAAGCGGCGAAGCAGTTGGGCCGCGACTTCCGCAAGCTGATGATGTTCACCAGCTTGTCCAAGCGCAGCAACGTACCGGGTCTGCGCAGCGGCTTCGTGGCCGGGGACGCGGCGCTGATCAAGCAGTTCCTGCTCTACCGCACCTACCACGGCAGCGCCATGAGTCCGGCCGTGCAAGCCGCCAGCGTGGCCGCCTGGAATGATGAGGAGCACGTCATCGACAACCGGCGCCAGTACCGCGAAAAGTTCGCCGCCGTCACGCCGCTGCTGGCCCAGGTGCTGGACGTGACCTTGCCCGACGCGGCCTTCTACCTGTGGGCCCGCGTCCCGGCCGCGTTCGAAGGCCGTATCCCCGGTCTGAGCGCCGATGAAGCCTTCGCCCGCGAACTGCTGGCTCAATACAATGTGACCGTTTTGCCCGGCAGCTACCTGGCCCGCACGGTCGGTGGCGTCAACCCCGGGGCCGGCCGCGTGCGCATGGCGCTGGTGGCCGAACCGGCCGAATGCCTGGAAGCTGCCGGCCGCATCGTGCGCTTCTGCCAGGACAACGCCTGATCCTGCGCGACATCGCTTCTCCCTCAACCTCAAGCCGAACCAAGCAATGACCCAACAACTGCAAGCCCTGATCGAAACCGCCTGGGACAACCGCGCCGAGCTCTCGCCCGCCTCTGCCCCGAAAGAGGTGACGGACGCCGTGACCCACGTGATCGACCAGCTCAACACCGGCAAGTTGCGCGTCGCCACGCGCGAGGGCGTGGGCCAGTGGACCACCCACCAGTGGATCAAGAAGGCTGTGCTGCTGTCGTTCCGCCTGAACGACAACGCCATCATGAAGAGCGGCGACCTGACCTTCTTCGACAAGGTCAAGACCAAGTTCTCCGACATGAGCGAGGCCGAACTCAAGGCCAGCGGCGTGCGCGTGGTGCCGCCGGCCGTCGCCCGCCACGGCAGCTTCGTGGCCAAGGGCGCCATCCTGATGCCCAGCTACGTGAACATCGGCGCCTATGTGGACGAAGGCACCATGGTGGACACCTGGGCCACCGTCGGCTCCTGCGCGCAGATCGGCAAGAACGTGCACCTGTCGGGCGGCGTCGGCATCGGCGGCGTGCTCGAACCCCTGCAGGCCGGCCCGACCATCATTGAAGACAACTGCTTCATCGGCGCCCGCTCCGAAGTGGTCGAAGGCGTGGTGATCGAGGAGAACTCGGTCATTTCCATGGGCGTGTACATCGGCCAGAGCACCCCGATCTACGACCGCGCCACCGACACCGTGAGCTACGGCCGGGTGCCCGCCGGCTCCGTGGTCATCAGCGGCAACCTGCCCAAGGACGGTGGCAAGTACAGCCTGTACGCGGCCGTGATCGTCAAGCGCGTGGACGCGCAGACCCGCGCCAAGACCAGCCTGAACGATCTGCTGCGCGACTGAAACCCAACCACCCACCGAGGGAGCCGGCATGAGCAGCGGAACGATGGAGCGCATCCTGCGCCTGATGGCCGAGAAGAAGGCGTCGGACGTGTACCTGTCGGCGCATGCGCCGGCAATGATCAAGATCAATGGTCAGACCATTCCGATCAACAGCCAGGTGCTGCCACCCGATGCGCCGCTGAACCTGCTGTCCGAAGTCGTGCTGGCCACCCGGATCGAAGAGCTGCAGGAAACCGGCGAACTCAACATGGCGGTGCCGCTGGAAGGCGTGGGCAACTTCCGTGTCAGCGCCATGCGCCAGCGGGGCAGTTACGCAGTGGTGGTCCGTTTCGTGCCGAGTGACGTGCCGTCACTGGACTCGCTGAACGTGGCGCCTATCCTGTCCGAGCTGATCATGGAGCGGCGCGGGCTGGTGCTCATGGTCGGGGCCACGGGTACTGGCAAGACCACCACGCTGGCGGCCATGATGGACCACCGCAACGAAAATGCGACCGGCCACATCCTGACCATCGAAGATCCGATTGAGTACGTCTTTCGGAACAAACGCTCGGTGGTCAACCAGCGCGAGATCGGCACCGACACCGCCTCGCTGCAGATCGGTCTGAAGAACGCCCTGCGCCAAGCACCGGACGTGATCATGATCGGCGAGGTGCGCGACCGCGAAACCATGTCGGCGGCCATTGCCTATGCCCAGTCGGGTCACCTCTGTCTGGCCACGCTGCACGCCAACAACAGTTACCACGCCCTGAACCGCATTCTGAGTTTCTATCCCGTTGAAGCCCGGCCGACGATGCTGGGCGATCTGGCCGCGGCATTGCGCGCCGTGGTGTCGCAGCGCCTGCTGCGCACACACACCGGTGGCCGTGTCCCGGCCATGGAGGTGATGCTCAACACCGCGCTGATTTCCGACCTGATCCTCAAGGCCGATTTTTCGGGCGTGCGGGAAGCCATGGAAAAGTCGCTGGCGGAAGGCTCGCAGAGCTTCGAGCAGGACCTGGCACGCCTGATCCGCGACGGCCTGGTCTCGCGCAACGAAGGCCTGGCCCATGCCGATTCGCCCAACAACCTGCTCTGGCGCCTGCAGAACGAGTTCAACGCCACCAAGTCGAACACGACAGCCACCCCGAACGACGAAGACATCAGCGATCAGGCCACCTTCACCGAGTTCACCCTGGACGTCAAACACGGATGAGCGCCACCCTGAGACTGACCGAGGCCCTGCTCGCCCGCCCATCGGTCACCCCCCTGGACGAAGGCTGCCAGCAGCTGATCGCCGATCGGCTGCGCCCACTGGGTTTTGCCTGTGAAACCATGGAAAGCGGTCCGTCCGATTTCCGTGTGACCAATCTCTGGGCACGCCTGGGCCGCGGCCAGAAGCCGACCCTGGTCTGGGCCGGCCACACCGACGTGGTGCCCATCGGGCCCCTGTCGGCCTGGGCCAGTGATCCCTTCGTGCCCTCGCACCGCGATGGCAAGCTGTTCGGCCGCGGGGCCAGCGACATGAAAGCCTCGCTGGCGGCGATGGTGGTCGCCTGCGAGGAATTTCTGGCTGCCACGCCCGAGCCGGCCATCGACATCGCCTTTCTTCTGACCAGCGACGAAGAAGGCCCGGCCAACGACGGCACGGTGGTGGTCTGCCGTGAGCTGCAGCGCCGCAGTGAGCGGGTGGACTGGTGCATCGTCGGCGAACCGACGTCGGTCGAGCGCACCGGCGACATGATCAAGAACGGGCGTCGCGGCACCATGAGCGGCAAGCTCACCGTCAAGGGTGTGCAGGGCCACATCGCTTACCCGCACCTGGCGAAGAACCCCATCCACATGGTCGCGCCGGCGCTGGCCGAACTGGCCGCCACGGTCTGGGATCTGGGCAACGCTTTTTTCCCGCCCACCAGCTGGCAGGTCAGCAACATCCACGGTGGCACAGGAGCGAGCAACGTGATCCCCGGCAGCGTGGTGATCGACTTCAACTTCCGTTTCTGCACCGAGTCCACGCCCGAAGGCTTGCAGCAGCGCGTGTCGGACATCCTGGCGCGCCACGGCCTGCAGCCCGGAGCCGATTTCGACCTCGCCTGGACAGTGGGTGGCCTACCCTTCCTGACCACGCCCGGCACGCTGGTGGATGCGGTGCGTGCCGCCATCCGCGATGAAACCGGCATCGAGACCGAGCTGTCCACCACCGGCGGCACCAGTGATGGACGCTTCATCGCCCAGATCTGCCCGCAGGTGATCGAACTCGGCCCGCCCAACGCCACCATCCACAAGGTGGACGAACACGTGGCCGTGGCCGACATCGAACCGCTGAAGAACATCTACCGCCGCACGCTGGAACAGCTGAACCGGGAGGCCCGCCCATGCTGACGCTGCAGGACGTGCTGGCCGGCGCCATCGCCCGTCTCGACGCGGCGCAGCTGGCCTATGGCCATGGCACCACCAATGCGCGGGACGAAGCGGTCTGGCTGGTGCTCTGGCAACTCGGGCTGCCGCTGGACGGCGACCTCGACGAAATGGCCGAAACGCCGGTCAGCGAGGACGAGGCGCTGAAGGTGGCCGATCTGGTCAGCCGCCGCATCCAGACCCGTCAGCCGGCCGCCTACCTCACGAAAGAGGCCTGGCTGCAAGGCGTGCCTTTCTACGTGGACGAACGCGCCATCGTGCCGCGCAGCTTCATCGCCGAGCTCATCGCCGACGGCGGCTTCGACGCCTGGCTGTCGGACAACACCCGCCGGGTGCTGGACCTGTGCACCGGCAACGGCAGCCTGGCCGTGCTGGCCGCCATGGCGTGGCCCGAGGTGCAGGTGACCGGCGCCGACCTCTCGCCCGACGCGCTGGCCGTGGCCCGGATCAACGTGGATCGGCACGGCTTGCAGGACCGCATCACGCTGATCGAGTCCGACGGACTGGCCGCCTGCCCCGGTACCTGGGACCTTGTGCTGTGCAACCCGCCCTATGTGAACGCGCAGAGCATGGCCGCCCTCCCGGCCGAATACCGGGCCGAGCCCGAGCTGGCCCTGGCCGGCGGCGCCGACGGCATGGACTTTGTCCGGAACCTGCTGCGTGACCTGCCTGCGCGCCTGTCGCCCCATGGCGTGCTGGTGCTCGAAATCGGCAACGAGCGCGCGCATTTCGAAACCGCCTTCCCCACCCTTGAAGCCATCTGGCTGTCCACCAGTGCCGGTGACGACCAGGTGCTGCTGCTCACCGCGGACGCCCTCCGGGCCCTTTCATGATCACTTTGCGCAATGTGGTCCTTCGTCGTGGCACGAAGGTCCTGCTCGATGGCGCCTCCGCCACACTCAACCCCGGCGAAAAGGTCGGCCTGGTCGGCCGCAACGGCGCCGGCAAGTCCAGCCTGTTCCGCCTGCTCGACGGCACGCTGCACGAAGACAAGGGCGACTTTTCAGTACCCGCCCAGTGGCGCATGGCCCAGGTGGCGCAGGACATGCCAGAGACCGACATGCCCGCCACGCAGTTCGTCATCGAAGGCGACGTGACCCTGCTGGCCGCGCAACAGGAAGTTGCGGCCGCCGAAGCCAGCGACGACGGCGAACGCATGGCCCACGCCTACATGGCCCTGCACGACGCCGGCGCGCACGACGCCCCGGCGCGTGCCCAGGCACTGATCCTGGGTCTGGGTTTCCGTCTCGACGAACTGGAACGGCCGGTCAACAGCTTCTCCGGCGGCTGGCGCATGCGCCTGCAGCTGGCGCGCGCGCTGATGTGCCCGAGCGAGCTGCTGCTGCTTGACGAGCCGACCAACCACCTGGACCTGGACGCCCTGGTCTGGCTGGAAGCCTGGCTCAAGCGCTACGAGGGCACGCTGCTGGTCATCAGCCACGACCGCGAGTTTCTCGACGCAGTGACCAACGTCACCCTGCACATCGAACGCGCGCAGCTCACCCGCTACGGCGGCAACTACAGCCGCTTCGAGGACATGCGTGCCGAGCAGATGGCGCTGCAGGCCACGGCCTACGCGCGCCAGCAGGAGAAGGTAGCGCACCTGCAGAAGTTCATCGACCGCTTCAAGGCCAAGGCCAGCAAGGCCAAACAGGCGCAAAGCCGGGTCAAAGCGCTCGAGCGCATGGAGAAGATCGGACCGGTGCTGGCCGAGGCCGAGTTCACCTTCGAGTTCGCCGAACCGCAGAACCTGCCCAACCCCATGCTGGCGCTGCACGAGGTCAGCTTCGGCTATCCGCCTTCCGTCGAGGGTGGTGAACCGATCACCATCGTGCGCGGCGTCAGCAAGTCGGTGCTGGCGGGCCAGCGCATCGGCATTCTGGGCGCCAACGGCCAGGGCAAGTCCACGGTGGTCAAGACCATCGCCCGCGACCTGGCCGCCATCAGTGGCGAGATCATCGAAGGCAAGGGCCTGAACATCGGCTACTTCGCCCAACAGGAACTGGACGTGCTGCGCCCGGCCGACACGCCACTGGAGCACATGATCCGTCTGGTCAAGGACTGCACCGCGCAAGGCCGCCTGAGCGGGCAGGCCACGCGCGAGCAGGACCTGCGCAGCTTCCTGGGCAGCTTCAACTTCACGGGTGATCAGGTCAAACAGGCCGTCGGCACCATGAGCGGCGGCGAGAAGGCGCGCCTGGTGCTGTGCATGATCGTCTGGCAGCGCCCCAACCTGCTGCTGCTCGACGAACCGACCAACCACCTGGACCTGGCCACCCGCGAGGCGCTGTCGGTGGCCCTCAACGAATTCGAGGGCACGGTGATGCTGGTCAGCCACGACCGCGCCCTGCTGCGCGCGGTGTGCGATGAGTTCTGGCTGGTCTCGCGCGGCGGCATCGCGCCGTTTGACGGTGATCTGGACGACTACCAGCGCTATCTGCTGGACGTGGCCAAACAGGCCCGCGAAGCGCAGAAACAGGCCGGCAAGGAAACATCCGTTCCTGTCATGGAACAACCGGTCGCTCCGGTGGCCGCCCCCCCTGCCAGCCGAAACCCGGAACAACGCAAGCTCGACGCCCAGAAGCGCCAACAGAAGGCCGAGCAACTGCGGCCGCTGCGCAAGGAACTGGAACAGAACGAGAAGCGGACCGCCGCACTCGCCGTCGAGAAGCAGGCGCTGGAAGACCAGTTGAGCCAACCCGCCACGCCCGCCAGCCTGGCCGAATCGGGGCGCCGCCTCAAAGCGGTCAACGAGGAAATCGAAGTGCTGGAGATGCGCTGGCTGGAACTGAGCGAACAACTCGAATCGGCCTCATCCGAGACCCTCTGAGGGCAGATCGGGCGTTAGTATTTAGGTGTTACCCCATCAACCCTGAAAGGTGCCGCCCATGATGTCCCTCCTCGGAACCCTGTTCATTGGTTTGATCGCAGGCTTCATCGCCCGTGCCATCAAGCCCGGCGATGACAGCATGGGCTGGATCATGACAGCTGTGCTGGGCGTGGCCGGTTCGCTGCTCGCCAGCTATGGCGGCGCCGCACTCGGCTTGTACGCGCCCGGGCAACCTGCCAGCTTCATTGGATCAGTGGTCGGTGCAGTGCTGCTGCTGGTGGTCTATGGCTTCGTGAAAAAGAAACCCCAGGTCTGAGCCGGTGGCGCGGTGATGGCGCCGTGGAAACGAAAAAGCCCTGGTCTTTCGACCAGGGCTTTCTGCTTTGGTAGGACGTGGCAGGCTCGAACTGCCGACCAACGGATTAAAAGTCCGCTGCTCTACCAACTGAGCTAACGTCCCATCAAACAAGGGCGAACGTACCAGACGTCCACCGAGACTCAACAGGCTTGCAAGGGGTTTGGTGGGGCGTGAGTGACTCGAACACTCGACCTACGGATTAAGAGTCCGCTGCTCTACCAACTGAGCTAACGCCCCGCTCTTTCAAGCGTGTCGCGCAAAGCATTTAGCAAGTGCGCGAAGCCTCAAATTATAGCCTGCAAATAAGCTCCTTTTGAAGCTGGCGCATGCTTTTTATCCGCGGGCCAGTTCATGGAGCACCCAGCCCGCTGCGCAGAAACCAAAGCCGGCGGTCACGCTGACCACCGAACCATAGCCGTGGCAGTTGAGGCTGCCATCACCCTCACCCACGCCACAAGCGGCGTCCGGTGCCACCACCGCTTCGCGGCTGAACACACAGGTCGTGCCCATACGGCCTTGTCGCGCGCCCTGATGGTGCTTGCGCAACCGGTAGCGCAGCTGGGCCAGCAACGGGTCATGGGTCACCTCAGCCAGATCGGCAACCTCTACCGCGTGGGCCAAGCGTTTGCCGCCTGCGGCCCCCACGCTCACGAACCGGACGCCCGCCCGCCGCGCCCAGGCGGCCATGGCGGTCTTGGCCCGGATCTGGTCACAGGCGTCGATCACGGCGTCCGGCTGGCGTCCTTGCATGAGGGTCGACCAGTTCTCTTCCGTCACGAACTCATCGATGGCGTCCACTTCACAGGCCGGATGGAAGTCGGCAATGCGCTGCCGCATCGCCTCGACTTTGGACATGCCCAAGGTTCGGGTCGAGGCGTGAATCTGACGGTTGATGTTGGACTCGGACACGTGGTCGAGGTCGATCAACCCAAGCCGCCGCACGCCGCTGCGAGCCAGCGCCTCTGCGGCCCAAGAACCCACACCACCGATCCCGACCACCACCACGTGCGCATCGAAGATGCGCTGGGCACCGGCCATGCCGTACAGCCGGCGCAGGCCGCCGAATCGCCGTTCGAAGTCTGCGTCCATGGCGCCGTGACGTGGTCGTCTATTCGCGTTCCAGCAGCCACATCTGGAAGCGCAGTCCCGCCAGCGCTCCCGCGACGATGCCCGCCACCGCCAG
Source organism: uncultured Hydrogenophaga sp. (assembly GCA_964550405.1). Classification (GTDB taxonomy): domain Bacteria; phylum Pseudomonadota; class Gammaproteobacteria; order Burkholderiales; family Burkholderiaceae_C; genus Hydrogenophaga. Next base: position 35,396 of record CAZJZD010000033.1, on the reverse strand, counting down.
CATGCTTCCCACGCTCAGGGTGGACAGGCCCGACAGACCTTGACCAACCGTGCAGCCGAAGGCGGTGACACCTCCGACACCCATCAGCGCAGCGCCGACGATGTGCAAGGCCGTGTCCTGCGTGCCGCGGAACCCTTCCCAATGAAAGCTGCGAGACAGCAGGGATTGGGCCAAGGACCCGAGCACCACACCGGCGACAGAGGCCACGCCCGTGGTCAGCAGATTGTTGGCATCGCTGAACAACACGAGCCAGTCCAGTGTGTAGGCCATCGGGGCGGTGAACGACAAAGCCTCCATGCGCCCGGAATCGGTGGCCAGGAACACCGACTCCAGGGTTTCCGGATGCTCCTGCACGAAACCCAGATGCCCGGTGATCCACCACATGGTGGCCACACAGGCCCCCAGACCCAGCCCGCCCAGCAGATGGGCTGGTGAACGGAACTCTTCACTCAGCAAGGCCCAGACCAGCAGGCCCCCGCCGATCAGCAGGCCCAGCAGCAACCCCGTTTGCCCCTGGTCGATGCCCGTTACCTGGGCCACCCAGGCCGGCAACGCAGCGCCGCCGGGCACCTGGATCGTGAGCCGATCGAGCGTGCCGGTCCGCATCACGGCCAGGATGCCACTGAGGGTGGCGAAAGCGGAAAAGCCCATCACGAAAAAGACCGTCAGCGCCTTGAGACTGCCGCCGCCCACCCGTACCAGTGTCTTGCTGCCACAACCCGAAGCGAGCACCATGCCGAAGCCGAACAAGGCGCCACCGACCAGGGCAGATGCCCACATCACCTGAGACGGTGCGTAGATGGTCTGACGCGCGTCGATCCATCCCAGCCAGGCCATGACATGAAAGCCGATCATGGCCACCGCCACCGCAGCCGCCCACATGCGCATGCGCGTCCACGAGCCCATGTTCGCAATGTCGCTGATGGCGCCCATGGTGCAGAAATGGGTGCGCTGGGCGATGAAACCGAAGGCAATGGAAACCGCAAAGGCGGCCCAGAGCACGGTGCTGTTCAGATGTTGTACGGCGGCGATATCCATGCCGGCGATTGTAGGAGCCGGACGTTGGCTGCCCGCCGCCTGGGCCTATTCAACGCAGACGTGCCAACCTTTCGCGCGCAGCGCCCGCCGCTTCCGATGAGGGATGCAGCTTGACCAGTTCGTCCAGAGTCTTGCGCGCCGCCTTGGTGTCCTTGAGCTCAACCTGGCTGTTGGCCACGGCCAGCATGGCTTCGGCGGTGCGGGGATGGCGCGGAAACTGGCTGACCAGTCGCTGATGGGATTCGATGGCTTCCTTGTAGGCCCGGTTGGCGTACTGGGCGTTGCCCAGCCAGTACAGGGCAGAAGGGGTGTAACCGCTGTCCGGATACCGGCGCAGGAAGGCGGAAAACGCCTGGCCGGCACCCTCGAATTCGGTGCGCCGCAAAAGCTCCATGGCGTTGTCGAAATCGCGCTTTTCCGCCGGCTGGGCACTGAACTCCAGGCCATCGAGCGACACCTTCACCGGTTCCACACGGCGCAGGCGTTCGTCGATTCCGAGCTGGACATCTTTTTGCTGGCGCTGCACGTCCGCCAGATCGCGCAGCAACTGCTCGTTCTGGCCGCGCAGCTTGGACACCTCTGTGCGCAGCAGCTCGATCTGGTTGGCCATGTCGAGCAGGCTGCGACGGATGTTGGCCTGCGCGTCCTGGACCTCCTGCGTGGATTGCGCCGCTGCAGCATTGGCAGCCTCGGCACTCTGGCGGTTGATTTCCACACGCTGCCGCAGTTCGATGATGGCCTTGCGGGCCTCGTCATCGCCGAACAGTGCCCAGGCATGCAAGGGCCATGCAACGGCCAGCAGCACCGCAGCGGTGCCCACCCAACGACGGGATACCGTGTTCATGGGCATCAGCGGTAGTTGAACTCGACGCGACGGTTCTTGGCGAATGCCGCCTCGGTCAAGGCGGCTTCCGCCGGCTTTTCCTCACCGAAGCTGACGGCTTCAACCTGGCGGTCGTCCACGCCCAGCAGCCCCAGCGCACGGCGTACGGCCTCCGCCCGTTTCTGACCCAGCGCCAGGTTGTACTCACGACCACCGCGCTCATCGGTATGCCCCTCCAACGCCACGCGACGCGTCTTGTCCGCCACCAGATAGCGGGCGTTGGCCTCGAGGATGCTGGCGAACTCGGGCTTGACCACGAAACTGTCGAAATCGAAGTAGACGATGCGGGACATGGCATCGGGCTGCGTGGCTTCGCTGGACGAAACCTGGACCGGCGACACATTGCGCTGGTCGGCACCCGACGGGGTGGCCCCGGCGGAGCCTTGCGGCAGCGGGCTGACCGCCTCCACCGGCGTTGCGCTCTTGTCACTGACGGGTGCGGGATCGAGCGATACATTGGACGCACAGGCGCCGAGACCCAGGCTGAGCGCCAGCGCAACGGCTCCGGCGAAAGAGCGGGACGGGACGGTCAGATACGAGCGGAAACGGGAGAGGGCTTTCATGGTTGCTCAGCCTTTGTGTTGGAAAGTGGACTTGTTGGCAGAAAGTGCGCAGTACCAGTCAGGGCACAGATGCAGGATCAACGGACAAAGGGACCCCACTCGGGCTCCCGGATGTCCCCCTGCGCGCCGGCGAGCCGGGACTTGATGCGACCGTCCAGGTTGGTGGTCATGAGGGCTTCCTGCCCCTTGTCACGGGTGGCGTAGATGATCATGCGACCGTTGGGTGCGAAGCTCGGGCTTTCATCGGCCGAGGTGTCGGTCAGGGCCGTCACGTTGCCACTCGAGAGCTCCATCAGGTGCAGACGGAAGGCACCATTGACCCGCGAAATGAAAGCGAGATGACGACCATCCGGGCTCGGCGACGGTGAAATGTTGTAGTTACCAGCAAACGTCACACGCTGCACACCGGCGCCCTGGGGGCTCATCCGGTAGATCTGCGGTGAACCCCCGCGATCGCTGACGAAATAGATCGACTGGCCATCGGCGCTGAAGACCGGCTCGGTGTCGATGCTGGCGGTCTGCGTGATGCGCCGCGGCTCTCCACCATCGGCTCCCACCACATAGATCTGCGCATTGCCCGAGAGCGACAGCGTGACAGCCAGCTGCCGCCCGTCCGGCGACCAGGCCGGTGCGCTGTTGGATCCCCGGAAGTTCGCCAGCAGGCGACGATTGCCGGTTGAAATGTCATGCGCATAGATGACCGGTTTGCGGGCCTCGAAAGACACATAGGCCAGCTGGTTGCCCGAAGGGGCCCAGCTCGGAGAGATGATCGGCTCCGGGCTGTTGAGGGCCGCGCGTGCGTTCTCGCCATCGGCATCGGCCACCCAGAGGGCATAGCGCTGCCCGGCCTTGCTCACATAGGCAATGCGGGTAGAGAAGACGCCTTTGTCACCGGTGAGCTTTTCGTAGACGTGATCGGCGATTCGATGCGCCGCCAGTCGCAGATCACCTGCGGTCACCGGATAGCTGAGCCCTCCCAGGTCTTTGCCACCCACCAGATCCCACAAACGGAATCGCACGTCGAAACGTCCATCGACGAGGCGGGAGACACTGCCCACGACCAGTGAATCGCTGCCCTTGCCACGCCAGGCGGCGATGTCGGGGCGCACCGTTTCATCAAGTCCGTTGACCACCGGGTCGACGAACCGGAACTGGCCACTGCGCTCCAGATCGGCACGGATGATCGCTGCGATGTTCTGGCTGGCGACGTCGTTACCACGAAAACCGACGATGGAGAATGGAAACTGTGTGAGGCCCACACCCGACACTTCGACCCTGAACTGGGCGAGCGCACTGTGCATGGACCAAGGCAGTAGTGCCATCGCGCTGGCCGCGCGTACCAAATGCCTGCGTTGGGTCATTGCCCTGTTGTCCTGTGCGGTCAAATCCTGCGTCCTCATGCTTGAAACCCTGCCCTCTTGAGAAGCCCCCAGGCAAGGGCAACCGATAATAACGGAGCGCCCGCGGGCCGCCGTGACAAGATGTGCCGCCCTTTTTGTGTCGCGACATGAGTTCCATGACCCAGCGCCCGGGTGATTGGTTCCGCTCTAGCCAACAGATTTTGAACAAGCCTCTGCTCCCCTCCTCCACGTCGAACCCGCTCCCCGCTGGCGGCACCCTGCTACAACGCATGGGTCGGCTTTGGCCCTATTTCCGGTCGGCGCGTGCGGGGATCGTGGTCGCGGCCGTGGCCACGCTGGCGGGTGCCATCACCGAACCCCTGATTCCCGCCTTGCTCAAGACCTTGCTGGACCGGGGGTTCAGTGAGGGAGCGATTGAGCTCTGGATGGTCCCGCTCGCACTCATGGGACTGTTCGGTGCACGCGGCGTTGCGGTATTTCTCGCACAGTACGCGCTGTCCTACACCGCCAGCCTGGGCATGCTGAACCTGCGCCGCGCCATGTTCGCCAAGCTCAATGCAGCGCAGCTGAACCTGTTCGCACAGCAGAGCTCGAGCAAGCTGTCCAACACCCTGGTCTACGAAGTTCAGAACGGTTCCAACCTGCTGGTGTCCTCCGTGCTGACCGTCGCCAAGGACACATTGACCATGCTGGCCCTGCTGGGCTACCTGTTCTACCTGAACTGGAAGCTCACGCTGATTGTGCTCACCCTGTTTCCGGCCCTGACCGTGGTGATGAAGGTGCTGTCCAAGCGGGTCTACCGGCTCACGCGCTCGAGCCAGCAAGCCACGGACGACCTGGCCTACGTGGTCGAGGAAAACGCGCTGGCTCACCGGATGGTGCGCCTGCACGGTGCCCAAGCCCGGCAGATGCAGCGCTTCGATGGGCTGAGCACCACGCTGCGTCGCCTGGCCCTGAAGTCCAGCATCGCGCAGGGCGTGATGACCCCCATGACCCAGATGCTGGCGGCCGCTGCGCTGTCGGCGGTGATCACGGTCGCCTTGTGGCAAAGCCAGAGCAGTGGCGTGACGGTGGGCAACTTCGTGGCCTTCGTCACCGCCATGCTGATGCTGATCACACCGATCCGTCACCTCGCCGAGGTCGCCGGCCCCATCACGCGAGGACTGGTCTCGCTGGAGCGTGGCCTGGACCTGATCGAAAACACGCCGGAACAGACCGGTGGTCACCACCGGGTGGATCGCGCGAGCGGTGATCTGCAGTTCCGGGACGTCTGGGTGCGATACCCCGCAAAGGAGGGGGGCCCGGACGATGTGGATGACCACAGCCGAACCGCCCTGCGCGGGGTGTCCCTTGACATCGCCCCCGGCGAGGTGATGGCCTTCGTGGGACCCTCAGGCTCGGGCAAGACCACACTGGTGAACCTGCTGCCGCGGTTTGTAGAAGTGCACAGCGGCCAGGTGCTGCTCGATGGTGTGGCCCTGCCGGAGTGGTCATTGCCCGACCTGCGCCGCCAGTTCGCCATGGTCAGTCAGGACGTGGTCATGCTCAACGACAGCCTGGCCGCCAACGTGGCGCTGGGCGCCAGCGATGACCAGATCGACGAGGCCCGTGTGCGCGCCGCACTGGACGCGGCCAACCTGGGCGAACTGGTCGGTCGCCTGCCCAAGGGTATCCACAGCCACGTCGGCCACAACGCGGCCGAGCTTTCCGGCGGCCAGCGCCAGCGCCTGGCCATTGCGCGCGCCATCTACAAGGATGCCCCCATCCTGATCCTGGACGAGGCCACCTCGGCACTGGACAACGAGTCGGAGCGGCTGGTGCAGGACGCGCTGGCACGCCTGATGAAAGGCCGCACCACCCTGGTCATCGCCCACCGGCTGTCCACCATTGAACACGCGGACCGGGTGGTGGTGCTGGCGCACGGCCAGATCAGCGAACAGGGCACCCACCAGGAACTGCTGCGCGCAGGCGGCCTGTACGCGCGCCTGCATGCCCAGGGCTTCTCGGAGCCCGGCGCACCCGACTGAGCGTTACGACTCAGATCAGGACGATGTCGTACTGCTCCTGCGTCATGGAGCTTTCGGCCTGCAGTGAAATCGGCTTGCCGATGAAATCCGACAGACCGGCCAGATGTTGACTCTCCTCATCGAGAAACAGCTCGATCACCTGCGGCGACGCCACCACGCGGAACTCGCGCGGACTGAAGGCCCGTGCCTCGCGCAGGATTTCCCGCAGGATGTCGTAGCACACGCTGCGCGCGGTCTTGACCACGCCCTTGCCGTCGCAGGCCGGGCACGACTCGCTGAGCATGTGGGCCAGTGATTCGCGCGTGCGCTTGCGCGTCATCTCCACCAGACCCAGCTGCGAGAAGCCGCCGGTCATGGTCTTCACCCGGTCGCGCGCGAGCTGCTTGCGGAACTCGGCCAGCACCGCCTCGCGGTGGTCGTCCCGTGTCATGTCGATGAAATCCACGATCACGATGCCGCCCAGGTTGCGCAGGCGCAGCTGGCGCGCAATGGCCTGGGCCGCCTCCAGGTTGGTGCGGAACACCGTGTCGTCGAAATTGCGCGCACCGACGAAGCCACCGGTGTTCACATCCACCGTGGTCAGGGCCTCGGTCTGGTCAATGACCAGGTAGCCACCGGATTTGAGATCCACCCGCCGGCTGAGCGCGCGGGCGATGTCTTCGTCGATGTTGAATAGGTCAAAGATCGGCCGCTCGCCCGTGTAGAGCTGCAGCTTGGCGCCGGTGTCGGGCATGTATTCCGCGGCGAAGGCCTTGAGCAGGCCGAACTGTTCGCGCGAATCGATGCGGATGGTCTGCGTCTGCGCACTCACCAGGTCGCGCAGCACGCGCTGCATCAGGTTCAGGTCCAGATGCAGCAGCGTGGCCGGCGGCTGTCGCGTGGCCGCTTCCTTGATGCGCTGCCAGGTCTTGCGCAGGTAGGCGATGTCGTCGGCCAGCTCTTCGTCGCTCGCGTCTTCCGCGTTGGTGCGCAGGATGAAGCCCCCCGTCGGGCTGCCATCGGCGGGTGTGGCCAGGGTGGTCACCCGCTGGCGCAGTGCTTCGCGTTGGGCAGAGGGGATCTTCTGCGACACACCGATGTGGTTGTCTTGCGGCAGGAACACCAGCAAACGCCCTGCGATGCTGATCTGCGCCGTGAGCCGCGCACCCTTGGTGCCGATCGGGTCTTTGAGCACCTGCACCATCAGCGCCTGTCCTTCGAAGATCTGCCGCTCGATGGGCTGTACCGCGTCGGGTTCCAGCACCTTGCCCCCGGCTTCCGCCTTGTCGCGGGGCGCGGCGTGCTTGGCCGCGATGTTGGGCATGAGATCGGCTACGTGCAGGAAAGCGGCGCGGTCCAGCCCGATGTCGATGAAAGCCGACTGCATGCCCGGCAGCACGCGCGAGACCTTGCCCAGGTAGATGTTGCCCACCAGACCACGTTCCAGTGCGCGTTCGAGGTGCACCTCCTGCACCGCGCCCTGCTCCACCACCGCGACGCGGGTTTCCTGCGGTGCCCAGTTGATCAGGATGTCCTGGCTCATGTCGTCTCGCTCGTTGTGTTCAGCAGACCAGCTTCACGCCAGCAGCGCGCAGCAGTTGCGCCGTCTCGTGCGCCGGCAGGCCCATGATGCCCGAATAGCTGCCGCTGATGTGCCGGATGTGCAGCGCCGCTGCCCCCTGGATCGCATAGGCCCCCGCCTTGCCCATGGGCTCGCCGCTGGCCACGTAGCGGCGGATGTCGGCAGCGCTCCAGTCGTCGAACTCGACCTGCGAACGAGACAACGAGGACCAGGCATGCCCTGCGCCGCGCGCCGCCGGCCGGGCAACCGCCACCGCCGTCAGCACGCGGTGTCGCTGACCCGCGAGGCTGGCGAGCATGCGCTGTGCGTCGGCCGCGTCGGCCGGCTTGCCCAGGATGCGCCGGCCCAGGGCCACGGTCGTGTCGGCACACAGCACCGGGGCCAGCGGCAGGCCGCGTCGCTTGAGGCGCTCCACCGAGGCCTGCAACTTGAGGCCGGTCACCCGCTGCACATAGGTCGCCGGTGCTTCGCCGGGCTTCACGACCTCCAGTGCTTCGACGTCCTCATCGGCATCGGGCAGCAACATTTCACAGCGCACGCCCCACTGCTCGAGCAGTTGCTTGCGGCGCGGACTCTGGGAGGCCAGGTAGAGAAAGTCACTCACGGGCGGTCATTCCCTGTGATAGGGATGGTTGGCGTTGATGGACCAGGCGCGGTAGAGCTGCTCGATCAGCAACACCCGCACCATGGCGTGCGGCAGCGTCAGGTCCGACAGGCGGATGCGCTGGTGGGCCGTCTCGCGGAACGCGGGTTCGAGTCCATCCGGACCGCCGATGACCAGGGCGACGTCGTCACCGCCCTGTTGCCAGGCCTTGAGCTGCTGCGCCAGCGCCTTGGTGGTCAGCTGTGTGCCGCGTTCGTCCAGTACCACCAGGCGGCAACCCTTGGGCAGGGCCGCCACGATGCGCTCGCGTTCGGCCGCCATGACCGTCTCCACGGTCTTGGCACCACGCGGCTCGGTCTTGACGGTCTTGAGCTCCACCCGCAGCTCGGGCGGAAAGCGCTTGGCGTAATCGTCGTAGGCGGTCTGGGCCCAGTCGGGCACACGCTGCCCGACCGCGACGATCACCAGCTTCATGCCTTCTTCTTCGGAGCGGCCTTCTTGGCTGCAGCGGGTTTGGCGGCTGCCTTGGGCTTGTTGACCACCAGCTTGGTCATGGGTGCCTTGGGCTGGGCGGACTTGGCGGGCACCTTCTTCGCGGGCACCTTGGCGGCCGCTGCCTTGGCCACGGGCTTGGCAGCCGTCTTCGCCGCGGGCTTGACGGCGGCCTTCTTCGCCGGCGCCTTGGCCGGCGCGGGTGCAGCCTTCGCGGCGGCCGCTGCCTTGGCCTGCTTGCGCGCCAGCGACTTGGCATCCACCGGCTTGACGTCCTTGCCCTCGCCCTTGCGGGTGGTCTTGGTTGCCGTCTTCTTCGCGGCCGCTTCGCGCGCTTCAGCGGCCTTCTCGGCCGCCGACTTCAGGCGCACGGGCTTGGCGCCCCAGATTTCCTCGAGGCGGTAGTACTGGCGGATGACCGGCTGCATCACATGCGCCACGGCCTGGCCGCAGTCCACGATGATCCATTCGCCGTTGTCTTCGCCCTCGATGCGCGGCTTGTCGAAGCCGGCATCCTTGACCGCGTCGCGCACGCTGGCGGCCAGCGCCTTGGTCTGGCGGTTGGACGTGCCGCTGGCGATGATCACGCGCTCGAACAGCGGCGAGAGCTGCTCGGTGTTGAACACCACGATGTCCTGCCCCTTCACGTCCTCCAGACCATCGACGATGGCACGCTGGAGTTTCTGGATGTCTTTCTTGACGGTGGTTTCGCTGCTCATGAGGGGTTCTGGTAGAGGTGGTGTTGTGAAATATAGCCTGCGACCGCTGGCGGAACCAGTGCCGCCTGTGTGCCGGAACGGCCCAGGGGTTGCCCGAATCGGGCCCGGACCGCCGTGGCGCTGATGTTGGTCAGCGGCATGTCCAGCGGGATGAAGGGCACATCGACGCCCGACAGGTCCGCGCCGAGGTGCTTGCTGTCCAGCGCGTCTTCGCCGATGCGCGTAGCACGGTTGGCGACGGCCAGCTGCGCCATCTGCAGCACCTCGGGCCAGCGCATCCAGGTCTTGAACGCCAGCAGCTGGTCGGCCCCCAGGATGAGGAAGAACTGCGCGCCAGGCCACTCCCGGTGCAGTTCTGCGAGGGTGTCGGCGGTGTAGCTCGGGCCGCTGCGCCGGGTTTCCCGCGGGTCGATGCGGGTGTTGCGCAGGTCACCGAACGCGAGCAGGCACATCGCCAGGCGGTGTTCGGCTTCGGTCAGCGCCCGTGCCTTGTGCCAGGCCTGCCCGGTGGGCAGGATGAGCAGTTGGTCGAGGTGCAGCCGTTCGATGGCGGTCTGGGCAAGCACCCGGTGCGCCTGATGGGGTGGATCGAACGCCCCGCCGTAGACCCCGATACGCAGTGGCGTCGGGGCCACGATGTCGCCAGCGGAGGCGATCAAACCCAGTCCCTGCGCACGAGGAAGTCGCGCGTCAGCCGCGCCTCGGACGAGTCGGCCGGATCCTGGCGCTGGTAGGACCAGCTCACCAACGGCGGCATGGACAGCAGGATGGACTCGCTTCGTCCACCCGACTGCAGCCCGAAGTGTGTGCCCCGGTCCCAGACCAGGTTGAACTCGACGTATCGCCCACGGCGGTAGAGCTGGAACTCGCGCTCACGCTCGCCCGCCGGCAGGTCCTTGCGGCGGTCCACGATGGGCAGGTAGGCGTCCAGAAAGGCATCACCCACCGAACGCAGCATCGCAAAGCTGCCGTCAAAACCGAACTCGGAAAAGTCGTCGAAGAACACGCCACCGATGCCGCGCTGTTCGTCTCGGTGCTTGAGGTAGAAGTACTCGTCGCACCATTTCTTGAAGCGAGGGTATTTGTCCACACCGAAAGGATCGAGCGCAGCCTTGCAGGTGCGGTGGAAATGCACCGCGTCCTCTTCGAACGGGTAGTACGGTGTGAGGTCCATGCCGCCACCGAACCAGCACACCGGATCGCCCTTGGTCGGGGTCGCGGCGATCATGCGCACGTTCATGTGCACCGTGGGCACATAGGGGTTGCGCGGGTGGAAAACCAGCGAAACGCCCATGGCCTCGAACGGCGCGCCGGCCAGCTCCGGCCGGTGCTGCGTGGCCGAAGGCGGCAGGCGCGGACCGGTCACGTGCGAGAAGCCACAACCGGCGCGCTCGAACACCGGGCCACCTTCCAGGATCTGGGTGATGCCCTGTCCCTGCAGGGTTTCGCCGGCGGGCTTTTTCCAGTGGTCCACCACAAACGTGCCACCATCGACCAGTGCCACGGTGGAGGTGATGCGGTCCTGCAGACCGGTGAGGTAGTCGCGGACCTTTTGTGTGGAACTGCTCATGCGGGCCTTTGCAAGGTCAGAGGGCGCGGTAACCGATGTCACGGCGGCACTGCATGCCGTCGAAGCGAATGCCGTCCACCACACCGTAGGCCTTCTGCTGCGCGGCGGCCACGGTGTCGGCCAGCGCCGTCACGCACAGCACGCGGCCACCGGACACCACCACCTCGCCGTTGGCATCGGCCGTGCCGGCATGGAACACCATGCGGTCGGCCTCGTCGGACGGCAGACCGGTGATCACATCACCTTTACGAGGGTTCATGGGGTAGCCGGCGGCGGCCAGCACAACGCCCAGCGCCACGCGCGGGTCCCAGTCCAGGTTCACCTGATCCAGTTCGGCACGGGTGGCCGAGAGCAGCACCTGCGCGAGGTTGGACCGCAGGCGCATCATGATGGGCTGCGTTTCCGGGTCGCCCATGCGGCAGTTGAATTCCAGCGTCTTGACGCGCCCGTCGGGCGTGATCATCAGACCGGCGTACAGGAAGCCGGTGTATGGAATGCCGTCGGCCGCCATGCCGCGCAGCGTCGGCAGGATGACCTCGTCCATGGCGCGCTGGTGCACGGCCGGTGTGACCACCGGCGCGGGCGAATAGGCGCCCATGCCACCGGTGTTCGGCCCCTGGTCGGCGTCGAGCAGGCGCTTGTGGTCCTGACTGGTCGCCAGCGCCAGGGCGTTGACACCGTCGCACAGCACGATGAAGCTGGCCTCCTCGCCTTCGAGGAACTCCTCGATCACCACGCGCGCACCGCCTTCGTTGTGCGCCACGCCCAGCTTGTTGTCCAGCAGCATGAAGTCGATCGCTTCATGCGCTTCGGCCAGGCTCATCGCCACCACCACCCCCTTGCCCGCCGCCAGGCCATCGGCCTTGATCACGATGGGCGCGCCCTTGGCGTCCACGTAGGCGTGGGCCTGCACCGCGTCGGTGAAGGTCTGGTACTCGGCCGTGGGGATACCGTGCCGCTGCATGAAGGCCTTGCTGAAGGCCTTGGAGCTTTCCAGTTGCGCGGCCTTCTGCGTCGGGCCGAAGATCGCCAGTCCGTGGGCACGGAACTCGTCCACCACACCAGCGGCCAGCGGCGCCTCGGGGCCCACCACCGTCAGGCCGATGCCGTTGGCCTGCGCCCATTCGCGCAGCGCCACCTTGTCGGTGATGGACAGGTTGGTCAGCTGCGGGTCACGCGCCGTTCCCGCATTGCCAGGTGCCACGAACACCTGCTCCACACCCTCGGACTGTTTGAGCTTCCACGCCAGCGCGTGCTCGCGGCCACCGCCGCCGATCACCAGGACTTTCATTCGTTGATCTCGGCGTTGTGGAAGACTTCCTGCACGTCGTCCAGGTCTTCGATGATGTCCAGCAGCTTCTGCATGCGGGCGGCGTCCTCGCCGGCCAGTTCGATGGTGTTTTCGGGGCGCATGGTCACTTCCGCCACCTCGGGCTTCAGACCGGCCGCTTCCAGGGCGTTCTTCACAACCTCGAAGTCGGTGTAGGCGGTCAGCACCTCGATGGCGCCGTCGTCGTCGGTGACCACATCTTCGGCACCGGCTTCCAGCGCCACCTCCATCACCTTGTCTTCCGACGTGCCCGGGGCAAAGATGATCTGGCCGCAGTGCTTGAACTGGAACGCCACCGAGCCTTCGGTGCCCAGGTTACCGCCGTACTTGCTGAACGCATGACGAATCTCGGCCACGGTGCGCACCTTGTTGTCCGTCATGGTGTCCACGATGATGGCCGCACCCCCGATGCCGTAGCCCTCGTAGCGGATTTCTTCCAGCGCCTGGCCTTCGAGGTTGCCCGACGCCTTGTCCACGTTGTACTTGATGCGGTCGGCCGGCATGTTGGCGGCCTTGGCCTTTTCGATGGCCAGCCGCAGGCGCGGGTTCATGGCCGGGTCACCGCCCCCCGTGCGGGCGGCGACCGTGATTTCACGGATCACGCGCGTCCAGATCTTGCCCCGCTTCTCATCCTGCCGGCCCTTGCGGTGTTGAATGTTGGCCCATTTGCTGTGTCCAGCCACGAGTGAGTCCTTTTTTCTGACCAGAATTTGGTGTAATAACCCTCGATTTTACGACCCCACCCCCTTCCCTCCTCGCAAGGATGCCCACCATGGCCGAACCGATGCTGATCGCCCAGAACGTCACCGCCCAGTGCCACCTGCTGCCCGGTCTGGCCAACCGCCACGGCCTGATCACCGGCGCCACCGGGACCGGCAAGACGGTGACGCTGCAGACCCTCGCCGAGCAGTTCTCCAACATCGGCGTGCCGGTGTTCATGGCTGACGTGAAAGGTGACCTCACCGGCATCAGCCAGACCGGCAACCTGCCAGAGAAGGTTCGCAAGATCCTGGCCGACCGCGGCCTCACGCCCACCGAACCGCAGGCCTGCCCCACCACGCTGTGGGACGTGTTCGGCGAGCAGGGCCACCCCGTGCGCGCCACCGTGTCCGACATGGGACCGCTGCTGCTCTCGCGCATGCTGGACCTCAACGACACCCAGGCCGGAGTGCTCAACCTGGTGTTCAAGATTGCGGACGACAACGGCCTGCTGCTGCTGGACATGAAGGACCTGCGGGCGATGCTGCAGCACATCGGCGACAACGCCAAGCAATTCACCACTGAGTACGGCAACATCAGCGCGGCCAGCATCGGCGCCATCCAGCGCGGGCTGCTGCAGATCGAGCAACAGGGTGGGGACAAGTTTTTCGGCGAGCCCATGCTCGACATCAACGACTTCATGCAGACCGAACGCGGCAAAGGGGTGATCAACATCCTGGCGGCCGACAAGCTGCTGAACTCGCCGCGCCTGTACGCGACCTTCCTGCTGTGGATGCTGTCGGAGCTGTTCGAGACCCTGCCCGAGATCGGTGACCCGGAAAAGCCCAAACTGGTGTTCTTCTTCGACGAGGCCCACCTGCTGTTCGACGAGGCCCCCAAGATCCTGGTCGACCGCATCGAGCTGGTCGTGCGCCTGGTCCGCTCCAAGGGCGTGGGCGTGTACTTCGTCACCCAGAACCCGCTGGACATCCCTGATTCCGTGCTGGGCCAGCTGGGCAACCGAGTGCAGCACGCGCTGCGGGCCTTTACTCCGCGCGACCAGAAGGCGGTCAAGGCCACAGCCGAAACCATGCGCCCCAAGGCCGGACTGGACATTGAGGCGGCGATCACCGAACTGGCGGTAGGCGAGGCGCTGGTCAGTCTGCTGGACGCCAAGGGCCGCCCCAGTGAAACCGAACGTGTGTTCGTGCTGCCACCAGGCAGCCAGCTGGGGCCGATCACACCCGAACAGCGTCAGAGCTTGCTGCAAAACTCACTGGTGGCCGGTGTCTACGAAAAGGTGGTGGACCGGGAAAGTGCCTACGAGATGTTCCAGGCCCATGCCGGCCAGCGCGGAGAGGCTGCCGTCGACACAGCGAAAGATGCGCCGAAGGCACCGCGGATCCCCGGAGCAGCCAGCAAACCCGCAGAGACCGAAGGCGGAGGGCTGGGTGGCATGCTCAATGAGGCTTTGTTTGGTCGCACCGGTCCGCGGGGCGGCCAATACGATGGCCTAGTTCAGACCATGGCCAAGACCGCCGCGCGCAGTGTGGCTAGCGGACTCGGGCGCGAGATCGTGCGCGGCGTGTTGGGAGGCCTGCTGGGGGGCGGCAAGCGCCGTTGACAGACAGCACGCCCGATAAAAAAGGCCCGGCATCGCCGGGCCTTTTTTGTTTCACTCCATCGGGTGGGGATCAGCCAGCTGTCGCCTCTTCCGGCTTGGCCTTGCCCTCTTTCTTGGGCAAAGGCTGGATGTCCAGCTTGACCTCCTGGGTTTCCTTGCCGTCCTCACCGGTCTTGGTCTCCAGATCCACCGTCAGGCGACCGCCTTCGGTCAGACGACCGAACAGCAACTCATCGGCCAGGGCACGGCGGATGGTGTCCTGGATCAGGCGCTGCATAGGACGCGCTCCCATGAGCGGGTCGAAGCCCTTCTTGGCCAGGTGCTTGCGCAGGTCATCGGTGAAAGTGACCTCCACCTTCTTCTCGGCCAGCTGGCCTTCGAGCTGCAGCAGGAACTTGTCCACGACGCGCATGATGATCTGCTCGTCCAGCGCCCGGAAGCTGACGATGGCGTCCAGCCGGTTGCGGAACTCGGGCGTGAACAGCCGCTTGATGTCACCCATTTCGTCGCCCGCGACACGCGGGTTGGTGAATCCAATGGTCGCCTTGTTCATGGTCTCGGCACCCGCGTTGGTCGTCATGATGATGATGACGTTGCGGAAGTCGGCCTTGCGACCGTTGTTGTCGGTCAGCGTGCCGTGGTCCATCACCTGCAGCAGCACGTTGAAGATGTCTGGATGCGCCTTCTCGATCTCGTCGAGCAGCAACACACAGTGCGGCTTCTTGGTGATCGCCTCGGTCAGCAGACCACCCTGGTCGAAGCCCACGTAGCCCGGAGGCGCACCGATCAGGCGGCTGACGGCGTGACGCTCCATGTACTCCGACATGTCGAAGCGCATCAGGTCGATGCCCATGATGTAGGCCAGCTGCTTCGCGGCTTCGGTCTTGCCGACGCCGGTGGGGCCGCTGAACAGGAAGGCACCGATCGGCTTGTCGGCCTTGCCCAGGCCGGAGCGCGCCATCTTGACGCTGGCGGCCAGCACTTCCAGCGCCTTGTCCTGACCGAACACCACGCTCTTGAGGTCGCGTTCGAGCGTCTGCAGCTTGCTGCGGTCGTCGTTGGACACGTTCGCGGGCGGGATGCGCGCGATCTTGGCCACGATCTCTTCGATTTCGGCTTTGCCGATGGTCTTCTTGCGCTTGGACGGTGACTGGATGCGCTGCGCGGCCCCGGCTTCGTCGATCACATCGATGGCCTTGTCGGGCAGATGCCGGTCGTTGATGTACTTGGCGCTCAGTTCAGCCGCGGCCTGCAATGCCGCCACCGCGTACTTGACACTGTGGTGTTCCTCGAAGCGGCTCTTGAGCCCCTTGAGGATGTCCACGGTCTCCTGCACCGTCGGTTCCACCACATCCACCTTCTGGAAGCGGCGGGACAGCGCAGCGTCTTTCTCGAAAATGCCGCGGTATTCGGTGAAGGTGGTCGCGCCGATGCACTTGAGCTGCCCGCTGGAGAGCGCCGGCTTGAGCAGGTTGGATGCATCCAGCGTGCCACCCGAGGCCGCACCGGCTCCGATCAGGGTGTGGATCTCGTCGATGAACAGGATGGCGTGCGGCTTGTCCTTGAGCGACTTGAGCACAGCCTTCAGGCGCTGCTCGAAATCGCCGCGGTACTTGGTGCCGGCCAGCAGCGCGCCCATGTCCAGCGAAAACACGGTGGCCTCCGCCAGAATCTCGGGCACTTCACCCTGGGTGATGCGCCAGGCCAGGCCCTCGGCAATGGCCGTCTTGCCCACGCCGGCTTCGCCAACCAGCAGTGGATTGTTCTTGCGGCGGCGGCACAGGATCTGGATCGTGCGCTCGACCTCGTACTCGCGGCCGATCAGCGGGTCGATCTTGCCGTCCTTGGCCGCCTGGTTCAGGTTCAGGGTGAACTGCTCCAACGGCGACTGCTTTTCATTGCCTTTGGCTTCGGCGCCCTGCTCCTCGTTTTCGGCCGCGCTCTCGCCCGGCTTGGAGGCTTCGGGCGGATCGCTCTTGCGGATGCCGTGGGCGATGAAGTTCACCACGTCCAGACGTGTCACCCCCTGCTGGTGCAGGTAGTAGACGGCATGCGAGTCCTTCTCGCCGAAGATGGCCACCAGCACGTTGGCGCCAGTGACTTCCTTCTTGCCGTTGCCGGTGGACTGCACATGCATGATGGCGCGCTGGATCACACGCTGGAAACCCAGCGTGGGCTGGGTGTCCACTTCGTCGGTGCCGGCCACCTGGGGCGTGTTGTCCTTGATGAAGTTCGTCAGGGACTTGCGCAGGTCGTCGATATTGGCCGAGCAGGCCCGCAGCACCTCGGCGGCGCTGGGGTTGTCGAGCAGTGCGAGCAGCAGGTGCTCGACCGTGATGAATTCGTGCCGCTGCTGCCGGGCCTCGACAAAGGCCATATGCAAGCTGACTTCAAGTTCCTGGGCAATCATGGGCACTTCCTTTGGGCTGGGAGGTCGGTAGGGCTGGTATCCGGGTTCAAGTGTGACGGAAGAGTCCAGTAGATGCGTTCGATACGGTCTTATTCAACCGGTTCACTCAAACATTGCAGGGGATGGCCGGCATGCCGGGATGCTTGCAAGACTTGGTCCACCTTGGTGGTTGCAACGTCCCGGGTGTAGATGCCACAGATGCCTTTTCCCTCCAGGTGGATCTTGAGCATGATCTGGGTGGCGGTTTCCCGGTCCTTGGAGAAGAACTCCTGGATGACCTGCACAACGAACTCCATGGGTGTGAAGTCGTCGTTGAGCAGGACGACCTGGAACATCTGAGGAGGCTTGACGCGCTGCGTCCTGCGTTCGAGCACCACCGAATCACCATTGCCCGCGCCGGGTGGTGTGATGGGTGTGGTGGGATTTTTCGGTTTACCGGGGGCCATGAAAATGATTCTAGCGGCCACCGTGCAGGCCCGTCGGAGCGTCCGGATTCTCTTGCTGCTGAGGGGTGCATTGACGGGTGAGGCATGCACCGATTCTGGGCGTGTCACGCAAAAGAAAACCGCCGAGGAACGGGTGTTCCCGGCGGTTATTTCACAGATGCGTTCAGCCCTGGACGGCCGGCGATCACATCTGGTCGATCATGAGGCCTCAAGCGGTTGCAGCGCCGCGCAAGCTGTGGCGCGGCGTTGCGCTCGCATTGCTCCATGGAGCCAACCATGGAGCCATCGTTGGCCGTAGCGGCAACTCATTCGCTCAGCTTCGCTCCACAACGCTGCGCCTCCCAAAGAGCACATTGCGCGCCCCATGCGTGGAGATGCCCTCCTACCCTACGAGCGGCTCCGCAGTTTCACCACGGGCGGCACATTGACACCAGGGAAGACAGACCGCGAGCGGGGACGATCGGAGCTGATCAGTTGCGCGAATTCGGACAGTACGCCCGAGTCGATTTCTTCAAGTACGGATGAATGAGCTCATACCTGCGTGAAAGCCTCCGCATGCATAGCTCTGGCCGCAAGACTGCGAATGGCCGCACACCCATAGCCCTAAGCCCCAGTTCGCTGGATATACCTGCCACTTGACAGACTTGGTCGATGATGTATATTTCATTCACTCACATGAATGAATGAAATGAAAACCATAGATGTCGGCGCACTTGCAGCAAGGCCAATCCTCACCGGTGTATCCGGTGGGGAGCGCGCTCTGACCTGCCTTGCCGATGAGCTTGCGAAGCACGTCCCAGAGACGCCAGTTGTCCTTGACCTTCATGCGGTGGAAGTCCTGGGAGGTAGCGCCCTTCGACACCTCTTGCAGGGCATTCGCCGTCACCCCCAATGCGAGCGAGCCGCAGTTGTGCTGGCCAACCTCTCAGAGACAAACAAGGAAGAAGCAGATCTGGTCGCGGAAGCCGTACGCATCCCATACATCAGCGCGAAGTACTCGGCCAACGAACTCTCTCAGGCCGAACTGCGGGGCCCGCTCGATCCCAAGGTCGCCCGCACCCTTCAACTCGTCATCCGAGCCGGCGAGGCAGATGCGCAGACCGTCAGTCAACTCTCGAACGAACCTGGTGTTGTGACCGCATGGAACAACCGCTTGGTGACGCTGCAATCGATGGGCCTGCTGCGTGAGCGCAAAGCCGGCAAACGCAAGTTCTATTCACCTGTTATAGGGGGTCTCGCGTATGGGTGTTGATTTTCTGCGCAACAAGCGCCAGCCGCATAAGAAAGCATGGAACCTTCAGATGCTGCGGAAGATAGACGACCTCTTTGCTGACGAGCCAAAGCGCCCATATCGAGTGTTCCGGTCCTCTTTGCAAGGTGCGGCTAGCCTTTGCAATGGGAGCGAAGTTCTCATCCGCCGCTTGAGTGACGGCAACGTCGTCATCTCACAAGACGTCAGTTTGGTCGGAGGCATCGACCGCCCCGCCAGTGACCTGTTGAGAGCGCTCGACGCACACAACGGCATCTTGGCTGGCCGCGTGTATGAATGCTTTTCCGATCTCGGCATCGTCGACATTGAAGCGGAGCTCTGATCCATGCTGCCCCAGGAAGCACATAGCGGGGTCTGGCTTCTGAAAGACGTCGATTCACCAACAGCGCTCCTGGGTTGCGGCTCATGCCTGGACCGCCAAGCTTGCGGTGGCCTTCATCTTCCCAACGGGTCTGCCATGCTCACCTGCATGGACTTGTGTCATTGCGCTGACCCAAGCGCGTGCGACATGGTCTGTCCGAAGGCGCCGACCAGGTTTGCAAAGCGGGTGCATGAAGTCCGCGGGTTTCAGCTCGATGACATACCGCGCAGGGACTTCAATACACGACCAGCGCCCGCTGGCTGCGTTACGTTAATCGAGGGCCGAGTCTCTCGCAGGCGGCCCATCGAACTGCCTGACTACGCTGCCATCCCACTGTCCAGGGCCATTTCCGGTCGAGGGCTCCAGCAGCGCGCGAAGACGCGAGATGAGCTGGTGCGCGATCACGGCGTGCGCCCCAAAAAAGGTTGGATCGTCACGGGTATCGAGGATGATCGCTACGTAGAGCGCGCATGGCGACTCCCGAAGCATCGCGAGGTGTTCAAGAGCTTGCGAGAAGCCGGCGTCGTCTTCGCCACGTCTCCCAACTTCAGCCTGTACGCGGATGCTCCACGGCACGACAACCTGCATGCGATGAAGCGCATCGCTTGGATGTGGTACGTGATGAACGAGGCAGGACTTCCCACCGCGCTGCATGTCAATGGCAGAACAAGCCACGACTTCGACCGATGGACGCAGTTCATCATCGATCATCCCGAAATCACGTCAATCGCCTTCGAATTTCTGACTGGCGCGAAGCTCATCGACGATAGCGAACGCTATGTCGATCGCCTCACCACTCTGGCCCAACGGGTTGAGCGGCCATTGACTCTCGTGCTGCGTGGTTCGATGCAAATCGCCAAGCGACTTGAAGCCGTGTTCGACCATGTCATCTGGCTCGATGCAACGCCCTATTTTCGAGCCATGCATCGCCATGCCCCTGTCCCAAATTCCGCAGGCCCCTTGCGGTATGCGCCACGTGGGGGTGATGCGGCAGCTCCGATTGGCGGACTATTTAAGAGCCTGGCCATGGCTGCGCAGCGCCGATATCACATCTCTCGATCAGAGGTCTCCATTCCAGCTCAGCGATTGCTAGACCTAAGGCCGCTGATCACCCCATCGAACATGAGCGCTGACGACGAAGCCGCACAGCTGTTGCTGTTCCCGTGACACCCAGTTCCCTGAACCACCACCGCCCTCGATTTCAAGACTTGCGTCGCCGCTTCGAACCCTGAGCGCAGCATCCATGGAACGCAAGGCACCAAGCACCTGCCGAAAGCCAAGTCCACGGGCCGGATCGCCAGTGGAAGAACGATGCTCAACGACTGCCACCTCCAATGCTTGACGCTCCGACTGCACCTCTGGCATGGCGCTGTAAGTCGCCAGCGCGCCAACACCCGAATCACCAACAGCTAGCCAAAGATTCCCGGGACTGATGTCGAAGGCCGCCAATGCCTCACATCGAGTCCCTGCGTGCTGGCCAATGTTGTCAATGAGTTCACCTGCGGCGCCCGTCAACGCTTGTGCCGACGATCTCGAAATACCTTCCAGCTCAAGTCGCTTTCGAATATCCATCAAGAACTGTTGCTGCACGACGTCATCCACGTTCGAAGGGCGGCCCGCCTGTACCCGCAACACACCTGTTGAACCCGAAATACGGTAGGCCCATGCACAGTCAATCGGCATCGCCTTCAGTGCTGTCGAGAGAGGCGATCCATTTCCTATGAGCTTCAGTTCGGCGCCTGCAGGAACACTCCTGCGGCGAAATGCCAGGAGCTCGATTGACGGGCCCAACTGCAGCGTACGTATGTCAACCACAGTGCAGCCCGAGTGCTTGCTACACCGCAAGGTGATTCCGTCGGATATGGCGAAGTCCCTGATCATTACAAGATTGAATTTGATACAAGCAAAATCAATAACTTAAGAAGACAGACGCCATTCGAACATCAAAGACACCGATCCGCTGCGCAGCGCGTAACAGTTAAGCAACAGAAGCCCGTGCAAGCGGACGCGCGTCCGGTGTGAAAGACCGCGCAGGGCGCTCCACCGCAAATGCGAGCTTGCCCGCTCCCAGCTTCGCGAATCCTCAGTCGCATAGCAAGGGACGCCACGTCAACGCGAGAAGAGGTCGCGAATCCTCTCGAATGGAAGGCCGGTCTCCGCCGCGCGTCGAACCTTCCGGTCTATCGCGAGGTTGAGCGGCAGTTCTCGGTCAAGCGCGTCGAAGAGATCGAGACCGTCCATGCAGACGACGCGCTTGCCGCGTCCGAAGGCGATCAAGCCATCTTCGGTAAAGCCGCTGTTGCTGACGAACAGGCCTCGCGCCCACGCGGCCTTCTGCTCCAGCTTTCCTTGGAATGCATGAAGGTCGGCAGCGCTGGTCTTCGCCGATTCCCACTTCGCTTCGAGCAGATAGGTCTCGCCCTGCAGAACGAAGCTGCCGTCGATCTGCTCGCCCTTGTTCCTAAACGGTTCGCGGGCCTCCAACCCATAGAAGTTGAAGGCGTCGCGCAGCCAGACCTCGAACGCATAGCCTCGCGGGTGCGGCTCCATGGAGGAGAGATCAATCAGCCGTTGCTTCAACGCGAGAATCTTCGGCAGGTCGAAGGCGGCCTTGGGCGGCTCGCCAGTGGGAGCCGCATCGGGCTCGCCCTGCATGCGATTCAAAAGCGAGAAGAATCGCCCCTCCGCGTTCGGGACCCACTCCTCGCGCTCGCGATGCTTCCGAATCCCCTCGCGGTAGTCCCACAAGGTCTGCAGCGTCTTGACCGAAGTGGGCAGGTCGACCTTGTTCAAGTAGCACCGAAGTCGTTTGGCCTTTGAGGTGCCATGTTCCCGGTAGGTATCGTCGTAGATGTCGACGTTCAGTTCTTCTGCGAAGAACCGGGCCATGCTGTTGTCGGAGAAATCGAGGACGTAACCCTTGTTCATCTCGAACAAGTCGTCGAGAAACTTCATGTCCAGCGATCGAATATTCGGCATCTAGGCAGCCCCCTTGAGCTTGAAAAGGAATTCACCCAGCTTTGCCAGAGCGCCGATCGGGGCGATCAGGTTGCCTAGTGCAGACAACGCGGAAACATTGCCTTCGGCGTTCAGGCGCCTGAGGGCGTCGCCTACATACTGTTCAAGCTCAGCGACGACAAGAACGGGGTCTGTGGTCTGCTCGTCGATGCGGTAGATCGAAACGTCCTCGATCTCTCCCCTATGCGCACGAAAGAACACCATGCAGGGCGGCACCGCTTGATCCTCAACTCCAAGCGCCGCCATGAAGGTCTTGTTGAAGTTGCGACAGTTCGCCTCGACCGCCTGGTCATGCAGATAGAAGAGCGTGATGTCTTTGCCAGTCTTCTCATGCAGAAGCTGGAAGCCTTGGGCGTCACTTAGGGCGCGACGCACGACGCCATTGGTCATGTCGTAGAAGACGAAAGCAAAGGCCCTGGCTCGCCCTTCATGCAGATGTTCTTGGCAGATCGCCTCGAACCTATTGATGAAGGCGGTGTAGCCCATGCCGATCCCTCGGTCGCCTTCCTGCATTTGGATTGGGTGCATATCTCCTCCTTTTTGTCGAACGCGCTAGCGCATTTCCTAGCCGTTCAGTTGGGCGGCCAACAGGGCTGCCTGCTCGGCAAACTTCTTGGCATTCGTCTTCTGCAACTGTGTCAGGTTATGCAGCTTCCATCGCATGCCCGGCAGCTGCTCCAGCTGGTCTATGCCCAACAGCGCCCACTCGGGTGCACCTGCGACGAGTGACAGGAGGAAGCGGCGCTCGTCATCATCGAGCCCTTGCTGGATCTCGCGCACGAGGCGCTCGCGTGCCGCGAGCAATGCGTCCAACGGCACCGGCTCCGCCGTCATGCCATGAAAGTTGTGCGTGAAGTCGTACTGGATGTCCCGCAGCGGGGGGAACAGCACTTCGTGCACCGGCCGATTGCTGCAGGCCAGGTAGACCACAAAGGCGCGCCGGATGCCGGGCGTGATGCCTTCGTGCGAAAAAAGCTGCATCACGTCGAACAGGTCGCGGGGATGCTGCCGATCCAGCGCCGCCACCAGCTTGCCGCCGTAAACGTCTTCCAGCGAGACCACCGGGATCTCCAGGTCGGCCATCAGCACATCACGCGCGGTCGGCGTGAGCGAGGCTTGACGCACCGGCAGCACGGTGCCCCGCATCACGAAATTCACTTCGATCTTGACCTGTACGGTTCCACGCCGCACCAACAGCTTGGTCTCCCCCTCTGCTGCCGCCGGTGCGTGCACCTGCAAGCCATGTTTCTTCAAGCGCTCAGCCGCTTGCCGGATGGCCTCATTGATGCGAACCAGCGCCTCGTCACGTGGCAACGTGTGGTCGGGAAAGACCAGATCAAGGTCCACCGACAGGCGCGGCATGTCTCGCACGAAGAGGTTGATCGCGGTTCCACCCTTCAGCGCGAACGTGTCGTCCACGAATACCAGTGGCGCCACCTGCGTCAGCAGGCGCGCGGTATCTAGATAGGTCTGATTCATCGTTTTAGCACCAGCAGGCCGTCGGCCGATCGGGACACCCAGGGCCGGTCGCTGCCCGTCGGTAACGTGGCCGGATCGAGCTTGGCTGCCCAGGGCAGCGATGCCTCGCGGCCGAGTTGCAGGCAGAGCCGTACGGTCTTGACACTCGTGCAGCGCTGCAGCAGCTCGCGCAGCACGTCGACACGCAGGCTGTAGGTACTTTCCACGAGCTCGCGCGCCTCCTGCAACGGCTGGCGGACGCCTACGTCGCTCAGCAACTCCAGCAGTGCGCGCTCCGGCGCCGATACCTGCGGCGCTCCGCTACGCTTCTCGAACGGCCCGGCGTGCAGCAAGGCGCTAGGCTGCTCATCGAAGAGCCGCTTGCGGTGGTACTCGGCCTGAAAGCGCTCGGTGAACCATTCGGGCAGGCGCCCGGCCGCCCAGCCATAGAGCTGCAGCACCGGCTGCTGCGCCACATACTGGCGCACGCCGTACCAGTCCAGCGCCGACTTGCCGCCTACGTGCAAGCCTTTGAGGCGACGCTGCAGCAGGGTCAGGCTCGGATGCAGCCCTAGGGTGTCGTTGGGCCGGCAGAAAACCCCGCGAGCCAAGCGCATGAGCCAGCCCGCGCGCACATAGTGCACGGCCAGATCCGCAGAGATGCCCAACGCCGCCAGGTCCTCCGAGGTCAGCGGCATCCCCGGCGGCAGGCGGGTATAGAGCGCATTTAGCTTGCTCGTTCCAGTCGTAGCCATACTGCGATTCAAACACTTTATTCAAACTTGAGTCAACTTGAAATGTGATTTTGAATCGTAGCCCTACTACGACAAAATAACTTTTTCAAAATAACCTAGCTACCCGTCGACAGTCAAGCAAGAAATCCGCACCAATCCGCCCGACCCTGTGTGTCCTTCGCTGGTTGCGGTGGGGCTCTTGATTGAGTGGCACTGCACATCGACCCAGTCGCGAGAAACGAAGCCTCCAGAATAGACCGATCTCTTCGTGCCCTGCACACCCTGACAGAACGGGGGCGGCCCGCTCCTGCCAGACATCCCGTTACTCCGGTTACTATTTGCCGAGCAAGGGGAACGAAGGAGGAGCACATCCAGTGCTGACAACAAACACGGCAGCAGAACTGTTTCGGCACCTGAGTGCGGAGAAAGCCGTGCTCTACCGCAGCATCATGGACGTATTCGCCGCAGCCAAGCGGCAGTATCGTCTCCAGCTGAGGCCTGATGAGGTCCTCGCTGAAGCCAACTGGTCCGGTTCCCCCCCGCGCCTTGAAGAAGTGAGCAGCGCCTTGGCCCAACTGGCTGAGTGGGGCAACCTTGAATCCCAGCCCGACACCGCGCGCGTGTCGTCGTTGAACGACTTCTACCGTGCCCGCTTTCTCTATCGCCTGTCCCACGGGGGCGAGGCAGTGGAAGCCGGTCTGGCGGTCTTCTACCAAACCCTATACCGTCGCGCCGAACTGCAGACCGTTGCCCTGGAAGACATCACCAGCCGCCTTCTGGCGTTGCGTCAACTGGTTGACGACACCACGTCCCCCGATGGCCCCGACGTTGCCAAGATGCATGAGGTGTTGCGTGATCTAGTCCGCGTTTTTGAGGACCTGGCCGAAAACGCTCAAGCCTTCATGGCCGGTGTGGCTCGCAGCCTGGAGCTGCAGCAGGCGGACGCGAATGCCGTCGTCACCTACAAACGGCGGCTGATCGACTATCTCGAACGGTTCATGGGCGATCTGGTCCGCCGTTCGGAGACCATTGCCCAGCTCATTCACTACCTCACCTCCCGTATCGATCACATCTTTCTGCAGATTGCCGAGCGCGAGGCCACCGACGCGGCGCCGGGTGATACCCAGGACCAGATCGACGAAAAAATGCGTCGCTGGCAGGGCTGGCGAGAGCGATGGAAAGGACTTCAAGGCTGGTTCCTGTCAACGGGTTCGGAGCCCCCTCAGGCGGAACTGCTGCGCGCCCGGGCGCGGGCCGCGATCCCCCAGTTGCTGGGCGCCATCGCGGCCATGAACGAACGACGCAGCGGGCGCAGCGATCGTTCGGCGGACTTTCGGATGCTCGCCCAGTGGTTTGCGGCTTGCGAAACCGAGAGCGAGGCGCACCGCCTTGCGCGAGCAGCTTTTGCGCTCCAGCCTGCCCGACATTTTTCGCTGAACCCGCAGTCTGAAGACGACATTCCCGCGAGCACCTCCTGGCTGGATGCGCCGCCTTTGCAGATCAGCCCGCGTCTGCGTGAGTACGGGGAAGCAGCGCCCCGCGGCCCGCTGGCCCGGGTGCGTGATCGCAGCGAAGAACGGGCGCTGATGGCACAACAGCTCTCGGAAGAATCGCGCCAGGTGGAGGCGGCACGACAACGTCTGGCCACCGGTCAACCGATCAAGCTGTCTGAACTGGGCGATCTGGACACGCACGCATTTGGCTTGTTCCTCAGCCTGCTCGGTGAAGCACTGGCCGAGCAGGCACACCCGGATCAAATTGTGGAGCGCCAGACAGGTGACGGACTCCTCCACATACGGATGGAGCCCCTGGAGGCGGACAGTCGTGCCCGCATCTCCACATCCAGCGGGGTGTTCTCTGGCCGGGATCACCTGCTCACGATCTCCCTGACCCAGGAGTCGATGTGAACATTCGCGTTGCGCCACGACAAGACAACCAGCGCATTGGGGATCTCCAAAAGGCGCAGCAGCAGGACGAGTTCAGCAGAGGCTTGCGTGCACTGTTGATGCGCCCCTTGATGGCAGCAGGACACGAGGACTTTTCTGCAGTGCGCCGCCAGGCCGAACGGCTGAGAGACTGGTTCGCCCGGGAAACCGGCTGGCCACTGCACGTGGACCGCGAGGGAGCGCGGCTGTTCAAGCGACCCGCCAACCTCAGCGACGACACGAGGGGTATGCCCTCCTACGACAAGCGCCGCTATGTGTTGCTCTGTCTGGCTTGCGCCGTGCTGGAGCGCGCCGATCCTCAGATCACCCTTCAACTGCTTGGTGAACGCGTGATGCAGTGGGCATCAGAAGCCACGCTGCAATCGCGAGGCTTTGAGTTCACGCTTCGCACCGCCGCAGATCGGCGTGACCTGGTTGCTGTCTGCAGAACCTTGCTGGAGTACGGCGTCTTGCAACGCGTTGCAGGCGAGGAAGAAGGCTTCATTCACGATGGCAATGGCACCCAGCACGACGCGCTCTACGACGTGCAACGGCGAATGCTTGCAGGCATGTTGGCCGCTGTGCGTGGTCCCTCGACCTGGCGCTCCGAGGATGCACCCATTGAGTTCGAGGACCGCCTGCGGTCTCTGGTTGTCGAACACCAGGTCGAGAGCGAACAAGGGCGACGTGACACCTTGCGCCATCACCTTGCTCGGCGCCTGTTGGACGATCCCGTGATCTACACCGCCTCGCTCGATCCGGATGTGCAAGCGTATTTCATCAATCAGCGAGGCACCATGGCCAGCCGCCTCTGCGAAGCGGCCGCCCTAACCGCTGAGCAACGTGCCGAAGGGCTGGCACTGACCGACGAGTCCGGTCAGTTGACCGATGTCTCGATGCCAGCAGAAGGCACCGAAGCGCATGCCACGCTGCTGGTGGCCGAACATCTTGCCCAGCGTCTGCGTCTCGATTCCGGATCTGCAGGAACCACGGACGAAGCGGTTGCAGCTTTCTTGCGTGGCGCCGTCGAGCGGTATGGCCGCTATTGGCGAAAGTCGGTACGGGAGCCCGGCGCGGAACGAGAACTGGCCGACATCGCGCTGGACAGGCTCTACAAGCTCCAACTGGTCCATCGCGAGGAAGGTTGGATTCATCCCCGCCCAGCCATCGCAAGATTTGCGCTCGGAGAAACCCAGCTGCGCCCGCCCACATCACGCCCCGGCCGTCCAGATACGCTTTTTGAAGAATGACAGACGCCCTCTTCACTCCATCGCCGTCACAGCGCCCTGCCCTACCCGAACCTCAGCGGGAGCGCTGGCAACCACTGAGGCTGGGTTTGGTCGAACTCTTTCACTACGACAGCGAGGAATTCTGGTTCAGGGACGGCCATCTGCTCCTGCGAGGCAACAACGGGACAGGCAAGTCCAAGGTGCTTTCGCTGACTTTGCCGTTCTTGTTCGATGCCCAATTGCGGCCATCGCGCATTGAGCCTGATGGCGACAACGGGAAGAAGATGGCCTGGAACCTGCTGATGAGTTCCTATCAGCGACGCATCGGCTACACCTGGATCGAATTTGGTCGCCGGACCGCAGATGGTGTTTCGCACTACCTCACCTTGGGCGCCGGCCTGTCGGCAGCGGTGGGGAAAACACAGGTGGACAGCTGGTTTTTCATCCTTGAAGGCGGGCCCAACGGCGCTGATCCCCGCATTGGCCAGGATATCTGGCTCACCAATGAACAGAAATTGGTTCTTACCCGGGAGCGCTTGCGCGAAGCGGTTGAAGGACAGGGTCGAGGCAAGATTTTCGAGAACGCACACAGCTACCGCCGCGCAGTCGATGAGCGCTTATTCCAGATAGGGACCAAGCGCTATGAAGCGTTGATGGACACCCTGATCCAGCTGCGCCAGCCCCAGTTGTCAAAGAAGCCGGACGAAGCAGGGCTGTCGCATGCATTGACCGAGGCGCTACCGCCCATGCCAATTGAGCTGCTCAGTGATGTGGCTGAGGCTCTCAACCAGTTGGAGGAGGACCGTATCCAGTTGGAGGACATCCGCTCACTGGAACGTGCCATCAACCACTTCGAACAGCGCTACCGCACGTATGCAGGCACGGTGACGCGACGTCAAACTCGAGAGCTCAGGCAGGCCCAGACGGGGTTCGACAAGGCGAGCGAAGGACGCAACAAGGCCCATGTGGATTTGAAGGAGGCCCAGGGCGCAGAAGTCCTGGCCCAAACCGATCACGCGGAGACCAAACAGATCTTGGCCGCTGCCAGGACCCGCCTGCAAACGCTTCAAAGCGATCCGGCCAATCAAGACGCCAACCGCCTGAGTCAGGCAGAAACCGATGCCAAGGAACGGAAAGCCGAGGCCGAAGCCGCCGAAGCGCTCCGCAATCAGGCAAAGAAAAACCTGGACCGTGAGGAAGAGCGCAGCCGCCAATCAAACCAGCGCTCAACAGCGGCCAAGAGCGAGCTCCTGACAGCAAGAGCTCATTGCGCCGAAGCAGCAGAAACGGCGGGTACGGTTTCCTCGCTCACGGACAACCTGCTGATCACCCTCGTGCCGGAAGATCTGCCCCGGCTGGCTCCTGCAGAAATCCAGCAAGCGGCAACTCTGCTGCGCAATGCCACCAGCAAACGCCGGGAGGACATTCGTCACCTGGAGTCGCGACATACGGCGGTGAATGTCAAGCAACAGGCTCTGGTCAATCTGCAGGCCTCGCAACGTGATCGCCAGGCAGAGCTGGAAGAAGCGGCTGAGCGACGGGCCGTGGCCGACCTGGACACCGAAACTGCTGGCAACGAGCTGATCGACGCTTGGCACACCCATTGTTCCAACCTGGTCCACCTTCACCTTGACCAAGTTGCACCACTGGAACAACTTGTCGATTGGGTTGCACGTCCAGAAGGTGCAAACCCCATTCAAGAGGCATTGACCGAGGCGTATCGGAAATCGACCCAACGCCATGCCGCCCAGCACTCGGCGTTGACTACCCAACAGAACACCCTCCAGTCCGAACAGGAAACGCTCAGCACTGAAAGGGATCGGCTGCTCGCCGGACACGATGCGGTTCCCACGCCTCCAGCCATGCGCGCCGCAGGGATACGCGATGAACGTCCAGGGGCTCCGTTGTGGCGACTGGTGGACTTTCAGCCGGATCTCGACGCGAAGCAGCGAGCGGGATTGGAGGCCGCGCTTGAAGCCTCGGGCCTGCTGGACGCCTGGCTGTCGCCCGACGGTGCATTGGTAGACGCCAATGGTGTGCAGTTGCTTGACAGCTCATGGGTACATCGCCCGCCGATCCCTGGCCACCACCTTGCGAGCGCGCTGCACCCCGACGTCCCTGACGACAGCGCAGTGACCGCTGAACTGGTCGCCTCCTTGCTTGCCACCGTAGCGTATGGGTCGGAAGATCACGGCGAGAGCGAGTCGTGGGTCAGCGAGCGAGGCGGTTACCGCTTAGGTGCTCTCGCCGGCGCCTGGCAGAAGACACAGGCTGTCTACATTGGTCACACAGCCCGCGCGAACGCACGACAACGACGCCTCAACGAGATTGCCGACCGTCTGGACGAGATCGTCACGCTGCTGGAAGAGTTGCAACAAAAATTCCTGCGCCTCGCACAGGATGGACAAGAGGCGGAGCGTGAATGGAAGGGCGCGCCTTCCGACCATTCGCTGCGCGCGGCGATTCTCGCTGCGGCCGGTGCGGAGCGGGAAGTGCTCCAGGCCCGTCAGCGTCTTGACGCTGCGGATGCCCAATGTCGAACCGCTGAAGCGGAATTTCAGTCCGCCCGCGAGACCTTGGAGCGCGACGCTGCTGACCTTCAATTGCCTGCGGTGCTTGCGGACTTGTCGCTCATCAACGAAGCATTGGACCGATTCGCCAACGCTCATCAGCAACTGGCCCTGGCAACACGGGAATGGTGCAGTGCCTGGCCCGAGTACCAGACGCAACAGGAGCGTGAGAAAGAGGCTGTGGAGACCATGAGCGAACGGGAAGCGTCGTTCTTCGCAGCCAGCGAGCGCGCAGCTGAGTCTGCGGCGCGATATGAAGTCCTGAAAGGAATGATCGGCGCCAAGGTTGAAACGCTACGTCAACAGCTGCAAGATGCATCCGCAGAGGTATCGATTGCCAATGGTGCGTGGGAAGCCGCCCAGTCTGCATTGACAACGGCCAGCGAGAAGCGTGCGGTGGCGGCAAGCCAAGCAGACACCGCTGACGCCGTACTGGCTGAACGAGCAGCCACCCGCGCGCACGCCATAGAGCGCCTGCAGCGCTTCACCGAGAGCAGCTTGCTGGCATCCGCTCTTCCGGACTTTCCGGTTCCGGACGGGAACATCCCCTGGACCATTGACCCGGCTTTGAACCTCGCTCGTAGGGCGGAGCACGCTCTCGCCCACATTGCAGACGATGAGGCGGCATGGGGTCGGATTCAACGACAGATCGCTGAAGACCTGACCGAGTTGCAGCGATCACTCAGTTCGCTGGGCCATCAGGCGACCTCGGAACCCAATGACTGGGGATTCTCTGTTCATGTCATCTACCTGAACAGGCCTGAGCGACCCGACGCACTGTCCAATCGGCTGGCCGACGAGATTGCGCAACGCAGCGAACTGCTCACAGCCAAAGAACGGGAGGTTCTGGAAAACCACTTACAGGCGGAAATCGCTGCTGAGATTCAGCGCCTGATGCGCGCGGCCGACAAGCAGGTGGATGCCATCAACGAAGAGCTCCGCAAACGCCCCACGTCCACGGGGGTGCGCTACCGATTGCAGTGGCTCCCTCTGACACCGGAACAGGGCGCCCCCACCGGTCTTGAAGTCGCCCGCGAACGCTTGCTCAACCGAAGTGCCGACATGTGGTCGGCTGAAGACCGCAGCGTGGTGGGTGCCATGCTTCAGCAGCAAATCGCGGCGGAGCGCGCGCAAGCAGACGCCGGCACCACAGGTTCAAGCCTAGTTGAGCAGTTGGCAAAAGCCTTGGACTATCGCCGCTGGCATCGGTTCAGCGTACAAAGGCATCAGGATGGTCAGTGGCGCAAGCTCTCTGGTCCAGCCTCCAGCGGGGAACGCGCACTCGGTCTGACTGTTCCCTTGTTTGCGGCCATTTCCAGCTTCTACGGACGAGGAGGCAGCCCACACGCACCTCGCCTGATGCTGCTCGATGAGGCGTTTGCAGGCATCGACGACGCCGCCCGAGCACATTGCATGGGACTGATACGCGAGTTCGATCTGGATTTCGTGATCACCAGCGAGCGCGAATGGGCCTGTTATGCAGAACTACCAGGCGTATCGATCTGCCAGCTCCAACGCCGCGAGGGCGTGGACGCGGTCTTCGTCTCTCGTTGGGCCTGGGATGGTCGAGCCAAGCGACGGGAAGAAGACCCGGACCGTCGCTTTCCCACACCGTGATCCACATGGCGAACGATCCCAATATCGATCCAAGGCTGATCAGAAGGCTCGGGGGCGCCGAGCTTGCTGAGTTGCGTCGGCGGATGAGGCGGCATTTCGAGCGGCATGGGCACGATCCAGAAAAATCGGGCTTCCATCTGACCAAGCTGAGTGCCGTTGAATACGAGGCGTTGGCTCTGCTAATCGGGCTACCTCCTCGATCCACCCAATCTGTCCGAATCGACATTGCCAGGTTCGACGCAGCCTTGCGGGAAGCAGGCATAGCCAACTCGCTTCAAGAAGCCTTGGAAAAGCTGGATGGCCCCATCGTGAACCGAACAGAGGCCAAGGCCGAACTTCAGTCACGCTGGTCGAGCGTCACCGGTGATCAAAGGCTTCATCCCACGCTGTGCGCGTGGTTGCGGGGATCATCAGCCGTCGGCCTACTCAAGCGTGTGTCCAAACAAGCGCCTCGGACCGCTCACCAACTTCTGCAGCAAGCGCACGCCGTCATGCAACGCCTGCCAGCCCAAGGTTTGACACGCGCCCAACTGGCCGCCGATGCGCTCGGCAATGCCCATGCCCTCGACAACGGACAAGCCATAGCTACGGTTGTGTTGGCCGCATTGCAACATGGCGCCAGCACCGGAGACCAGGAGCAATCCCCTTCTGAGGAAACCACAGATGAAGCAGATGGCGCTCGTCGACCCAGCGAGCGGGTGCGAGATATCTGGGCTCGATCGGGCGTGCTCGTCAACGAATTGGCCCGCCCCGCCCTGTTTCTGAATCTGCCAGTCCGCACTCCGTCAAATGCGCCGGCCGCAGCCGGTGAACCAGGTTACCTTTCCCTGCGCCGGCTCTTGAGATCGCCCCCTGCCTGGGATGTTGCGGATCAGATCATCTATGTCTGCGAGAACCCCAACATCGTCTCGATTGCGGCGGATCAACTTGGTGCTGCATGTGCTCCGCTCGTATGCACCGACGGCATGCCTGCAGCCGCCCAGCGTGTGCTGTTGAAACAGCTGTCAGACGCTGGAGCCAAGCTGCTGTATCACGGTGACTTTGATTGGGCCGGCATCCACATTGCCAACAACGTCATGAAGCTCTGCAGATGCAGTCCTTGGTGCTTTGGAAGCGAGCACTACTTACAGGCTCTTGAAACAGCACCGCGTAAAGATCGCGATCTTGATGAAACCAAGGTTGCAGCGTCTTGGGACCAGGCATTGACCGAGGTCATGCAGTCACACGGTATGGCCATCGCTGAGGAGGCAGTGGCATCCCTGCTGGTCAACGATCTACGGCAATACAAGAAGGTGCGCGCCTGAATGAATACCCAAGCACAGGGACTGATATCCGACCTTGCCCTTCACACACTGGGATGGAAGGCCTTTCAGGACCTTTGCGCACAGGTCTGCGCCGAGGTCCTGGGCACCACTGTGTCGATCTACCGCGAAGCCCAAGATGGTGGGCAGGATGCGGTCTTTCTTGGAGAACGTTCAACACCGGACTCCATCGTTGCGGAGATCACCGTTCAGTGCAAATTCAGCAGCAAAGCGGATCATCGCCTGAGACCCAGCGACATTGACCCGGAGTTGGAAACGATTCGCGCATTGGTCCAAAACGGACGAGCACACACGTACTATTTCATCACCAGTCTCGGTGTGGACGCACCGGTTGCGGCGAGCATTCGCAGCAAGCTACTTGAGGCCGGTGTCAAAGAGCCACATGTTCTCGGTCGTGAATGGCTAACGCTTCAGATCCGCCAAAGCGCGAGGTTAAGAGCCTTGGTACCTCGTGTATACGGACTGGGCGACCTGTCCATCATTCTGGATGAACGCTGCGTTCACCAAACTCAAGCCCTTTTGGGCCACATGCTGCCAAGTCTCAGTGTCTATGTTCCGACGGCTGCCCATCGAAGTGCCGTACGGGTGCTATCCGATCACGGCATTGTGCTGTTACTCGGCCCGCCCGCCACGGGAAAGTCCATGCTGGCCGCCATTTTGGCAACGACGGCCATTGATGGCGATGGTCACCAGTGTCTCAAATGCGAGGGTCCACTTGAACTGATTGAGCGGTGGAACCCGCACGAGAAAGGTCGCTTGTACTGGATTGACGACGCGTTCGGCCCGAACCAGCTGCGCAGTGACTACATCGACCGCTGGATCAGCGCGATACCCAAAGTGAAAGCCGCCATCGATAGCGGCAATCGCTTCATCTTGACGTCACGCAACCACATATGGAACGCAGCGAAGTTCAAGTTAGGCACGAGGAACCACCCTCTCCTTGCGGACGGGCGAGCGGTGGTCGATGTCGGTAGTCTCAGTCCCGAGGAGCGGGAGCAAATTGTCTATAACCATGTGAAAGCGGGCAATCAGGTTCGGCCATGGAAGCGACGTGTGAAGCCCTATCTGGGCTCGATCGCATCCGACCCACAGCTCCTTCCTGAGATCGCCCGTCGTCTGGGCGACGACAGCTACACCAAGAATCTGGTCGATGTCCCTACGGACCTCGTCAAATTTGTTGCCGAGCCAGCAGAGTTCCTCAAGCACACCATCCTAGAGTTGACCGACCCACAACAGGCGGCCTTGACACTTGTATTTCTCTGGCGCTCACGGCTGCCGCTGCAAGAAATATCCGGCGAAGAAACCAAGCATGTCGCCGACAAGTACGGTGTCACTATCGCAGCTATGGTTGAAGCTCTCTCTCAGTTGGAAGGAGCCTTTCTCAATCGGCGACGGGAAGACAAACAAGACTTTTGGAGCTTCATCCATCCAACATTTGCGGATGCCATCAGCAGCATCTTGAGCACTCGCCCCGACCTCGTCGAGTTGTATCTCAGAGGTACTCCTGTGGTGACCCTCTTGAACGAAGCGGTGTGCGATGGCGCAGAGCCTATTCCTGATGCAGTCGTAATCCCCGCATCGGCCACCGAGCATCTGGTCACTCGCTTGGTCGGCACGCCCGATGAACTGAACTCCAATCGGGATCTTTTTGACTTTTTGACCCACCGCGCGTCTGAGTCTGCACTGAGGGCCGTATTGAC
Source organism: uncultured Hydrogenophaga sp. (assembly GCA_964550405.1). Classification (GTDB taxonomy): domain Bacteria; phylum Pseudomonadota; class Gammaproteobacteria; order Burkholderiales; family Burkholderiaceae_C; genus Hydrogenophaga. The sequence goes on along the minus strand of CAZJZD010000033.1, from coordinate 865 downwards.
AAAGGACCCCAGCGTCTTGGACAGAACAGACTCAACCTACTGGAGAGTGACTTGGAGCCGACGAATCCAGCTCCTCGCACGAGTGAACCGCCTCGGCTTGCTGCCTTCAGGTTTGCGAGATGAGGTGTCCGATGAACTTGAGAGCGCCGCTCTCAACGAGTTTGATGCCTCGTTCCTGAACAAGGACGAAGTGCTGGCCTTGATGCGCCCATCCAGCCTGGTCCGACTGACAACCCGCTTGGTCGACCTTCTCGATGACGGGGTGCCACAGCGCATCAAAGAGTTGGTCGAGACAGCAGAACCTGACACTGATTTGGTCGACCACTTCGACGATATCCAGAGTTTTATTGCTCGGCTTCAAGGGGCATTCGATGAAGAGGCATCTGCTCAGCAGAAGCTCTTCTCGTTGAGTGAGCAAATCAAGATGGCAATAGAAGTTGCCTCAAAGCGCAAGAAAGACGAAGACGACGAGGAGTTTTGGCCCAATGTCACTCCAGCGAAGGTCACCACAGCACCTCGCAAAGGCCGATCTGTCTTTAGTGATGTGGACGAATGAGCTTCCGAAAATTATCAAGACACGACTTCGGTCACATTCGCGCCAAGCAGCGGGTGATCCTCACCTATTCGCCAGAGCACTGCAGATGCTCCAGCATCACACCGCTTTACGGGTCGCCCGTCGGCGTGCGCCCCCTTTCGGTCACCTAGTGCATGCGGGAGTTATTTGGTATGAGTCAATCCAACCTTTCCACCTTCGGCGCCGCCGGCCCCATGGTGGGCTACCTCTATCAGGTCCGAATCGCCCTGCTCTGGGCCCCGATGGCCAGGTCAAATTCCCCCACCCTTGGCCACCCCAAATTCCCCCAGG
>CAZJZD010000032.1:32396-44939 GCA_964550405.1 uncultured Hydrogenophaga sp. | reverse complement strand
CCCCAAGCTGAATTCGCTCCCCCTCGGGGGGCAGCGACCCGCGCAGCGGCGGAGCCGCGAAACAGCGCCACCAGGCGATGGAGCGCAAGGGGGCATAAAAGTGTGAAGCGCACCGATAAGCCGGATTCTGTGCACCCGGGTTGCCCCGGATGTGACCGCCATTCCTCTGGGCCGGGGGTTGCCCACCCGGCTCGGTGCTACCTACCCGCCAGCTCCGCGGAACCACATCAACGCTGGCCTATTTGGTATTGCTGCGCGTAGAGATTGCCCGTTTCACCCCGGCTGGTCTACCTTTCGGCACTCCCGCCGGACTCGTCTCTGTTGCTCTGATCCTCACCTTAGGGCCTTGCGGCTGGTCGGTGGAGAGGTGTTACCTCCTACGCTGTCCTGTGCAGTCCGGACGTTCCTCCAGCACACCCTTTCGGGTCTCGTGCCAGCGGCGGTCTGGCGCGCTTCACGGGTGGGATTATCCCTGTTCAGATCAGCTTGCGGATCTTGCGGTGCCGCCACACCCCCAGGTAGTAGCCCGACTGCAGCACCAGCATGGTCACATAGGCCACCGGGAAGGCGATCCAGATGCCTTCCAGACCCAGTCGCGCGTCCAGCCAGTACGCCACCGGCAACTGCACGCCCAGGATGCAGAACACCGAGATGGCCATCGGCACCAGCACGTCGCCACTGGCGCGCATGAGGCCGCCGACGATGGCCTGGAAGCCGAACACCAGGATGCTCCAGAGCATCAGGTGCAGCAGGTGCTGCGCCTGCGCGAGCACCGCGTCCTGCGTCAGGAACAGGCCCAGCACCCAACCCGAGATGGCGTAGCCCAGCAGCACCAGCGCGCCCGTCAGCACCGCGTTCAGGCCCAGACCGGTCTTCAGGATCGGCCCCAGCCGTTCGGTGCGGCCGGCGCCGATGGTCTGCGCGGCCAGGATGGACGCGGTGATGGCGATCGACAAGGCCGGGAACTGCACATAGTTGACGATCTGCGTGACCGCGCCGTAGGCCGCCGTGGCCTGCGAGCCGTGACCGTTGACCAGCGACAGGATCACCAGCTCCGACAGCGAGATCACCACCATCTGCAGGCCTGTCGGCAGGCCGATGCGCATGACCGGGCCCAGAATCGTCCGGTCCAGCCGCAGGTCGCGCAACAGTTCCCGGTCGGGCGCCAGCACATGGCCCAGGCGGCGCAGGCGCACCGCCAGAAAGGCCAGCGCGGCCAGCTGCGAGACCAGTCCGGCCACCGCGGCGCTGCGGATGCCCAGCGGCGGCAGGCCGATCCAGCCCTTGATGAGCAGCGGCGTCAACGCCAGGCCCACCGTGGTGGACACCAGCAGCGCCAGCAGCGGCGAGACGGTGTCGCTCACCCCGCGCAGCAGCTGGGTCAGCAGGATGAACACCAGCAGCAGCGGCATGAACAGCATCATCATGCGGGCGTAGTCGGTGGCGTCATCCAGCACGTCGGCGGGTGTGCCCAGCGCGGTCATGGCCTCGCGGGCGAACAGGCTGCCAGCCACCGCAGCCACCAGCCCGATGAGCGCGCCCAGCGCGATGGCGGTGCCGGCGATCTTCTTGACCTTGTGCGGCTCGCGCGCCCCCCAAGCCTGGCCGATCAGCACCGACGCGCCCGCCCCCAGGCCGATGATCAGCGACACAAAGAAGAACACGACCGGGAACATGCCCGAGACCGCCGCCAGCGCATGCGTGCCCAGCATTTGCCCGATGTAGATGCCGTTGAGCGTGCCGGAGAGGCCTTGCAGGATGTTCGACAGCACCATGGGCACCAGGAACACCAGGTAGACGCGCCACAGGGGGGGCGATTTCGGCGGCGGAAAAGCGTTCATGCAGGGAAGGATTCCGGGGAGATGTGTCGGGTTGGCGGTTTTCACGCGGCGGTGTCGAAGGCGTCACGCCCCAAGCCAGCCAGATGGTCGCGCACGTCGGCGGGCCACCCGGCGGTCTGGCGCCGAAAAGCCTGGCCATCGCCCGCAAACAAGGCGCGGCACGCCTCTTCAAAACCCGGCCAGTCCGCCGTCATGGCACTCATGAAGCGGTAGGTGCGCTCGCGCGCCAGACGCTGGGCATCGGCCTGCGCCTGGTTGCGGCGGGCCTCGTCGACCAGACGCCGAAGCGTGGCGGACGCACCGCCGCGCTGTTGCGCCAACCACGCCCAATGCCGTGGCAACAGGGTGACTTCACGCGCCACCACACCCAGCCGCGGCCGCCCCACGGCACCGGCAACGCCGCCATCGACCAGGGCGTCGGCTGCGGCGGGCTGGCCGATGGTGGTGGGCCAGGGGTGGTCGACCTGTGCCCCCGTGGCGTCGTCGAAGACCAGGACGCGTTCATCCGAAACGGGCAAGGTCTCGATCACATGCGCCACATCGGCATAACGGCCTTGGGCAACACGATGGACGCCCAGGAAGGCGGTGCAAGTGGGCAAGGTGTCCGCTTCGGACGGGTCGATGGATTCGCTCATGCGCCAATTTTACCCGGGTTTTATATTTTTATCCGGATTAAATTGACACCAACCGGTCAGCAACGACAATAGAGGCTGTTGTCATCTGCTTGATCACCACAAGCCTCACGACCATGATCCGCATCGCCGAACTCAAATTGCCTCTGGCCGAGGTGCCCGCCGAGCACCGCCGCGCCGCCGACGCCCCCACCGAAACCGACGAAGACCGCGTGCCGCCACCGCACCCGGTCGAGGCGCTGACCCGGCTGGCCGCCCAGGCCCTGGGCACCGACCCGGCCGCCATCGCAGGACTGACCGTGTTCAAGCGCAGCTTCGACGCGCGCAAGGCCGACCTGCTGGCGGTCTACATCGTGGACGTGGCGCTGGCCGATCCGGCGCTGGAGACGCGCCTGCTGGCACAGCATGCGCAGAACCCGCACATCAACGCCACGCCCGACATGGCCTGGCACGCCCCTGGTCATGCGCCGGCCGGCTGGCCCGCCAGCGATGCCGAACGTCCGGTCGTGGTCGGTCTGGGCCCGTGCGGCCTGTTCACCGCCCTGGCCCTGGCGCAGATGGGTCTCAAGCCCATCGTGCTCGAACGCGGCAAGCCGGTGCGTGAACGCACCAAGGACACCTGGGGTCTGTGGCGCAAGAAGCAGCTCAACCCGCAGAGCAATGTGCAGTACGGCGAAGGCGGTGCCGGCCTGTTCTCCGACGGCAAGCTCTACAGCCAGATCAAGGACCCGCGCTTCCTCGGCCGCAAGGTGATGCAGGAGTTCGTCGAGGCCGGCGCGCCGCCCGAAATCCTGTACCAGGCGCACCCGCACATCGGCACCTTCAAGCTGGTCAAGGTGGTCGAGGCGATGCGCGAGAAGATCATCGAACTCGGCGGCGAGATCCGCTTCCAGCAGCAGGTGGTGGGCGTGACGCTGGCGCCTGCGGCGGACGGCCAGCAACAGCTGACCGGCCTGCGCGTGCGGCGGCTGGACACGGGCGACGCCGTTGAACTGTCCACCCGGCGCGCGGTCTTCGCGCTCGGTCACAGCTCGCGCGACACCTTTGCCCTGCTGCACGACGCCGGCGTGTTCCTCGAAGCCAAGCCGTTCTCGGTGGGTTTCCGCATCGAGCACCCGCAGAGCGTGATCGACCGCGCGCGCTGGGGCCGCCACGCCGGCCACCCGCTGCTGGGTGCGGCCGACTACAAGCTGGTGCACCACGCGAAGAACGGGCGTGCGGTCTACAGCTTCTGCATGTGCCCGGGTGGCACCGTGGTGGCGGCCACCAGCGAGCCCGGCCGTGTGGTCACCAACGGCATGAGCCAGTATTCGCGCGCCGAACGCAACGCCAACGCCGGCATGGTGGTCGGCATCGACCTGGCCGACTATCCCCAGACCTTCCCGCAGGACGCACCGCTGTGGACCGCCGCCTTCGGCGAGACCGACGGCCCGCGCTACGCAGCCCAGGCCCAGGTCATGGCCGCGCAGGGCCGGACCCACCCGCTGGCCGGCATCGTGCTGCAGCGCCAGCTCGAAGCCCGTGCCTACACGCTGGGTGGCGGCACCTACGAAGCGCCGGGGCAGAAGGTCGGCGACTTCCTGGCCGGCCAGCCATCGACCACGCTGGGCGAGGTCACGCCGTCCTACAAGCCGGGCGTGAAGCTGGGCGATTTGGCCCCGGCCCTGCCGGCCTACGCCATCGAGGCCATGCGCGAGGCCATCCCGGTGTTCGGCCGCAAGATCAAGGGCTACGACATGGCCGACGCGGTGCTCACCGGGGTCGAGACCCGCACCAGTTCACCGCTGCGCATCACGCGCGGCGCGGACTTCCAGAGCCTGAACACCCGCGGCCTGTACCCGGCCGGCGAAGGCGCGGGCTATGCCGGCGGCATCCTATCGGCCGGGGTGGACGGCATCAAGGTGGCCGAGGCGGTGGCGCGCGATGCACTGGGCCTGACCGGCGGCGACGCAACGGACGCCGAAACCGCCGCCGAGCTCGGTTGAGCCGCCCCGACGTGCGATACCGCACGGACGGCCACCATTGCACGAACTTTTACATTCGGTGCATGGACGCTTGACAAGCGGTCCGCATGCTGGAGGCTCCTTCAACACAGGAGTTCTCCATGAACACCCCCCGACGATTCGCTCTGATGCCCGTGATGACCGGCCTGCTTGCCATGGCCGGCGCGGGCATCGCCCAGGCCCAGGACGAACAGGGCCGCGTGATCAGCAGCATCCCCGTGGTGCAGCAGGTGGCCGTGCCGCGCCAGGTCTGCGTTGACCAGACCGTCACCGTGCCCGGCCAGAAATCCGGCGCCGGTGCGCTGATCGGCGGCATCGCCGGTGGCGCGATGGGCAACGCCATCGGCAACGGCAGCGGCCGTGCCCTGGCCACCGTGATCGGCCTCATGGGTGGCGCCATCGTGGGCGACCGCATCGAAGGCGGTGGCCAGGCGCAGACACGCACAGTCCAGCAGTGCGGCACGCAGACCGTCTACGAGAACCAGACCGTGGCCTACGACGTGACCTACGAATATGCCGGCCGCCAGTACCGCACGCAGATGCCGCAAGACCCCGGCCGCTTCGTGCGCCTGAGCGTGACGCCGGTGGAAGCCGCACCGCCCCCGCCGCCGGTGCAGTACGTGCCGGCCCAGCCGCGCGTCGAATACGTGCCGACCGCGCCGGTCGTGACCCGCATCCAGGTCGGCACCACCTGGGTCCCGGCGTCGCGTGTGATCTACATCCATGACCGCCACCCGGTGCGACCGCCCCACTTCGACCGTGACGATCGCCGCGATCGGCGAGACGACCGCCGGGATGACCGGTACGACCGGCGCGATGACCGCCGGGACGACCGCGACGGCGAGAAGTGGATCCGTCACTGATCACGCCACGCTCCAATGAAAGAAGCGCCCCGCGGGGCGCTTCTTTTTTCTCCGGAGCACGTGCCCCTTGCCAGGATGCGGCGGAACCGGCTCCGCCGGGCCGCACGCATCGCCCCCTGGGGGGTGACGCGCCGCAGGCGCGGCGCGGGGGGATCACAGCTTCTGCAAAGCGGCGATGCGCTCTTCCATCGGCGGGTGGGTCGAGAACAGCTTGCCCAGGCTGCCGGTGATGCCCATGGCCGCCATGGTCTTGGGCAGTTCGCCCGGGGTCAGGCCGCCCAGGCGGGCCAGGGCGTTGATCATGGGCTGCTTGCGGCCCATCAGCTGGGCGGCGCCAGCGTCGGCACGGAATTCGCGCTGGCGGCTGAACCAGGCCACGATGATGGCGGCGAGGAAGCCCAGGATGATGTCCATGACGATGGTGGTCACCATGTAGCCGATGCCAGGGCCGCTGTTCTCGCTGTCGCCGCGGCGCAGGAAGCTGTCGACGGCGTAGCCGATCAGCCGGCTGAGGAACACGACAAAGGTGTTCATCACACCCTGGATCAGGGTCATGGTGACCATGTCGCCATTGGCCACGTGGGCAACCTCGTGGCCGATCACGGCCTCGACCTCTTCACGCGTCATGCTCTGCAGCAGGCCGGTGGACACCGCCACCAGGGCGGAGTTCTTGAAGGCACCGGTGGCGAACGCGTTGGGCGCGCCCTCGTAGATGGCGACCTCGGGCATGCCGATGCCGGCCTTGTCGGCGAACTTGCGCACCGTGTCCACGATCCAGGCTTCGTCCGCATTGCGCGGCTGGGTGATGACCTGGGCGCCAGTGCTCATCTTGGCCATGGTCTTGCTCATCAGCAGCGAAATGATCGCGCCGCCGAAACCGATCACCAGCGAGAAGCCGGCCAGCGCGCCCATGTTCAGACCGTTGGCGGTCAAGAAGCGGTCCACGCCCAGGATGCGCGTGGTGATCAGCAACACCGCCATGACGGCGACGTTGGTCAGCACAAATAAAAGAATGCGTTTCATGTGGGTGAACTCCTGTGAAGTGATGGTGCCCGGAAGCCTTGCGCGTTCAGACCCTGAAAGCGCATCGGCGGTTCCGTCGGGGCACGGAAACGCCGCCATGGTAACGGGAAGGATATGGTCCTGTCTTTCGAAAAAACAAGAGCATCGCTGCGCCCGGACTCAGACCTGGGGCAGCAGGTAACGGCGCTCCCAGGCGCTGATCTCGTTCAGGTAGTGGTCGTGTTCCAGCGCCTTGACGGCCAGGTAGCCTCGCACGAAGCGTTCGCCCAGCAGGCGCGGTGCATGCACGCTGGCCGCCATCTGGGCATGCGCGGTGTCAAAGGTTCGTGGCAATCCACGCGCCTGGGCGTAACCGTTGCCGACCACCGGTTCGGTCGGTGCGACCCCCTCCTCCATTCCGGCCAGCCCGGCCGCCAGCGTGGCGGCCATGGCCAGGTAGGGGTTGGCGTCGGCGCCGGCCAGGCGGTTTTCCACCCGGCGCGCGGCCGGGCCGCTGACCGGCACACGCAGCCCGGCGGTGCGGTTGTCGTGGCCCCACTGAACATTGGTCGGCGCCTGGCTGCCCGCTACGTAGCGGCGGTAGCTGTTGACGGTGGGCGCGTAGATGAGCATCAGGTCGGGCGTGTAGGCCTGCAGGCCGCCGATGTAATGCCCGAAGGCGGCGGTGGCGCTGCCGTCGGCGGCGCTGAACACGTTGCGGCCCTGCGCATCCACCACGCTCTGGTGCAGGTGCATGGAGCTGCCCGCCTGGCCGGCAATGGGCTTGGCCATGAAGACGGCGTTCAGGCCGTGCTGCAGCGCGATCTCGCGCGCCGCGGTCTTGAACAGGAAGGCCTGGTCGGCCACCGCCACCGGATCGCCGTGCAGCAGATTGATCTCATACTGGTTCTCGCCCACCTCGTGCAACCAGGTGTCGGCGCGGACGCCCAGGCCGTCGATGGCAGCGTGGAAGGCGTCCCAGAACGGTGCCAGCTCGTTGAGCGCGTTCAGGCTGAAGGCCGACTGGCCGACCTCGGGCCGGCCGCCCTTACCGGTGGGCGAGGCCAGCGGCTGGGCCGGATCGGTCATGGCGGCCGTCAGGTAGAACTCGATTTCGGGCGCGACCACGGGGGTCAGCCCGGCAGCGGCGTAACGCGCCACCACGTTTTTCAACACCGAACGCGGCGCAAACTCGCACAGGCTGCCGTCCATCTCGTAGGCGTCGTGCAACGCCAGGTAGCGCGGCACGCTGGCCCAGGGCGAGCGCCTGAGTGTGGCCAGGTCGGGCACCAGGCGCACGTCCGGGTCGCTGTCCGGAAAGATCGGGTCGTAGCTGTACTCGCCCGTCACGCACTGCATCGGAATGGCCTGGCAGATGCGCAGCTCGGTGCCAGCCGCGAAGCTGGCGGCCGGCATCAGTTTGCCGCGCGGGTAGCCGGTGACATCGGCGAACAGACACTCGACATCGCGCACGCCGGTTTCGCGGAAGTGGGTGGCCAGGGTGCTGCGATCGGTCTCGCGGGTGAGGTCCAGGTGGGCCCAGGCGGGCGAGACGGCGGCGGTCATGGGGTGGAGGTGATGGCGGTTCGGTGCGGTCGGAACACGGTGGCGTCGTCGTAGAAAGCGGGGTCTTCATTGGCGGGCCACCAGCCCGGCACCCCGAGCACGGGCAACGGGGTGAAGGGTTTGGTGGCCAACTCGGCCGCCGTCAGGCGCGCCGCCAGCCAGGCATCCCATGCGGCCAGGTCGTCCCCCAAGTCCAGGGGCAACGGCGACCGGTACACATGCCCGGTGATGGACTTGTACGGCAGCACCAGCTTCTCGGTCAGCGCGTGGCCGAACAGTACCAGCCGGGCCTGCGCCCACAGGGGCCGCAGGTCCACGAAGAGCCGGGTCCACTCACGCGCGATCAGCGCCTGCCAGAGGTCGTCCGGCGCCTGCAGCAGCACCGCGTTTTCGTCGAACAGGGTGATGGCGTCGCGCACCGGCCCGCGCACCTGGCCCACGCCCGCCTGAGCGATCTGGGCCGCCTGCAGGCGGTTGAGCAGGCGCTTGGTGGAAGGGAAACGCGCCCAGACCAGGCCGTTGAAGAAGTCGTGCAGGCCTTCGCGCGTGGGCACAGCGCCGGTGTTGAAGATGAACTGCTCGTAGGCCACGCCCTCAGGCAAGTCGGCCTGCGGCACGAAGCGCGGGCCGGTGGCGCCGACGCAGGCCGTCAGCGCCTGCGGCAGCGGCAGACCCGCGTCACAGACGGCGCGCACCGCCGCGCCATCAGCGGCGAACGGCGCGTTCCAGGGCTGCGCCCAGTCGGGGGCGGGCCAGCCGGCGACGGCGTTGTCAACGGCGCACATGGGCGGTCAGAGGCTGAGAGGGAATTGGGCGTGCCCGAAAGGGCGCCCCAAAGCGCCGCCGGCAAGGCGCAAAGCACAGCCGTAGCTTGGGCTACGGCGCGCATTTGCAACGCCGCAGGCGGTGGTTTGGGGGGTCAAGGCGGGCATGACCGACTCCCTCTCAGCCTCTTAGCCCACCAGCTGCCAGGGCAGCGCTTCGCCCGAACGCAGCGGCTTGAGCTCGGCCTCGCCGAAGGCGAAGCTTTCGGGCGGCGTCCAGCTTTGTTTGCGCAGGGTGATGGTGCCGGTGTTGCGCGGCAGGCCGTAGAAGGCCGGGCCGTTGAAGCTGGCGAAGGCTTCGAGCTTGTCGAGCGCGCCCGCAGCCTCGAAGGCCTCGGCGTACATCTCCATGGCGGCGTGCGCGGTGTAGCAGCCGGCGCAGCCGGTGGCGTGCTCCTTCAGGTGCGCGGGATGCGGCGCGCTGTCGGTGCCCAGAAAGAACTTGGCATTGCCGCCGGTCGCCGCGGCCACCAGGGCCTGACGGTGCGTCTCGCGCTTGAGCACCGGCAGGCAGTAGTAGTGCGGGCGGATGCCGCCGGTGAAGATGGCGTTGCGGTTGTACAGCAGGTGGTGAACGGTGATGGTCGCGCCCAGATTCGCGTCGGCCTCGGCCACGTACTGCGCCGCCTCTTTGGTGGTGATGTGCTCCATCACGATCTTCAGGCCCGGGAAGTCCTTGCGCAGCGGTTCGAGCTGCTGCTCGATGAACACCGCCTCGCGGTCGAACAGGTCGATGTCCGGGCTGGTCACCTCGCCGTGCACCAGCAGCAGCACGCCGGCTTTCTGCATGGCTTCGAGCGTCTTGTAGGTCTTGCGGATGTCGGTCACGCCCGCATCGCTGTTGGTGGTGGCGCCGGCCGGGTAGAGCTTGCAGGCCACCACGCCGGCGTCCTTGGCGCGGGCGATCTCGTCGGCCGGCAGGTTGTCCGTGAGGTACAGGGTCATCAGCGGCTCGAAGGCCAAGCCCGCCGGCACGGCAGCGCGGATGCGATCGGCGTAGGCCGTGGCCTGGGCCGCGGTGGTCACCGGCGGCTTGAGGTTGGGCATGATGATGGCGCGACCGAACTGGGCCGCGGTGTGCGGGACGACGGTGTGGAGCGCGGCGCCGTCGCGCACGTGCAGGTGCCAGTCGTCGGGGCGGGTGATGGTGAGGGTCTGGGTGGTCATCCGGTGATTTTCCCACCCCGGCGACGCTACTTCGCCAGATGCTTCTGCAGGTCGTTCCAGAACGCATCCACCGACCCCTTGGCCTTGCGGGAGCCGGGGCGTTCGCGGTAGATGCGGATGTCCAGGGTGGTTTCGAAGCCTTCGCCCGCGCGGACCAGCCGCTGGCTGCGCAGTTCGCGCCGCACCGCACTGGCGGGCAGGAAGGCGACGCCGTGGCCTTCGATGGCCATGGCCTTGAGGCCTTCGGACATATCGGTTTCGTAGACACGGTCCAGATGCACCGGGGTGGCGCTGGCCTTGAGCAGTTGTTCCACCGCGCGCCCCATGTAGGCGCCGGGCGCGTAGGCCAGGTAAGGCAGCGGATGGGCCTGGGTGCCGGGCAGCCGGAACCGGGGCTGACCCTGTTCGTCGGGCTTGACGTAGGGCGACAGCGTCTCCTGCCCCAGCGGCAGCATCTCGTAACGCGCCGCGTCGAGCTGAATGGGTTGCGAGCTGTGGTGGTAGGCGATCAGCAGGTCGCAGCTGCCTTCGACCAGGCGCATCACCGCGTCGTGCACGTTCATCGCCATCAGCCGGCTCTTGATGGGGCCGCAGCTCTCGCGCAGGCCCGACAGCCAGGACGGGAAAAAAGTGAAGGCCAAGGTGTGCGGCAGGGCGAACTCGATCACGTCCTGCGCCACCGCGGTGTGGGCGCGCAGCATGGCGCGCGTGCTCTGCAGGCCCTGCAGCATTTCCACCGAATGTTCGTACAACACCTGGCCGGCGGCGGTCAGGCGGGTCGGGTAGGAGGAGCGGTCCACCAGGTCGGTGCCGGCCCAGGCCTCGAGTGACTGGATGCGGCGCGAGAACGCGGGTTGCGTGACGTGGCGCAGCTGCGCGGAGCGACTGAAGCTGCGCGTCTCGGCCAGGCTCACGAAATCTTCCAGCCACTTGGTTTCCATGGCGGCGGATTATGCGCGCCGTGCATGAGCGCCGCACGGCCGTTCCGAAGGCGCTCAGCCCCGCAGTGCGAAGCACGGAGGGTTTTCCCAATACCGTACATCCCCCGGCTTTTCCGGGGTTTGGTGGTGGCACGCTTCCGTTACGATAGTGGGAACCTAGGGTTAACCCTAACACCTTCCCATGACACAGAATCCGCCCGCCATCCTCCCGTCCCGCATCGCCCACGCCGGCCTGCGCCAGAAAGTCATGTCCGCCGAAGCGGCCGCCGCCCTCATCCACCACGGCGACCACGTCGGCATGAGCGGCTTCACCGGCGCCGGTTACCCCAAGCTGGTGCCACTGGCGCTGGCCAAACACATCCAGGCCCGGCACGACGCCGGCGAGGCCTTCAGCATCGGCCTGTGGACCGGCGCGTCGACCGCGCCCGAACTCGACGGCGCGCTGGCCAAGGTGGGCGGCATGGACATGCGCCTGCCCTACCAGTCCGACCCGACCTGCCGCGCCCGCATCAACGCCGGCGACATGGCCTACACCGACATCCACCTCTCGCACGTGGCGCAGTACGTGTGGTTCGGTTTCCTCGGCCAGCTCAACGTCGCGGTGATCGAGGTCGCCGGCATCCTGGAGGACGGGCGACTGATCCCGGCCACATCGGTCGGCAACAACAAGACCTGGCTGGACCAGGCCGACAAGGTGATCCTGGAAGTCAACCACGGCCACCCGCTGGCCCTGGAGGGCATGCACGACATCTACTACGGCACCGAGCGCCCGCCGCACCGCAAGCCGATCCCGATGACGCAGGCGGGCGACCGCATCGGAGAGCCCTACCTGCGCTGCGACCCGGCCAAGGTGATCGCCGTGGTCGAGACCCACCTGCCCGACCGCGACACCCGCTTCTCGGCGCCCGACGAAGCCTCGCGCCGCATCGCCGGCCACCTGATGGACTTCTTCCAGAACGAAGTGAAGCAGGGGCGTCTGCCCGAGGACCTGCTGCCGCTGCAGTCGGGCGTGGGCAACATCGCCAACGCGGTGCTGGAAAGCCTGAACGACGGCCCGTTCACCGGGCTGCAGGGCTACACCGAGGTGCTGCAGGACGGCATGCTCGCCTTGCTCAAGAGCGGCAAGATGCGCATGGCCTCGTCCACCGCCATTTCGCTCTCGGCCGAGGTGATGAAGGAGTTCGTGGAAAACCTGGACTTCTACCGCGAACGCATCGTGCTGCGGCCGCAGGAGATCAGCAACCACCCCGAGGTGATCCGCCGCCTGGGCCTGATCGCCATGAACGGCATGATCGAAGCCGACCTCTACGGCAACGTGAACTCCACCCACGTGATGGGCACGCGCATCATGAACGGCATCGGCGGCTCGGGCGACTTCGCGCGCAACGCCTACCTCTCGATCTTCATGACGCCGTCCACCGCCAAGGGCGGCAGCATCAGCTGCATCGTGCCCATGGTCAGCCACGTGGACCACACCGAACACGACGTGCAGATCGTGGTGACCGAACAGGGCCTGGCCGACCTGCGCGGCCTGTCACCGCGCCAGCGCTCGCGCCTGATCATCGAACGCTGCGCCCACCCGGACTTCCGGCCCGCGCTGCGCGACTACGTCGAACGCAGCGAAGCCAACGCCAAGGCCGGCCACGCCGGCATGCACACGCCGCACCTGCTGGAAGAAGCGCTGAGCTGGCACGCCCGGTACGA
>CAZJZD010000032.1:0-32296 GCA_964550405.1 uncultured Hydrogenophaga sp. | reverse complement strand
ACCAGCACCAGGATCTCGTGCGCGTCGACCACCGTCGACAGCCGGTGCGCGATCACCAGCGAGGTCTTGTTGCGCGCCGCGCTCTTGAGCTCGGCCTGGATGGCCCGCTCGTTGGCCGAATCCAGGGCAGAGGTCGCCTCGTCGAAGATCACGATGGGCGGGTTCTTCAACAGGGTTCGGGCAATGGCCACGCGCTGCTTCTCGCCCCCGGAGAGTTTCAGGCCGCGCTCGCCCACCGTGGTCGCGTAGCCCTTGGGCAGTTTCTCGATAAAGCCGTGGATGTGGGCCGCCTTGGCGGCTTCGACAGCCGCCCCGTGCCCGGCGTCCGGCCGGCCATAGAGGATGTTGTATTCGATGCTGTCGTTGAACAGCACCGTGTCCTGCGGCACGATGCCGATGGCCTGGCGCACGCTGGACTGGGTCACGCGGCGGATGTCCTGCCCATTGATCGAAATCTCGCCGCCGGACACGTCGTAGAAGCGGTAGAGCAGCCGGGCCAGGGTGGATTTTCCGGAGCCCGAAGGCCCGACCACCGCCACCGTCTTGCCCGCCGGCACGTCGAAACTGATGCCGTGCAGGATCTCGCGCGCCGGTTCGTATGAAAAACGCACGTTCTCGAACCGCACCGCCGGCGGCCCGTCCAGCACCAGCGCCGGCGCACCCGGTGCGTCGGCGATTTCGCGCTCTTTCTCCAGCAGCACGAACATCTTGTCCAGGTCGGTCAGGCTCTGCTTGATCTCGCGGTAGAGCACGCCCAGGAAGCCCAGCGGGATGTAGAGCTGGATCATGAAGGCGTTGACCATCACCAGGTCGCCCAGGGTCATGTGGCCCTCGGCCACGCCCTGCGTGGCACGCCAGAGCATCAGCACCAGGGCCACCGCGATGATCAGCTGCTGGCCGGTGTTGAGCAGGGACAGGGTGGTCTGGCTCTTGATGCGCGCCTTGCGCAGCTTCTCCAGCGACTCGTCGTAGCGCCGCGCCTCGAAGGCCTCGTTGTTGAAGTACTTGACGGTTTCGTAGTTGAGCAGCGAGTCGATGGCCTTGGTCTGGCTGGTGGATTCCAGCTCGTTCATCTCGCGGCGGAACTTGGTGCGCCACTCGGTCACCGAGACGGTGAACACGATGTAGAGCACCAGCGCCACCAGCGTGATCCAGACGTAGCCCATGTCGAACTTGGTGCCCAGCAGGGTGAGCACGAACACCACCTCGATCAGGGTCGGGAAGATGCTGTAGAGCGAGTAGGAGATCAGCGACTGCACCCCGCGCGTCCCGCGCTCGATGTCGCGCGTCATGCCGCCGGTCTGGCGCTCCAGGTGGAAGCGCAGGCTCAGCGCGTGCAGGTGACCGAACACCTGCAGCGCGATCGAGCGTGTGGCGCCCTCGGTGGCCTTGGCGAACACCAGTTCGCGCAGCTCGGTGAACACGCTGGTGGACAGGCGCAGCAGGCCGTAGGCCACGATCAGCCCCAGCGGCACCACCAGCAGCGCCAGCGCACTGCCGGGCCGGATGGTCATCGCGTCCACCAGCTCCTTGAGCAGCAGCGGCACGCCCACGTTGGCCGCCTTGGCCGCGACCATGAAGGCCAGTGCCGCGATCACGCGCCACTTGTACTGCCAGAGGTAGGGGAACAGGCGGCGCAGCGTCGCCCAGTCGGAGCGGGGCGTGGGCGGGCCGCTGTCGGCGGCGGGATAGGGAGCCCGGGAGACGGACGAGGAGCGCATGCGGGACAATCGTGAAAACGTTTCAAGAGATTGTGCCCATGTCCTCCGAATCAAGCCCCCGCCCCCACAGCGATCTCCCCGAAGGCCGCGAGCTGGTGCTCAAGGTCATCCCCATGCCGGCCGACACCAACGGCAACGGCGACATCTTCGGCGGCTGGGTGATGGCCCAGGTCGACCTGGCCGGCGCCGTGCTGCCCGCGCGCTATGTGAAGGGCCGATTCGCCACCGTGGCGGTGAACCAGTTCATCTTCAAACAGCCGGTCCGCGTGGGCGACATCCTGAGCTTCTTTGCCCACGTCACCCGCATCGGCAACACGTCCATCACCGTGCAGGTCGAGGTGTTTGCAGAGCGCTTTTCAGCCCAGGGCCAATACGTCAAGGTCACCGAGGCCAGCTTGACCTACGTCGCGATCGACCCCGAGGGCCGCCCGCGGACCATCCCGCGCGACGGTCTGCCGCCGGGCATGTCCTGACCGGTCCCGCTAGCGGTGCCAGCGCGACCGCCACTGGCTGTAGATGCGGGACGCCAGCGCCTCGCTCGCCCGCTGGTGCACCGCCGTGCTCTCGCGCATCGCGGCCGGGCTTTGCACGGTGTCCGGGTGCTGCTGCAGCGCCGGGGCATAGGCGGCGCCCGGTGCACCCAGCCAGTCGTCGACCTTGCGCGGTGTGATCTCGATATGGAACTGCATCGCCAGGTGCGGGCCGATGGCAAAGGCCTGGTGCGGGCAGGCCGATGACGCAGCCAGCAGCTCGGCATCGGGCGGCAACTGGACGAAGCCGTCGTAGTGCCACTGGTACACCACCGACGACGCCCCCTCCCCGAACCAGGCCCGCGCACGGGCGCTGCGTCCCACCTGCAGCGGCAACCAGCCGATTTCCGGCGCCTCCAGCGTCTGGACACGGCCGCCGAAAGCCCGCGCCATCAGCTGCCCGCCCAGGCAGTGGCCGATGACGGGAATGCCCAATGCATCCGCCTCGCGGATCAGCGCCTCGGCCTGGCGCAGCGAAGGCCGGTCGTCGTTGGCGCCCCAGGCACCACCGAGCACCGCCAGCCCGCGATAGCCCTGCACCGAGGCGGGAAACGCCTCGCCCGCCTCGGTGCACAGCACCTGCGCCGTATGCCCTTGCGCCTGCAGCCACTCGCCCAGAAAACCCGGCCCGTCTTCCAGCAGGTGTTGCAGGATCAGGACGTCGGCTGTGGGGACATGGGGGGTGGCGGCGGGCATGCGCGCGATGATAGAAAGCCGCCGGACCACGCGGGCGGCCAATGGACACCCTGCGCAAGGAGCCGCTTGCCCCAACCGCAAACCACCCTGCCCGCTTTCGCGCGCCGACACTTCCGCCATGACACCCGACACCGCCCGCTGGCTGGCCGACGCCCTGCTCGTGCTGCACGTGGCGGTGGTGATCTTCGTCGTCGGCCTGCTGCCGCTGGTGCTGGTAGGTGGCGCGCGCGGCTGGCGCTGGGTGCACCACCGTGGCCTGCGCCTGACGCACCTGGGCCTGATGCTCTTCATCACCGCCCAGACCTGGCTGGGCCAGCTGTGCCCGCTCACGGTGTGGGAGCAAGGCCTGCGCCGCACCGCCGGGCAGGCCGGCTACACCGGCGGCTTCATCGAACACGGGCTGTCACAGCTGCTGTACTGGGACCTGCCCTGGTGGGTGTTCGTGGCCGCCTACACCGCGTTCCTGGGACTGGTGGCGTGGGCCTGGGTCCGGGTCAGGCCGCGGCCTTGGGCCGCGAGCTGATCTCACCCCCCGCCCCACCGCCGCGCCTCCACCTCGAACGGGTTGTCACGGTACGCGTCGCGACCGCGCAGCCATTGCCAGGCGCCGGCCAGCAGGTAGGCGGGCAGGAAAAACAGGCCCCAGCGCTCACACTGGCGCACATGCACGCGTTCGTGCGCCCGAAGGCGCTGCAGTTCGGCCGGATGGGTGCCGACGATGACGTGCCCAAGGGTGATGGCGGCGAAAGGCCAGCGGCGTTTCGGTGCCCGCCCGAGCGCCGCGATTTCCAGCACACCGTCCACCACCCGCGCACGCGCACCGAAGGGCAGCAGCAGCATGCCCAGCGACAGGCCGATGACCGAGTTGGGCGAGGCCCAGAGCACGCGCAGCCAGCGCGACAGACGCCGGCTTCGGGAGGGCTGCGCTCTCACGACACGATGTACGCGCCCGAGCCGCAGGACAGCAGCTTGCCGTCGGCGCCGCGGAACTCCATGCGGGTGGAGGCGACGCGCGAGCCCAGGCGCAGCACGTCGGCGCTGAGGTCGAAGTACTCGCTGATGCCGGGGCGCAGGTAGTCGACGCGCAGGTCGATGGTGCCGAGCTTGGCGAAACGGTGCAGGCGCTGCTCGGGCGCCTCGTCCATGTGACGGGCACCGATGGCGGCCATGCAGGCCAGCCCGCCGAGCGCGTCCAGCGAAGCGCTGATGACACCGCCGTGGATGCGGTTGTAGGCGAAGTGGCCGACCAGTTCCGGGCGCATCACGATGCGGGCGGTGACCCGCTCGGCCTCGACGCCGGTGATCTTCAGGCCGAGCACCTGGTTGAAGACGATGCGCTCTTCGAAGATGGCCTTGAGGCCGGCGATGAATTCGGGTTCGAAGATGACGGGCTGCGGCGGGGTCTTGCTCATGGGCTGGCGCGAATGGGGCGGCGTTGAAGCGGAAGCACCACCTTAACAGCCCCGGCTGGCTGCCGTGGTCGACTGCATGACAGTGCGAACACCCAAATCATTCTCATATTTAGGGAACATCAATCAATATTCATCTTATTTTTCAAGATTCATCAACGCCGTACATTCGGACCCGGTTCAACTTTCCTTGATGGAGACGCACATGAAATCCTTTCTGTCGATGCTCGCCGTGGTGATGACCCTCGGCCTGGGCGCGGTCCACTTTGACGCGGAGGCCAAGCGCATGGGCGGCGGCAAGTCGCTGGGCATGCAGCGGCAGGCCACGCCGCCGGCCAACACGCCCAATGCAACCCCCAGCGCAGCCCCGGCCGCAGGCGCCGCCGGTGCGGCCGCCGCCGCGCCCAAGCGCAACTGGATGGGTCCTGTGGCCGGTCTGGCCGCCGGTCTGGGCCTGGCCGCACTGGCCTCCCACCTGGGCTTCGGCGAAGAACTGGCCAACATGCTGATGATCGGCCTGCTGGTGATGGCGGTGCTGGCCGTGGTCGGCTTCGTGATGCGCAAGAAGGCCGCCCAGCAGGGTGGTGGTATGGCCTACGCCGGTGCCGGCGCGGGCGC
Source organism: uncultured Hydrogenophaga sp. (assembly GCA_964550405.1). Taxonomy (GTDB): domain Bacteria; phylum Pseudomonadota; class Gammaproteobacteria; order Burkholderiales; family Burkholderiaceae_C; genus Hydrogenophaga. The sequence goes on along the minus strand of CAZJZD010000032.1, from coordinate 27,322 downwards.
GGGCCAGAACCCGAACAACGCGTTCCGTGTGCCGGCCACGCAGCCCGCACCGTCGCACGGCCACGGTGGCGGCTCGATGATCGGCAGCGCGATCGGGGCCAACGTCCAGCCGCAGGCCCGCATCCCGGCCGACTTTGACGTGGCCGGCTTCGCGCGCAACGCCAAGGTGCAGTTCATCCGTCTGCAGGCGTCCAACGACGCCGGCAACCTGGACGACATCCGCGAGTTCACCTCGCCCGAGATGTTCGCCGAGATCCAGATGGACATCCGCGAGCGCAACGGCGCCACGCAGGAAACCCGTGTGCTGGATCTGGAAGCCAACGTGCTGGAGGTGGCTGAAGAGAACGCCCGCTACATCGTCAGCGTGCGTTTCACCGGTCGGGTGCAGGAAGACGGCGGCATGCCCGAATCCGTCGACGAGGTGTGGCACCTGACCAAACCCACCAGCGGCAACGGCGGCTGGGTGCTGGCCGGTATCCAGCAAGGCGCCTGACCGCACGCCGCGCGCCAACAGTTCCCTCGCTCGCAAGAGCTCCTCATTGCCCCGGCCCTGCCGGGGTTTTTTTTTGCGCCAGATCAAGAACCGGCTGCCCGTCTTTGAAACGTCAAACCGGCTTCACGGCTTCGTCATGCGGCGCTTCACATCATGGTCATGTTCTTTTCAACCGGAGGTTCATCCATGGGTGAGTTCATGAAAAAGGTGGAGACGCTGCGCTGGGACGACCATCGCTACTACCACCAGTGCCGCATCAACCAGACGCTGCACCTGATCAGCGCCATCAGTTTCCTGTTCGCCTACGGGCTGCTGTTCATCGACCCGGCCGCCGCCGCCCTGGTGGGCTGGCTGGTGGGCATGGTGACGCGCCAGTCGGGCCACATCTTTTTCGAGCCACGCGGCTACGACCACATCCACCAGACCACCTACGAGCACAAGGAGTCGATCAAGGCCGGCTTCAACATGAACCGCAAGGCGGTGCTGCTGGCCGTGTGGGTGAGCCTGCCGGTGCTGCTCCACCTGAGCCCTGGCCTGTTCGGCCTGATCGAGCCGAGCACCACCACGGCCGGCTTCGTGCACGACGTGGGCATGATCTGGTTCGCGCTCGGCGTCAGCGGCCTGCTGCTGCGCACCGTCCACCTGTCGTTCCTGCGCGGACCGGCTTGGGGTCTGGCCTGGGCCACCAAGATCGTCACCGACCCGTTCCACAACGTCGCGATCTACTGGAAGTCGCCGCTGGCCCTGCTGCGGGGCGAGCGCTACGACCCGCTGGAGCCGGCATCGAACGGCCGCCACGCGGTCTGAACCATCACGTGACGGGTTTTCTGGCCAGCGCTGCGGCGCTGGCCTCTACATCGCCGATGCTGCTGGGGGGCGAACGGAACCGCACCGTGCCGCCGGCGCTGTCGCACCGGCTGCTGGAGGGCTGGCCGGGTCAGCAGCAGGCCATGGCGCTGCCGGACATGGGCCACCGGGGGCTGATGCACGATGTTGGGGGGCAGCACCGTCTGGCGGCGTTCTGCCGTTGACCACCGCGGCCAGCGACACGAAGCCCAGCTGCACCGGGCCGTACCAGGACTCGACCGTGGCGCCGGTGTTGTTGGCGTCGGTCATCACCCCCACGCTGAGCAGCGGGCCCGGCGCTTCGCCGAAGACCGATCGGAAGTCGGCCTGCACGTCCCGCTCCAGGTCCACCCACTGCCCCAGCCGGGCCGGCCCCGTCTCCACCACCAGCTGGCGGATGCGTTCGCTGTGCGGGTTGGGGATGACCGTGCCCACCGGGTAGCGGTTGTCCCAGACGTACATGAGCGTGGCATACGGCAGCGGCTCGCCCGTGATCAGGCGCGCGAGTTCCGACAGCAGGTGGTCACGCGGCGCGAAGCGGGCGTTGTGGTCACCGTCGAACGTGAGGATGACCCGGGCGACCGCATCGTCGATGTCGCGATCGCGCAGGTCGGCGCCGTCGTTCAGCCGTTCCACAAACCACGAGAAGCGCAGGCGTCCCGCGGTCAGCCCGGGCGGTGTCGCCACCTCGGTCCGCAAGGTGCTGTTGCCGGCCACGCTGCGGGCCTGGATGGCCGCCCGGCCGCCCCGAGCCCCAGGCCGGTAGTCGGTGGGCCGGCGGTCACCGAAAGTCTTGTGCCGCCAGTCCGGTGCGGCACCGACCACCGACTGCCGCGCCCAGGCCGATGCATTGAGGTCCGCACGGTCGGCCGGTGCGCCGGGGGGCTCGTCGGACGGCGGGCTGGCGCAGCCCGCCAGACCCACCACGAGCACCACCGCGAGCCACCGGCGCCGGCCCCCCGACCGGCTGGCGCGCATGCGTGCGGCGGTGCATGAACTCATCGCAGGCCCATGCAGTTGGCGTAGAAGGTGGTGGTGGCCGGCCAGTCGGAGAACACGCCCAGCACGCCCACATCCTGGGCCAGCACGTGCAGGACCTGCAGCATGTCGCCTTCGGTTTTCACGGCGCGGTCGAAGCTCTGGTAGTAGAAGCCGTTGTTGCCGTCGGCCAGGATGCCCGAGCGCTCCAGCGTCCAGGTGATCAGATCCAGGCCGACAGCGCGGGCGTCCCGGGCGGCTTGCGAGGCCACGATCCGGTCGCCGTCGGCCGCCAGCAGGACGAAGGTGGGCGGCGCCCAGATGCGGATGCCCTGGGCCTTGTAGCTGGCGAGGGTGGCGCGATCCGGCACATCGGCCTGGGTGTTGGCGTCGTCCAGGTACACCGCCTGCCGGCCGAACGCCGGCTCCTTCTTCACCCAATGGAGCACGTCGTTGATGTCGAAGGACTGCGCAAACACATCGCGCGGGCTCACGCCGGCCTTCTTGTATTCGTCGATCATCTTCTGCGCATAGGCTTCCTGCGTGAAGCCGTTGAAGGGCATGGTCACGGCCGGGCTCTTGAGCTCGGGCGTCATCTTCACGCCCAGCCGCTTGAACAGTTCGATGCTCTCCGCGTGGGTCAGCAGGGTGCCGCTGCTGGGGCCAGCGTACAGGTCGGTGCGCCAGCCAGCGGTGCCCCCCAGGTATTCGGCCGGCGTGCGGGCCGCCGGGTTGAACGCGTCCATCTTGCCGCGCAGGGTTTTGAACTCGGCCAGGGTGATGTCGCTGGTGCGGCACTCGGCCTTGGCCGGCGTCACCACCTTGCCGTTGGCGTCGAGCACGGCGGGCACGAAAGGCTGCGTGCACTTGGCGGCCAGCGGCGTGACGAGGATGTTGGTGGTGGTGTGCAGGTCGTTCTGGGCGTGGCGGCAGACCAGTTCCTGGTCCTGGGTGAAGGTGACGTCGCATTCCAGGATGCCGGCGCCCATGCGCGCGGCGGCGGTGTACGACTCGACCGTGTGCTCGGGGAACTGCAGGGCCGCGCCACGGTGACCGATGGAAAAATCGCGCGGGGTGTAGCGCTGGGTGCGCTGCGCGCACTGCTGCAGCTGCTGCTTGAGGCGGCCAGCGGTCATGTCGTCGACCAGGAAGAACGGCCGCGGTCCGAGCTGGACCGAGGCGGGCCGCTCGATGGCAGCACCGGCTCGCGGGCGCTGGGTGTCGTGCGGGGTGGCGATGGCCGGGCAGGTGACCAGAACGGCCACGGTCAGGCCAATGAGACGGGACAGTTGAGACATGCGTTTCCTCCTTGACGGGATGGGACCGGAAGCATCCGGTCCGCGCATGATCGGCAGGGCGTGTGAACCGCCTGTGACGGTCCGTTCAGGTCGGCGCCTGGGAGGCACAGCGGCTCGCGCGCTGCTCCAGCAGCAGTCGCTCGCGCTGATTGCCCGCCAGCCCGGCGGCTTGCAGGAACGCGGCCCGGGCCTCGTCGCCACGCCCCAGCTTCTCCAGCAGATCGCCCTGCACGGCGGGCAACCAGTGGTAGCGCTGCAGGGCCTTGTCGTGCAGCAGGTGTTCGACCATCGCCAGCGCGGCCGAAGGCCCCTCGGCCATGCCGACGGCCACCGCGCGGTTGAGTTCCACCACCGGCGACGGTGCCACGCGCATCAGCTCGGCGTACAGGGCTGCTATGCGGGGCCAGTCGGTGTCGTCCACACGCGCCGCGCGCGCGTGGCAGGCCGCGATCTCGGCCTGCAGGCGGTAACGGCCGGCGGCCTGGCCCAGGGTCTGCGCACGGTCGAGCGCAGCCAGGCCACGGCGGATCAGCAGGCGGTCCCAGCGCCGGCGGTCCTGATCGGCCAGCAGGATCGGATTGCCGTCGCGGTCGGTGCGGGCGGCGGTGCGCGAGGCCTGGATTTCCATCAGCGCCACCAGGCCATGCACCTCGGCCTCGTGCGGGGCCAGCCCGGCCAGCATGCGGCCCAGGCGCAAGGCTTCGTCGCACAGCGCGGGGCGCATCCAGTCGGCGCCACGGGTGGCGGTGTAGCCCTCGTTGAAGATCAGGTACACGACCTCCAGCACAGAGGCCAGACGATCGCCGAGTTGGTCGGGCGGCGGCAGCTCGAACGGGACCTGCGCGTCGGCCAGCGTGCGTTTGGCGCGCACCAGGCGCTGCGCGAGCGTGGCCTCAGGCACCAGGTAGGCGCGTGCGATCTCGGCGGTGGAGAGGCCGCCCAGCAGCTTGAGCGTGAGCGCCACGCGCGCCTCGGGTGGCAGCACCGGGTGGCAAGCGGTGAAGATCAGGCGCAGCAGGTCGTCGCCCAGCACGGCGGCTTCGCGCTCGCGGTCGAGGCTGTCGCTGAAGTCGGGTACCACATGGGCCTCCAGCGCTTGAAGGTCGGCCGCGATGTCGCCGTGCCGCGCGTCGGCCATCTGGCGGTGGCGCAGGTGGTCGAGCGCGCGGTTCAAGGCCGTGGTCATCAGCCAGGCGGCGGGTTTGTCGGGCAGGCCGTCCAGCGGCCAGCGCTCCAGCGCGGCCACCAGCGCATCCTGCGCCAGCTCTTCGGCCACGCCAAGGTCGCGCACACGCCGCGCCACCGCGGCCACGATGCGCACGGACTCGATGCGCCAGACGGCGGCGATGGTGTCATGAACGGCGGAATGCACGCGCCGTTTCTACACCGAAGCCATCACATCTGCGCGGGTGCGGCGGACTCGTCCATCCAGAACACCTCCCACTGGTGGCCGTCGAGGTCGGCGAAACCGTCCTGGACCATGAAGCCGTAATCCTTGGGCGCCGGTATCCGGGTTGCACCGGCGGCCACGGCCTTGCGAACCACCTCGTCCACCTCGGCGCGGCTGTCCACCGACAGGGCCAGGATGACTTCGGTGCTCTGGTGGGCATCGCAGATCGGCTTCTGGACAAAACCCTGGAAGAAAGGCTTGACCAGCAGCATGGCGTAGAAGTTTTCACCGATTTCGAGGCAGGCACCCTGATCGTTGGTGAAACGCTGGTTGAACGTGAGGCCCAGGGCCTTGAAGAAGGCCTGGGAACGGGCCATGTCCTGGATGGGCAGGTTGACGAAGATCTGGCGGAACATGGTTGTTCTCCTTCAGGGTTTGGCGATGCCGTCGATGGCCTTCATCTGGTCGAGCGCATCGCTGGGCGGGAACTCGTCGAGCTCGATCAGCTGGCGCAGCTCGATCACGGCCGCCTTGCCCTTGCCGGCCGGGTTCGGGAAGCGCCGGCTCCACTCCATCGCCTCTTCGCGCGAGCGCACCTGGATCAGGGTGTAGCCGGCGATCAGTTCCTTGGCTTCGGCGAACGGACCATCCACCACCCGGCGGCCGCCGGCCTCGTCGTAGTGGATGCGCCAGCCGGTGCGGCTGGGGTGCAGGCCGCTGCCGTCGAGCAGCACGCCCGCGCGCGCCAGCTCCTCGTGGTAGGCGGCCATCTCGGCCATGAGTTCTTCGGGCGCCTCGGGCGTGACTTCGGCCTCGAACTCGGGGCAGCTTTTGACAATGATCATGAATCGCATGGTGGTTCTCCGGTGGTCAGGTCTTGCAGGCCGGTGGCTCCATGTTCGGCTGGAGCATGCTGTTGTGATTGCCCTCGGTATCGCGGAACACCACGTACTGGCCCACGCCGGGAATCGCCATCGGCTCGCCGATGACCTCGCCGCCGGCCTCGCGCACCCGCTGCATCGCGGCGCGGATGTCGGGCACGCCGATGACCACCGAGGGATGCTGCATCGGCCAGTCGGCCTTGAAGGGGAACAGCCCGCCGTTGATCGAACCCAGCGCGGCCTCGGGCGGCAGGTGCGGGCGGGCGCCCGCGGGCGCGGTGTTGACCAGCAGGTAGTCGCCCATCTGGGGGCCGAGGAACTGGTGCGTCCAGCCGAAGGCGGCGGCGTAGAAGCGTGCGGCGCGCTCGTGGTCCCTGTAGGGCATTTCAAAGTGCACGACGGCGCACATCGGAACGGTGGTGGTCATGGGGCTCTCCTCAGGTCGGGGTCTCTTCGCAAACGGTCTTGAGTGCGAGCAAGGCCTTGGGCCAGATCTCGCGCATCCAGTCCTCGTAGGTGCCGAACACGTCGCAGTCCACGCGCAGGCGGGTGCCGCCGGCTTCATCCAGAAACGTGTAGTTCTCGAAGCACGGTGCCCAGGCGCGCACCGCCTCGCTGGTGGTGTCCGCCACCCCGTTCTGGATCATGCCGAGGTGGCGGATCGAGACGAACTCGGCCGGCCGGTGTTCGGCGATCGCCGCCACCATGCCGCCGCCGTCCGGTCCGAGGAAGCGGATCGGCGTGCCCGCCTCCCAGCTGCCCTCGTAGCGCGAGCCTTCGCTGAAGGTCGCGGTCCAGCGTTCGTAGGTGGGCGAATACAGGGTGGTGCGCCAGACGTGTTCGCGCGGCGCGGCGATGTGGATGTCGAAATGCAGGGTGGGCATGGCAGGCTCCGTGGTGGCGACAACCTCACGACGAAGCAGCCTGCGCGGTTTCGACAGGCACGAACCAGGGGAAAACCCGTATCAGGCCCGGCTCTCGTCGAAACAGGGGGCCAGCGCCCGCACTTCCACCGTGCACCACTGCGCGGCCGGGCATTCGTGCGCCAGGGCCACGGCCTGCTCGCGGGTGACGTTCTGCAGCAGGAAGAAGCCGCCGACCATTTCCTTGGCCTCGGCAAACGGCCCGTCCAGGGTCTGCGCGTGGCCCTCGGCATGGCTCACACGGACGGCCGATTCGAGCCCGGCCAGCGACTCCACCGCCTTGAGCCGGCCCTGGGCAGCCAGCCGCTCGCCGAAGGCGACCATTGCCGCATAGGCGGCGCGGCCTTCGGCTTCGGTGCGGGTGGCGCGCTGGCCGACAGGTTCGTGGATCAGCAGCATGTAGGACATGGACACCTCGGTGCGTTTGAAACAGCAGGGCATGCTACACAGCCCGGGGAAAAGCGCTGGGTTTCCCCGCCAGTTCGGCGGATCGGTTGCTGCCCGGCCCACTAGCATCGGGGCAGATTCCAACACTTGACCATGGCACTTCACGAAATCATCTACGTCAGCCTGGCCTCGCGAGAGCTGACCGCCGAGGAGCTCGCGCAATTGCTGGACAAGGCCCGGGCACACAACGCGGCACTCGGCATCACCGGCATGATGCTCTACCACCGGCGCGAATTCCTGCAGTTGCTGGAAGGGGAGCAGGCGGTGGTGCAGGCCCTGTACGACCGGATCGCCCTCGACCCCCGGCACCAGCAGTTGCGCAAGATCTGGGACGGACCGATCCGCGAGCGCGGCTTCCCCGACTGGGGCATGGCCTTTGTGGCGCCCGATGAGCTGGCCCTGCGCGGCAAGCCGGGCTACCAGGACTTGCTGGACCAGGGGCTGCAACACACGCCCGGCGACTCGACCGGCAAGAAACTGCTGCTGACGCTGCGCGACGATTTCCTCTGAGCTGGGCCGCCGGCGCGGGGAAAAACCATGCCCCGACCATGTATCCGCCAGGATGGTGAAATGGGCCGTTCCCTCAGCAGGAGATGGCCATGCCCCAGACCTTTGAAACCTTCAGGAGTGTCGCCCTTGCCGAAGGCTTCGACGAGGTGCTCGAGCGCGTGTGGGCGCCCGGCACGGTCGTCGCAGAGCACACCCACCCGTTTGCCGTGAAGGCGAAACTGGTGCAGGGCGAGATGTGGCTGACCGTGGGCGGCCAGACCCAGCACCTGCGCCCGGGCGACCTGTTTGAACTGGCCCACGGCGAACCCCACGCCGAGCGCTACGGCAGTGAAGGGGCCACCTACTGGGTGGCGCGGCTCAACGCCTGAGCCGGCCGCCGGACCGGCACGCCGCAGACGGCGACAATCGGCGCATGGATCTGTTGTTTGTACTGCTGCCGCTGGCGGCCATCTGGGTCATCGCACGCCGCCACGAGGAGCGCCAGCGCATCGCGCTGCTGGGCAGCCACCTCCAGAAATTCCGCATCGAGCAGCGCATGGAGCAGCTGACGGACGGCTACCTGCGCGCCCTGGGCGAGCGCGACCCGGAACGCTCGGAGCCGGTCTGGCAGAACCTGGACGCCACCGAGGAGGCGCTGCAGACCGAGTTGCAGCAGCTGGCCGACGATCTGCACGAAGTCTGGGGCGAGCGCATGCGGGTCAGCCGCTGGCCGGTCGGCATCCCGCACGCCACGCGGTTCTTTCCGCAGGCCAGCTTCGACTTCCGGTCCCTGGTGAAACTGCATGCACAAGGGTTTTCGGACGCGCGGCGCAACACCGAGGGTCTGGACCGGCGCGACCGGGCTTTCCGCATGACGGCCGAACTGCTGCTGTTCCAGCACAGCTGCCACTGGTTCTGCCGCTCGAAAAACCTGGCCAGTGCACGCCTGCTGGCACGGCACCGCACCAGCCATGAACAGGTGCTGGCGGCGGTGTCGCCCGCCACACGCGCCGGGTACGCCGAGCTCGTCGGCAGCGGTAGCCGCTGAGGGAGGTTCAGGCGGGCTGGCGCCGACGCCAGCACAGCACCAGCAGCGCCACCAGCAGCAGCAGGGGCAACCCGGCGTCGGTCTGGCCGGCGGGCGCCACGGTGCAACCACCACCGCCACCACCGTCGCCCCCTGCGTTGCCATCCGCGTAGGTCTCCGGCGCCTGCGCCGGCAAGGCCGGCCCTGCCAGCAACAGGACATCCTGGTTGTTGTGGGTGCTGGTTTCCCCGGCGGACGCCCGGACATCCGCCATGCTGGCCAGCGAGGGCACCGAGGTCACCACACGCGCCGCGACCGTGATCAGCATGGCCTGTCCGGGTGCAAGACTGTCCAGCGACGCCGTGAGCACACCGGCCGAAAAGAGCACGTCGGCGTTCGACGGCACCGACGACACGGACTCGATGTTCATTTCGCTGGACATCGAGGCCGACAGATGCACCAGGGTCGCGGTCTGAAGCCCGACATTCCGGACCGTGATGGTGAAGCGGCTCAGCTCGCCACCGACCGGCATGCCCGTTAGCATGTCCTGGGTCACCGACAGATCGGGGGCATTGGGCCGGGCGGCCTCCAGCGCAGCGGTCGCGTCGAGCAATCCGCTGCCGCAGAAACCCGCTGGCAGCCCCCACTGGGGTCGGGCGCAATAGTCGTTGGCGGGAAATGACCGCGCCGTGTTCCTGACGTAGCCCTCCAGCGCGGCCATCGGCAGGTCGGGGCGCAATGACGACAACAGGGCCAGCACCCCCGACACCGCGGGCGTGGCCATGCTGGTGCCGGCCATGCCGCCATAGGTGTCGAGGCCGGGCCGTTGCGATCCCGTGTTCCAGGTCGACAGTACCGGCGCAAAGGACTCCCCGCCGGGCGCGCTGATGGCGACACCGGCGCCGACGTTGGCGTAGGAAGCATGGCGTCCGTTGCGCGTGTGGGCCGTGACAGCCAGCACGCCGTTGCAGTTGGCGGGCCGGGTGATCGTGGTCCCCGCACCGTTGCCCGCCGATGCAACGATGCTGACGTTGCCCGCCCGGATTTCATCCACCACCGACTGGGTCGTGCTGTCGCAGGGGCCGGCCACGCCCAGGCTGAGGTTCAGGATCCGGGCCGGGTTGGGATTGGCCGGCACGCCGGGCACCGCCAGCCCGGCGGCCCAGCGGGCACCGGCCAGGATGTCGGAGGTGTAGCCGCCACAGCGACCCAGCACCCGCACCGGCAAGACCCGGGCACCGAAGGCCATCCCGACGGCGCCGGTCCCGTTGTTCCCTTGGGCGGCCACCAGACCGGCCACATGGGTGCCGTGCCACGAACTGTTGGCCTCGTGGCTGCAAAAGCCCGCGTTCACGTCGGTCCGCGTGGTCCAGTCGCCCGGGTCCCGCGCATCGTCCTCTCGCCCCGATCCGTCATTGGCGGTCCAGTAGGCGTTGCCACCGTAGTCGCTGGCGTTGTCGGCGCTGATGAAGTCGTAACCCGGCAGGATGTTGGCCAGCAGGTCGGCGTGGGGCCGGTAGCCGCCGTCGAGCACACCCACCACCACACCTTTTCCACGGCTGATGTCCCAGGCGCCCGCGGCACTGACCGCACCGGTCATCAGACTGCTGTCCTGCAGGTGCCACTGCTCGGCCGATGCGTACAGCGGATCGTTGGGTTCGAAGTGGGCCTGCGCCCGCTCGTCGATCTGCACATCCAGAATCGCCGGATCCGCGCGCAGCCGCCTCATCAGCACCTGGGCCTGGGCAGGCGACAGCGGCTGGTCCAGGGCCGCCACGTGCAGCCGGGACGACACCGACTTGAGGTAACTCAGCCCACCGGCGCCGGCCAGCACGGCACTGCGGCTCACCACCGACGCCGCCTCCATCCGCTCGCTCGCCGCTGTGGCTTTGCCCTGCCCGGCGAGCTGGATGCCATCCCGGTAGCGGATGATCAGGCGCCCGACCGGCGCTTCCCTCGTCGCCACCGCCGCCGGCCCCGGCGACGGCGGCGTGGCCGGCCCGGTGCTGGCCGCCATGGCGCCCAGCGCGAGGCCGGACAGAACACCGAAGATCACTTGGCGCACAGCCGTCATCGCGGTTGGACCCAGCCCATTCTTGAACATTCCCTGCAGCATTTCTTTTTTTGTTGGTTATGAACCGGGCAACCGGCCCGGCGCTTGGTCAACGTGGGCCCGGGGTCCCCGTCTTCTGATCCACCACCACGTCCAGCACCCATGGCCAGGACCGCAGATTCTCGCGCAGGCGATCCACGTCGCCCACGCCAGCAAACGAGTAGGTATGCAGCGTGGGCGATGCGCTGGCACGCCAGCTGACGCAGCCACCCGCCTGCTGGAGGCGCTGCATCACGTCGGCCGAGGCACCGTCAACCGGCTGGCGGAACCGGACCATCACCCGGATCTCCGTCGAAGCCGCGGACAACGACGGCGTGCAGGCCGCAGCAGCCGGGCCCGGGACTGCCGGCTGGGCGCAGGCACCGAGCAGGCCCGCACTGGCGTAGACCAGGCCAGCCACACCGACGCGAAGGCGGCGGGGAGCAAACAGCGGCACGCGATACCTCCTGCGATCCGCGTCAGATCGAGGAGAAGTCGGGCTTGCGGCGCTCCATGAACGCGGCGAAGGCCTCGCGCGCAGCGGGCTCGCGCAGCATGCGGCCGAACCGGCGCCCTTCCTCGGCCATGGTCTCCATCACCGCCGGCATCTGGGCGCGCTTCATAAGGTCCTTGGTCTGCACCAGGGACGCCAGCGGTTTGGCTGCCAGCTTGCGGGCCACGGACTGGGCATAGGCGTGGGCCTCCGAAGGCGGCAGCACACGGTTGACCAGACCCACCTCCAGCGCCGCCTCGGCCATGAAGGGTTCACCCAGCAGCAGCGCCTCGGCCGCGCGGTGGTAACCCAGCATCTGGGGGGCCAGCAGGCTGGACGCAGCCTCGGGACACAGGCCCAGGTTCACGAAGGGCATGGAAAACGCCGCGTTGTCTCCGGCGTAGACCAGGTCGCAGTGGAACAGCATGGTGGTGCCGATGCCCACGGCCGGACCGCAGACGGCGGCCAGCAGCGGCTTGGGGAAGGTGGCCAGCGCGCGCAGGAAACGGAACACCGGTGCGTCTTCGGTGGCCGGCGGGTGGTTCAGGAAGTCCGCGATGTCGTTGCCGGCGCTGAACACGGTTTCATGGCCCTGGAACACCACGCAGCGCACGGCCGGGTCGGTGGCGGCGGCTTCGACGGCGTCGGCCAGGGCCGCGTACATGGCGGCGGTGATGGAGTTCTTTTTGTCGGGGCGGTTGAAGGTCAGTGTGGTGATACCGCCTTCGGCGTGGACGAGGATGTCGCTCATGTTGTGGTGGACCGGGGGGTTGAATGGCGTCGAAACCGGGCAAGTTACCACGATACCGGTCCGACGTCTGGCGGGTCTTTCCCGATGCCGGTCACCCGACGGGTCATGCCGCAGGACAGTGCCGGTCCCGCCCCCTACACTGCCGCCATGCGCCCGCTCCGCCACCGCCTGCACCACCGGCTCCTGCTCGGGTGCGCCGCCCTGCTGCTGTCGCTGTGCGCGGGGGCACAGAGCCCGCCCGCGGCACCGGACCCGGACCGCCCCCGGGTCGGGCTGGTGCTCTCGGGTGGGGGCGCCCGCGGCCTCAGCCACGTCGGCGTGCTCAAGGTGCTGGAGGAAGCACGCATTCCGGTGGACCTGATCGTCGGCACGTCGATGGGGGCCATCGTCGGCGGCCTATACGCCAGCGGCATGGACGCCACCGAGCTCGAACGCGAGGTGCTGGCCATCGACTGGGGCAATGTGTTCGAGCGACGCGAACCCCGCCAGCTGCTGTCGCAACGCCGCAAGGACGAGGACTTCGAGCTCTCGCCACTGCTGCAACTGGGGTTCCGCGACGGGGAGTTCCGCCTGCCGACCGGCGCGGTGTCCACCCGTGAGCTGGAGATGCTGCTGCGCCGCTACACCCTGCCGACGCGGCACCTGCAGAACTTTGACGCACTGCCGACCCCCTTCCGGGCCGTCGCCACCGACATGGAGACCGGGCAGGCGGTGGTGATGGACCGGGGTGACCTGGCGGCCGCGCTGCGCGCCAGCATGTCGGTGCCAGGGGTGTTCTCGCCGCTGGAGGTGGAGGGCCGCATCCTGGGTGATGGCGGCCTGGTGGACAACCTGCCGGTGAAGGTGGCCCGCGAAATGGGCGCCGAGATCGTGATTGCGGTCAACATCGGCACCCCGCTGGCCGGGCGCGAGACGCTGGGCAGCCTGCTGGGCATCACCACGCAGATGGTCAACATCCTGACCGAGCAGAACGTGCAGGCCAGCGTGGCCCTGCTGACGCCGCAGGACCTGCTGCTGCAGCCTTCGCTGGGGTCCCTGACCTCGGCCGACTTCGCGCGGGCGGCGGAACTGGTGCGCATCGGCGAGGACTATGCCCGCTCGGTGGAGCAGGCCCTGCAACGCTTCACCGTGGCGCCGGCCCGCTTCGCGCGCTGGCAAGCGGCCCGCCGCTCGCAGGCACAGGCCCAGGCCACGCGCGAGACCTGGCTGGGTCAAGTCCGCTTCGAGGGAGTGGATGAGGCCCGGGCCCGACGGCTGAGCCAGCTTCTGGACACCGGACCTGGCGCGACGGTGAGTGTCGGCGCGATCGAGCAGGACCTGCGCAAGCTGGCCGCCACCGGCGACTACGACCGGGTGGACTACCGCCTGGAGCGCCTGGGATCAGGTCCCGACGAAGCCCTGGTGATCGGCCTGCGCGAGAACGACTGGGGCCCCAACTACCTGCGGCTGGGCCTGGACCTGCGCACCGACTTCCAGGGCCGGGGCGATTTCAACCTGCGCATCAGCCACAACCGCCACTGGCTCAACGCCCGTGGCGCCGAGTGGCGCAACCGGCTGCAGATCGGCCGCACACCGGCGGTGTTTTCCGAGCTGTACCAGCCACTGGGCGAGACGGGGGACCGCTTCGGTGCGCTCTACCTCGACGCCCAACAGCAACGCGTGGAGCTGTTCGCCGAAAACGGCGACGAAGTGGCCATCGGCTTCCGTCAGAGCCTCAAGCTCGGGGCCGACGTCGGCTGGCCCATGGGTCTGCGCAGCGAGTTCGGCGACATGCGGGTCGGGCTGGTCGGTTCGCTGCACCGCGCCGTGCCCGAGGTGGTGGACATCCAGCTGTCCCGCCTGGGGTTGAGCATCAGCACCCAGCGCTGGCGCGAACTGGGCCTGCGCGCTGCCGTGGCCGCCGACCAGCTGGACTACGCCAGCTTCCCGTCGGCGGGCTACCGCGCGCGCGGCGAACTGGTGCTGGGCCAGCGCAGCTACATCGGTCGCTCCGGCAGCACCGGCTTTGTGCGGATCGAAGGCAGCGCCACCGGGGTGCGCAGCTGGGGCCCGCACACCCTGAACCTGGGCGCACGGTTTGCCCATGCGAGCCAGATCCCCATCGGCGCCCTGGACGAGTATTCGCTGGGCGGTTTCCAGCAGCTCTCGGGCTACCGGGTGGGCCAGGTGGCCGGCAACTACCTGCTGTTCGGTCGCCTGAGCTGGTACCGGCGCCTGGCGTGGAGCCCCGGCGTGGCACGGGCACTGTTTGCGGGCGGCTCACTGGAAGCCGGCAACGCCTGGGTGGACCGGCGCGCCGTCGGCCTGAACAACCTCAAGGTAGGCACCAGCCTGTTCGTCGGCGCGGACACCGGGCTCGGGCCGCTGTACCTGGCCCTGGTGCACGCGCCCAAGGGCTACACGGGGCTGTACCTCTTCCTGGGTCGGCCGTAGAGCGCTCGTGTTCGTGTGCCGGAGCCCTTCCAGAGACAGCGCGGAACCGGCTTTGCCGGGCCGCAGCTGTCGCCCCCTTGAGGGGGTCGCGCGCAGCGCGGCGGGGGTGCTTCACTCTTTGTAGTACACCACCTGGTGGCTGGAGCACAGCAGGTGGCCGGTCTGGCTCCACAGCAGCGCGGTCTGGTCGAAGAAGCCGTTGCGAAACGCCTGGGCACGCGCCTGGCCCAGCACCCAGCCATGGCCGACCTCGGCCAACTGTGCCGAACCTGCATGGAAATACACCGTCAGCGACACCGTGCCGGCCGGCACCTGCGTGGCACGGCGCAACCAGATGCGCGGATAGAACACGTCGGCCATGGCCGCCAGACCGCACAGATCGAGCGCCCGCGGCACGGCATCGCGCATCCACAGCCGCGAGCGGCTGTCGCTGCCCCCGCCATCCCACTGGTGCGGCAGGTTGCCCTCCACCGCCCGCAGGTCGTAGCGGCGGATCCACTCCACAGGCAGCGCTGTTCGGGGTGGCTCCAGGGTGTCCGGCGCCGGCACCTTGGGCATGGGCTCGTCGTCCAGGCTCCAGGTCGCGCGCCGCGCGGCCGTCACCGCCGTGGCCGTCACCACGGTCTGTTCGGCGCCCGTCGCGTCGGTCTGGGTGGTGCTCACGACCCAGTGCTGGGTGGACCGGTTGGTGCGCACCGGCTGCGCCGACACGGAGAACGGCCCATCGGCCAGCGCGGCACAGAAGTTCACCGTCAGCGACAGCGGCTCGCCCAGCAGCGCCGGGTGCTGCATCACCGCGTTGAGCGCCGTCGCGGCCGTGATGCCACCGAACGGCCCCACCATGTTGGCGTAGGCCGGCGAGGTGGCACCCGCGTAGAGGCCATCGCCGGTGGGGGTGAGCGCGATGGCCTGGTCAAACACATGCGCGCTCATGGCTTCACACCCGCTCGAAGATTCCAGCGGCGCCCTGCCCCATGCCCACGCACATCGTCACCATGCCGTACTTCTTGTTGTGCCGTTTGAGGGCGTGCACCACGGTGGCCGAGCGGATGGCACCGGTCGCGCCCAGCGGATGGCCCAGCGCAATGGCGCCGCCCATGGGGTTGACCTTGGCCGGGTCCAGGCCGAGCGTGTTCATCACCGCCAGCGACTGCGCGGCAAACGCCTCGTTGAGCTCGAACCAGTCGATGTCGTCCTGCTTCAGGCCGGCGTACTTCAGCGCGGCCGGGATCGCCTCGACCGGACCGATGCCCATGATGTGCGGCGGCACGCCACGGCTGGCGTAGCTCACGAAGCGGGCCAGCGGCGTGAGGTTGTAGCGCTTGAGCGCCGCCTCACTCACCAGGATCAGCGCGCCCGCGCCGTCGCTGGTCTGCGAGCTGTTGCCGGCCGTCACCGAGCCGCGCGCGGCGAACACGGTGCGCAGCTTGGCCAGACCTTCAAGTGACGTGTCGGGGCGCGCGCCCTCGTCCAGGCTCACGGTGCGCTCGGTGATGGAGACCTCGGCGGACGCCAGATCGACGCTGCGTTCCTGCACCGTCACCGGCGTGATCTCGTCGCTGAACTCGCCGTTCTTCATCGCGATCACGGCGCGCTGGTGCGACTGCACGGCGAACGCATCCTGTGCGTCGCGCGACACCTTCCACTGCTGCGCCACCTTCTCGGCCGTCAGGCCCATGCCGTAGGCGATGCCGTAGCTCTCGATGTCGTCGGTGTTGCGGAAGATGGTGGGCGAGAGGCTGGGGCTGTTGCCCATCATGGGCACCATGCTCATGCTCTCGGTGCCAGCGGCGATCATCACGTCGGCCTCGCCGACACGGATGCGGTCGGCCGCCATGGCCACGGCCGACAGGCCGGAGGCGCAGAAGCGGTTGACGGTGATGCCGCCGACCGAGTTGGGCAGGCCGGCCAGGATGGCGCCGATGCGCGCCACGTTCAGGCCCTGTTGGGCTTCGGGGATCGCGCAACCGGCGATCACGTCTTCCACCGCCTTCGGGTCCAGGTTCGGCACCTGGGCCATGGCGGCGCGCAGCGCGTGGGCCAGCAGGTCGTCCGGCCGCAGGTGCTTGAACGACCCCTTGTGCGAACGGCCGATGGGCGTGCGGGTGGCGGCGACGATGTAGGCGTCTTGAACTTGTTTCATGTGTGTGTCCTCAGTTCCGCACGGGCTTGCCGGTGTTGAGCATCCCGAGGATGCGTTCCTGGGTCTTGGGGTGGACGATCAGCGAGCAGAAGGCCTGGCGCTCCAGCGTCATCAGGTACTCCTCGCTCACCAGCGTGCCGGGCTCGACGTCGCCACCCGTGACCACGTTGGCGATCAGGCTGGCGATGTGAAAGTCGTGCTGGCTGATGAAGCCGCCGTCGCGCATGTTGACCAGGCTGCCCAGGATGGTGGCCTTGCCGTCGCGGCCGGCGACCGGGAACAGGCGCTTGTGCGGCGCGCGGTAGCCGCCGGCGAACATCGCCTTGGTCTCGTTGATGGCGACGAACAGCAGCTCGTCCTTGTGCGGCACGATCAGGTCGGAGTGCAGCACGTAGCCGAGCTGGCGCGACTCGATGGCGCTGGTGCCGACCTTGGCCATGGCCGCGGCGGTGAAGCCTTCGGTCAGGAAGGGCAGCAGGTCCTTGCCCGTGGAGGTCTCGGCGTTCTCGGCCGCGCGGCGGGCGATGTAGGTCAGGCCACCGGCACCGGGCACCAGGCCCACGCCGACTTCGACCAGGCCGACGTAGCTTTCCATGTGCAGCACGCGGCGTGCGCTGTGCACCGCCAGTTCGCAGCCGCCGCCCAGCGCCAGACCGCGCACGGCGGAGACCACCGGCACATTGGCGTAGCGCAGGCGCAGCATCATCTGCTGCATGAAGCCTTCGGCGTCCTCGATGGCGGCCACGCCCACGGCCATGAAGGCCGGCAGCATGGCCTGCAGGTCGGCGCCGGCGCTGAAGGGCTCGTCGCCCGACCAGATCACCAGGCCCTGGTACTCGGCCTCGGCCAGGTCGATGGCGGCCATCAGGCCCTCGCAAACCTCGGGGCTGATCGCGTGCATCTTGGTCTTGATGCTGGCGATCAGCACCTGCCCATCCAGCGTCCAGGTGCGCAGGCTGTCGTTCTCGTCGATGGTGGTGCCCGCGGTCTCGGCCTTCGGGCCGGCCTCGCCCAGCAGCAGCTCGGGGAAGTGCTGACGCTGGTAGACCGGCAGCGAGCGGCGCGGCTCGAACACGCCCTTGGACGGGTTCCACGAACCCTGCGCGGTGTGCACACCACCGGCCTCGGCCACAGGGCCCTTGAACACCCAGTCGGGCAACGGCGCTTTGGAGAGCGCCTTGCCAGCGGCTATGTCCTCCTGGACCATCTTCGCCACTTCCAGCCAGCCGGCTTCCTGCCACAGCTCGAACGGGCCCTGCTTCATGCCGAAGCCCCAGCGCATGGCCTGGTCGACGTCGCGCGCGGTCTCGGCAATCGAGGCCAGGTGCACGGCGGCGTAGTGGAAGCCGTTGCGCAGGATGGCCCAGAGGAACTGGCCTTGCGGTCCTTCGGCATTGCGCAGCAGCTTCAGGCGCTCGGCGGCCGGGCGTTTGAGCATGCGGCCGTACACCTCGTCGGCCTTCTCGCCGGCGGGCACGTAGTCCTCGCTGTCCAGGTCGAAGCGCAGGATGTCGCGGCCCACTTTCTTGAAGAAGCCGGCCTTGGCTTTCTGGCCCAGGTTGCCCTTTTCGATCAGCTTGGCCAGCACGGGCGGCGTGCCGAAGCTGGCGTAGAACGGGTCGGTCTGCTCGTTCAGGTTGTCCTGCAGTGTCTTGATGACGTGGGCCATGGTGTCCAGGCCCACCACGTCGGCGGTGCGGAAGGTGCCGCTGCTGGCGCGCCCCAGGCGCTTGCCGGTCAGGTCGTCGACCACGTCGTAGGTCAGGCCGAAGTTCTGAACCTCCTTCATCGTCGCCAGCATGCCGGCGATGCCGATGCGGTTGGCCACGAAGTTGGGGGTGTCCTTGGCGCGCACCACGCCCTTGCCCAGGCCGCTGGTGACGAAGGCCTCGAGGTCGTCGAGGATCTGCGCGTCGGTGGTCGGGGTGTTGATCAGCTCCACCAGCGTCATGTAGCGCGGCGGGTTGAAGAAGTGGATGCCGCAGAAGCGCGGCTTGATCGCCTCGGGCAGGCCTTCGCTCAGCTTGGTGATCGACAGGCCCGAGGTGTTGGACGCGACGATGGCGTGCTCGGCGACGAAGGGCGCGATCTTCTTGTAGAGGTCGAGCTTCCAGTCCATGCGCTCGGCGATGGCCTCGATGATGAGGTCGCAGCCGCGCAGCTGTTCCAGGTGCTCCTCGTAGTTGGCCTGACCGATCAGGTCGGCGTCGGACGCCACACCCAGTGGCGAGGGCTTGAGCTTCTTGAGGTTCTCGATGGCGCGGGTGACGATGCCGTTCTTGGCGCCCTCCTTGGCCGGCAGGTCAAAGAGCACCACCGGCACCTTGACGTTGACCAGGTGCGCCGCGATCTGCGCACCCATCACGCCCGCGCCGAGCACGGCGACTTTCTTCACTTGGAATCGTTTCATGTTGGGTCCAATTGGGGAGACAGTCAGGTTCACTCGACGCGATGCCAGACTTGCGTTCGGTAGAAGGGGCCGATGTAGCCGCGCATCTCCAGCTTCTGGCCACCGTCCACAGGCTTGAGGCGGGCACGGTAGACCTTGCCGTTGTTCGGATCGGTGATGTCACCACCGTCGTACACGGCCTTGTCGTCGGCGTTCTGCTTGAGGTTGCGCAGGATCGTCATGCCCAGCACCGGCTTGCCCTTGCGCTCGTCGGTGCACTTCTCGCAGACGGCATCGGGCTTGGTGTCGGGGTCGAGCAGTTTCTCGATGCGACCGGAGAAGACACCATTGCTCTCTGTGATGCGCACCAGCGACTTTTCCTTCTTGGTGTCGTCGTCAATGGTCTTCCACAGGCCTGCCGGCGACATCTGCGCGAACGCGGACACGGCGGCAAGGCTGAGCAGGGATGCGAGGGCGATCTTCTTCATGTCTGTCTCCGGTGTGTTGTGGGGAAAGCAGGATCAGGCCAGGGCCGCGTCCGTGTCCATCAGGACTTTCGAGCCCGCGCGCGCCGTGCGCATCAAAGTCGCGGTTTCGGGGAACAGCTTGGCGAAGTAGAAACGAGCGGTCTGCAGCTTGGCCACGTAGAACGGGTCGGTGCTGCCTTCGGCGATCTTCTGCAACGACACTTGCGCCATACGGGCCCAGAAGTAGCCGAACACCAGATGCCCGGCCACACGCAGGTAATCCACCGCGGCAGCGCCCACCTCGTCGGGGTTCTGCAGGCCCTTGAAGCCGATCTCCATGGTGAACTTGGTGATCTGCTCGCCCAGCACGGCCAGCGGGTTGATGAACTCGGCCATCTTCTCGTTGACACCCTCTTCCTGCACCAGCGCGCCGACCAGCTTGCCGAACTTCTTGAGCGTGGCGCCGTTGTTGCCCAGCACCTTGCGGCCCAGCAGATCCAGCGACTGGATGGTGTTGGTGCCTTCGTAGATCATGTTGATGCGGGCATCGCGCACGAACTGCTCCATGCCCCATTCCTTGATGTAGCCGTGGCCGCCGAAGACCTGCTGGCACATGGTGGCGGCCTGGTAGCCGTTGTCGGTCAGGAAGGCCTTCACGATCGGCGTGAGCAGCGACAGCATCTCGTCGCTGTCCTTGCGCACCTTCTCGTCGGGGTGGTGGTGCACCTTCTCCAGCAGCACCGAGCTGTACATGGCGAGCGCCCGTCCGCCTTCGGCGTAGGCCTTGGCGGTCAGCAGCATCTTGCGCACGTCGGGGTGCACGATGATCGGGTCGGCCGGCTTGTCCTTGGCCTTGGTGCCGCTCAGGCTGCGCATCTGGATGCGGTCCTTGGCGTAGGCCAGGGCGTTCTGGTAGGCCACCTCGGTCAGGCCCAGCGACTGGTTGCCCACGCCCAGGCGAGCGGCGTTCATCATCACGAACATGGCCTGCATGCCCTTGTGCGGCTGGCCCACCAGGGTGCCGATGGCGCCGTCGATGACGATCTGCGCCGTGGCGTTGCCGTGGATGCCCATCTTGTGCTCCAGGCCGCCACAGTAGATGCCGTTGCGCGCGCCCAGCGTGCCGTCGGCACTGGCCAGGAACTTGGGCACCACGAACAGGCTGATGCCCTTGATGCCGGGGGGCGCGTCGGGCAGGCGGGCCAGCACCAGGTGCACGATGTTGGCGGCCATGTCGTGTTCACCGGCGCTGATGAAGATCTTGTTGCCGGTGATCTTGTAGGTGCCGTCGGCCTGCGGCTCGGCCTTGGTGCGCATCAGGCCCAGGTCGGTGCCGCAGTGGGGCTCGGTCAGGCACATGGTGCCGGTCCACTCGCCGCTGACCAGCTTGGGCAGGTACAGGGCCTTCTGCTCCGGCGTGCCGTGCTCGTGCAGCGCGGCGTAGGCGCCGTGGCTCAGGCCGGGATACATGGTCCAGGCCTGGTTGGCCGAGTTCATCATTTCGTACAGGCACTGGTTGACCACCAACGGCAGGCCCTGGCCGCCGTACTCGGGATCGCACGACAAGGCCGACCAGCCACCATCGGTGTAGGTCTTGTAGGCTTCCTTGAAGCCGGCGGGCGTCTTGACCTCGTGCGTGGTCTTGTCCAGCGTGCAGCCTTCGGTGTCGCCGCTGATGTTGAGCGGGAAGATCACCTGCGAAGCGAACTTTCCAGCCTCTTCCAGCACGGCGTTGATGGTGTCGGCATCCATCTCGGCGTGCTGCGGCATGGTCTGGAAATCGGCGCTGACGTTCAGCACCTCGTGCATCACAAACTGCATGTCGCGCAGGGGCGGGTTGTAGACGGGCATGGGTTGACTCCTGTGGTGGGTTTGTGAGGAAAACGGATCAGGCAGCGCTCTTGGGCTTGCGGGCCGGTGTCTTGCGCGCTGCAGGCGGAACGGACGGGGCGGCGGCGACGCTGTAGCGGCCGACGATGCCTTCGAAGGCGGTGAGAGCCCGGCGCAGCGATTCGGGGTTGCGCAGGAAACGGGCTTCGTAGTGCAGGGCCAGGATCTGGGCGTGGATCTCGAAGCCCATCTGGCCGGCATCGGTGTCGGCCCGCAGGTGGCCCTCGGCCACGGCGATCTCGATGGCGCGCTTCATGGCCGTCAGCCAGGTGTTGACCGAGCTGGCCAGCGCATCGCGCACCGGTCCGGGCCGGTCGTCGAACTCCACCGCGCCGCTGATGTAGATGCAGCCCGAATCGATTTCGACCGAGGTGCGCTTCATCCAGTTGTCGAACAGGGCCCGCAGGCGCGGCAGACCGCGCGGCGCGGCCATGGCCGGATAGAACACCTCTTCCTCGAAGCGGTGGTGGTATTCACGCACCACCGAGATCTGCAGTTCCTCGCGCGAGCCGAAGTGGGCGAACACGCCCGACTTGCTCATCTGCATGACCTCGGCCAGCGCACCGATGGACAGGCCTTCAAGACCGATCTGCGTGGCCAGGCCGAGCGCCGCATCGACGATGGCGGCCTTGGTCTGCTGGCCTTTCTGCAAGGGCCGCGCGGTCAGCGAATCGGGTCGGGCGCGTGTAGGAGGACGCGAGAGGCTCATGGGCAGAGGCCGGCACGGACCGGCGCGAAGGGGTAAAAAAATGACCGACGACAAATCGAACGGTCGTGCTATTTTTACCGCAAATCCGCCCGCCTGTGCAAACGGGGCACGGCTTTTTCCGCCTCGCGCCTAGGGGTGTACCCCTAATTGCCGGCTTCAGAGGTGCTGCGCCGGCAGCAGCAGGGCCAGACCGTGGTCCAGGTTTTCGCCCGGCAGGCGCTTGAAACCGCTGCGCGCGTAGCGCTGCAGGCGGCCGACGCAGAACGCCGTGACCGCCGAGGCCCAGGCCTGCGCATCGACCGTGGGCGTGGCCGTACCGCCGAGCACGGCCAGCTCGCGCAGGTTCTGGCGCAGGGCCGACTCGATCTTGTCGAAGAACAGGTTCATGCGCTGCTGCAGGCGTTCGTTCTCGAACACCAGCGCATCACCGACCATGACCCGCGTCATGCCCGGGTTCTTTTCGCCGAACTGCAGCAGCAGGGTCACCAGCTTGCGCGCGCGCAGGGCCGGATCGGCCTCGCGTTCGCCCAGCTGGTTGATGAGACCGAACACCGACTGTTCAATGAACTCGATCAGGCCCTCGAACATCTGGGCCTTGCTGGCAAAGTGGCGGTAGAGCGCCGCCTCGCTGACCTCCAGGCGCGCGGCCAGGGCGGCGGTGGTGACACGCTCGGCGCCGGGCTGCTCCAGCATGGTCGCCAGGGCCTGCAGGATCTGCACGCGGCGTTCACCGGGCCTTGGGCGCTTGCGCCCTGTGGTGGCCGGTTCGGCGTGCTCTTCATGCAGGTCGTCAGCCGTGGACAGGGGCTCTGATGCGCTGGAGCTCATGGGCGGTCGGTCCCTCGTTGGGCAACACCCCCGAACCGCCGTGCCGACGGGGGGATGCGCTGGTTTGTCATCCTTTGTTTCATTTTCGCACAGCGGTTCAGGCCACCGGTGCGGCCGCAAACGCCACGCGCACGCACAGGCCGCGGCCGCTCGCGGCGGTGCGCAGCTGCAGCTGGGTGTGGTGCGCCCGCGCAATCTCGTCGGCAATCGCCAGCCCCAGGCCATTGCCTTCGCCGGCCGAGCCCTGAAGGCGGTAGAAGCGTTGCAGTACCCGCTCTCGCTCGTCCTCCGGGATGCCGGGCCCGTCGTCCTCGACACCGATCCAGGCGGTGTCCACGCCGTTCACCCGCTCCTGGCCGCAGCGCAGGGTGATGTGGCCACCGGCAGGCGTGTACCGGATCGCGTTGTCCACCAGGTTGATCAGCAGTTCGCGCAGCAGCCAGGCATGGCCACGCGTTTGCGCCGGCTGGCTGTCCAGACCCAGGTCGATGCATTTGGCCGCGGCGGCATCGAGGTGCAGCGCCAGGATGTTCTCGCACAGGTCCTTGAGGTCCACCTGGTGCAGCGGCTGTGCATCGGCGCTGAGCGCATCCGCGCGCGAGAGCGCCAGCAGCTGGTTGGCCAGCTGCGAGGTGCGGCGCGTCGCGTCGCGCAGGCGCTGCACCTGATCCACGCGCAGGCTCAGCTGATCCCCCTCACCCACGTAACGCGCGGCCTGTGCCCAGGCCTCGACCTGCGCCTGCAGGCCGGCCAGCGGCGTGCGCAACTGGTGCGCCGCATCGGCCACGAAACGGCGCTGGGCTTCCGACTGCGCGTTGACCAGCGCGAACAACCGGTTGAGGGCCGAGACCAGCGGCCGCACCTCGGCCGGGGCGCTGCCGGCGTCCAGCGGACTGAGGTCGCGCGGCGAGCGCCGCTCCACCGCCTGCTTGAGGTCGATCAGCGGCCGCAGCGCCCGGGACACCGCCCAGGTGACCGAGACGGCGGCGATCACCAGCAGCAGCAGGTTGGGCGCCATCACACGCAGCAGCACCGTGTCCAGCCAGTGCTGACGCGCATCCGAGCCGTCGGCGAGCATCAGGATGAGTTCACCTGCTGCGGTGCTGCCGGGCTGCGCGATCACCCGGTAGGTGATGCCACCGGCCACCACGCTGAGGTACTCGGCGTCACCGGTGCTCGGCAGCACGGTGGGCAACCACTCGTCCCCCAGCAGGTGCCGGCCGGAGGCGTCGCGGATGGCATAGGCGGCAAAACCCTCGCGCTCCTTGAGAAACTCCTCGATCGGTGGCGCCAGCAACAGCGCCAGCCCCGGGCTGTCGGCCCCGGCGGTGGCCGATTCTTCACGGCCGTTCACCACCACCACCGAATCGGCCAGCAGCGGCAACAGTCGCTGGAGTTGCTGATCCTGCTGCAGTGCCGCGGTTCCCGCGCTCTGGTAGTGCAGCCAGAAGCTGACCAGACCCACCAGCCCCAGCGGCAACAGCAGCATCAGCAGCAGGCGGCGCTGCAAGCCCCGGATCACACCTTCGGGGCGGAACGGAGCGGACTCAGGCTTCGGCGCCATGGTCGGCTGCGGCGGCCAGTTCCAGCCGGTAGCCGAAACCGCGAATGGACCGCAGCAACACGCCGGCCGGCTCCAGCTTGGCGCGCAGGCGGGAGATGTAGACCTCGATGGCGTTCGGCGTGATTTCCTTGTCCCAGCCGGTCAGCGCTGCCAGCAACTTGTCCTTGGCCGCCGGCTTGGGCGCCTGCAACAGCAGGTATTCCAGCACCGTCCACTCGCGCGGCCCAAGTTCCAGGGCCGTGCCGGCCAGCTGGACCCGGCGGTGGGCGGTGTCCATCTCCAGCGGGCCAAAGGCCAACACCGCCGATGTGGCGGCCTGCGAACGGCGCAGCAAGGCGCGCAGGCGCGCCAGCAGTTCGGGCAGCTCGAAGGGCTTGAGCATGTAATCGTCGGCGCCCAGATCCAGCCCCTGCACGCGGTCCTGCAGCGCATCACGCGCGGTGAGGATCAGCACCGGCATGGAAACACCCCGGGTGCGCAGACGGCGCGTGAGTTCCAGCCCATCGATGCCTGGCAGGCCGATGTCCACGATGGCCAGGTCGAAGCTGTCGCTCTCCAGTGCCTGCTCGGCCCGCTCGGCGCTGCCGACCCAGTCCACCGTGTAGCCGGCGTTGGTCAAGCCCAGCTTGATGCCGCTGGCGACCATCACGTCGTCTTCGACCAGCAGGAGTCTCATCGCCCCCCCCTGCCGCGCTTCGCGCGTTCCCCCCGAGGGGGACGCCCCCTGGGACCGGCGAAGCCGGATCCTCGGGAGCCCTGGACCAGGCACTCTGCGCCGGAAAGGGGCTGGAGAACGTTCATCTCAGTGGGATTTGATCATCGTGCCAAAAGGCTGGTCGCCCAGCACTTCGAGCAGCAGCGCGTGCGGCACACGACCGTCGATGATGTGCACCGCGTTCACGCCGCTCTTGGCCGCGTCCAGCGCCCCGGCGATCTTGGGGATCATGCCGCCACTGATGGTGCCGTCCTCGCACAGCTCGTCGATGCGGCGTGGCGTCAGCTCGGTCATGAGCTGGCCTTCCTTGTCGAGCACACCGCGGATGTTGGTGAGCATCAGCAGCTTCTCGGCCTGCAGCACGGTGGCCAGCTTGGCGGCCACCACGTCGGCGTTGATGTTGTAGCTCTCGTTCTTCTCACCGAAGCCGATCGGGCTGACGACCGGGATGAACTGGTCGTCCTGCAGCGCCTTGACCACCGACGGGTCGATGGACACGATGTCGCCGACTTGGCCGACGTCGTGTTCCTTGTCCGGGTTCTGCGTGTCGGCCAGGCGCAGCTTCTGCGCGCGGATCATGGCGCCATCGCGGCCCGTGAGGCCCACGGCCTTGCCGCCGGCGGCGTTGATCAGGCCCACGATGTCCTGCTGCACCTCGCCGCCCAGCACCCACTCGACCACTTCCATGGTTTCGGCGTCGGTCACGCGCATGCCCTGGATGAACTCACCCTTCTTGCCCAGGCGCTGCAGCAGGGTCTCGATCTGCGGACCGCCACCGTGCACCACCACCGGGTTGATGCCCACCAGCTTGAGCAGCACCACGTCTTCGGCAAAGTCCTGCTGCAGGGCCGGGTCCGTCATGGCGTTGCCGCCGTACTTGATGACCATGGTCTTGCCGTGGTACTTGCGGATGTACGGCAGGGCCTGGGCCAGGATTTCGGCTTTTTCGCGGGGGGCGATGGCGGAGAGGTCGACGGGGGTATGGGTCATGTCGGCGCTTTCTGTTTTGGGCGGCTGGGAGGATTTGGGAATTTTAGGCTTCGCTTGTGGCAGGGTTGGCGCCTGTGGCGTGCCGGGTCTCGCCCCGGCGGGCGACCTACTTTCTTTTGCTTCGCCAAAAGAAAGTCGGCAAAGAAAAGGCGAGCCGGATGCGCTGTCCCTCCGCTTCGCTGCGGGCACGCTGCGTTGCTCGGTCCGGGCGGGGTCTGCGCAAACTTGTCCGCTGCGCGGCCTTCGGACATGCGCAGCCCTGATCCGCCCAGCCCTGCGCTACTCGCCAGCGCATGACGGCACAAGCCGGGTACGGACTTCCCCTCAGGCCACCATGGTTGCGAGAAAGGAAGTCCGTACCCGCTCCCGCCTTGCCGTCCGACCGGGCTGAGCAGCGCAGGGGCGCC
The DNA here is from genome assembly GCA_964550405.1 of uncultured Hydrogenophaga sp. Lineage (GTDB taxonomy): Bacteria > Pseudomonadota > Gammaproteobacteria > Burkholderiales > Burkholderiaceae_C > Hydrogenophaga. Next base: position 679 of record CAZJZD010000032.1, on the reverse strand, counting down.
CGGACAAAGGGGCGCGCATGTTTGAGCGAAGCGAGTTTGCGCGCACCCCGGGCGAACCGAGCAGCACAAGGCACCGCGTAGCGGCCCGGTCGTCGGCTCGCCTTTTCTTTGCCTACTTTCTTTTGGCGAAGCAAAAGAAAGTAGGTCGCCCGCCGGGGCGAGACCCGGCTCGCCACGAAAGCCTCAACGCCGCAACAACGAGGTCAGAAGTGAATCCCCCGCATCATCTGCTGCATCGCCACAGCTTCAGGCGACAACTGCGGCTTGGCCCCCTTCTCGCCCTTCGCCGCCGCCGAATCCGGGAACATGCGGAAGCTGGTGTTCATCACGATCTGCGCGATGCGCGGCACAAAGGCGTGTAGCACCTGCCCCGTCACACCCAAGCGCGTGGCGATGCGCACCGGCTTGAAGATGCAGGCCTGCGCGATCATGTCGGCCGCTTCTTCGGGCGAGAGCGTGGGCACGTTCTTGTAGATCTGGGTGGGCGCGATCATGGGCGTGCGCACCAGCGGCATGTTGATGGTGGTGAAGCTCACGCCCTGGTCGGCAAACTCGCTGGACGCGCAACGCGTCCAGGCGTCCAGCGCGGCCTTGCTGGCCACGTAGGCACTGAACCGCGGTGCGTTGGTCAGCACGCCGATGGAGCTGATGTTGACGATGTGGCCCTTGCGCTTGGCCA
>CAZJZD010000031.1:0-46036 GCA_964550405.1 uncultured Hydrogenophaga sp. | reverse complement strand
AGACCTGGACCACGCTGGGCCAGTACGGCGAATGGATCTTCTGCCTGGTGCGCACGTCCACCGAAGGCAAACCGCAGACCGGCATCAGCTTCCTGCTGGTCGACATGAAGTCGCCCGGCGTGACCGTTCGCCCGATCAAGCTGCTGGACGGTGAGTGCGAGGTCAACGAGGTCTGGTTCGACAACGTCAAGGTGCCGGTGGAGAACCTGATCGGTGAGGAGAACAAGGGCTGGACCTACGCCAAGCACCTGCTCAGCCACGAGCGCACCAACATCGCCGACGTCAACCGCGCCAAGCGCGAACTGGAACGCCTCAAGCGCATCGCAAAAGCCGAGGGCGTGTGGGACGACCTGCGCTTTCGCGACCAGATTGCGCTGCTGGAGGTCGACATCGTGGCGCTGGAGATGCTGGTGCTGCGCGTGCTGAGCGCCGAGAAGTCCGGCAAGCAGTCGCTGGACATCGCCGGCCTGCTCAAGATCAAGGGCAGCGAGATCCAGCAGCGCTACGCCGAACTGATGATGCTGGCCGCCGGACCGTTCGCCCTGCCCTTCATCGAAGAGGCCATGGAAGCCGGCTGGCAGGGCGACTTCCCCGGCGGGATGGTGGCCAACGCGCCGCTGGCCTCGACCTACTTCAACATGCGCAAGACCACCATCTACGGCGGGTCCAACGAAGTGCAGCGCAACATCGTCGCCCAGACGGTACTGGGATGATTTTCCGCCGGGCCGCCCCAAGGAAAATCGCGCCCCCCTGGGGGGGCAGCGAACCTGGGGTGAGCGTGGGGGCTCAACTTTCTGGAGACACAACATGGATTTCGATTTCAGCGACGACCAGGAACAGCTGCGCGACGCGGTGCGCAAGTGGGTCGACAAGGGCTACGACTTCGAGCGGCGCCGCAGCATCGTCAAGGCCGGCGGCTTTGACCGTGCGGCCTATGGCGAACTGTCCGAACTGGGCCTGGCCGGTCTATACGTCAGTGAAGACGACGGCGGCCTGGGCATGGGCCCGGTCGAGGGCATGGTGGTGATGGAAGAGCTGGGGCGCGGCATCGTGCTGGAGCCGCTGGCGCAGACCCTGATCACCAGCGGCGTGATCGGCGCCTACGGCGGCGCCGATGTGAAGGCCGCCTGGCTGCCGAAGATCGCGGCGGGCGAGGCGCTGGTGGTGCTGGCGCAGCAGGAGCGCGGTGCCCGCTACAACCTCGATGCCTGCAAAGCCACCGCCGCCCAGGCCGGCAGCGGCTGGACGGTCAGCGGTGCCAAGAGCGTAGTGCCCGCGGGCGATCAGGCCGATGCGTTTCTCGTGCCGGCCGTCGCCAACGGCCGGATCGCGTTGTTCATCGTGGAGCGCAGCGCCAGCGGCGTGAGCACGCAGGGCTACGGCACCCAGGACGGCGGCCGTGCGGCCGAGGTGTCGTTGCAGAACGCCCCCGCCACGCTGGTCACGACCGACGGCCTGACCGCGCTGGAACACGCGGTGGACATCGGCATCGCCTGCGTCTGCGCCGAGGCGGTGGGCGTGATGGACAAGACCGTGGCGGTGACGGCCGAGTACCTGAACACGCGCAAGCAGTTCGGCGTGGCGATTGCCAGCTTCCAGGCCCTGCGCCACCGCATGGCCGACATGAAGATGCAACTGGAGCTGGCGCGTTCGATGAGCTACTACGCCAGCCTCAAGCTCAACGCCCCGGCCGACGAACGCCGCCGCGCGCTCTCGCGGGCCAAGGTGCAGCTGGGCCAAAGCATGCGCTATGTGGGCCAGCAGGCCGTGCAGCTGCACGGCGGCATCGGCGTGACCGACGAGTACATCGTCAGCCACTACTTCAAGAAGCTGACCCAACTGGAAATGAGCTACGGCGACACCCTGCACCACCTGGGCGAGGTGTCGGCGCGCATGGAAGACGCGGCCGGCGTCTTCTCCTGAACGGCAGGCCCGCCGCCATGTCACGGGTGGCGGCGTGAATTCCGCACGAATTCATGTGTTGTCGAACCGTCCCTGGGGCGGTTCGACAGCTTGCGCCTTTTCGCAACTAGAATATTTAGTACTTTTATCTTGCAATACCAGCGCTTTGCGAACCGGTCCGGCTCGCTCACACACTGACGCCATGAACCCTGCCACCGCCCTTCAGAAGATTCTGAAATCCGCCTCCGTTGGCGCCGCCTGGGCCCTTGCCGCCTTGCTGGGAACGACTGCGGTGGCACATGCGCAGTCCATCTACGGCGTGGGCGCTGCATCCGGCACCACTTACAACCGCATCTACTCGGTCAACCCCAACACGGGCGCAGCCACCGATCTGGGCTGCACGCTGCTCTACAGCACGGCTGCCATGGGTGTGGCCAGCCTGGACGGCAACCTCTACTACATTGAGCAGACGGTCGCCAACCCGCGCATTGCGTCGGTCAACCCCACCACCTGCGTCAACAGCGCAGCGGTGGCCACCACGCTGCCCGGCTCGCAGATCCGCGCCACAGCCTGCCCGGACGGTCGTTTCTACGCCATGTCCAACACGGCGCAGTTCTACGAGATCAACCCCGCCACCGGCGCCACCATCCGCACACTGAACTGGACCGGCCTGCCCACCGGCGGCAGCGGCGACTTTGCCTGCACATCCGACGGCACGATGTACGTGATTGCGGCCGACGGCACAGCAAACTACAACCTCTACCGCGCCAGCAGTGCCTCGTTCCAGACCGCGGCCAGCGGTTCCAACGTCGCTGCGACCAACCTCGGTGACGTCGGTCTGGCGGGCGCCCCCAACGGCCTGTCGGAAGGTCCCGCAGGTCTGGCGGGTTGTGCCGCGTCCCCCAACCCCTGCCTGCTGGCCACCACCGGCGCCACCAACCAGACCTGGCGCCTGAACGTGCTGACCGGCGTGGCCACCAATGCCGGCACCACCGGCGCCACGCTGACCGACCTCTCGCGTTCGTTCCCGGTGGATCTGAACTTCTCCAAGACGGTCACGCCCAGCACGGTGCTCCAGGGCGGTACGCTCAGCTACACCTTGATCGCCAGCAACCCGGGGCCGGGTGTGGTGCGCGCATTCACCATCCAGGACGGCTTCTCGGCCGCGGTCGCGTCCGCGACCTGGGCCTGCTCGGTGGTCAATCCAGGTGACTCCACCATCGTGGCTACCAGCTGCGGCACCACGCCCACCGGCACCGGCAACATCAACAACACCGTCTCGCTGTCGCTCAATGCCAGCCTGCGTTTCGATATCACCGCCACGCTGAGCAACACCTTCTCCGGCACCCTCACCAACCTCGGACGGGCAACCATCACGTCCGTGGCAACCGATCCGAATCCGGCCAACAACCAGCAGACGGCCACCGCGACGGTCACGCCTGCCGGCAACCTCAGCGTCACCAAAACCAATGCCGTCTTCGCCCTGGCAGCTGGCCAGACCACCAGCTACGTGATCACCGTCACCAACAGCGGGCCTGGCAATGCCACCAACAGCTTGGTGACCGACCCCGCAACCGCAGGTCTGAGCTGCACCGCCGTGAGCTGCAGTGTGGGCAGCGGGGCGGCGATCTGTCCTGTGGCACCGGCGCTGAGCATGACCAACCTGCAAGGCAGCGGCGTTCCCATCACCACCTTCCCGGCCAACTCCAGCCTGAACTTCCAGGTGCAGTGCACCGTGACAGCCACCGGCACACCGTAGCAGGACCTCCACCACCCACCTCAAAAAACCCGCCGAGGCGGGTTTTTTGTTGGCGACCGACGGCCGTCAGGCGTGCAGACGCGAGCTTTTCGGCAGGTGTGACATCAGGAACTCCATCTGGTCGGCCAGGATGCGGCGGTTGCGCAGGATGAAGTCCTCCCACAGGCTGGGCACGTACGGGGTGTACACCAGCGGCATGTGGGCCTGCTCGGGCGTGCGGTTGCCTTTGCGGTGGTTGCAGGCCTTGCAGGCCGTCACCACATTCATCCACACATCGCGGCCGTTCTGGCCCAGCGGCTGGATGTGTTCCCGCGTCAATTCTTCCTCATGAAAGCGCTGACCGCAGTAACCGCAGAGGCAACGGTCGCGCGCAAACAGCTTGGCGTTGGTCAGCGTGGGGCGCAGTTCGAAGGGATTGATGTTGGGCACGCCTTTGGTGCCGATGATGGAATTGACGGTGATGATGGACTGCAATCCGGTGACCGCGTTGTGTCCGCCATGGAACACCGCAACCTCGGCCCCCATCTCCCAGCGCACCTCGTCCGCGGCGTAGTGCAGAACCGCTTCTTCCAGGCTGATCCACGACTGTGGAAGCCCCTGGGCCGACAATTTCAGAACCTTCAAGACCAACCTCCTGTTGAAACACAACCGGACCATCCGTCTTTGCCTGGCACCGTTGCCCACGGCAGGCTTTGGCGCATGTGTCAATATAGCGCGCTTGTGTGACAGACCACCGGACACGGGGCAGAACACCCGACCGGAACCATTCATGAAGATCCTCAGAGGGCTTGGCAACCGGGTCGCCACGACTGGCTGCGCCCTGACCATCGGCAATTTCGACGGCGTGCACCGTGGCCATCAGGCCATGCTGGCGCTGCTCAAGAACGAGGCGCGCCACCGCGGCGTGCCCACCTGTGCCATGACCTTCGAGCCGCATCCGCGCGACTTCTTCGCCGCGGTGCACCGCAAGCCCGAACTCGCCCCGGCCCGCATCGCCACCCTGCGGGACAAGCTCGAAGAGCTGGAGCGCTGCGGCGTCGACCAGTGTGTGGTGCTGCCCTTCAACCAGCGCCTGGCTTCGCTGCCGCCGCAAGCCTTCATCGACAACATCCTGGTCCGGGCGCTGGGCGTGAAGTACGTGCTGGTGGGGGATGACTTCCGCTTCGGTGCGCAGCGCGCGGGTGACTATCGCCTCCTCGACGCGGCGGGCTCGGCCTCGGGCTTTGACGTGGCGCGCATGCAGAGCTATGAGGTGCACGGCATCCGCGTGAGCAGTTCTGCCGTGCGCGAATCCCTGGGCGCGGGTGACATGGAGCGCGTGGCCGCCCTGCTGGGACGACCTTACGCGATCAGCGGCCACGTGGTGCACGGGCGCAAGCTGGGCCGCCAGCTGGCCGAGTCCGCCCCCGGCAAGGGTGATGGCTTTCGCACCCTCAACCTGCGCTTCTCGCACTGGAAGCCCGCCGCCAGTGGCATTTTTGCGGTCCATGTGCACGGCCTCACACCAGGGGGGCAGCCCCTGACGGGCGTGGCCAATCTGGGCGTGCGTCCCTCGCTGGACCCGGACGACGTCAACGGCGGGCGGGTGCTGCTGGAAACCCATTGCCTGGAGTGGCCCGCCGGCCTCTCGGCCAGCCTGCCCGGCGGGGAGGCCTACGGTAAAATCATCCGGGTGGAACTGCTGCACAAACTGCACGACGAGCTCAAGTACGACAGCCTGGACGCCCTGACCAAGGGCATCGCCAAGGACTGCGACGACGCTCGTGCTTTTTTTGCGTCACTGCACACCCAGACGCACCGCCAGACCACGCGCGACCGAATTTGACGCCGCTGCCGGGGTGAAAGCCCTGGGCCGCGCGCCCTCTGACAGGCTCGGGGCGACCCGCCCCTTTCCCGTGCGACCCACCGCACCCCTGAGTCTGCCCTTGCCTCTCCCGAATTCGAAAGCAGAACCCGCCATGTCCGAACAAGCCACCGCCCCGAAGAAAGAGGCCAAACCCGATGCCAGCGGCGGTGTTTACCGCGCCACGCTGAACATGCCCGACACGCCGTTCCCGATGCGCGGCGACCTGCCCAAGCGCGAGCCGGGCTGGGTCGGTGAATGGAACGAGGGCGGGCTGTACCAGCGCCTGCGTGTCGCCCGCCAGGGCGCACCGCTGTTCGTGCTGCACGACGGACCGCCGTATGCCAACGGCAAGCTGCACATTGGCCACGCACTGAACAAGGTGCTCAAGGACATGATCGTCAAGAGCCGCCAGCTGGCCGGCTTCGACGCACAGTACATCCCGGGCTGGGACTGCCACGGCCTGCCGATCGAGAACGCGATCGAGAAGCTGCACGGCCGCAACCTCAGCCGTGACGACATGCAGGCCAAGAGCCGCGCCTACGCCACCGAGCAGATCGCCCAGCAACGCGAGGACTTCAAGCGCCTGGGCGTGCTGGGCGACTGGGAGCGCCCTTACCGCACCATGGACCCGGCCAACGAGGCCGGCCAGATACGCGCCTTCAAGCGCGTGATCGAGCGCGGCTTCGTCTACCGCGGTCTCAAGCCCGTCTACTGGTGTTTCGACTGCGGCAGCTCGCTGGCCGAGTTCGAGATCGAATACGCCGACAAGAAGAGCGACACGCTGGATGTAGCCTTCGAGTCCGACAACGCGGCCGGTCTGGCCAAGGCCTTTGGTCTGAGCGCCCTGCCCGCCGGCAAGCAGGCCTTTGCCGTCATCTGGACCACCACCGCCTGGACCATCCCGGCCAACCAGGCGCTCAACGCCCACCCCGAGCTGGAGTACGCCCTGGTCGACACGCCCAAGGGTGTGCTGCTGCTGGGCGCCAGCCTGGTCGAGAAGTGCCTGGAGCGCTTCGGCCTGACCGGCAACGTGCTGGCCACGGTCAAGGGCGAGGCCCTGCGTGGCCAGGTGTTCCGCCACCCCCTGCACGATGTGGACAGCGGCAGCGGCAAATACAGCTACCGCCGTCTCTCGCCGCTGTACCTGGCCGACTACGTCAGCGACGGCGACGGCACCGGCATCGTGCACTCGGCCCCCGCCTACGGCGTGGACGACTTCAACAGCTGCGTCGCCCACGGCCTGGCCTACGACGACATCCTCAACCCGGTGCAGGGCAACGGTGTCTACGCCGACGAGCTGCCGCTGTTCGGCGGCCAGCACATCTGGAAGGCCTGCCCGGTCATCATCGAGACCCTGCGCGAGCACGGCCGCCTGATGGCCACGCAGCCCATCACCCACAGCTACCCGCACTGCTGGCGCCACAAGACGCCCGTGATCTACCGCGCCGCGGCGCAGTGGTTCGTGCGCATGGACGAGGGCGAAGGCGTCTTCACGAAAGACAAGGCGCCCAAAACGCTGCGCCAGCTGGCCCTGGACGCCATCGACCACACCAGCTTCTACCCCGAGAACGGCAAGGCCCGCCTGCGCGACATGATCGCCAACCGGCCCGACTGGTGCATCTCGCGCCAGCGGTCGTGGGGCGTGCCCGTGCCCTTCTTCCTGCACAAGGATTCGGGCGAGCTGCACCCGCGCACGATGGAGATCCTCGACCAGGCCGCCGACATCGTCGAAAAAGGTGGCATCGAGGCCTGGAGCCGCGTGACGACCGACGAGATCCTGGGCGCCGACGCACCGCAGTACACCAAGAGCACCGACATCCTGGAGGTGTGGTTCGACTCCGGTTCCACCTTCTGGCACGTGCTGCGCGGCAGCCACGCCAAGGCCTACCCCAACGGCGCTTCGCACGCGCAGGGCCCCGAGGCCGACCTCTACCTCGAAGGCCACGACCAGCACCGCGGCTGGTTCCACAGCTCGCTGCTGCTGGGCTGTGCCATCTACGACCGGGCGCCGTACCGCGGCCTGCTGACCCACGGCTTCGCCACCGACGGCCAGGGCCGCAAGATGAGCAAGTCGCTGGGCAACACCGTGGAGCCGCAATCGGTGACCACCAAGCTCGGTGCCGAGATCGTGCGCCTCTGGGTGGGTGCGACCGACTACTCGGGCGACCTGAACATCGACGACAAGATCCTGGCCCGCGTGGTGGACGCCTACCGCCGCATCCGCAACACGCTGCGCTTCCTGATGGCGAACACGGTCGATTTCGACTCCGCGACGGACGCCGTGCCGCTGGACCAGATGCTGGAGATCGACCGCTACGCGCTGGCCCGCGCCAGCGAGCTGCAGGCCGAGATCCTCAGGCACTTCGACGTCTACGAGTTCCACCCCGTGGTGGCCAAGCTGCAGGTGTACTGCTCCGAAGACCTCGGCGCGTTCTACCTGGACGTGCTCAAGGACCGGCTCTACACCACGGCGCCCAAGAGCCTGGCGCGCCGCTCGGCCCAGACCGCGCTGCACCAGATCACCCACGCCATGCTGCGCTGGATGGCGCCCATCCTCAGCTTCACCGCCGAGGAAGCCTGGGCCGTGTTCGCCAAGGACTCGACCCAGGGCTCGATCTTCTTCGAGACCTTCAGCGCCCTGCCCTCGGCCAACGAGGCGCTGCTGGCCAAGTGGTCGCGCATCCGCGAGATCCGCGACGTGGCCAACAAGGCGATCGAAGACCTGCGCACCGAAGGCCAGGTGGGCGCCTCGCTGCAGGCCCAGCTCGCCATCACCGCGGGCGCCGACGATGCGGCCTTGCTGCGTTCGCTGGGCGCGGACCTGAAGTTCGTGACCATCACTTCGGCCGCAAGCGTGGTGGACGGTGCCGAACTGGCCGTGGCCGTGACGCCCAGCACCGCCACCAAATGCGAACGCTGCTGGCACTACGCCGACGACGTGGGTGCACACAACGACCACCCGACCCTGTGCGGCCGCTGCGTGGGCAACCTGGCCGAAGCGGCCGGCACGGGCGCGGGCGAAACCCGCACGGTGGCCTGATGGCGAAAAGCAAAGCCTCCCTCTGGCCCTGGCTGGGTCTGGCCGCCGCCATCTTCCTGCTGGACCAGTTCACCAAGATCCTGATCCTGGGCTACTACCAGCTGGGCGACAGCACGCCCGTCACCAGCTTCTTCAACATCGTGCGGGTGCACAACACCGGCGCGGCCTTCTCCTTTCTGGCCTCGGCAGGCGGCTGGCAGCGCTGGTTCTTCACCGGTATCGGCATCGCTGCGGCCGTGTTCATCGTCTGGATGCTGCGCTCGCACCCGGGGCAGAAGCTGTTCGCCTTCGCGCTGTCCTGCATCCTGGGCGGCGCCATCGGCAACGTGGTCGATCGCGTGCTGCACGGCTACGTGGTGGACATGCTGGACTTTCACTGGTCCTTCCTGTCCGGCCTCTTCCCCGGCGGCCACTTCCCGGCCTTCAACGTCGCCGACATGGGCATCAGCATCGGCGCGATGGCCTTGATCCTGGACGAGATCCTGCGCGTGCGGCGCAGCCGTTGAGTCGGCCCATCGGAGCGCACAGCCCTTGCGGGCGCCGTGGTCGTGTCCGCGGCGTATAGTTTTCCCCAGCCATGAAACACCTGCTGAATCTGCTGGCCGCCATTGCGCTGCTGGTCTGGGGAACCCACCTGGTGCGCACCGGCGTGTTGCGTGTGCTGGGCAGCCGCCTGCGGCAGGCGCTGGCGGCGAGCATGGGCAACCGCTTCACGGCCGCGCTGTCGGGCCTGGGTGTCACGGCCCTGGTGCAGTCCAGCACCGCCACCGCCCTCATCACCGCCTCCTTCGTCGGTCGCGGGCTCATCGCCCTGCCCGCGGCCCTGGCGGTGATGCTGGGCGCCGACATCGGGACCGCCGTCATGGCGGTGGTGTTCTCCTTCGACCTGTCGTGGCTGTCGCCGCTGTGCATCTTTGTCGGTGTCACGCTGTTCATCCTGCGCCAGGGCACCCCCGTGGGCGACGTGGGACGCGTGCTCATCGGCCTGGGCCTGATGCTGCTGGCCCTGCAGCTGGTGAGCCAGGCCACCCATGTGCTGACCGCCAACCCAGCCGTGCAGCTGATGCTGGAGTCGCTCACCAGCGACCGCATGCTGGAAATCCTGGTGGGTGCGACGCTCGCGGTGCTGTCGTACTCCAGCCTGGCGGTGGTGCTGCTGACCGCGACACTGGCCATCAACGTGGTCGGCGTGGACGTGGCGCTGGGCCTGGTGCTCGGCGCCAACCTGGGCAGCGGCCTGCTGGCGGTGCTCACAACGGCCAAGAGCAACCGTGCCACACGCCAGGTGCCGCTGGGCAACCTGATGTTCAAGGTGCTGGGCGTGCTGATCGCCCCCGCCCTGATCCCGTTCTGGCTGCGCGCGGTGCAGCCCTATGTGCCCGATCCGGCGGCGCAGACCGTGCTGTTCCACCTGAGCTTCAACCTGATGGTCGGTCTGGTCTTCATCGGACTGACCGGCACCGTGGCGGGCTGGGTTGAACGGCTGCTGCCGCTGCAGGATGCCGGCAGTGCGCTGGACCGCCCCAACCACCTGGACCCGTCCGCGCTGGCCACCCCCTCGCTGGCCATCTCGTGCGCGGCGCGCGAGGCCCTGCACCAGGCCGACGTGGTGGAGACCATGCTGCGTGGCGTGATGACGGTCATCAAGACCAACGACCTGCAGCTGGCGCAGGACCTGCGCAAGATGGACGACACGGTGGACGGCCTGTATTCCGCCATCAAGTACTACCTGACCAAGATCTCGCGCGAGCAGCTCAACGAAAAAGAAAGCCGGCGCTGGACCGACATCATCAGCTTCACCATCAACATGGAGCAGATCGGCGACACCGTCGAGCGCGTGCTGCTGGACATCGAGGACAAGAAGATCCGCAAGGGTCGCGAGTTCTCCGAGGCCGGCATGACCGAGATCAGCGCCATGCACGCACGCCTGCTGGACAACCTGCGCCTGGGCATGAGCGTGTTCCTCGACGGCAATGTGCGCGACGCGCAGCGCCTGCTGGAAGAGAAGGTGCGCTTCCGTGAAATGGAGCGCGAATACGCCAGCAGCCATCTGGAGCGCCTGGCCGAGCGCACCACTCCCAGCATGGAAAGCAGCTCGCTGCACATCGACCTGATCAGCGACCTCAAGCGCATCAATTCGCACATCTGCTCCATCGCCTACCCCATCCTCGATTCGGCCGGTGCGCTGGCGCCCAGTCGCCTGCGTGAGAGCCGCCTTCAGAGCCTGGACACCCCCAGCCGCCACTGACAACCCGGCCCGGCGATGCAAAAACAAGGCGCTGTGCTAACCTGATCGGTCTGCCACGCTGGCGCCCGACAGGAGACACAAGATGCCCGGATTGCTGCCCCAGATCGACCCCGATGGTCTGCTCGAGTTCTCGGTGGTCTACACCGACCGCGCGCTCAACCACATGTCCAAGCGCTTCCAGGGCGTGATGACCGACATCTCGGCCATGCTCAAGCGCGTGTACGGCGCCCACTCGGCCGTGCTGGTGCCGGGCAGCGGCACCTTCGGCATGGAGTCCGTGGCGCGGCAGTTTGCGCACGGCCAACACGTCATGGTCATCCGCAACGGCTGGTTCAGCTACCGCTGGACCCAAATCTTCGACATGGGCCAGATTCCCGCCAGCCACACCGTGCTCAAGGCGCGCAAGGTGGCCGACGGCGCACAGGCACCCTGGGCGCCCTGCCCCATCGACGAAGTGAAGGCCGCCATCGCGAAGGAAAAGCCCGCACTGGTGTTCGCCCCGCACGTGGAAACGGCCGCCGGCATGCTGCTGCCCGACGACTACCTGAGCGCCGTGGCCGACGCGGTGCACGCGGTGGGCGGCCTGTTCGTGCTCGACTGCATCGCCTCCGGCGCCATGTGGGTGGACATGCAGGCCACCGGCGTGGACATCCTGATCTCCGCGCCTCAGAAGGGCTGGAGCAGTTCGCCCTGTTGCGCCATGGTCATGCTCAGCGAACGCGCGCGCGTGGCCATCGACGCCACTCAGAGCAGCACCTTCGCGATGGACCTGAAGAAGTGGCTGCAGATCATGGAGACCTACGAGGGTGGCGGCCACGCCTACCACTCGACCATGCCGACCGACGCGCTGCAACGCCTGCGCGACACCATGAAAGAGACCGAGGCCTACGGTTTCCACCGCGTGCGCGACGAGCAGATCGCCCTGGGCCGGGCCGTGCGTGAACTCACCGAAGCCCACGGCTTCCCCAGTGTCGCGGCCACGGGCTTCCAGGCCCCGGGTGTGGTGGTCAGCTACACCACCGACCCCGACATCCAGAACAGCAAGAAATTCCTGGCCGCCGGCCTGCAGACCGCTGCCGGCGTACCGCTGCAGTGCGACGAGGGTGCGGACTTCAAGACCTTCCGCATCGGCCTGTTCGGGCTGGACAAATGGCACGACGTGGACGGCACCGTGGCGCACCTGCGCAACGCCCTGGCCACGGTGGCGCCCCGGACGGCCGTGACCGCCTGAAGTTCCCCTTCGCCAACCCCTTGTGGGCGCTGCAACACGCGCTCACAAACTTTCATCTGCCCGACAAGGACGCGATACCGGGCAGCCAATCCCGGCCTCCACGATGAACCCGTGCCGAATCCCGGCGCGTTTTCAACTCGAATGGAGGTCTTCATGACTCGCATCGCACAACTCACCACCACCCTGGGCCTGCTGGCCCTGGCCGCCGGCGCGCAGGCGCAGAGCCTGTATGGCGAGGTGGGCTACACCGGACTGGACTACCGTGAGCCGGGCCTGAAGGTCAGCCCCGACATGGTCCGTGGCGTGGTGGGCTACCAGTTCACCCCGAACCTGTCGATGGAGGGCATGGTGGGGCTGCACGCCAACTCGGACACCGCATCGGGCACCACGCTCAAGCTCGACAACATGGTCGGCGTGTTCGGCAAGGTGCAGGCCCCGCTGGCCGAAGGGGTCAACGTGTACGGCCGACTGGGTGTGGTGCGCAGCGATCTCAAGGCCAACGGCGTGTCCGACGCGCGAACCGGACTGGCCTACGGCGCCGGTATCAGCTACGACCTGAGCAAGACCACCTACCTCAACGCCGACTACACCAAGTACTACGACCGCCGCGACCAGAAGCTAGAAGGCCTGACCTTCGGCGTCGGTTTCCGCTTCTGACGCGGCGACCCCGGCCCATCGTGATAAAGGCACCTGCGGGTGCCTTTGTCGCTATTTGGTTGCATACCTGAGGCCGACATCACCCTGGCTTCGAATGCAAGTGTGGAGAAATCCACACACCTCCAAGCTGTCGGCGCGCAGAACCCGAACTGCTGCAGAGCGTCTCATACGATCTCCCCTGCCTTGGCACACGTCTTCACGTGCAGGCCCTATGTGCTAACTACTGAGTCAACAAGGGAATTTCATGAAAAAGCTCGCACTCCTTTCACTGCTGGCACTGGCTGGCGCTTCCGCGCAAGCTCAATCCATCTACGCAGATCTGGCCTACCAGATGCACGATGCCAGCCTGGACACCGACCCGGCGACGCTTCGCGTGTCGATGGGCTATCAGTTCAACCCCCAACTGGCCGGTGAGGTGATGGTCGGCGTCAATGCCGTTGAAGGCAAGCAATCTGGCGTGAAAGCCAAGCTCGACCACCTGTATGGCGCCTACGTCAAGGCGAGCGGCAAGCTGAGTGAGAACGTCGAGCTGTACGGCCGCCTTGGCTTCGCGGACTACAAGGTTTCCGCCTCAGCAGGCGGCCTCAGCGCGACCGCGTCAGGGAATGGCCTGTCGTATGGCATCGGCGTCAGCTACTACGTTACGCCAGCGCTTTCCGTCAATGTGGACTACATGGACTTCGACGATCTCGAAGGCGGTATTGCCTTTGGCGTGAAGTACAAGTTCTGATTGAGGCTGCGCCAACCAAAAAAGGCACCTGCAGGTGCCTTTTTTCATGCCGGTTGCCCGCTGCGCGTTCAGGGCAGCAGGATGGTGCAGCCCGTGGTCTGGCGCGCTTCCAGGCTGCGGTGCGCCTGCTGCACATCGGCCAGTGCAAAACGCTGGTCGATGCGGATCTTCACCGCGCCGCTGCCGACCACGCCGAACAGGTCGTCGGCCATCTGCTGCGTGCGCTCGCGGCTGTTGATGTGGGTGAACAGGGTCTGGCGCGTGACGTAGATCGACCCCTTGGGTCCCAGAATGCCGGGCGCGAACGGCGCCACCGGGCCGCTGGCGTTGCCGAAGCTCACCATCAGACCAAAAGGACGCAGGCAGTCCAGCGACTTGTCAAAGGTGTCCTTGCCGACCGAGTCGTACACCACCTTCACGCCCTGACCGCCGGTGATCTCTTTCACCCGCGCGGCAAAGTCCTCTTGCCGGTAGTTGATGGTGAACTCGGCGCCGTGTTCACGGGCCAGCGCGCACTTCTCGTCGCTGCCCGCGGTGCCGATCAGGCGCAGGCCGAGGGCCTTGGCCCACTGGCAGGCGATCAGGCCCACGCCGCCGGCCGCGGCGTGGAACAGCACGAAGTCGCCAGGCTCCAGCCCTTCCACCGGCTTGCAGCGCTTGAGCAGGTACTGCGCGGTCAGGCCCTTGAGCATCATGGCCGCGCCGGTTTCGAAACCGATGGCCTCGGGCAGGCGGCACAGGTTCATGGCCGGCATCACGCGCACATCGCAATAGCTGCCGGGCGGGTTGCCGGCGTAGGCGGCGCGGTCGCCCACCTGCAGGTGCGTCACACCGTCGCCCACCGCCTCGATCACACCCGCACCCTCCATGCCCAGCGCCAGCGGCATGGGAAAGGGGTAGAGCCCGGTGCGCTGGTAGACGTCGATGAAATTGAGGCCGATGGCGTGGTGGCGGATGCGCACCTGGCCGGGGCCGGGATCGCCCACTTCGACGGTGTCGATCACGAGCTGTTCGGGGCCGCCGGGGGCGTGGATGCGCACGGCGCGGCTGGTCTGGGGCATGGGTGTCTCCTTCGGATGGCTGTCGATCACGCGATGCTGCCACGAAACCCCGCTGTCGCCGGCGCGCCTGTGCGTCAGCCCCGTGCCAGCGCGGGGCATGGGCATGTGGCTAAAGTGCACCCCTCATGTCCACCAGCCCACAACGCCTCACGCCGTCCACCGCCGCCCTGCTGCTGATCCCCCCGCTCATGTGGGCGGGCAACGCGGTGGTCGGCCGGCTGATGCAAGGCAGCATCCCGCCCATCACCTTCAACTTCCTGCGCTGGGTGCTGGCCTTCGTGCTGCTGCTGCCGCTGGCGGCCTGGGCCATCGGCCCCCGCAGCCCGGTGTGGCGACACAGCCGGCGCTTTGCCCTGCTGGGGCTGCTGAGCGTGGCCTTGTACAACGCCCTGCAGTACATGGCGCTCAAGACCTCGACGCCGATCAACGTCACGCTGGTTGCCGCCAGCATGCCGGTGTGGATGCTCCTGCTGGGCCGCCTGCTGTACGGCGTGCCCGTCACGCGGCGCGCGGCGCTGGGCGCCGCGTTCTCGCTGGCGGGTGTGGCCACGGTGCTGACCCGGGGCGACTGGCAGGCCTTGAGCCGCCTGCAACTGGTGCCGGGCGATGCCTGGATGCTGGCCGCCGCCATCACCTGGGCCGCCTACAGCTGGCAGCTGGCGCGCCCGGCGCCGGGCAGCGAACCGGCCGAGGTGCGGCGCGACTGGGCGGCCTTCCTGCTGGCGCAGGTGGCCTTCGGGCTGGCCTGGTCCGGCCTCATGACGGCCGGTGAATGGGCGTTGCTGCCGCCCCTGCCCGAAGGCCAGCACCACCTGCAATGGGGTTGGCCGCTGGCACTGGCCCTGCTGTACGTGGCGGTGGGGCCGTCGCTGCTGGCCTACCGCGCCTGGGGCGCCGGTGTGGCCCGGGTGGGACCGACCACGGCGGGCTTCTTCAGCAACCTCACGCCGCTGTTCGCGGCGCTCATGTCGGCCACGCTGCTGGGCGAAGCGCCACGGCTGTACCACGCGGCCGGCTTCGCACTGATCGTCGGCGGCATCCTGGTCAGCTCGCGGCGCTGAGCATCAGAACGTGCCGGGGAACGCCCCGCCGTCGGGCAGGATGTTCTGGCCGTTGATGTAGCCCGCCTGCACGCTGCAGAGAAAGGCGCAGATGGCGCCGAACTCGGCCGGTGTGCCGAAGCGCCGGGCCGGGATCTGGGCCAGCTGTGCAGCGCGCACCTCGTCCACGCTCTTGCCGGTCTTGTTCGCGGCGCCGGCCAGCGTGCCCTGCAGGCGCTCGGTGTCGAACTTGCCGGGCAGCAGGTTGTTGAGGGTCACGCCTCGGGCCGCAATGCCGCTGCGCGCCACGCCGGCCACAAAGCCCGTCAGACCGCTGCGCGCGCCGTTGCTCAGGCCGAGGATGTCGATCGGCGCCTTCACCGCGCTGCTGGTGATGTTGACGACGCGGCCGTAGCCGCGCGCGGCCATGCCATCCACCGTGGCCTTGATGAGTTCGATGGGGGTGAGCATGTTGGCGTCCACCGCCTTCATCCAGGCGTCCCGGTCCCAGTCACGGAAGTCGCCGGTCGGCGGGCCACCCGCGTTGGTGACCACGATGTCGAAGTCCGTGCCCGGGCCGCCCGGCGCCGCAAAGGCGGCCGCGCGGCCTTCGGCGGTGGTGATGTCGGCCGCGACGGCCAGCACCTGCACACCGGGCGTGGCCGTGCGCAGGGCGGCGGCAGCGGCCTCCAGCACCTGGCCCCCCCGCGCCACCATGACCACGTTCACCCCTTCGGCCGCCAGCGCCTGCGCGCAGCCCAGCCCGAGGCCCTTGCTCGCGCCGCACACCAGCGCCCATTTGCCTGCAATGCCCAGATCCATCTGTCGTCTCCTGTTCAAACCATCACTTCGCCGCAGCGGCCGAGCCGAAGCGCGTCACCAGAAACACCCCGGCCACCACCAGCACGGTGCCGGCCACGATCCAGCCGTTGAACGGCTCACCGAGGATCAGCACGCCCATGGCGATGGTGGACATGGGGCCGATCATGCCGGTCTGCGCGGCCAGACCGGCCCCGATGCGCTCGATCGCCATCATGACCATGATGACCGGCGCAAAGGTGCACAACGTGGCGTTCAGCACCGACAGCCAGATCACCTCGGGCGCCACCGCGGTGGCCGCCTCCAGCGGGCGCAGGATCACGAACTGCAGCAGGCACAGGCCGCAGGCCACGCTGGTGGCCAGCCCCACCAGCCGCATGGAGCCCAGGCGCTTGACCAGTTCACCGCTGTAGACGAGGTAGATGGCGTAGCTGATGGCACTGCCGAACACCAGCAGCGCCCCCAGCGCCGCATCGGGCCCGGCAAAGTCGGCCTCGTGGCCGAACACCAGCAGCACACCCGCGTAACTCACCGCCATGGCCACGCCCTGCAGCGGCGTGATGCGGCGCCGGTACAGCACCCAGCCGAGCACCAGCACCAGCGTCGGGTTGAGGTAGAGGATCAGCCGCTCCAGGCTGGCGCTGATGTACTGCAGGCCCCAGAAGTCCAGAAAGCTGGCCAGGTAGTAGCCGGTCAGCCCCAGCCCGGCGATGCCCAGCCAGTCCTTGCGCGTCAGCGGTGATTGCCCGCGGCTGGACCACCAGGCCAGCGCCAGGAACAGCGGCAGCGCGAACAGCATGCGGTACATGATGAGCGTGACCGCATCAACACCGTGGCGGTAGGCCAGCTTGACGATGATGGCCTTGCCCGAGAAGGCGATGGAACCGGCGGAGGCCAGCAGCAGGCCGGAGGCGAGGTGGGGATGGGGCGGTGCGACGGCTCGGGACATTGCGTCGATTATCGACAGTAGAGCAACACAGCACCCGCGGTACGAAACCCTACGTGCTCAGACAAATCGTGGTCGACTGGAAGCAAGAAGCGCATACCAGAAGCGCGGCAAAGCTGGTAAGTCCCACCACGACTTGTGAGCAGCGTTGATGCCAGCCAGGAGAGCCGCGTATCATCAGTACGAAAGAGTTCAGGGATACATGGCCAAATGGAGCTTCAGCGTCCATCCGTGCGCACTGTCACAAGCACCTCATCTTCTGAAGAATGGTGGCTCGTCGGACAAATGATGGCCACTTCGCGAACGCCGCTGAGCCACCCCTTTCACGCTCCTCGCCCCGAAACACCCCACACAAGGTGAATTGGCGACAGAGATTCATCCTTCGGGCCAAAAGCCGGATGGAAGGGCCGCCCAAGACATCCGGTGGGAAGTGGTGGTGCAGCCACGCCGTCTCCTGCATTGCTGAAGCGCTTGGCATCAGTGGATGCACTCTTGTCATTCTGAAACCTCAGCGAACAGGAGCAAACCAGATATGAGAATCCCGCCGAATGTTCACTGCTTTCTCGTCAACTTGGTACGGATGACCTTGCTTTCTTTTGTCGTCATGTGGATCAGCATCCCACTGCTGATGCATCTCATCGGCGGCTTCGAAATCGACTTCAGCATGAGCTCCCTCGAGTTGTTGCGCATGCTGCGGAACAGCACCTTGCCCGCTTTGGTGGTGAGCCTGATCCTCTGCTCCAGAAGACGGCATTCCACAAATGCGGACGGCAACCTGTGAGCCTGAGTACACACATGAAACGCCGTCCATGGCGATCAGTCCTTTTGAGCGTGCTCATGAGTTGGTCTGCGGCGGCCACCTGCAAGCCCGCCGAGACCGTATCAGCCAGCTATGTCGTGGCCATCGAATACAGCGGTCGACACATTGCATACCTGCTCGGCAGCTCACACGCTTCGTTCCGTCAAAGCCCAGTGAGGATCGGCCAGTGCGCCAAGGAAAAGCTCAAGTCGTCGCACCGAGTGTTCCTAGAGGCCGACATTGCCGAAGTGAGGACCTATGTCAGCAGCGGCATCGCAACTCATTCGATGAAGTCTGTGCTCGCCACGATGGAGGACGTCGCACGAAGCAATCTGCGACAAACCCTGATGCAGCAGCTGAACGCAGGCGACGCGCTCGATGACGTCGACGCGGCAACGGTCATCAACGCACTCGAGAACTCCGTTCCAGGTCGACTGGAGACACTGGGGCCGGTCGATTTCGGGCTGGATACCGAGGTCTACATGGCCAGTCGCTTTCTCGACATACCGGTCGATTACCTGGAGTCACCACAAGAGCAAGTGCGATTCCTCATCGACACACCTCCTGCCAGCTATGCAGCTGCGATCCGCTACCTTTCTGGTGTCATCAGTCAGCCCGCCGAGAGCAAACGGTACTTGGATGGCGCCTTGCAGCTTCAGTTGGCATCAGCCCGCGGTGATGAGGCCGCCTTGCTGGAATGGTTCAGATCGTCTGGATTGGCAAGCTACTACCAGCACACCATCACCGCGCGCAATCCTGATCTCTTGAGGAAGATCGATCGGCTCATCCGTGATGGAAAGGAAAGACCTGTTTTCATCGCTCTGGGTGCAGCACATCTGCCAGGGCAAGAAGGACTGGTGAGTGGCCTGCGGAAACTGGGCTGGACAGTGAAGAGGCTTTGCCAATGAGCACGTAGAAGGCGACCTGAGGTCCTGGGTCGATGAACAACGACGTCGTCAGCCCTTCGGCGCCATCAGCCTCTCGGCGTCGACCACGCGGTAGACGCGGCCTTGTTTGTCCAGCGGTTCGATCAGCCCCTCGCGCTCGAAGGCCGAGAGCGTGCGGCTGACGGTTTCGAGCTTGAGGTCGAGCATGGCACCCATGTCCTCGCGCGAGAACAGGGTGACGACCGAGGCATCAAAACCCGAACGCATCTTGAGGATGAGGCCGGCCACGCGCTGGCGGGCATTGCCAAAGTTCAGCTCGGCCAGCCAGTCGTCGGCCTCCTTGAGGCTGCGGTGCCATTTCTCCAGCAGGCGCTGGTGCAGGCGCGGGGTCTCGCGGTTCAGACGCTGGATCACCTGCAGCGGCAGGCGGCAGACCTTGATGGAGGTCAGCGCGATGGCGTCGGAATCGTAGGTTGGCCCCATCAGCGCTTCCAGACCCACCACGTCACCCGAGCGCAGCACGCGCACGATGCGCTGACGACCGTCCACCGTGTTGCGCACCAGCTTGATCATGCCGGTGCGCAGGGTGTAGAGCGAGGTCGCGGTCTCACCCATGCGCACCACGGGCTGACCGGCCGGAAACTCCAGGTCGTCGATGGGCGCGTGGATGAGTTTGAAGTCCTCTTCGTGCAGATCGGCGAACAGCACCATGTCCCGGATGCCGCAGCTGCGGCAGTCGGCCGTGCCTCGCCAGGCCGATTCGGTCTTGATGGGAATCATGGTCATGTGGGCAGAAAAAGCAGTAGAGCACCGTCCGGCACCCGGAGTGCCCAAATATAAGGCAATGCCCGCCGCGCGGGATCATGCCCCCCGGAGTGTGTTCAACCGTTGACCGGCGGCGTGGTCGCCAGCACCTCGTCCAGCGTGGTCAGTCCCTCGGCCACGCGGGCGGCGCCGGCCAGTCGCAGCGGGCGCATGCCGTCGGCCACGGCCTGACGGCGCAGGGCCTCCATCTGCGGCTCGCGGCTGACCTTGTCCTTGAAGGTTTCGGTGACCGTGAGCAGTTCGTACAGCCCCATGCGGCCTTTGAAACCGGTCATGCGGCAGTCGACGCAACCCACCGGCTTGAAGGGACGGTAGCTGCCGCTGACCTTCCATGGCTTGACCAGTTCGGCCAGCGACTGGCTGGAGGCCGCAGTGGCGGCATCGTCTTCCCGCACCCGGCAGGCCGGGCACAGGGTGCGCACCAGGCGCTGCGCCAGCACGCCCAGCACGGTGGCGTTGATGAGGTAGGGCGGGATGCCCAGCTCCATCAGCCGCATGATGGCGCTGGGCGCGTCGTTGGTGTGCAGGGTGGTGAACACCAGGTGGCCGGTCAGCGCCGCCTGCACCGCCATTTCGGCGGTGGCCAGGTCGCGGATTTCGCCCACCATGATGATGTCCGGGTCCTGCCGCATCAGGGCGCGCAGGCCCTGGGCAAAGTCCAGGTCCAGGTGGGGCTGCACCTGGGTCTGGTTGAAGGCCGGCTCGATCATCTCGATCGGGTCCTCCACCGTGCTGACGTTGACCTCCTCGGTCGCCAGGCGCTTGAGCGTGGCGTACAGCGTGGTGGTCTTGCCCGAACCGGTGGGGCCGGTGACCAGCACGATGCCGTGCGGACGGCGGGTCAGCTCTTCCCAGCGCTGCGCGTCGTGCGGGTTGAAGCCCAGCGCGGCCAGGTCCTTGACGGTGGCATCCGGGTCGAAGATGCGCATGACCAGCTTTTCGCCGAAGGCGGTGGGCAGGGTCGAGAGGCGCATTTCCACCTCTTCGCCACGCCCCCCGGCGCGGTCCGGACGCAGGGTCTTGATGCGCCCGTCCTGCGGGCGCCGGCGTTCGACCACGTCCATGCGCCCCAGCAGCTTGATGCGCGCGGTCATGGCGGTGAGCACGCCCATGGGCATCTGGTAGACCGGGTGCAGCACACCGTCGATGCGGAAACGGATCACGCCCTGCTCGCGCCGCGGCTCCAGGTGGATGTCGCTGGCGCGCTGGTCGAAGGCGTACTGCCAGAGCCAGTCCACCACCTGCACCACACCCTGGTCATTGGCGTCCAGTTGCCGGTTGCTCTTGCCCAGTTCGACCAGCTGTTCAAAGCTGGCCAGCCCGGACTGGCCACCGCTCTTGCTGGCCGCACGCACCGATCGGGCCAGCGCGAAGAACTCGGCCGTGTAGCGCTTGATCTCGCCCGGGCTGGCCAGCGCCAGGCGCACGCTGCGGTGGCTCTGGCGCTCCACCTCGGGCACCCAGTCGGCAATGAACGGCTCGGCAGTGGCCACCACGACCTCGGCCACGCCCACCTGCACCGGCAGCACGTGGTGGCGTTCGGCGTAGGCCGCGCTCATCACGTCGGCCACCTTGGCCACGTCCACCTTCAGCGGATCGATGCGCACATAGTCCAGCCCGCAGCGCCGGGCCAGCCATTCGGTGAGCGCCTCCACGTCCAGCAGGGTGCCGTCGGTGCGTGCCACCCCCACCACCGCCAGCCGGTCCAGCGGGTGCAGGGTGCTCTGGGCGCTGGCGCAGCGGGCCACGGTGCGCGCGGCCTCGTCGGCGCTGATCACCCCATCCTCCCGCAGCCAGCCCACCAGCGACTGCCAGCCCAGCGGGCCGAGGTTGTTGCGGGCGGTACCGCCGGTCACGGGCACGGGGAGGGCTCTCTTCATCGCAGGTCCGATCAGGTCCGCCTCAGCGGACCGGTTTGAAGATGCGCAACCATTTCACCGCCGGCAGGCCCCAGCGCGTTTCGATGGTTTCGGCGCGGGCCAGCAGCTCCATCCGGGTCGGGGCGCCGGCCTGGCGCCGCGCCAGCACGATGGCATTGCCCTCGCGCGTGGGCTTGAAGGCCCACACCGCATCCTCGCCGAAGGCGGCGCAGATGCTCTGCAGCGAGCGTTCGTAGCTGGCGTCGCGGCCGAACAGGTTGACCGTCATGCAGCCCTCGTCGCTGAGCACCGAGCGGCAGTCGGCGTAGAAGTCCGGGCTGTCGAGCACCGGCGCAGCGGCTTCGTGGTCGTACAGGTCCACCTGCAGCGCGTCGATCTGCCCGGTGTAGGCGGGGTTGCGGATTTCCTGCCCCGCATCGGCCAGCACCACGCGCAGGCGCGGCCCGTCGTCGGGCAGCTTGAACCACTGCCGGCACACCGCGAGCACCTGCGGGTTGATCTCGATGGCCGTGGTGTCCATGCGCAGCTTCTTGAAGTGGAACTTCGTCAGCGCGGCCGAGCCCAGGCCCAGCTGCAGCGCGCGGCGCTTGGACACCGAATCGGGTTCGACGAACAGCAGCCAGGCCATCATGCGCTGGACGTAGTCGAGCTCGATGTCAAACGGCGCGTCCAGCAGCATGGAGCCCTGGATCCACTCCGTGCCCAGGTGCAGGAAGCGCACCTCGCTGTCTTCGGAAATGGTCACATCGGGCAGGGACGGCGCGGCCGCGCGGCGGCGGGCGGCGGCGTTGGCACCCGCCTTCACGCGTGCACCCCGCTGGCAACGAAAAACCACAGCGAAGTGCACATTGACACGGAGTGCGAACAGGAGGAGAAGCGCATGTCACGACCGGGTCGTGCAGCGGGGGAATACTGCCTCGACCGTTTCTGTACTTTTGAAAGGATTGATTATGAACATGGAAGTCGTCTGGAACTTTCTGTCCACCCAGGGGGCGGACTTCGGCCTGAAGATCCTCGGGGCCATTGCGGCCTGGATCATCGGCCGCTGGCTGATCGGTCTGGCGGTGCGGCTGATCGCGGCCGGCCTGGAAAAAGGCAAGAAGCTCGACGCAACGCTGATCCAGTACCTCAAGTCCATCATCTCGGTCACGCTGACGCTGATCCTGGTGCTGGCCATCCTGGACATCTTCGGCATCAAGACAACCTCCTTCGCGGCCCTGCTGGCCGGCGCGGGTCTGGCCATCGGCGCGGCCTGGAGCGGCATGCTGGGCAACTTCGCGGCCGGCCTGTTCCTGCAGGTGCTGCGGCCCTACAAGGTGGGCGACTTCATCAGCGCCGGCGGCA
The DNA here is from genome assembly GCA_964550405.1 of uncultured Hydrogenophaga sp. Classification (GTDB taxonomy): domain Bacteria; phylum Pseudomonadota; class Gammaproteobacteria; order Burkholderiales; family Burkholderiaceae_C; genus Hydrogenophaga. The sequence goes on along the minus strand of CAZJZD010000031.1, from coordinate 23,022 downwards.
CGCTGGGCACGGTCAAGGAACTGGGCCTGTTCGCCACCACCATCCTCACGCCCGACAACGTGATGACCGTGGTGGGCAACAACAAGGTGTTCGGCGACAACATCCAGAACTTCAGCGCCGAGCCGTTCCGCCGCGTGGACTGCGTGGCCAAGGTGGCGAACAGCGTGGACGTGCAGGACGCCATCGCCCGCCTGCGCCCGGCCATCGCCGCCATTGCCAATGTGAAGGAATCGCCGGCACCGGACATCGAGATCCTGCAGTTCACGCCCGAAGGCCCGCTGCTGTGCGTGCGGCCTTACACCCACACCGACCACTACTGGCAGGTGTACTTCGACACGCACAAGGCGATCGTGTCGACCTTTGGTGCGGCGGGGTATCCCGTTCCCGAGACCCCTGTGGTGCATCGCACGGTCTGAGTTTTTCTGGCCTGTACCTCGAGGGGACGCGGTCGCCGCGTGGCCGTCTCCGCGAATGTCCCCCGGGCCGTTCCGGCCCTCCTCCTATATTTCGCTGCGTCGGCCACACGACACCCACGTCCTTCCAACAGATTTGGCGCACGGACTTGGCACACCACAGCCGCTCGCCTTTCGTTGGGTGGGGGTGCGCTGCAGAGCGAAATAAAGGAGGAGGCGGCGCAGCCGCCGGGGGACATTCGCGGCGCAGCGTACCCCCACCCAACGAACCAGCAAAGGTCCATGCGCAACGGTTTTCAGGTCAACCCGTAATGAAAGAAAACGTCTGACCATGCCACCAGCTTGCGCTCGAACGACCAACTCGCGTTCGCCGGACTGGTGGACGGCAGTTTGTGCACCGGCAACCCCAGCGCTTGCGTGTGCTTCGCGTGACGGAAGCTCTCGCCGCCGTTGTGCGCAACGGCCTGCAACCGCGGGCATTGCTGCCGCAGCCACGCGAAATCGTTGAGCTCGGCGTGGCGGATGGCGCTGTCCAGACTGCCCTCGCGCTCGCAGGCGCCGTACACGTCCCAGATGCCCAGACCCCGCTCGCGCACCGCCGCGATGCGGTCCTCGTAGGCCATACCCACCAGGTCCACCGACCACAGCGCCGACAGGATCTTCCAGAACTGGTTCTGCGGGTGCCCGTAATACCGCTGCGCGCGCAGCGAGGCCACGCCCGGGAAACTGCCCAGCACCAGCAAGCGTGTGGCCGGCCCCACCACCGGCGGCAGACCAACCAGGCGCGTCATGCGACCAGCGCCGCCACACGCGGCAGGACGCGCAGCACATTGGCCGTGGTCGCTGCGGCCAATGCGTCGGGGGCAATGCCACGCAACCCCGCGATCACGGCACCGATGTGCGGCAGTTCGGCCGGCGTGTTCACCCCTTGCGCCCGACCGGCCGCGCGTTCGGCGGCGGTGGCGTACAGCCACTGCGGCGGGATGTCGGGGGCGTCGGTCTCCAGCACCAGCGCCGACAGCGGCACATCGGCCGCCAGTGCCCGCAGGCGCCGGGCCGGCTCAAACGTGGAGGCGCCGCCAAAACCCAGGGCAAAGCCCAGGTCGATGAAGGCCTGCGCCTGCTCCGGGCTGCCATTGAAGGCGTGGGCGATGCCGCCCCCCGGGGGCCGCTCGCGCAGGTGCTTGAGCAGCTGGTCGGCACTCTTGCGCACATGCAGGATCACCGGCAGACCGTGTTTTCGCGCCAGCCTGAGCTGCGCGCGGTAGAAATGCAGCTGCCGCTCGCGCATGGCCGGCTCGCACAGCGCCGGAACAAAAAAGTCCAGGCCGATCTCGCCCACGGCCACCAGGCGCGGATCGTCTGCGTGTTCGGTCAGGGCGGCGTCCAGCGCATCCAGGTCCTCGTCCGCGGCCCGGGGCACGTACAGCGGGTGAATACCCAGGGCATAGGTGTCGCCCAGCCGGTGTGCGAGGTTGCGCACGGTGGACCAGTTGGCGCGCTCCACAGCCGGGATCACGCACAGCCCCACGCCGCGCGCCCGTGCGACGGCGCGGGCCTCCAGGGCTGAGGCATGACCGACGCCAAACTCGGGCGCATCCAGGTGGCAATGTGAGTCGATCCAGGTCGATGACGCGGGCATGGGCCGATTCTGCCCTTCCCTGCGCCAGATCAAACCGGCGCCCGCGATGCGCCCCCAGAATGCGGCGCTCGCGCGGTTGGCCGGGTGCCATGGGCCCTGCACCCGCGCAGCCAGAGGGTCCTCACATGGGTTTCTTCAACAAGCTTTTCCAATCGGACAACACCGCCCCGGCTGCCGATGCCAGGCCCACCGGTCCGGACGCTGCCACGGCGCGCGCCGTGCTCGCCGAACTGGACATCGACCAGGCGGTGCTGGCCCACGACGGCTGGAAGGCGCGCCTGGAAGCCATGATCAAGAGCAACTCGGCCGACACCCACGACCCGGAACTGGTCTGCCGGGACGACCATTGCGACCTGGGCCGCTGGCTCAACGGACTGGGCCAGATGCGGCTGGGCCACTACCCCGCGTTCAGCGTGCTGGTGGCGCGCCACCGCCACTTCCACCAGGAGGCCGCCGCCGTGCTGACCCTGGCGCAGGCCGGTGAACGGGAAAAAGCCGAACAGCGCCTGCGATCGGGCTACCGCCACGCCTCCAACCAGGTGGTGCTGCTGCTCAAGGAGCTCAAGCGCGGACTGGTGCTGCGCTGAGCGGACGGTTCCGGCGCTCAGCTCAGCACACCGGCGGTCAGGCGCAACACGCGGCCGCAGCGCGCCGCCAGCGCCTCGTCGTGGGTGACCACCACGAAGGCCGTGCCCTGATCGCGCGCCAGCTGCATCATCAGCTCGAACACACCGTCGGCGGTGGAACGGTCCAGGTTGCCGGTGGGCTCGTCGGCCAGCACGCAGGCCGGCTGCGTGACCAGCGCACGCGCAATGGCCACGCGCTGGCGCTCGCCACCCGAGAGCTCGGCCGGGCGGTGCGCCAGACGCTCGCCCAGGCCCACCCGCGCCAGCATCTTCGCCGCCGTGTCGGCCGCCTGCGCACGGTCCTGCCGGCGGATCCACAGCGGCATGGCGACGTTGTCGCGCGCGCTGAACTCGGGCAGCAGGTGGTGGAACTGGTAGACGAAACCCAGGTGCCGGTTGCGCAGATCGCCCTGTTGCGTGGCGCTTAACGCGTCCAGCCGCTGGCCCATGAGCTGCACGCTGCCGCTGCTGGGTGCGTCCAGTCCGCCCAGCAGGTGCAGCAGGGTGCTCTTGCCGGAGCCGGAAGCCCCGACGATGGCCACCGTCTCGCCCTTGTGCACCGTCAGGTCCACACCCTGCAGCACGGTCACGTCGAGCCGGCCCTCGGTGAAGCGCTTGGTCAGGCCTTGCGCCTGAAGAACGATGTCACTCATGGCTTACTCGTACCTCAAGGCTTCGGCAGGGTTGACGCGGCTCGCGCGCCAGCTCGGGTAGATCGTCGCCACAAAGGCCAGCACCAGCGAGATCACCGCCACCGGCAGGATGTCGCCCTGCTGCGGGTCGCTGGGCATGCGGCTGATCAGGTACACGTCCTGCGGCAGGAAGCTGGCGCCCAGCAGGCGCTCCAGCGCCGGCACCAGGGTGTCGATGTTGAAGGCCACGCCCAGGCCCAGCAACAGGCCCAGGCCGGTGCCGATCACGCCCACCGTCGCCCCCTGCACCATGAAGACGCCCATGATGCTGCGCGGGCTCGCGCCCAGCGTGCGCAGGATGGCGATGTCCGCGCGCTTGTCGGTCACGGTCATCACCAGGGTGGACACCAGGTTGAACGCCGCCACCGCCACGATGAGCGTGAGGATGATGAACATCATGCGTTTTTCCAGCTGCACGGCGGCGAACCAGGTGCGGTTCTGGCGCGTCCAGTCGCGCACCAGCAGGCCGGGGTCGAGCTGCGACGCCAGGTCGATGGCGACTTCGCGCGCTTCGTGCAGGTTCTTGATCTTCACGCGGATGCCGGTCGGGCCCTCCACACGGAAGATGCGCGCCGCGTCCTCGGTGTGCAGCAGGGCCAGCGCCGAGTCGTATTCGTAGTGGCCGGAATCGAAGGTGCCGACCACCGTCATCTGGCGGATGCGCGGCACCACACCGGCCGGCGTGACCTGGCCGCTGGGGGCGATCAGCGTCACCGCGTCGCCCACCATCACGCCCAGGCTGCGCGCCAGTTCACCGCCGAGGATGACGCCGAACTCGCCCGGCACCAGACGCGGCAGCACGGTCTGCGACAGGTCGGCCGCCAGATCGGTCACCTGCGGTTCCTGCGCCGGGTCGATGCCGCGCACCAGCGTGCCTTTCATGTCCTCGCCGCGCGCGATCAGCGCCTGCGCGCCCACATACGGCGCGGCGCCCAGCACCTCGGGGTTCGCACGGACACGGGCCAGGGTGTCGTCCAGGTTGGGAATGGCCTGACCACCGGGTTCGAAGATCTCGATGTGCGAGAGCACGCCCAGCATGCGGTCGCGCACCTCCTTCTGGAAGCCGTTCATGACCGACAGCACGATGATGAGCGCGGCCACCCCCAGCGCGATGCCCAGCATGGACACGCCCGAGATGAAGGAAATGAAGCCGTTGCGGCGGGTGGCGCGGCCGGCGCGGGTGTAGCGCCAGCCCAGGAGCAGTTCGTAGGGGGTTTGCATGGGTGCCAAAGCTTTGGGCGATTGTGGCATCCCCGACAATCGCGGCATGCCCGTCCCCTCTGCCGATTCGCCCCGCCACCTGCTGGTTCCCTTTGCCGCCGCCAGCGCGCCCGAATGCCAGGCCCTGCTGCCCGGTCTGCAACTGCCGAACCTGCAATCGCTGCTGCCGCTGCTGGCCGAACAGGCCGCCGACCGTGGTGACGACCACCACCTGAGCCCGCCGCACGAACGTGCACTGGCACGCGCACTGGGTCTGCCGGTGGCCGACGGTGCCATCCCCTGGGCGGCGGCACAGAGCGACACGCCCGCCGTGCCGCAAGCCTTTTTCAGTCTCTGCCACTACCAGGTCGGCATGGACCAGGTGCTGGTGCTGCCGGGCGCCGGCCTGGGGCTGGACGCGGCCGACTCCCACGCCCTGTTCGACGCCTTCGCACCGCTGTGCGCCGAAGACGACATCACCCTGCGCTGGGACAGCCCGACCGAATGGCACGCCAGCGGCGAGCCGCTGCGCGGCGTGGCCTGCGCCAGCCTGGACCGCGTGAGCGGGCGCCACGCGCGCGACTGGATGCCCGACAGCAGCGGCCACCCCAACGCCCGCCTGCTGCAACGCCTGCAGAGCGAGGCACAGATGCTGTTCTACAGCCACCCGGTGCACGACGCGCGCGCGGCACGCGGGCAGACCGCCATCAACGGCTTCTGGGTGCATGGCGCCGGTGCATTGGACACTGCACCCGCGCTGCAAGCGCCACCGGCCATGCCCGACAGCCTGCGCCAGGCCGCACTGCGCGGTGACTGGCCCGCCTGGCAAATCGCCTGGCACGCGCTGGACAGCGGCGACATCGCCACCCTGCTGGCCGCCGCACGGGATGGCGAGGCCGTCACCCTCACGCTTTGTGGCGAACGCCACGCCCGTACCTGGACCACCGTGCCCGTCAGCGCCCTCGCCCGGCTCGGTCGCTCGATCCAGCGGCTGTTCGGCACCGCGCCCATCAGCAACACCCTCAAGGACCTATGAAGATCATCACCCGCGACGTGCCGCCGCGCGCCGCCTGGGCGCTGGAGCAGGCCGGTCTGCACCCGCTGCTGGCCCGCCTGTTCGCCGCCCGCGGCATCACCGCCAAGGAGCAGCTCGACGACGCGCTGGCCCTGCTGATCCCGCCGGCGCAGATGCTGAACGCCACCACCGCCGCGAAGCAGCTGGCCGACGCCATGGCCGCCGGCCAGCGCATCTGCATCGTGGCCGACTACGACTGCGACGGCGCCACCGCCTGCGCCGTGGGCGTGCGCGGCCTCAGGCTGCTGGGTGCGCCGCTGGGCTGGGACCAAGTCGAGTACCTGGTGCCCGACCGCGTCACCGATGGCTACGGCCTCACGCCGTCGATTGCGCAACGCGTCAAACAACGCGGCGCCGACTGGCTGGTGACGGTGGACAACGGCATCGCCAGCGTGGCCGGTGTGCGCGCCGCGCGTGAAGCCGGCCTGAACGTGCTCGTGACCGACCACCACCTGCCCGCGGTCATCGACGGCGCGGTGACGCTGCCCACCGACTGCACCATCGTCAACCCCAACCAGCCCGGCTGCGGCTTCGAGAGCAAGAGCATCGCCGGCGTCGGCGTGATGTTCTATGTGCTGCTGGCGCTGCGCGCGGAGCTGCGCGAACGTGGCGTGTTCGATGCCAAGAACCAGCCACGCATTGACGCCCTGCTGCCCTTGGTGGCATTGGGCACGGTGGCCGACGTGGTCAGGCTCGACGCCAACAACCGCCGTCTGGTGGCGCAAGGCCTCAAACGCGTGCGCGCCGGCGCCATGCCGCCCGGCATGGCCGCGCTGTTCGCCGTGGCCGCGCGCCAGCCGGCCAAGGCCACCGCGTTCGACTTCGGCTTTGCGCTCGGCCCACGCCTGAACGCCGCCGGGCGCCTGGCCGACATGACGCTGGGCATCGAATGCCTGCTGACCGACGACGCCGGCCGCGCCGACGAACTGGCGCGCACGCTGGACGGCATCAACCGCGAACGCAAGACCATCGAAGGCGAGATGCGCGAGCAGGCGCTGATGATCGTGGAGGAGCTGTTCGACGAGAGCGAGGAGCCGCCCCCCGCCATCACCGTGTTCGACCCCGACTTCCACGAGGGTGTGGTGGGCATCGTCGCCTCCCGCCTGAAGGACAAGTTGCACCGTCCGACCTTCGTGTTCGCGGCCAGCGCTGCCTCCGGCAAGGAGCACGAGCTCAAGGGCTCGGGCCGCTCCATTCCGGGTTTCCATCTGCGCGACGCGCTGGACCTGGTGGCCAAACGACACCCCGGCGTGCTGCTGCGCTTCGGTGGCCACGCCATGGCCGCCGGCTGCACCATAGACGAAGAACACATCGACACTTTCGAGCAGGCGTTTGCGCAGGTGGCGCACGAATGGCTGGACGCGGCCACGCTGCAGCGCCAGCTCGAAGCCGACGGTGCGCTGGACAAACAGTACCGCCGCACCGATCTGGTGGACACGCTGCACGCCGAGGTCTGGGGCCAGGGCTTTGCGCCGCCGGTGTTCTGCGAAGAGGTGCAGGTCATCAGCCAGCGGCTGGTGGGCGAGAAGCACCTGTCGCTCAAGCTCAAGCACCAGGGCGACCCGGTGGACGCGATGTGGTTCAGCCACACCGAGCCGTTGCCTTCAACGGTGAAGATCGCGTTCCGGCTCGACGCGGATGAATGGCAGGGTCAGCGGCGGGTACGCTTCCTCATCGAAGCAGCGGAGATCTGAAGATTCTCCATTCCAGTACCTGGGCGGTGCAGGAGGGAGCGGTCGGGCTTCTTGCGACGGGCGCGCCAGGAGGTCGTCGGTGATCGGGGTGACCGGCGCAGCGAAATAAAGGAGGAGCCGGGGGCGCAGCCCCTGGCGGGGGACATTCGCGGAGCCGGTCACCCCGGTCGCCGACGACCGGAGCACCGACAACGCACAACACGTCACCCCATCAGGGCTTCACGGACAGCTGCGAGCTGACGGCGCGACACCGACAGGCGCTCGTCCACGCCATCGAGGCGCACCACCCAGCCTTCGCCCTCGACCGGGTCGTTGACCTTTTCCACCGCGCGCACACAGCGGCGCGCCACCAGCGCGTTGCGGTGCACGCGCACGAAAAGGTGGCCGTAGCGGTGCTCCAGATCGCTGAGTGCGCCGTCGTAGATGTGTTCCTTCTCGGCCGTGCGCACCGTGATGTACTTCAGTTCGGCCTTGAGGTAAACGATGTCGGCCAGGGCCACGCGTTCGCTGCGGCCGCGCTCCTGGATGATCAAGGCCTCGCCCAGGCCCAGCGCATCGGACACACCTTCGCCTGCACTGCGCGCACGCTGCACCTTTTGCAAGGCCTGCTGCAGGCGTTCCAGCCGGACCGGCTTGGTCAGGTAGTCGACCGCCTCCAGCTCGAAAGCCTGGACCGCGTGCTCGGCGTGCGCCGTCACGAACACGATGGACGGTGGCGCCGCGAGTTCGCGCAGGGCGCCGGCCAGTGCGATGCCGTCCACCCCGGGCATGTGGATGTCGAGCAACACCAGCTCGCAGCCGGAGCGTGGGATCAGCTCCATGGCCTGCACGGCATTCGCGGCCTCGCCCACCACCTCGGCGCGCGGATCGGTGCAGTCGCCCAGCAGAGTGCGCAGGCGTGAACGCGCCAGCGGCTCATCGTCCACGATCAGAACCTTCAGTGCCATGTCGTGCTCCGTCCCATGTGAATACCAAGGTTATACCGGGATTTCGAGTCGAACCTGGAACACCCCGTTGACCAGGGCGCTCTGGAACCGGCATTGCACGTCGTGCAGCAGGTTCAGGCGCTGGCGCACATTGTCCAGCGCCAGGCCGTTGCCCCGGGCACCGGATCCCGCCGGAACGGTGTTGGTGACCTTGATCACCACCAGACTGCCGCGCCGCTGGGTCGTGATGCGCACCGTGGCGCCGGTGGGGCTGGGCTCCACACCGTGCTTGACCGCGTTTTCCACCAGCGGCTGCAGGATCAGCGGCGGCAGCTTGGCCTTGGCGGCCGCTTCATCCAGGTTCCACTCCACCTTCAGCCGGTCACCGAAACGCACCTGCTCGATGGCCAGGTAGTGTTCGGCCAGCTCCAGCTCCTGCCAGAGCGGCCGCGCCTCCTTGGAGTCGGCCAGCGCGTGGCGGAACAGTTCGCTCAGGTCTTCCAGCAGGCTCTCGGCCTTGGCCGGCTCTTCGCGCACCAGGGCAATGGCGCTGTTGAGTGTGTTGAACAGGAAGTGCGGGCGGATGCGGGCCTGCAGCTCGGTCAGCCGCGCGGTGGTGCCGGCGGGCATGCGGGCACGGTCACGCCAGACCAGGGCAGCCACCATCACGGCCGACAGCAGCGCGCCCGATGCGGCGCTGGCCAGCCAGGGAGCGCGTTCCAGCAGATCGAGCCACCACAGAATGGCGCAGCCGTACAGACCGGCCAGCGAGCCCAGGCCCATGGCGGCCGACCACTGCCATTCGTTGGGCAGCCGGTCCAGCGGCTTCTTGAGCAGGCAGACCGCGAGCAGCCACGTCACCACCGCCGGCTGCGCGGCACCGGTCAGCAGCATGGTCAGCGCCAGCCAGGGCATGAAGCCACTGGTTTCAAACAGCGAACCCACCAGCACAATGGCCTGCACAAAGAGCACGGACCGCAGCACCACGCCCACCTGGCAGGTGTCGAACAGGTACTGCTTGGGGCGGTTCAACTCCGGCATCTGCGACATCGGCAGCGCGCCCTGCGCATGGGACAGCTCCTGGAAGGCAGATAAAATTCGGGAGTCTTTCATGGGGTCGAACTATAGGCCGCCCGGCCCCGGTCTTCCAGCACCCCGACGCCAGCCACCAGGCTGCCCGCGCGCTCCGATCCCCCCTCTGCTCCCGGCATCACCATGTCCACCAACCAATTCGACAAGAAATCCCAAGCCTGGTCCGCCCTGTTCTCGGAGCCCATGAGCGAGCTGGTCAAGCGCTACACCGCCAGCGTGTTTTTCGACAAACGCCTCTGGCTGGCCGACATCACCGGCAGCCTGGCCCATGCCGAGATGCTGGCCGCACAGAACATCATCGCCGCCAGCGACCTGGCCGACATCCAGCGCGGCATGGCACAGATCCGCTCGGAGATCGAAGCCGGCACCTTCGAGTGGAAGCTGGACCTGGAAGACGTGCACCTGAACATCGAGGCGCGCCTGACCCAGCTGGTCGGCGACGCCGGCAAGCGGCTGCACACCGGCCGCAGCCGCAACGACCAGGTCGCCACCGACGTGCGCCTGTGGCTGCGCGACGAGATCGACCTGATCTCGGACCTGCTGAAAGAACTGCAGATCGCGCTGGTCGATGTGGCGGAGAAAAACGTCGAGGTGATCCTGCCCGGCTTCACCCACCTGCAGGTGGCCCAGCCGGTGAGCTTTGCGCACCACCTGCTGGCCTACGTGGAAATGTTCAGCCGCGACGCCGAACGCATGGCCGACGTGCGCCGCCGCACCAACCGCCTGCCGCTGGGCTCGGCGGCCCTCGCCGGCACCACCTACCCGCTGGACCGCGAGCGTGTCGCCAAGACACTGGGCATGGAAGGCGTTTGCCAGAACAGCCTGGACGGCGTGAGCGACCGCGACTTCGCGATCGAGTTCACCGCTGCCGCCTCCCTCTGCATGGTGCACATCAGCCGCTTCAGCGAAGAGCTGATCCTGTGGATGAGCCAGAACTTCGGCTTCGTGAAGATCGCCGACCGCTTCACCACCGGCTCGTCCATCATGCCGCAGAAGAAGAACCCCGACGTGCCCGAACTCGCGCGCGGCAAGACCGGCCGCGTGGTCGGCCACCTGATGGGCCTGATCACCCTGATGAAGGGCCAGCCCCTGGCCTACAACAAGGACAACCAGGAAGACAAGGAGCCGCTGTTCGACACCGTCGACACGCTCAAGGACACGCTGCGCATCTTCTGCGAGATGGTCGGCGGCCAGCTGAACCCGGCCACCGGCGCCAAGGAAGGCGGCATCACTGTCAACGCCGCGGCCATGGAAGCCGCCGCCAACAAGGGCTATGCGACCGCCACCGACCTGGCCGACTACCTGGTGAAAAAGGGCCTGCCCTTCCGCGACGCGCACGAGACCGTGGCCCACGCCGTCAAGGCCGCCACGTCCCACAACTGCGATCTGTCCGAACTGCCGCTGGCCGTGCTGCAGGGCTTCAATGCGTCGATCGAAAAAGACGTGTACGAATGCCTGAGCCTGCGCGGCAGCCTGAACGCCCGCAACACCCTGGGCGGCACGGCACCCACGCAGGTGAAGGCCCAGATCTCCCGCCACCGCGCCCGCCTGGCCTGACCGGCCCGGGCGGCCAGGTCTCAGCTGGCCGGCATGGGCGGTTCGGGCAGCGAGAACCAGAAGGTCGCGCCCTCGCCCACACGGCCCTCGCCCCGGATGTCGCCGCCGTGGCGCTGCAAGATGCGTTGAACGGTCGTCAGCCCGACACCGGTTCCTTCGAACTGGGTCCTGGCGTGCAGGCGCTTGAAGGGCTGGAACAGCTGGCTGGCGTGCGCCATGTCGAAGCCGGCCCCGTTGTCGGAGACGCAGAACTCGACCAGACCATCGTGGCTGCCGGTGGCGAAGAACCGGATGCGGGCTTGCGGCTGCTGCCCGGTGTACTTCCAGGCGTTGCCCAGCAGGTTCTGCAGCACGGCCCGCGCCAGCATCGGATCGCACCAGGCGATCAGGTCCGGCTCGACCTCGCAGGCCACCTCGCGCGAGGGCTCGCTCTGGCGCAGTTCGTTGACGACGGCGTGCGCCAGGTCGCTGAGGTTGACGATCCGGCACTCGAGCGTCGCGCGGCTGTGCTGCGCCAGCAGCAGCAGGTCGGCGATCAGCGCGGTCATGTAACCCGATGACTCCTGGACCCTGCGCAGGTAGGTGCGTCCTTCCGGCGTGAGGCGTTCGGATTCCTCTGCCAGCAGTTCGGTGAAGCCCTGGATGCCCCGCAACGGCGCGCGCAGGTCGTGCGAGACGCTGTAGGCAAAGGCATCGAGTTCCCGCTTGGACCGTTCCAGCTCCAGCGTCCGGTCCCGCACGCGCTGTTCCAGCTCCTGGTTCAGCCGGGCGAGCGAACGCTGGGCCTCCCGCGCCTCGGACACGTCCTGCACCGTGCCTTTGAGCCCGGTGATGGCGCCACCGGCCACCTCGGCCGACACGATCACATGCAAGGTCCGGATCCCACCCTCGGCATCGAGCAGGCGGTGCTCGAACTCCAGACGGGGTGTCTGCGGGCTCAGCCGCTTGAGCTGCGCCTGGACACCGGGCAGGTCCTCCGGGTGGATGCGCTCGAACAGGGTCTCGAGTTGCAGCAGCTCCCCCCCCAGCCGGACCCCCAGAATCCGCTGCATTTCCTCGGAGCAATCCAGCCCTGCTCCCTTGGCCCAGACGCGCCAGTTGCCCACCTTGGCCAGTCGCTGGGCGGCCGACAGGTCCTCCGCCGCCTGCACCATGACCTGGCGCGAGCGGCCCAGACCGTAGAGCAGCCAGGCGATGGACAGTCCACCGGCCAGCGTCAAGGCGATCAGTGTGTGCGAGGTCCAGCGGCTCTGCTGCAGGGCCGGCTCCAGTGGCGTCAGGACCGAGCGGTGCGCCAGATCCACCAGCACGGTGGCCTGCCCGTTCTTCAGACGGTGCCAGCCCACGGTGTGGGTGTCTCCGGCGGCGGCATCCACGTAGCTGAGCGACCCCGATTCGGTCTGCATCTGCCGGAGGTAAGGCCGCTCGGGCGGCTCCTGGCTGGTGGTGACCGACTGGTTGTTGCGGCTGCAGCCCATGCATTCGCCGCTTCTGTGCACCAGGGCAATGCTGTCCCAGGGCCCCATCTGAAGTGCCGACAGGGCGCCGGCGATGCGCCGGCTGGGCACCACGATCTGGATGGTGCCGTCGAACCGGCCCTCCCTGACAACTGGCAGGGCCACCACAAAGACCCGCTCACCGAGGAGGCGGCCCAGCACGGGACGGCTGATCAGCAGCTGGTCCTCCCCCTTGGACAGTTCCTTGAAATAGTCCCGATCGGCCAAGGACACGCCCAGGCCCTGGCCCCGACTGCTGTACACCACCAGACCAGCACCGCTCACCACCGTCAGCTGTTCGGCCAGCTCACCGGGAACGGCCCGCAACGCCATCTGGGTCGCCCGGTCGAATGCGGCCCGATCGGACAGCCACACGCGCCGCAACTCGCGCAAGGTCAGCCCCATGGCGGCCAGGGAGTTCTCCATCTGGCCCGCCATGGCATGCGCGACCTGAAGGCTGCGCTGCTCGGCCTGGGCCAGCACACGCTCCTGCAGGGCCTGTTCGGAGCGCTGGCTCTGAAGCAACAGCAGGCCCGACATCAGGACGGTGAACGTCAGCACCGCCCAGACCGGCCAGCCCGGCAGGCGGCCTCGCGTCAAATTTCGCATCGTGCCGTTCTGGTTGAGTGACAAAAGGGGGGATTCCACCCAGTCATGCCCCCGTCCCGCTTGACCTATGTCAAACCACTGCGGGGTGCTGCGCCGAATCGGTTGGCGCGACCCCGTGTTGCCAACGCGTGTCGCAGGCAGGGCACACCGTGGGTGCCAGCGTGAAAAGCACCGCCCGAATGGCCCACTTCGGGTGCCCGGCGCGCTCAAGATGCGGGCGGCAAGGCCGATGAGAAAGACATCCACCGAGCCGGTCCGGCCGGCCATTCGCGTCTTTCCACCGGGAGTTCCACGTGCCCTATGTCGTTCTGATCGTCGTCGTTCTGGGTGTCGCCCTGCTCTGGTGGAAGTTCAGGCGCCCGGCGCCGGTCGCGCCGCGCCCGCTGCCGATCCCGGCCGACGCGATGGGCACACCCGTGCGCCGCAGCAGCACCGCGGCGCAGCCAGCGGCCGCCGGCGCCGCCATGCGCCCGCTGCCGCCCAGCCCGGAACCGCTGCCCGCGGAACTGGCCAGCTTCGCCTGGATCACCGAAAGCACGCTCGACGCCAGCCGCCGCGACACGCTGGTGGCGGCCATTCGCGGCATTCCGCGCCCGCCACGCTCCATGCAGCGGCTGCTCTCGCCCGAATTCCTGGCCAAGGCCAGCTCGGCCGACCTGAGCGAACTCATCATGAGCGAGCCCCTGATCGCGGCCAAGGTGCTGTCCACCGTCAACAGCCCCATGTACGGACTGAAGACGCCGGTCACCAGCATCGGTCAGGGTGTGACCTTCCTGGGCATCAACACGGTGCGCAGCATCTGCATGCAGTACATGCTGGCCGAGGCCTTCAAGCCCAAGCTGGCCGAGGCACAGGAAGCCTTCGACCGGCTCTGGAAAGCCAGCGCCATCGCCAGCGAACTGGCGGTGCGCCTGGGCAAGGCCCTGCAGCTGCCCGACCAGGGCCCGCTGGCCACCCAGGTGGTGCTGGGCTTTGTCGGCCAGCTGGCCACGGCCTCGCTCATCCCGGCCGCCGGCCTGGGCCAGTGGCTCGGCCGCGACCGCCTGCTGCGCGCCGGCCTGGAACAGGACCTGCTGGGCCTGAACGCCAGCGAAATCGGCGCCGTGCTGATGCGCTCCTGGGAACTGCCCGAAAGCCTGGTGGCCGATGTGGCCGACAGCGGCCGTCTGCTGGTGACGCCGCCGCACACCTTGCCGGCCGACCGCCTGCCACGCCTGGCTCTGGCCTACCTGTGCACGCGCCTGGGCGAACGCCTGGCACTGCGCCAGATGAACGTGCTCGACGGCTACCAGCCCGCCGCCGACACCGCCGCCGACATGCACCACCTGCGCGCCGCGCTGGCCCACCCGGCCCTGGCACGGCTGGACGAAGCCCTGCAGGCGCCCGAACTGCTGGCCGCCGTGCGGCTGATGCTCAGCCGCACCGGCGTCTGAACGCCACCGCCGGGCGCACAATAGCGGCTTTCGCCCGCCGCGGCGCTCCGGTCTGACCACCGGCCAGCGCCGCGCCCGCACCAGCCTCCCGAGTCGCGCGCCATGAACACCACCGCCACCCCCGAAGCCCCCGCTGCTGCCAACGGCCTGCACTGGAACGAACGCCTGCAGACCGGCGACGCCCGCATGGACGACACCCACGAGGAATTCGTGGACATGCTCAACCAGTTGCTGGCCACCCCGCAAGACCAGCAACTGCCGCTGTACCTGCAGTTCGTCGAGCACACGCGGGAGCACTTCGCGCAGGAAGAACGCTGGATGGTCGCCACCGGCTTCGCACCCGACAACTGCCACGCCAGCCACCACGCCACCATCATGGAGACGCTGCACGCCGTGGTGGAGCACTACGAAAAAGACGACAAGGAAATCATCACCCGCCTGGCCGAGGCACTGGTGGAATGGTTCCCGCAGCACGCCGCCAGCATGGACGCCGGCCTGGCGCTGCACATGAAGGACGTCGGCTTCGACTCCCGCACCGAAACCCTGGCCGACCCCAGCAAGGTGCGCCCGGCCACCATGAGCGGCTGCGGCAGCGTCAGCTGCAGCTGAGTCCGGCGGGCAGACGCCCGCTTTCAAGGCATACCGCCCCAGTAAAGCGCACAACAGTCTTAGTTGGTGCGCTTTTTGCTTTCTCATGGTGCGATTCGCCATGCAGACCCTGTTTTGGCGCCAATCACGCACCAAAACAAGCTTTCTGCACGGAGATTTCTCATGGACGCACTCAAACAGGGCGCAGATGCCCTGTTCATCCTGCTCGGCGGGATCATGGTTCTGGCGATGCACGCCGGTTTTGCCTTTCTGGAGCTCGGCACGGTCCGCAAGAAGAACCAGGTCAACGCCCTGGTCAAGATCCTGGTGGACTTCTCGGTGTCCACCATCGTCTACTTTGCGGTCGGCTACGGCGTGGCCTACGGCACCCACTTCTTCGTTGGTGCCGACCAGCTGGCCGCCCTGAACGGCTATTCGCTGGTCAAGTTCTTCTTCCTGCTCACCTTCGCCGCCGCCATCCCGGCCATCGTCTCCGGCGGCATCGCCGAACGCGCCCGTTTCTGGCCCCAATTGATCGCAACCGCCGTCATCGTCGGCTTTGTGTACCCGTTCTTCGAGGGCATCGCCTGGAACAGCCACTTCGGCGTGCAGGCCTGGATCGAGGCCACCACCGGTGCCACCTTCCACGACTTCGCCGGTTCGATCGTGGTCCACGCGGTCGGCGGCTGGATCGCCCTGCCCGCGATCCTCTTCCTGGGCGCCCGCGCCAACCGCTACCGCAAGGACGGCGGCGTCTCCGCCCACCCGCCGTCGAACATCCCCTTCCTCGCCCTGGGCGCCTGGATCCTCATCGTCGGCTGGTTCGGCTTCAACGTCATGAGCGCGCAGACGCTGGACAAAATCTCCGGTCTGGTCGCGGTCAACTCGCTGATGGCCATGGTCGGCGGCACGCTGGCCGCGCTGGTGGCTGGCAGAAACGACCCCGGCTTCGTGCACAACGGCCCGCTGGCCGGTCTGGTGGCCGTCTGCGCCGGCTCGGACCTGATGCACCCGCTGGGGGCGCTGGTGGTGGGCGCGGTCGCCGGCCTGCTGTTCGTGTCCATGTTCACCCTCACGCAGAACCGCTGGAAGATCGACGACGTGCTGGGCGTGTGGCCGCTGCACGGCCTGTGCGGCACCTGGGGCGGCATCGCAGCCGGCATCTTCGGCCAGCATGCCCTGGGCGGTCTGGGCGGCGTCAGCTTCGGCGCCCAGCTCATCGGCACCGGCCTGGGCGTGGCCTGGGCGCTGCTGGGCGGTGCGGTGGTCTACGGCGTGCTCAAGGCCACCATCGGCATCCGGCTGGACCAGGAAGAAGAGTACGACGGCGCCGACCTGAGCATCCACAAGATCAGCGCCACACCGGACCGCGAAGTCAGCTGGTGAGGTCGTCTGGGCGCCCGGGCAAACCGGTCGCGCCCGGGGGTATTCCGTAGCGAGAACCCCCAAAGCCCCGCGTCATGGGTCCGCCGCCCGCTTGCCCTAGAGTGGGCGCATGCCACCGGATCGTCCCTCTGAACCCGACCTGACCATCCCCGCCAAAGCCACCCCCCGCGAATGGTGGGGGCTGGCCGTCATCGCCCTGCCCTGTCTGGTCTATGCCATGGACCTGACGGTGCTGAACCTCGCGGTGCCGGCGCTCAGCCGCGCGCTGGCGCCCAGCGCCTCGCAGCTGCTGTGGATCATCGACATCTACGGCTTTCTGGTCGCCGGCTTCCTCATCACCATGGGCACGCTGGGCGACCGCATCGGGCGCCGCCGGCTGCTGCTGATCGGCGCGGCCTTCTTCGCCGTGGCCTCGGTGCTGGCCGCGTTCGCGCGCACACCGACGGAGCTGATCGTGCTGCGCGCGCTGCTGGGCATTGCCGGCGCCACGCTGGCGCCGTCCACGCTCTCGCTGATCCGCAACATGTTCCACGACGAGACGCAGCGCCAGTTCGCCATCGGCGTGTGGATCACCGCGTTCTCGGTCGGCAGCGCCATCGGCCCGCTGGTGGGCGGCTGGCTGCTGGAGCATTTCTGGTGGGGCTCGGTGTTCCTGCCCGCGGTGCCTGTCATGGTGCTGCTGCTGGTGCTGGGGCCGCGCCTGCTGCCCGAGTACCGCGACGAGAACGCCGGCCGCATCGACGCGGCCAGCGTGCTGCTCTCGCTGGCCGCGGTGCTCAGCACCATCTACGCCATCAAGGCCATGGCCGAAGCCGGGCCGAGCGCGGCGCGGCTGGGGTTGCTCGTGGCCGGCCTGGCGGTGGGCTGGGTGTTCGTGCGGCGCCAGCGCGTCATCGACTACCCGCTGCTCGAACTGCGGCTGTTCGCCATCCCGACTTTCCGCACCGCCATCGTGGCCTACGCGCTGTCGTGCCTGGCGATGTTCGGCGTCTACATCTTCATCGCGCAATACCTGCAGATGGTGCTGATGCTCACGCCGCTGCAGGCCGGCTGGGCCACGGTGCCCTGGGCCGGCGGCTTCGTGTTCGGCTCGCTGGTGCTGGCACCCCAGATGGCGGCGCGCTACGGTCCCGGGCCGGTGATGGTCTGGGGCCTGGCCGCGGCGGCGGTGGGCATGTTGCTGATGGTGGGCGCCGACGGCCCGTGGGCGCTGTGGGTGCTGGTGGCCGGCATGGTGGTGGTCAGCCTGGGCATGGCACCGGTGTTCGCCATCGGCACCGAACAGATCATCACCTCGGCGCCGCCCGAGCGCGCGGGCGCGGCCTCGTCCATCGCGGAAACCGCCTCGGAGTTCAGCGGCGCGCTGGGCATCGCGCTGTTCGGCAGCGCGGGCACGCTCATCTACCGCCACCAGCTGGGCGGCGCGGGGCTGGACGATGTACCGGCACAGGCGCAGGGCACGCTGGGCGGTGCCCTCGAAGCGGCGAACCATTTGCCGCCGGACGCGGCACGCGCGCTGGTGGGTGCGGCGCAGGCCGCCTTCACCGACGCACTGCAGTTCACGGCGGCGGTCAGCAGCGTGCTGGTGCTGCTGGCCAGTGTGCTGGCCGCGCGCATGCTGCGGCGGCCGTAGCCACCCCGGTCAGACCAGGGCGTTGACGTTCGTGCCCAGCGAGCCTGCGGTGGCCAGCGGCAGCGGGGCCGGCACCGAATTGAGCAACGCCGCCGCGGTGGACGCCTGGGCGTCCATCGCCTTCTTCATCACGCGGATCTGCACCTGCTGGGCGGCCTGGTCCGAGCGGGTCTGCACCACGCTGTCCACCAGCGCGGCGGGCGAGACATCCAGGGCATCCATGGCGGTTCCTTCACAAAACGGTTGATACTGCTGTATCGGCCGGGCATACCGCCGACTTGAACCGCCGGTCCGCCCGAACATCCCGCGCGACGGGCACGCTCACTTGGCCAGCGCCTGCGCCAGCCCCGCCAGGCGCAGGAATTCGCCGCGGTAACCGAAGCGGTCGTCGCCCAGGCTGGCCGCTGCCAGCTTGCGCGCATCGGCCACCGTCCACTCGCCCGTGTAGCGCCCGCCGCGCAGCACCTGGCCGAAGCCCGCCACGGCGGTGGCAAAGCGGAAGTCCGCATCCGCCTGGTCCAGCGGCTTCATCGCCTCGCGCCGGATCGGCGTCTCGATCAGCTCGCTGCTGCTCTGGCCCGGCCGCTTGTAGCGCAGCCGCAGGTGCGCCAGTTCGCCGGACCGCGCGTCACCCGCGGTGACCGCCGCCCCGTAACGCAGCGGGTCGATGGCGCCGCGCGCGCCGGTGAGCGTCAGCTCGTACAGCGCCGTTACCGTGTGCCCGGCGCCGATATCGCCCGCGTCCACCTTGTCGTTGTGGAAGTCCTCGCGCCGCAGCTGCCGGTTCTCGTAGCCGATCTGGCGGTACTCCTGCACCAGCGCCGGGTTGAACTCGATCTGTACCTTCACGTCCTTGGCAATCGTCGCCAGCGTGGACGTCATCTCGCTCACCAGCACCTTGTGGCCTTCCATCAGGTTGTCCACGTACGAATAGGCGCCGTCGCCCACGTCGGCGATCTGCTCCATGAGCTGTTCGTTGTAGTTGCCGGTGCCAAAGCCCAGGGTCGAGAGCGAAATGCCCGTGCGGCGCTGGGCCTCCACCATCTTCTTGAGCTGTTCGGTGTCGCTCACGCCCACGTTGAAGTCGCCGTCCGTGGCCAGCAGGATGCGGTTGATCCCGCCATCGATGAAGCTCTGCTGCGCGGCGCGGTAGGCCAGGTCAATGCCCGACGCGCCCGCCGTGCCGCCGCCCGCGCGCAGCCCGTCGATGGCGGCCTTGATCGTCGTCTTGTCCGCGCCCGAGGTGGGCGGCAGCACCACCTGTGTGCTGCCCGCGTAGGTCACCAGCGAGATGCGGTCCACCGGCCGCATCTGGTCCACCAGCAACTTCAGCGATGAGCGCAGCAGCGGCAGCTTGTCCGCGCTCTCCATCGAGCCCGACACGTCCACTAGGAACACCAGGTTGGCCGGCGGCAGGTTTTGCTTGGCCACGTCCTGTCCCTTGATGGCCACGCGCAGCAGCACCCGCTGCGCATTCCACGGCGCGGGCGCCAGCGCGGTGTGCACCGCAAACGGCCGGCCGTCGCGCGGCAACGCGTAGTCGTAGGGGAAGTAGTTGATCAGCTCCTCCACCCGCACAGCGTCGGCCGGTGGCAGCGCGCCGCCGTTGAGCAGGCGCCGCACATTGCTGTAGCTGCCCGTGTCCACGTCCACGCTGAAGGTAGACACCGGCGCCTCGGCCACCCGGTGGATCGGGTTGTCGCTGATCTGTCCGTAGCGCTCGTTCGACGGCTGGTCCGGCACCGGCATCGGCATGGGGGCGGGCATGAGCGTCGGCATCACCGCCATGCGGGTCATCTCGTGCGCCGCCTTGCCCGCCGCCATCGGCCGGGCCGGTGCAGCCGCCGGTGCCACGGCCGGCGGAGGGGCTGACAGTGGCGGGCTGGCGACGGCAGCATCAACCTGCGCCTCTGCCATCGGTGGCTCGGCCGCGGGCGCCGGGGCGGCCACGGGCGCGCCGCTGGAACAGGCGGCCAGTTGGGCCGCGATCAGGACAGACAGCAACAGACGGGGAACGGGGACGGACATGGCAGGGGCTCCTGTGAGTGAACAAAAAAGAGGAAGACCCCGGCTGAAACGGCGCAGCGCCCCGAACGGGGTTAAACAGCCCCTGCCGCATGCGTAACAGACCGTACGGAATGAACAAACGTATCCCATGGACTACACTCGCACCATGCGCGTACAAATGACCGAGGTCTATCGGGACTGGATCAACGCACTCAGGGACAGGACCATCCGGGCACGCATCCAGGTGCGGGTGGACCGGCTGGTGCATGGCCATCCGGGCCAGCACCGCCACCTGGGTGAAGGTGTGGCCGAGCTCAAGATCGACATCGGGCCGGGCTACCGCGTGTACTACACAGAACGCAACGGGGAGCTGATCGTGCTGCTGGCGGGTGGCGACAAGTCCAGCCAGCAGAAAGACATCGAAAGGGCGCTCGAACTCGCGCGCCACCTTTAGGAGCACTCCATGACCAAAGCGACCGCCCCCAAAACCAAAACCGTCGCCTACGACGTCGCCGAACAGCTGCGCACGCCTGAAGAGATGGCCGCGTACCTGGACGCCTGGCTCACCGATGCCCCCGACGACGCGGCAGGCATCGCCCGCGCGTTGGGCGACATCGCCCGTGCCAAAGGCATGACACAGGTCGCCCGCGATGCCGGACTGAGCCGCGAGAGCCTTTACAAGGCCCTGAGCGAAAACGGCAACCCGAGCTTTGCGACCGTGCTCAAGGTGGCAAAAGCCTTGGGCGTTCGGCTGCACGCACAGATCGCATGAGGTAGACCAACACCCGGGGAGGGATCGACATGCAGCCAGAGGCACCGCCGCGCCGGTTTGACATCCGCGTTGACCGCGCACTCACGCACCCGCAGGTGCTGGCCCTGCTGGAAGAGCATCTGGCCGGCATGCGCGCCGCCTCACCGCCCGAATGCGTGTTCGCGCTGGACCTGAACGGCCTGCGCCGGCCCGAGATCACTTTCCTGACCGCCTGGCGCCTGCCGCCGGACGCTGCGCCCGGCACTGAACCCGAAGCCGTGGGCGAACTGGTCGCCATGGGCGCCCTGAAGGAACTGACGCCCACCACCGCCACCGCCGGCGGCCACGGCGAACTCAAGTCCATGCGCACCAGCGCCCGCCACCTGCGCCAGGGCGCCGCGCAGGCCATCCTGACCGAACTGCTCCGGCTCGCCCGCGAACGCGGCTACGCGCGGGTCAGCCTGGAAACCGGCAGCACGCCGCCGTTTGATGCCGCGATGGCGATGTACCGGCGGTTCGGGTTTGTGGACTGCGGACCGTTTGCGGATTACCGGGAGAGTCCATTTAGTCGGTTTATGACGTTTCCACCAGCCAGTTCTCTCGATCCACACCAATACCCGTCATGAACGCTCTTTCCAACTTCAAGAGAAACGTCGATGAAGTTGATCGCTTGATCAACTTTGACAGGGAGGTGCTTCAAGTCGTCACGCTGACTATGGAGGACTTGCATCAAAAGTTGAAAGACAAGTTCGCGGACGAAAGGCTAAATGGCTCGCGCGCGCTTCAAGTGATCAGAGGAATTCGCGACAACCAGACCCTCCGAGCGAAGTATCAGACGATCCACAACCAAGCAGTGGTGCTTTTGGTTTCTCACTTTGCGTCAGCGCTCGGGGAGGCATTCCGTTCGGCGGTAGCCGAGTCGCTTGATGCAGGCGACTCTGGGAAGCTATATGACGAGGAGATCAAACTCACCATCGGAGAGATGCGAGAACGGGACTGGAACCTGAAAACAAGCATTGCCGACATGCTGATCGCAAAGCACGATTTCACTTTTCAGGACATGGCCTCAACGGTTCGAGCATTTAAGAATTTCACATCCATCAGTCTTGAACGAGACGTTGTAATGAACAACATCATTGCCGCTCAAGCTTGTAGACATGTGATCGTTCATGCGAGCGGGCGGGTCAGCGAAAAAACACTGAAGCAGGTGTCTTTAGCAAACCCTCGAACGATCAAACCGACTTTGAATGCAGGGGAGTCTGTGAGCTTTGGTGCAGATGAAGTTGAAGCGGTAAAGAACGACATGGTCGCCTTCGTGGCGCGACTAATCCCGTCGCAAAACTGATTCGGCAAACCACCTCAGAGCCATGGTGGCGCCTGCACAAAGGCATGGGAAACGCGACCGTGTACGAGGACTGCACGCTCGAGCGCCTACTCAGGCCGTGAACTTCATCAACGACCACACAGCAAAAATCAACCCCCCAGCACTTGCAAGGATTGATGGCAACTTCTCCAAAAAAAGTCCGGCAAGCCGCCATCCCGGGCCATCGTTTTTGAAGTGCTTCAACCGGTCGTGAGGGTCAGGTCGGGGATAACGGGGCATAGGCATCTCCATCTGCATGCTGGAATTGTCTGCGTTGCCCCGAACGTTGTCATGGGATAAGCCTGTGGACAACAGGTGCACGCCATGGGGAATACCTTTGAATCTCAAGACTTTTGCCTCAAAAGTTCGATGTTGTGGATAAATGACCACCCAGAACAACAACATGAGTCGAGGGCATGAGGCCAACGCAGTCTCAGCTTCACCCTCCGTTGTCGAGTCTTTTTCCTGTCCTGACTTCTCCCGTAGGTCGCAGGTATGGGTCCTCGCACGTAACCCGAAACTGAGAGTGCATCAATGCAACCGCGGGCGCAGGAAGAAATCGCGACATCCCATTGCACAACCCGGATGGTCAAAGGCTCCAAATTGTTCTTAGAAGAACAATTCTTGACTTTCTTGAACCCAAAAATGTTCTTTAAAGAGCATTTTTGGGGTTTCAGGGCACCCGGGTAATTGTTCAGGCTTCGGGGATCAGACCCGCCCCCGCAACACCGTCTTCAACACCTTCCCGTAGTTGTTCTTCGGCAGCGCCTCGACGAACTCATAGCGCTTGGGCCGCTTGAAGCGGGCGATCTGGTCCAGGCAGAAGGTGTCGAGCGTCC
>CAZJZD010000030.1:0-48461 GCA_964550405.1 uncultured Hydrogenophaga sp. | reverse complement strand
CGTTGGTGACGTGCGGGATCACCTGCACCGTCTTGCCGAGGTAGTCGCCGCGGCGTTCCTTCTCCAGCACCGACTGGTAGATCTTGCCGGTGGTGAAGTTGTTGGTCTTCTTCATGCGCGTTTCGATGAAACGCTCATAGTGACCGAGGTCCAGGTCGGTTTCGGCGCCGTCGTCGGTGACGAACACCTCGCCGTGCTGGAAGGGCGACATGGTGCCCGGGTCCACGTTGATGTACGGGTCGAGCTTGATGAGGGTGACTTTGAGGCCGCGCGATTCAAGGATCGCAGCCAGGGAAGCAGAAGCAATGCCCTTGCCGAGGGAGGACACCACTCCACCGGTGACGAACACGAATTTGGTCATGACTCGGGCGAGCCTGTAGCTCGCAGGAGGTGGAAATGGCGATTATAGAGGGCGCCCCCTGGCCGGCCGGTTCGCTGGCGTCCCCGCAGGACAGTGAAAACACCCCTGAACTGCTACATTGCGCGCCATGAACGACCTCGCCGGCAAACACATCGTCCTGGGCCTTTCGGGTGGCATCGCCTGCTACAAGGCTGCCGAACTCTGCCGCGCCCTCATCAAGGAAGGGGCCACCGTGCAGGTGGTCATGACCGAGGCGGCCGAACAGTTCATCACCGCGGTGACGATGCAGGCGCTGTCGGGCCGCCCGGTGTTCACCTCGCAGTGGGATGCGCGCACCTCGGGCGGCGTGGACAACAACATGCCGCACATCAACCTCAGCCGGGAGGCGGACTTGATCCTGGTGGCGCCGGCCAGTGCAGATTTCATGGCCAAGCTGCTGCACGGCCGGGCCGACGATCTGCTGAGCCTGATGTGCCTGGCACGTCCGCTCGACCAGGTGCCGCTGGTCCTGGCACCGGCCATGAACCGCGAGATGTGGGCCCACCCCGCCACCCAGCGCAATGTGGCACAGCTGCGTGCCGATGGCGCCACGGTGCTGGAGGTGGGCGTGGGCGAGCAGGCCTGCGGCGAGACCGGCGATGGCCGCATGCTGGAACCGGAGGAGCTGCTCTATGACCTGGTGCGCTTCTTCACCCCCAAAGTGCTGGCGGGCCAGCAGGTCGTGGTCAGTGCCGGACCGACCTTCGAAGCGATCGACCCGGTGCGGGGCCTGACCAACCTGTCCAGCGGCAAGATGGGCTTTGCCATCGCGCGTGCGGCTCACGAAGCCGGCGCGCACGTGACCCTGGTGGCCGGGCCGGTGAGCCTGCCCACCCCGCGTGGCGTCGGGCGCATCAACGTCAAGTCGGCGTTGAACATGCAGAAGACGCTGAACGTGCTGGCGCAGAACGCCACGGTGTTCGTGTCCGCCGCCGCCGTGGCGGACTGGCGTCCGGCCTCCACGGCCGAGCAGAAGATCAAGAAGGACGGGTCGGGTGCCGTGCCTACCCTGGGTTTCGTCGAGAACCCGGACATCCTGGCGGGCATCGCGGCGTCGCCACGGGCGCTGAACCGGCAGCTGTTCTGTGTGGGCTTTGCAGCCGAGAGCCAGGACCTGCTGGCCAATGCCCAGGCCAAGCGCGCACGCAAAGGCGTGCCGCTGCTGGTGGGCAACATCGGGCCCGACACCTTCGGGCAGGACGACAACGCCCTGCTGCTGGTGGACGCAGCCGGCTGCACCGAGTTGCCGCGCGCTTCCAAGCTGGTGCTGGCGCGCCAGCTGGTGGCCGAGATCGCCCGTCGCCTGCCGGGCGGACAGCCGGGCTGAACAGCCGTCGTTCGGGTGACTTGTCCCCTCCGGGGAAGCAGACGTATCATTCAATAACCATTCGCTTATTGAATGCGTGACCCCCCAACGGAGACAAGCATGCACACCCCTCGCCATCCTGTCCGCGCGCCCGCTCCGTCGGCCCCCCTCTCCAGCCGCCGCCAGTGGTTGCGCATGGTGGCGGGCATGGGAGCTGGGGCAGCTGGCCTGGCCCTGGTGCCCGAAGTGCGCCTGTTCGCGCAGCAGGTGCACGAATTCATCGAAGGCCCTCCGGTACCGGACGTGAAGCCGGAACAGCTTTCGCCCCATGTCTGGATGGTCTATGCCAAGGAAGGTTTTCCGACGCAGGAGAACCAGGGTCTCATGGCCAGCATCCTCTTCGTGGTCACGCAAAAGGGCGTCGTGGTGCTGGACAGCGGCGCGTCGCTGCAGATCGGCCAGATGGCGATCCGCATGATCAAAACCGTCACGCCCAAGCCGGTGATCTCGGTCTTCAACAGCCACTACCACGGCGATCACTGGCTGGGCAATCACGCCTTCGCCGAGGCATTTGGCAAAGACCTGCCCATCCATGCGCTGGCCCACACGCGCGACCAGATCGCCGGCCATGAGGGCAACCTGTGGCGCAGCCTGATGGAGCGCTGGACCAACCAGGCCACGCTGGGGACCCAGGTGGTGGCGCCCAACAAAGTGGTGGAGCATGGCCAGGTGTTCGACTACGGCGATGTGCAGATCAGGCTGCACCACTACGGCAGGGCGCACACACCGTCGGATCTGTGTTTCGAGATCGTGCAGGACAAGCTGACCTATGTCGGCGACATCGCCATGGCCAACCGCATCGCCAACATCGACGATGGCTCCTACCCGGGCACGTTCAAGTACTACGAGGCGCTCAAGCAGGCGGCGGGTGAGCAGCTGTGGGTGCCTGGTCACGGGCGCGGCAGCAAGGACCTGCTGGACACCTATGGCACGTTCATGAAGGGTATCTGGGAGCCTTGTGTGCAGGCCGTCAAGGACGGCATTCCGCTCGAAGGTGCCAAGGCCCTGGTGATGAAGGACCCTCGTGTGGCCAGCCGTGCAAAGACCATGGATGGCTTTGACAGCAACATCGGCAAGTACACGAGCCTCGCTTATCTGGAGGCGGAGAAGGAAGCGTTCTGACGGGTCAGGCCCACCACGGCAGCAGCCGCTTCATCGCCGCCACTTCGCCGGGATGATCCGGCTGGTAGCCGGGCAGTGCCAGCAGCTGCTGTTGCCAGCGTGCACTGCGCAGCAGGGTCAGCAGGCGTTGCACCGCCGGTTGTTCCAGGGCCGATTTCAGGCACACCAGCGCGTAGCGCTCTTCGGTCAGCGGCACAAAGCCCAGTTCCTGGCTTCGGGCGGCCTGCTCGGTTCCGAGGCCCACATCGGCACCGCCACTGGCCACCGCCTGTGCCACGGCGGCGTGTGAGCTTTCTTCCCGCTCGTAGCCATTGAGATCGGCGGGCGCCAGGCCCGTCTGGGTCAGCATTTCTTCCAGCAGCAGTCGTGTACCGGTCCCGATGGACCGGTTGACGAAACGGACGCGCTGCTGCGACACATCGCGCAGGTCGCGCAGCCGCAGCGGGTTACCGGGTGCCACCATCAGGCCCTGTACCCGGCGTGCGAAGCCGATGATCTTGTGGGTGCCGGGCTTGAGCAGCGGGCGGTAGGTGCGCGCGGTGCGGCTGTCGGCGTCGGCGAACGGCTGGGTGTGAAAACCCGCCAGCTGGCACCGACCTTCGTTGAGTGCGCGGATCGCGTCCACGCTGCCTGTGAAGCGCATGTCCAGGTGCAGGGGTGGGTGTCCCTCGCCGTGGGCGGCCAGGTCCTGCAGTGCGACCAGTGCGTGGTCGTGGCTGGCGTAGAGCGTGAGCAGTTCGCTGGGCGCCTGCCCGTCGTCAAAGGCCATGGAAAACGCGCGCTCCAGTTCGGCGCGCAGGTGCTCGGCCTGCGGACCCAGGCGCGCCTGGGCCAGGCGCTCGGCCGTCAGCAGGCGTTGGCCGAAGGGGGAGAGCACGGCGGCCTGGCCGCGCTCCCAGACCAGCAGTTCGCGCCCCAGCTGTTGTTCCCATTCCTTGAGCTGGCCCCAGACATGGCGGTACGACAGGCCCAGCTGCCGCGCCGCCGCCGAGATCGAGCCGCGCTCGTGCACCGCGTGCAGCACGTCCATCATGGGGTTGCTGAGCAACGGCGCGCCGACGCCACGCGCGGGACGCTCGGTGGCCAGGGAGTAGGACATCGCGATGCGTTTCATGGCCCGCGAGTGTGCACCAGTGCCGACCTATGCAGGCACATTCCTATGTCGCTGATTGCATACCGCGTAGACACGTAGGCGTGAGGGGCCGTGCAGCCCTTATGCTGTGGCGCCAGATATGAACAGCTTTTCTGATAGCGTGACCACCGCGCTGGATTTGGTGATCTCGGGTGATGCTGCGCTCTGGGCGATCGTGTCGCGCTCGCTGGCTGTCAGCGCCACGGCTTGCCTGATCGCCTGTGGCCTGGGCTTGATGCTGGGCGCCTGGCTGGCGGTGGCCCGGTTCCCCGGTCGGCCTGCCGTGCTGACCGTGCTCAACACCTTTCTCGCGGTCCCATCGGTGGTGGTGGGGCTGGTCGTGTATCTGCTGCTTTCACGTTCGGGGCCGCTGGGTTTTCTGGGATGGCTGTTCAGCTTCCAGGCCATGGTGCTGGCGCAGTCGGCGCTGGTGTTGCCGCTGGTGGTGGCCCTGACCCGTCAGGTGGTGGAGGACGGTGATCGCGACCACGGCGAACAGCTCACCTCGCTCGGGGCCGGCCGCACCATGCGCGGTCTGCTCATGGCCTGGGATGAACGCTATGCGCTGCTCACGGTGCTCATCACCGCTTTCGGTCGCGCGATCTCGGAAGTGGGCGCGGTGATGATCGTGGGTGGCAACATCGACGGCTTCACCCGCGTCATGACAACCGCCATCGCGCTGGAAACCAGCAAGGGTGACCTTCCGCTGGCCCTGGGGCTGGGCCTGGTGCTGCTGGGTGTGGTGCTGCTGCTCAACAGCGTGGTGGCCCTGCTGCGGCGCTGGCGCGAACACCTGGACGGCGGCGACCTGCGGATGGCCACGACATGAGGGCCGACCCGCAGATCGGTGCCACCGCCGGTGCAACCCTCTCGCAGGCAGCGGTGGTGCTGGCGCTGCACCGCGTGGTCGTGAGCCTGGGCCCGGCTGCCCAGGTGGAAGCCTTGCGCAGCGTCACGCTGTCGATCCACGCAGGCGAACGGGTGGCCCTGGTCGGACCCAACGGTTGCGGCAAGAGCACCTTGCTGCGCACCCTGCACGGCCTGCTGCCCATCGCCGCCGGCGAGCGTGCGGTCCCGCAGGTCTCGCGCATCGCCATGCTGTTCCAGCGGCCGCACATGCTGCGCATGTCGGTGCTGCGCAACCTGCAGCTCGGCCTGTGGCTCAGCGGCGTGCCCTGGGCGCAGACGCGCGAGCGCGCGCAGCAGGCGCTGGAGCGGGTGGATCTGGCGCACCTGGCCGATCGCAACGGCCGCGCCTTGTCCGGCGGGCAGCAGCAGCGCGTGGCCCTGGCGCGCGCCTGGGCGCTGCAGCCCGATGTGTGGCTGCTCGACGAGCCCACCGCCAGTCTCGATCCGCACGCCAAGCGCGAGGTGGAGTCGCTGATCGCCGACTTCGGCAATGAGGCGCCCGCGCCCGGGCGGCTGCCGTCCACGCTGGTGTTCGCCAGCCACAACCTTGGCCAGGTCAAACGCCTGGCCAGCCGGGTGGTCTACATCGAGCAAGGCGTGGTGCTGGCCGATTTGCCGGTGGACCAGTTTTTCAATCAGGCGCTGCTCGAACTCGCTTCGCCGCAGGCCAGTGCTTTTGTCAAAGGAGAGACCGTATGAACATGAATCACCCCTGTGGAGCCCTGGTTCATGCCGCTTCGTTCCTGGCGGCCCTGCTGGTCGGTACCGCCGCCTTTGCGCAAAGCAGCATCGTGGTGGCCTCCACCACGTCCACCGAGCAGTCGGGTCTGTTCGGTCACATCCTGCCGGCTTTCAAGCGGGCCAGCGGCATCGACGTGAAGGTGGTCGCGCTGGGCACCGGTCAGGCCATCGACATGGCACGCCGCGGCGACGCCGACGTGCTGTTCGTGCACGACAAGGTGGCCGAAGAGAAGTTCGTGGCCGACGGCTTTGCCACCAGGCGTCAGGAGGTCATGTACAACGACTTCGTGCTCATCGGCCCCAAGGCCGACCCGGCACGGACCAGGGGCGGTGACATCGTGGCCGCGCTCAGGAAGCTGGCCACCACCAACGCACCCTTCGTCTCGCGCGGCGACAAGAGCGGCACGCACGCGGCCGAGTTGCGCTTCTGGAAGATGACCGACACCGACGCCAGCAAGGGCGCCGGCTACAGGGAATGCGGCTGCGGCATGGGTCCGGCGCTGAACATTGCCGCCTCCAGCGGCGCCTACGTGCTGGCCGACCGCGGCACCTGGCTGAACTTCAAGAACCGCGCCGATCTGGCGGTGCTGGTGGAAGGCGACAAGCGCCTGTTCAACCAGTACGGTGTCATGCTGGTCAGCAGTGCCAAACACCCGCAAGTGAAAAGCGCCGAAGGCCAGAAGTTCGTGGACTGGGTGACTGGCGCTGCCGGCCAGAAAGCCATTGCCGAGTACAGGATCGGCGGCGAGCAGCTGTTCTTTCCCAATGCGAGCAAGTGACCTCCGGTGACGCGGGAGCGGGCGGTCCGTCCGGGCGGCTCATCAGTCGCTGCGCGCCAGCAAATCGCCGCCCGGCCAGACCGCCCGCTCCCGCTGCGGCCAGGTTTGCTCCGCTCGCTCAGCGCACCATCGCCACGCCCTTGACCTGGGCATAGACCGCCAGGCCAGGCGCCACGCCCAGCCGTTCGCGCGACAGCTGACTGATGCGTGAGAGCAAGCGCGTGCCTTGCCCCAGCCGCAGCCCCACCAGCACCTGGCCCGGTCCGTCGTCGCTCAGGTCCGTCACCGTGGCGGGCAGGATGTTGAGCACGCTGGTCTGCTGCGGCTGCACCAGCGACAGGCTCACGTCGCGTGCCTGGATGCGCACGCGCACCGGGGTGCGATCGGGCAGGGGCTTGGCACGGGTCTGTGGCAGCAGCAGCGTGCCGCCGTCAAAACGCAGCTCGCACAGGCCGGATGCGCTTTGCAGCCCGCAGGTGACGGCTTCGATCAGTGCGCCCGCCCCGTCGCCGTGCGCCAGCGGCAGGTCGGCGCGGGCCATGAGTTCAATCACCGGTCCCTGCGCCCGCACGCGGCCCTGCTCCAGCAGCACCAGATGGTCGGCCAGCCGGGCCACCTCGTCCAGCGAATGGGTGACGTACACCACGGGCAGGTCCAGCGCTTCGTGCAACTGTTCCAGCCAGGGCAGGATTTCGGCCTTGCGTGCCGCGTCCAGCGCCGCCAGGGGTTCGTCCATCAGCAGCAGACGCGGGCTGGTGGCCAACGCGCGCGCAATGGCCACGCGCTGGCGCTCACCGCCCGAGAGTTCGTGCGGCCAGCGCTGCAGCAGGTGCCCGATGCCGAGCAGCTCCAGCCCGTGCCGCCAGTCGTGCCGGCGCTGGGCGACGGGTGTGCGGTCGAAGCCGAAGCGCAGGTTGCCTTCCACGCTCAGGTGGTCGAACAGGCTGGCTTCCTGGAACACATAACCCAGCGCGCGCCGGTGGGTGGGCAGGTCGACGCCATGGGCGCTGTCCTGCCAGACCTCGCCGGCCACCTGCACCCGACCGCGGGCGTCCGGCTCCAGCCCGGCCAGCACGCGCAGACAGGTGGTCTTGCCCGATCCCGATGGACCGAACAGCGCCGTCACGCCGCGTCCGGGCAGGTCCAGCTGCACGTCCAGCGCAAAGCCGGGGCGTTGCAGGCGGGCCTGCAGATGCAGTTGCTCTGCGGTGAGCGGCAGGCTCATGCGACGCTCCGGCGACGGCGCTGGTTGTACAGGTGCAGCGCCAGCAGCACGGCGAAGGCGAACACCAGCATCACGGCCGACAGGCGGTGAGCGTCACCGTATTCCATGGCTTCCACGTGGTCGTAGATCTGCACCGACACCATGCGCGTCTCGCCCGGGATGTTCCCGCCCACCATCAGCACCACCCCGAACTCGCCCACCGTGTGGGCAAAGCTCATGATGGCGCCGGTGACCAGGCCCGGGCGGCACAACGGCAACACGACATGAACGAAGCGGTCCAGCGGCGAAGCGCGCAGGCTGGCCGCCACCTCCAGCGGGCGTGTGCCCATGGCCTCCATCGCGCTGTGCACCGGCTGCACCATGAAGGGCAGCGAATACAGCACCGATGCCACCACCAGGCCGCTGAAGCTGAATGGCAGCAGCCCGATGCCCAGCGCCTGCGTCCATTGGCCCACCGTTCCGTTGGGTCCCATCAGCGCCAGCAGGTAGAAGCCCAGCACGGTTGGCGGCAGCACGATGGGCAGGGCCACCACCGTGGCCACCGGTGCCTTGAGCCAGGACCGCGTTCGCGCCAGCCACCAGGCCAGCGGCGTGCCGATCAGCAGCAGGATCAGCGTGGTCAGCGCCGACACCTTCAGCGTCAGCCCGATGGCCTGCAGGTCGGAGGCGGTCAGCAGCATGGCTCAGAAGGTGTAGCCGTGGGCGCGGATCAGCTCGCGGGTCTGCGGGCTTTGCAACAGCCGCATCAGTGCCTGTGCGGCCTCGTTGGGGGCACCGCGGCGCAGCAGCACCGCGTCCTGCCGGATCGGGCTGTACAGCGCGGGGGGCAGCACCCAGACCGAACCGCTCTTGAGGCGGCCCGCTTCCATCACCTGTGACAGCGCGACAAAGCCCACGTCGGCGTTGCCGGTGGCGACGAAGTTGAAGGCCTGGCCGATGCTTTCGCCCTGCACCAGCCGTGAACGCAGCGCGGCGGTCAGGCCCAGCCGGTCCATGGCCTGCACCGCCGCAGCGCCGTAGGGCGCCAGCTTGGGCGCGGCCAGTGCCACCTTGCCCAGGTCGGCGGCCCTGAGCACCGCGCCCTGCGCATCGACCCGGCCGGCCCGGGCCGACCACAGGACCAGCTGGCCGTTGGCGTAGGTGAAGCGGCTGCCGGGCTGCGCCAGGCCGTCCTGCTCCAGCCGCTGCGGCGTGGCGGCATCGGCCGCCAGCAGAACATCAAACGGTGCTCCGTTGCGGATCTGCGCGTACAGCTTGCCGGTGGAGCCGAGGGTGATCTTCAGCGTATGGCCGGTGTTCTTGTGCAGTTCGGCGGCGATGGCCTTGATCGGCTCGGCAAAGTTGGCGGCCACCGCCACCTGTGCCTCAGCCGCGTGCGCTCCGCCCAGGGCCAGACAAGACCCGAGCAGCACGGACAGCGACGACAGCAACAGACGCATGGGCACCTCGCGACACATCCGCTGCAGCGGCAGCGGGGAGCGGGATTCGTTATCCCTAAATGGAATAGCGAGTGTAGCGGGTCCCCAGGCGTTCAGGTTGGACGGCTGTCAGTTCAGCGCAGCACCCCGGCGAAGAAGGCGGACAGATCGTGGTGCGCGTCCAGCGGCAGCACGTTCGCCACGTACTGGTCCGGCCGCACGACGATCAGGCAGCCCTGCGCGCGATCGATGCCGCGCATGGCGTAGATGTCGCCCAGGCCCTTGTGGTCCACGCAGAAGATCTTTTCGTGGTCCTGCAGGCCGAGCTTGCCGGTCTTCGGTTTGAACAGCGAGGGCATCTGCCCGTAGTCGAGCCGGTCGAAGGTGGGCTGGAAGATGGCGCGCACGTCGATGATGGCGTCGATGTCTTCACCTGGGCGGATGTGCTTCACGACCGGTGAGGCCGTGTCGTTCTCCAGCCAGTCGGCCAGGCGGGCCATGGGCGCGCCGGGCTGGCCCACGTCGCCCTGGCCCGCGAAGGCGTAGATCCGCCAGCGCGCGTCGGCCTCGGCCACGTGGCCCAGCTGCATCTGCTTGGCGTCCGACAGGCGCACCACGGGCGCGGAGTGGAAGCGGCGGCCGATTTCTTCGCCCCTGGCCAGTGCCTGGTGCGTGCCGGGCGCGAAGAGGGCGGAGGTGTCGTACTTCACCGCGGTGCCGCCGGTGAATTCGAGGTTGGCCTTGAACTGGCGGATGATGCGCGGCTCTTCCTTGCCCTCTCGTTCGGCCTGCGTGGTGGGGGCGGACATGATGCGCGACCATTCGTGATCGGTCTCGACCAGCCGCTTGGCTTCGGTCAGGCGCTCCTGGCTGTAGCTGCGCAGCAGGCTCGGGTCGGCGCGACCCTGCAGCACGTGCACCAGTTTCCAGCCCAGGTTGAAGGTGTCCTGCATCGACACGTTCATGCCCTGGCCGGCCTTGGGCGAGTGGGTGTGGCAGGCGTCGCCCGCGGTGAACACGCGCGGCGCGCGGCCGCTGCCGTCGGGCACGTCGTCGAACTTGTCGGTGATGCTGTGGCCAATGTCGTAGATCGACCACCAGACGATCTCCTTCACGTCCAGCGAATAGGGCTTGATGATGCGGTTGGCCGCCGCGATCATGTCCTCCTGCGTGAACTTCTTGCTCGCGGCCTTCTCGCCGTCCTTGAGCTTGTCCAGCTCCACGTACATGCGGAACACGTAGCCGCCTTCGCGCGGCAGGATCAGCACGTTGCCCTCGTTGGCCGACGAGATCAGGCACTTCTGGCGCACGTCGGGGAAGTCGGTGTTCGCCAGGATGTCCATCACGCCCCAGGCCTGGTTGGCCGCGTCACCGTGCAGCACACCGCCGATGGCCTTGCGCACCGCCGAATG
Organism: uncultured Hydrogenophaga sp.; assembly: GCA_964550405.1. GTDB lineage: Bacteria > Pseudomonadota > Gammaproteobacteria > Burkholderiales > Burkholderiaceae_C > Hydrogenophaga. Next base: position 37,957 of record CAZJZD010000030.1, on the reverse strand, counting down.
CGCGCCGTCGCAGCCGACCACGTAGTTGGCGCGCACGGTGCGCGTGGCGCCCCAGTGGATGCCGGTCGAGTCCTTCAGCGTCACCGTCACCGGGTGGTCGTCGGTGGACTCATCGACTGTCAGACCCACCACTTCCCAGCCGTAGTCGGGCGCCAGGCGCGAGGGCGAGTTCGCCATCACCTCGAGGAACAGCTCGTGCAGCCGCGCCTGGTTGATCAGGATGTGCGGCATCTCCGAGCTGTCGTCGGCCACGTCCTGCACGCGGCCCACACGCCGGATGTGCGCGGGGTTGGCCGGGTCGGGCATCCAGAACGCGGTCTGGTTCACCCAGTAGGTCTCGCGCTTGACCTTGTCGGCAAAACCGAAGGCCTGGAACATTTCCATGGTGCGCGTGTTGATGCCGTCGGCCTTGCCCTTGACGATGTTGCTGGCCATGCGTTCGATGATCATGGTCTCGATCCCGGGGAACTGCGCCAGCTGTGCGGCCAGGCACAGGCCGGCCGGGCCGGTGCCGGCGATCAGCACGTCCACCTGTTCGGGCAGCGGCTCGTTGACGCCGCGGTTGCGGCGGTTGGGTGCGGCCTGCTTGACGTCGGGGTTGCCGCCGCGAAAGCCATCTTTGTAGAACTGCATGGGTTGTCTCCAGGGTTGACGGGCACGGCCGTGTGATTGGTTTGTGTGCAAATGATATCTATGCTTATCAATAGCTGTCAATACGGTACGTATACTTACCAATCAACTTGAAACGGAGCGCCAGCATGGACTCACTCGACATGGCGGGGCACCTGATCCGCCGGCTGCACCAGTTGTCCACGCAGGTGTTCGTGCAACGCACGCAGGCGGCGGGCTTTGACCTCACGCCCGTGCAGTTCGCGGCGCTGGACGCCATCCACAACCACCCGGGTGCGGACCAGGCCACGGTGGCGGAGCTGATCGCCTACGACCGCGCCACCATCGGCGGCGTGATCGAGCGGCTGGAACAGAAGGGCTGGGTCGCCCGCGTCGTCAGCGAGCGGGACCGCCGGGCTCGGGAACTGTCGCTGACACCCGAAGGGCAACGCATCTTCAGGGCGCTGGTGCCGGTGGTGCGTGGTCTGCAGGACGAGATCCTGGTCTCGCTGAGCCCCGCCGACCGTGCCCGTTTCCTCCGGCTGGCCCGGCAGGCGGTGCAGGCCTAGACGACCGCACGGCGGCCGCCTTCGGCGGTGTGCGGCATGAAACAATCCGACCATGCCCGACACCTCTGCCCCGAACCTGACCGATGCCCTGGGCCATGCCGCCAGCGACAAGCGGCTGGAGGTGTTGCGCCGGGTGGCCGACACCGGCTCCATTTCGCAGGCCGCGCGCGAAGCGGGCATCAGCTACAAGGCGGCCTGGCAGGCCATCGACACGCTGACCAGCCTGAGTGGCACGGTGCTGGTGGAGAGCACGGTGGGCGGTAGCGGCGGTGGTGGCGCGCGCATCACGCCGCAAGGGCTGCAACTGCTGGCGCTGGCCGACGAACTGGCCCGTGCGCGCGACGCGGTGCTGGCCCGTTTTGCCGGCGGGCCGGCGCTGGCCGGCGGCCTGGGCCTGCGCACCAGCATGCGCAACCAGCTGCCGTGCGAGGTGCTGGGCACCGAACCCGTTTCGCCCGATGACCCGACGGTGCTGATCCGCCTGCGCACGGCGGGCGGCGCTTTGCTGACGGCCAGCGTCACGCGCGAGAGTGCCGACCTGTTGGCCCTGCAGCCCGGTGCGGGCGCGCTGGTGCTGTGCAAGGCCACGGCGGTGACGGTGGCCCTGGGGCAACCGGCCGACGCGCAGGTGGCCAACCAGCTGTGCGGCCGCATCGACCGCATCGCCAAAGGCCAGGGGCGCGACGAGGTGGTGATCGGCCTTGACGGGGGCGGGCAGTGGGTGGGGTTTGCGCCGCATCCGTTCACGGCGCGCCGGGGGCAGCGGGCCTGGGCCGCGATGCCCGCGTCGGCCCTGGTGGTGGGGCTGGCCTGAGCGTTTGAAGGCCACACACCATGGCGGGTTTTCCCCGCTGGTACACGCGTTCATATGAAGGCGCGTGCCGTACCAGGCTGGCGCAATGCGCGGCGCCCTGGGTCTGAATGGCGCAACCCTTCAATTTGTGTTGTCAAAAATGTGAGCAGTGTTCTCAGTTTGAGCCAGTTTCCGGGCGTGGCACGGATGTTGAAGAAAGGGATGCAGCCGTTTCGGCTTTCTTCATTTCAACACTCAGAGGACGACACGCATGATCTACGCAGCTCCCGGCGCCGCAGGCGCCAAGATCTCCTACAAATCCCGTTACGACAACTTCATCGGTGGCAAGTGGGTGGCCCCGGTCAAGGGCCAGTACTTCGATGTGATCACGCCGACCACCGGCAAGGTGTACACCCAGGCCGCACGCTCCACCCAGGAGGACATCGACCTCGCGCTGGATGCCGCCCACGCCGCGGCCGATGCCTGGGGCAAGACCGACGTGACCACGCGCAGCAACCTGCTGCTCAAGATCGCCGATCGCCTGGAAGCCAATCTGGAACTGCTGGCCTATGCCGAAACCATCGACAACGGCAAGCCGATCCGTGAAACCCTGAACGCCGACATCCCGCTGGCGATCGACCACTTCCGTTACTTCGCCGGTGCCCTGCGTGCGCAAGAGGGCGGCATCTCGGAAATCGACGAGAACACCGTGGCGTACCACATCCACGAGCCGCTGGGCGTGGTGGGCCAGATCATTCCCTGGAACTTCCCCATCCTGATGGCCGCCTGGAAGATTCCGCCGGCACTGGGCGCGGGCAACTGCATCGTGCTCAAGCCGGCCGAGTCCACCCCCATCAGCCTGCTGATCCTGGTCGAGCTGATCGCCGACCTGTTGCCCCCGGGCGTGCTGAACATCGTCAACGGCTTTGGTCGCGAAGCCGGCATGCCGCTGGCCACCAGCAAGCGCATCGCCAAGATCGCGTTCACCGGTTCCACGTCCACCGGCCGCGTGATCGCCCAGGCCGCCGCCAACAACCTGATCCCCGCCACGCTGGAACTGGGCGGCAAGTCGCCCAACATCTTCTTCGCCGACGTGATGGACAAGGACGACGGCTACCTGGACAAGGCCATCGAAGGCCTGGTGCTGTTCGCGTTCAACCAGGGCGAGGTCTGCACCTGCCCCAGCCGTGCGCTGATCCACGAAAGCATCTACGACAAGTTCATGGAGCGTGTGCTCAAGCGTGTGGCCGCCATCAAGCAGGGCAACCCGCTGGACACCGACACCATGATGGGTGCGCAGGCGTCCAAGGAACAGCTCACCAAGATCCTGAGCTACCTCGACCTGGGCAAGCAGGAGGGTGCGCAAGTGCTGTGCGGCGGCGCACAGGCTTCGCTGGGCGGTGACCTGGACGGCGGCTACTACGTGCAGCCGACCCTGTTCAAGGGCCACAACAAGATGCGCATCTTCCAGGAAGAAATCTTCGGCCCGGTGCTGGCCGTGACCACCTTCAAGGACGAGGCCGAGGCCCTTGCGATTGCCAACGACACGCTGTACGGCCTGGGCGCCGGCGTGTGGAGCCGCAACGGCAACGTGGCCTATCGCATGGGCCGCGCCATCAAGGCCGGTCGTGTGTGGACCAACTGCTACCACGCCTATCCCGCACACGCCGCCTTCGGTGGCTACAAGGAGTCGGGCATCGGTCGTGAGAACCACAAGGACATGCTGGGCCACTACCAGCAGACCAAGAACCTTCTGGTCAGCTACAGCGAACAGAAGCTCGGGTTCTTCTGATCCCCAACCCCAACCCCAAGCCAGCCCAGGTCCGGCGCCATGGCCGGGCCGGGCGGCCGCCGATTTCTGGTACTCCAGCATGAGGTGGCCGCCCGGCCCGGCTTTGGCGCTGCGTGCCCCACCTGACCCGCCAGACCCCGGGAGACCGACATGGTTGAAAAAGTCATCGCCACGCCCGCCGCGCTGGCGCTCATCGAGTACCTCAAGACCCAGCACGGCCCCGGGCTGATGTTCCATCAGAGCGGGGGCTGCTGCGACAACAGCGCGGCCAACTGTTACCTGCTGGGGGAGTTGACCATCGGCACGGGCGACGTGTACCTGGGCGACATCGGCGGCTGTCCGTTCTACATCGGCAAGGCGCAATACGGGTACTGGCGCCACACCCAGCTGATCATCGACGTGATCGAGGGCCACGGCGGCACCTTCTCGCTCGAAGGTCCCGAGGGCAAGGCCTTCCTCACGCGGTCGCGGGTGTTCACGGCCGACGAGCTGGCCGCACTGGAGCGTGAAGTAGCGGCCTGATCGTCCGCGGGTTTCAGTCTCCTCCTGCCATCCGCCGTGGCGGAGCCGTCGCACCGCTGGGCGCGTCCGCACGGCCGGCCACGGCGCGCACGGCGCGGGCCACGGCATCGGGCCGTTCGGTCTGGATGTGGTGGCCACTGTCCCAGAGCTTGTCGGTGTCGCTGACCCCGCTCAGGATCTTCCAGTCCTCCTGCAGCATCTCCAGCGCCGGGGCGAGGTCTTTCTCCGTTTCGCGGTAGCGCCGGCTCACCAGGATGCGTCCGGGCTGCGTCAGGGCGGGGCGGGTGTCGAGGTCCGGGAGGCAATCCGTCTGCTGGTAGAACTCGTTGCGGCGCGAGCGGCTGCCCGTCAGCGCCACCGCGCCCTCCAGGGCGCGGACGGTCAGGGGGCGTTCCTTCTGCAGCATCGCCAGGTGGCGCGGATGGGTCGGGTCCAGCAGCACGAATCCGCTGACCTCCTGCGGGTACAGGCGTGCAAAGGCGTACTGGTAGAGGCCGCCGATCGAATGGCCCACCAGCAGGTAGGGCGGCTGGCGGCCCGCCGCGCGCAGGGCGTCCCGCGTGTCGGTGGCAATGGTGCAGGGGTCGCGCGGGCGTTCGGTTTCGGGCTGGCCGCCGTAGCCGGGCCGGTCGATGGTGAACACGGTGAAGTCGCGCGACAGGTCCTCGACCACGGCCTGCCAGGTGTTGCGCGGCATGCCGTAGCCCGACGCCAGCACCACCGTGGGTTCGCCGCTGCCGCGCAGCTCGTGGGCCGGTCCGGGGGGCGCGGTGCTGGCGCAGCCAGCCAGCGCGAGGCTGAGTGCGACGGACAGCCGCAGCCGCAGGGGCGGCGCGAGTCGCCTCATGCGCCCACCTGCCGGACGAATCGCATGCCGCCGTGCAGCAGCACCGTGTCGACCCCGTCCTGGCGGGCGTGCACGGTTTCGCCGCGACCGCGGCCGAGGCCACGAAGGGTGGCTTCCTGGTCGTTCACGGGGGCCAGCGCCAGCCGGGTGCTGGCGGCCCCGGCCACCAGTTCGACCAGCAACAGCCCGTCTTCCTCGTAGACGCGGGCGGACCGGATCTGCGCGGCAAGGAAGGGGTCGCCACCGTCGTAGCGGTAGGTGCCCAGGCGGCGCCGCCAGGCCGCGGAGATCGGCACCGGGTCCAGCCGTGTGCCGGCCAGGGTGAAGCGCCCGCGGCGGCGCGCGAGCAGCCAGGCCTGGCCATCGGCGGTGTCGTGCCGGTTGAAGGCCACTTCGCCCAGCGGGCCGATGTCCACCGGGAACAGGCCCAGCAGGCGCGCGCGCAGCTGAAGGTAGCCGTCGGGGCGGCGCACCAGGGGCAGGCTTTGGTCGCCCAGACGGGCCTGCACCTGCTGCCCTTGCGGCGACAGCCGCACCACGCCGATGGGGGTGTCGTAGTGGCCGGTGTAGCGGGCCGGCTCGGCGGGCGGGTAGGCCGGGTCCACGCCCTGGCGCAGGGGGCGCACCGCGTCGCGGCCGGTGCGCGCCTGGACCATGAGCGACAGCGCCTGGAGGGCGGTGTCCTGCGCCAGTTCGCCCGCAGTGACCGAGCTGGACATGACCGCCACCGCCAGCTTCAGCTGCGGCAGCAGCATGAGCTGCGCGTGGTGGTGTGGTGTGCCACCGGCGTGCCAGAGCAGGGGGCCGACGCCGTCCAGTTCTTCGTCCAGCAGGTGCCAGCCCAGGCCCATGTTGGCATTGTCGGCCAGGGTGGGCGGATGGGGCGGTGTCTGCATGGCGGCGATGCTGGCGGGGCTCAGGAGCTGCCGATCACCGACACGGCCCTGGTTGAACCACAGGCGCGCCAGCTGCAGCAGGTCCAGCACCGTGGTGTTCAGGCCGCCGGCGGGCAGGTCGCGCAGACCGGGTTCGGGCTCGACCCGGCCCTTGGCGTCGAAGGCCACCGACGCGAACGGGCCGGACGGTGGCGCGATCTCGAAGGCCGAGGCCTGCATGCGCAGGGGGTGCAGGATCTGGTCCTGCATCCGGCGTGCAAACGGTTCGCCGGTGATGTGCTCGATGGCCGCGCCCAGCAGGCTGAAGCCGACGTTGGAATAGGCGTACAGCTGGCCGGGCGGGTGGGCCAGGTACTCGTCCTGCAGGTGGGCCACCAGGCCGCTGAAGGGCTCGGGCGTGTCGCTCCACATGCCCTGTGCCCAGTCGGTGGGCAGGCCCGCGCGGTGGCGCAGGATCTGCCGTGGGGTGACGGGCCCGGCGTTGGCAAAGCGGCTGCGCATGCGAAAGCCCGGCAGCACGTCGGCCAGCGGTGCGTCCAGGTTCAGCCGGCCCTGTTCGGCCAGCTGCAGCGCGGCCATGGCGGTGAACACCTTGGAGACCGACCCCGCGCGGTAGCGGATGTGCTCGGTGGCGGGCAGCACGCGTTCGGGGTTGGCCATGCCGTAGCCGCCGGCAAAGGTGACGGCGTCGCCGTCGAGCACGGCGACGCTCAGGTTGGCCTGCGGGCGGCGGCGCGTGCGTTCGTTCAGCCACAGGCGCAGCTGGTCCAGCGCGGCGGCGGTGTCGCCCTGTTTGATGCGGGGCGGTGCGGCCGGCCGGGTGGCGCAGCCGGGCAGGACGGCGGCGCCCAGTGCCAGGGCCAGGCCTTTGAGGGTGTGGCGGCGGGTGGTGTCACTCATGTGGTGGAAGCTCCCTGGGTTGCGAATGCCGGCAGCGTACGCCGCCAGCCTTTAGCCAGGCCAAAGGTGTGGTGGCTAGACTCCGGCCATGCATGTGCTGCTGCTTGAAGACGACCTGGACCTGGGCCAGGCCATCGTGACCGCCCTGAAGCAGGATGGCATGACCGTCCTGTGGCAGCGCACGCCGGCCGCGGCCGAGGGCCTGGACCGCGAACGCATCGACGCCGTTCTGCTGGACCTGGAGCTGCCGCAGATCGACGGCATGGACCTGCTGCGCACCTGGCGCCTGGCGGGCTGGACGGTGCCCGTGATGGTGGTGTCGGCCCGTGGCACGCTGCCCGAGCGCCTGGCCGGTCTGGACGAGGGGGCGGACGACTACCTGCCCAAGCCGTTTGCCATGGCCGAGCTGCTGTCGAGGCTGCGGGCGCTGCACCGCCGCCATGTGCGCCAGGCCAGCGAGCGCTGGCGCATCGGGGCGCTGGAGATCGCCCCGCGGGACAAGCTGGTGTGGGTGGACGGTGTGCCGGTGGAGCTGTCGGCGCGCGAGTTCCAGTTGCTCGAAGCGCTGGCCCGCCAGCCGCAGGCGGTGGTGTCCAAGAGCACTTTGGGGCGGCGCCTGCAACCCCTGGGGGAGCCGCTGGAGGGCAGCGTGATCGAAGTCCACATGTCCAACCTGCGGCGCAAGATCGGCGCCGACCGCATCCGCACCCTGCGGGGTGTGGGGTACCAGCTGATGTCATGAAGCGTTGGTGGGGTCCTTCACTGCTGCGGCGCATCGTGCTGACGATGCTGGCGGCGCTGCTGCTGGTGTGGGTCGCGCTGTCGCTCAAGGACTACTGGACCTTCAAGCAGGACGTGCGCAGCCGCGATTCGCTGGGGCGGGTGACGCAGTCGATCCTGGATTCCCTGCAGGGTTTCGATCCCCCGCAGGCGCAGGCCGCGCTGCGGGCGGCCGACCGGGTGTACAACGACCTGCGGCGCCACGCCGAACCGCAAGCCGGCGGCTCGCTGCTGTTCCGGCTCAGCCGTGTGGACGGCGCTCTGGTCTATGTGTCTCCATCCGCCAGCGGGCTGCCCGATCTGGCGCTGCAGGGCAACCCCGAACGGGTGTCGTTCCAGGGCATGGACCACTGGCCGGTGGTTCGGCAGAACACGCAATGGCGACTGGCGATCTGGGTGCCGGTGATGGAGGATGGTGCGGCCTTCGCACGCATCGGCCAGGATGTCCTGGGCTACGTCCTGCTGGCCCTGCCGCTGGTGCTGTTGCCCCTGGGGTTGGCGGTGTGGCTGGGTTTGCGGCCCCTGAACAGCCTGAGCCAGCGCATCGCCCTGCGCCGCCCGGAAGACCTGTCGCCCTTGCGTGAACCCACGGGCTACGCCGAACTGGCACCCCTGGTGGAAGCCTTCAATGCGTTGCTGGAACGGGCCCGCCGCCGACGGGATACGGAGCAGGCCTTTGTGCAGGACGCGGCGCACGAACTCAAGACGCCGCTGGCGGTGGTGGCCGCCCAGGCCCATGTGCTGGCCGGTGCACAGGACGGCGCGCAGCGCGCCACTGCACTGCAGGCGCTGGAGCAGGGCGTGCAGCGCGCGTCGCACCAGGTCAACCAGCTGCTGACTCTGGCCGCGCTGGAGCATGCGGACACGGTGCAGCCGTGCCAGACCGATCTGGTGGCGCTGGCGCGCGAAGTGCTGATCGAACTGGAGCCACTGACCCGTGACCGGCGGGTGGAACTGGTGCTCCAGTCACCCGACGGCTTGTCCCACCCGGTGGATGTGCAGGCCCTGCGTTCGGTGCTGGTCAACCTGGTGCGCAACGCCATCCAGCACGGGGCGGCGGGTGGCACGGTGACGGTCGCGCTGGACCGGTCGGCCGGCGCAATCCGCCTGGCGGTCTCGGACGATGGCCCCGGCATTCCCGTGGCCGAGCGTGAGCGGGTGTTCGACCGCTTCTACCGGGCGGAAGGTGCCAGCGCCCCTGGCAGCGGCCTGGGCCTGGCCATCGTGCAGCGCGCGGCGCAGCGCTTGCAGGCGCGCGTCGGCATCGAAGACGGACCCGGCGGACGCGGGGTGACGGTGTTGCTCCATTTCTGAACAGCCGCAGCGCGTTCGGCCGTGGCATGGAATTTGAAGGCGGGAGCACAGGACAATGGGCCGGCGCTGACCGGCTTTCCCATCGGAGACAAGACATGCCCCTTTCCCGCAGCTTCGCCCTGAAGCGGCTGAACGCCGCCCTCTTGCTGGCCCTGGCCGGCACCGCCCATGCCCAGACCCTGCAGGAGGTGGTGGTCAGCGCCAGCCGGCAGGAACAGCAGAGCTTCGACGCGCCGGCCGCCATCCAGGCCGTGGGGCAGGACGTGATCGAGGCCGCCGGCCCGCGCGTGAACCTGTCCGAATCGCTCAACCGGGTGCCCGGCATCACGGTGCTCAACCGCCAGAACTATGCGCAGGACCTGCAACTGTCCATCCGCGGCTCAGGCTCGCGCTCGCCCTTCGGCATCCGCGGCGCGCGGCTGATCGTGGACGGCATTCCCGCCACCATGCCCGACGGGCAGGGCCAGGCGTCCACCATCAGCCTGCCCTCGGCCCAGCGCATCGAGGTGCTGCGGGGCCCGCTGGCCCAGCTCTACGGCAACTCCGCCGGCGGTGTGGTCCAGGTGTTCACCGCCGACGGGCCGCAGCAGCCCGAAATGCGCATGAGCGTCGATGCCGGTCCCGACGGCCTGCGCCGCTACGGCGTACAGGCGGCCGGACAGAGCGGGGCGCTGAATTACGTGATCGACGTCAGCGACTTCAGCACCGACGGCTGGCGCACCAACAGCGCGGCCGAACGCCAGCACCTGAACGCCAAACTGCGCTGGGACGCCAGCGAACAGACCCGCGTGACCCTGGTGGCCAATGTGTTCGACCAGCCGGTTTCGGGCGATCCGCTGGGCCTGACCCGCGCCGCTGCCGAGGCCGACCCGCGCCAGGCGGTGACCGCGTCCACCCAGTTCAAGGCCGGCAAGGATGTGTCGCAGCAGCAGGTCGGTCTGGTGCTGGACCACCGGCTGGACGGCGCCGCCAGCGTGATGGCGCGGGTCTACACCGGCCAGCGCGACCTGGACAACCGCCTGGCGTTTGCCGGCAGCGGGGCGCGATCGGCCGGCGGTGTGGTGCAGCTGGACCGTTCGTACGACGGCCTGGGCCTGCGCTACACCCGCCGCCTGCCGGCGGGCGAGGGCCAGGTGCAGCTGAGCGTGGGACTGGACCACGAGCGCATGAGCGAACACCGCCTGGGTTACGTCAACAACAACGGCGTGCCGGGGGACCTCAAGCGCGACGAGCAGGACAGCGTGCGCGGCACCGGTCTTTACACCCAGGCCGACTGGGCCATCAACGAGGACTGGAGCGCGGTCGCCGGTCTGCGGGCCAACCGGGTGAACTTCCGCGTCGAGGACGCATACATCCGCCCCGGCACGCCGGGCAACCCGGACGACAGCGGCAGCACCGCGTTCAGCGCCACCAACCCGGTGCTGGGCATCACCCGGCACCTGGGCGCCGACACCAACCTCTACGCCAACATCGGCCGCGGTTTCGAGACGCCGACCTTCACCGAGCTGGCGTACACCGCGGGTGGTACCGGACCCAACCTGGGCCTGCGCTCGGCCCGCAGCACGCACGCGGAAGTGGGCCTGAAGACGCAGCTGGCCGAGGGCCAGCGGCTGGACGTGGCGCTGTTCCACATCACGACGCGCGACGAAATCGTGGTCGCCACCAGCGAGTTCGGGCGCACCATCTACACCAACGCTGGCAAGACCCGCCGTTCGGGCCTGGAACTGTCCCACGCCGCGCAGTGGACGCCCGAGTGGCGCAGCCTGCTGGCGCTGTCCACGCTCAAGGCCGAGTTCGCCGAGGCCTTTGCCAGCAGCAGCGGTGCGCCGGTGGCCGCGGGCAACCGCATCCCCGGCATCGCCGACCGCAGCCTGTTCGCCGAACTGGCCTGGCAGCCGCGTGCCTGGGCCGGCTTCACCGGCGCCGTGGAACTGGTGCACCGCGGCAGCATCGTGGTGGACGACCTGAACACCGACCGCGCGGCCGCGGTGACGCTGCTGAACCTGCGGCTGGGCTGGGAGCAGAAGCTGGGCGCCTGGACACTGCGCGAACAGCTGCGTGTGGACAACCTGACCGACAAGGCCTACTTCGGTTCGGTGATCGCCAACGACGGCAACGGCCGCTTCTTCGAGCCGGCACCGGGCCGGCAGTGGGGCCTGGGGGTCAGCGCAACGTATCGCTTTTGATCCGGTCCGGTCAGAGTCCTGGCCGGTTCAGCGCGCGCAGCACTTCGGTCTGGAAGTCCGGCCCTTCGGCGGCCGACATGAAGTCTTCGATGCGGCCGTCGAAGCGGACTGTGCCCTGGTGCAGCAGCAGCAGACGGTCGGCGGTCTTCACTTCCTCGATCAGGTGCGTGGCCCAGAGCACAGCCAGGCCCTGGGTGTTGCACAGGCTGCGCACCGTGTCCAGCAGCTGCTGGCGCGAGGCCGGGTCCAGGCCCACGGTGGCCTCGTCCATCAGCAGCACGCGTGGGCGGTGCAGCAGTGCGCGCACCAGTTCCACCTTGCGCCGCGTACCGCCCGACAGACCGCGCACCACGGCCTTGGCCTGGTCCTGCAGGCCGATGGCGGCCAGCTGCGCGTCGATGCGCTCGCGCGCCACCGCGCGGGGCATGCCGTGCAGGTCGGTGTGGAACAGCAGGTTGGCCATGACCGACAGGTCCAGGTCCAGTGCGCTCTGCTGGAACACCACCCCCAGGCCGGAGAGGGCGCGTGCCGGTTGCAACCGCATGTCGTGGCCCAGCACATGGATACCGCCCTGGTCGGGCGTGAACAGGCCGGTGAGCAGCTGCAGCAGGGTGGACTTGCCGGCGCCGTTGGGGCCGAGCAGGGCGACCATCTCGCCCGCGTTCAGGCGCAGGCTCACGCCCTTGAGTGCGGGCTTGCCGTTGTAGGCCTTGTGCAGGGCCTCGGCGTGCAGCACGTGGTCGGGGGCGGTCGCGGTCATGGGGCGGTCTTGGCCAGCAGGTTCATGCGCGCCAGCAGTTTCTTTTCGCGCTCCACCGTGGCCAGCACGGCCTGGCGGTAGTCGCGGGTGTTGAGGTAGTCGAGCGACTGATCGTAGCGGGCCAGGGCCTCGGTGTGGCGGGCGCTGAACATCGCCTTCTGGAAGACGTCGTGCAGTTTCTGGATCACCGCCGGGGGCGTGCCGGCCGGCGCGGCCAGACCCCAGGGCGAGGTGTAGACCGCCTGTGGGTGGCCCAGTTCGCGCATCGTCGGCGCGTCGGGCCAGCGCGGGTTGCGCGCGGCACTGAACGTGGCCAGCAGGCGCATCTGCCCCTTGTCCACCCAGGGCGCGAAACCGGTGGAGTTGACGCCCGCCATGATCTGGCCGGCCGCGATGGCCAGCATCTGGTCGGCCGTGCCTTTGTAGGGCACGTGCACGTACTTCACGTTGTGCTGGAGCAGGATTTCTTCCATGGCCAGGTGGGCCGTGGTGCCGATACCCGTGGAGCCCAGGATGAGTTCGCCCGGGTGCCGGACAGCCCAGTCGATCAGGTCGGGCACCGAGCGGAACGGGCTGTTGGCCGGCACCAGCAGGCCGAAGTGCACGCCCGAGACCTGCACGATGGGTGCCAGGTCGGCCACCGGGTCCCAGGCCACGTGGTTCATCAGCGCGTGGCGGTACACGGTGATGGGCACCTGGCCAATGGTGTGGCCGTCGGGTTCCGCGGCCTTGAGCAGCGGCGCCACCAGGGTGCCGGCGGCGCCCGGCTTGTTGACGATGACCACCGGCTGGCCGAGCAGGGGTTCGGCCTCTTCGGCCAGGATGCGCATGGTCAGGTCGGTCTGCCCGCCGGCCGGCCAGGGAACGATGAGCTGCACCGGTTTGCTGGGGAAGGGGGCCTGGGCCCGGGCGGAGGCCATGGGCGCCGCGGCCAGCGCCAGGCTCCAGCCCAGCCATTGCCGGCGTGTGACACCGGGGTGTTGCGGAATGGAACAGTGGGAGGCGGACAGCGGTGGTCTGACCATGGCGGCGGTGGGTTTGTCTCAGGGTTTACCCCGGTCGTTCGGCGTGTGCCGGGCCGGTTTGGGCGGGTTGCAGGCAATATCCATTCCCATGGCGGACTGGCATCGAAATTGCGCAGCACCGGCGGTTCGACAACCACTCAAGGAGACAACTTCCATGGCCCTTCGTGCCCCTCTTTCCTTTCGCCCTTTTTTGGCAGCCCTGTGTGCTGCCGGCGCCGTGACCGCTGCCCCCGCCTGGGCCCAGAGCAAGGTGTATGTGTCCAGCGAGAAGGACAACAAGCTGTATGTGTTCAACACCGCCGGTGAGCGGCAGGGCGCCATCGACGTGTGCAAGCGGCCGCGCGACATGTCGTTCAACGCCGACGGCTCGCAGATCTACGTGATCTGCGGTGACAGCAACGCCATGGGTGTGGTGGACGTGGCCGGTGGCAAGCTGGCCGGTACCGTGCCGCTGGGCGAGAGCCCCGAGATGTTCGACCTCAGCCCCGACGGCAAGACCGCCTACGTGTCCATCGAGGACGACAGCGTGCTGGGCGCCTACGACATCGCCACGAAAAAGTCGCTGTTTGAAGTGAAGACCGGCGGTGAGCCCGAGGGTGTGCTGGTCACGCCCGATGGCAAGACGGCCTACGTGACCTCCGAAGTGGCCAATGTGGTTCATGTGATCGACCTGGGCACGAAGAAGGTGAGCAAGAACATCAAGGTCGGCAAGCGCCCGCGCCGCTTCGTGATGTCGCCCGACGGCAGCGAGCTGTGGGTCACCAACGAGCTGGACGCCACCGTGAGCGTGGTGGACACCAAGACCCACACCGAAAAGCAGAAGATCAAGTTCGAGGTCAAAGGCATGCGCCAGACCGACATCACCCCCGTGGGCATGAGCATCAGCCCCGACGGCAAGAGCATGTGGGTGGGCCTGGGCAAAGCCAACCATGTGGCCGAGGTGGATGTGGCCACCAAGGCGGTGAAGAACCAGATCCTGGTCGGCAAGCGCGCCTGGGGCCTGGGCTTCACGCCCGATGGCAAGACGTTGTTTGTCGCCAACGGCCTGTCGGACGACATGACGCTGATCGACACGGCGAGCGGCAAGGCGCTGAAGACCGTGCCGGCCGGTCGCGTGCCGCACACCATTCTTGTGAGCAAATGACATTGCACTTGAGCAAGCCTTTGCGAGCTCTCGCGGGCGCACTGGCGCTGGCGGCGGCGCTGCCGTCGCTGGCGGCCACCAAGGTCACCATCGCGGTGGTGTCGCTGGACGGCGATCCGCGGCACGCGCCGCGGCGCATGGAGAAGGCTTACCCCGGCCACCCGACCGGGCGCGCCATCGACGGCGTGACGCTGGCGGCCGAGGATTCGGCGTTTGAGCTGGATGCGGCCGGCATTGAGCTGGTGGTGAAGGACGTGGTGCTGCCCAGCGCCGCCGGTCTGGGCAAGGCGCTGGCCGAGTTGAAGGCGGCCAGGGTGCAGCACGTGGTGGCCGACTTGCCCGCCGCCGAGCTGCGCGCGCTGGTGCAGGCGGCGCCGGCGGCGCTGGGCGGTGCCATCGTATTCAACGCCGCGGCCGACGACGACGTGCTGCGCGGCACCCAGTGTGCGGCGCATCTGCTGCACACCGTGCCCAGCCGCGCGATGCTGAGCGACGCGCTGGCGCAGTACCTGGCCGCGCGCAACTGGCGCAAGGCGCTGGTGCTGCAAGGCCCGTTGCCGGGCGATGCGCCGATGGCCGACGCTTTCAACCGCTCCGCCAAACGCTACGGCATCAAGGCGACCTCGACCAAACCCTTCAAGCTGACGGGCGACCCGCGCGAGCGCGACCTGGGCAATGTGCGGCTGCTGACCGGCAGCGACCGCGAACACGAGGTGGTGGCGGTGCTCGACAGCGACGGCGAGTTTGCCCGCACCGTGCCGTACGCCACCCAGCTGCCGCGGCCGGTGGTCGGCGCCGCTGGCCTGGTGGCCACGCCCTGGCACCCGCTGTGGGAACGCAACGGCGGCCCGCAGCTGAGCCGCCGCTTTGCCAAGGACGCCAAGCGCCCCATGACCGGTCACGACTGGGCCGCCTGGATCGCGGGCCGCGCGGTGGCGACGGTGCTGGTGGACCTGCCCAAGGCGCCCATTGCGCAGCAGCTCAAGGCCCTGAGGGGCGGCCCGGTGGCGGTGGACGGCTTCAAGGGGCCGCGCCTCTCGTTCCGCGCCTGGGACGGCCAGCTGCGCCAGCCCATCTTCCTGAGTCATGTGGACGGGGTGATCGGCGTGGCGCCGCTGGACGGCGTGTTGCACCCGAAAGAGGTGATGGACACCCTGGGTTTTGATGAAGCGGAAAGCGCATGCAGGCAACGTCCCTGAGCACCCGTGAACCGGCGCCGGCCTTGCTGCCGCACCTGCTGCGCGCGCTGCGCGCCGTGGTGGGGCGCGAGATCGGCCGTTTCCTGCGCCAGCCCTCGCGCCTGGGCTCGGCCCTGGTGCGGCCGCTGCTGTGGTTCGTGGTGTTTTCGGCCGGGTTCCACAACGTGTTCGGCGTGGCCATCACGCCGCCGTACGAGACCTACGTCGAATACAAGGAATACATGGTGCCCGGCCTGCTGGGCATGGTGGCCCTGTTCAACGGCATGCAGAGTTCGCTGTCCATGGTCTACGACCGCGAGATGGGCGTGATGCGCCTGCTGCTGACCGCGCCGCTGCCGCGCGGCTGGCTGCTGGCCTTTAAGCTGCTGGCGGGCACGGCGCTGTCGGTGTTGCAGATGACGGTGTTCCTGCTGATTTCGTGGGCCTTCGGGGTCGAGGTACCGCTGACGCATCTGCCGGCGTTGCTGCTGGCCATGCTCAGTGGCGCGGTGATGCTGGCCTCGGTCGGGCTGGTGCTGTCGGTCTACGTCAAGCAGCTGGAGAACTTCGCCGGCACCATGAACTTCGTGATCTTCCCGATGTTCTTCATCAGCCCGGCGCTGTACCCGTTGTGGAAGCTGGAAGAGTCGGGCGCCTGGTGGCTGCTGAAGCTGGCGCAGGCCAATCCCTTCACCCACGCGGTGGAAGCCATGCGTTTTGCGATGTACGGTCAGTTCAACGGCACCGCCTGGGCGGTGGTGCTGGGTTGCACTGCGGTGTTCTTTGTGGCGGCGCTCTGGGGCTACGACCCGCAGAGAGGCTGGATCAGGAGATGACATGAAGCCCTTGCGCCGTCGCAGCGTTCTGGCGAGCCTGGCCGTCGCGCCGCTGGCCTGGGCACAGGAGGACCACACGGGTGGTGATCCGCTGGGTTCGATGCAGTACCCCAGTCTGCGCGAGCAGACCATCGGCAAGGCGTCCGCCCGGTTCAGCGACGCGGTGGTGGTCAAAGGCCCTGCCTTTGCCGACGACGCGATGAACGTGCCGCTGCTGGTGGATGCACGCGGGTTGAGCAACGTCGGTGGCGGCGTGGCGCGCATCCGGGTGGCGGTGGACCGCAACCCGGTGCGACAGGTGCTGGACTTCGAGCCGCTGCGCGCGCTGCCCATGCTGGCATTCCGCATCCGCATGGAACAGGCTTCGCCGGTGCGCGCCTTCGTGCAGACGAAGGATGGCCAGTGGCATGTGGGCAGCACCTGGGTGCAGGCGGCCGGCGGGGGCTGCACGGTGCCCGGCATCACCCGGGCCGACGGTTCCTGGAGCAAGACCCTCGGGCAGGTGCAGGCGCGCTTTTTCAACAACGTGGTGGAAGGCAGCCGCCGCCTGCGCCTGCGCGTGATGCACCCCATGGACACCGGTCTGGTGGCGGGCATTCCGGCCTTCTACATCGAGCAGATGGAACTGCAGGACCCGGGCGGGCAGCCCTGGTGGCGCATTGCGCTGCACGAACCGGTGTCGGAGAACCCGCTCATCACCTTCGAGCTGCCTCCGCAGTCGCCGCCAGCCTTCCGGCTGGTGGGCCGTGACAACAACGGCAACCGCATCGACGCCGAGGTGGTGTCATGAGCCCCCACGCTCCACCGCTGCGCGGGTCGCTGCCCCCCAAGGGGGCTGATCCGGCTTGGGGCGGCCCGGCGCCGGATCGGAGGTCCGTCCGGGTGAAGTGTCTGCTCGCGGGGGTGCTGTGTCTGGCTGCGGTTGGGGCGACGGCGCAGAACGTGCCGGTACCGCCATTCGCCTCCAAGCCCGACCCGGTGCGGCTGGACTACGACCTCCAGCCGCGCCAGATCGCGCCCGGCACCTGGGTGATCGAAGGCGAGGTGGCCGACTTCACGCGCGCCAACGGCTGCAACATCATCAACACCGGCTTCATCGACACCGGCGCCGGTGTGGTGGTGGTCAACACCGGCCCTTCGCGGCTGTACGGCGAGCAGCAGCGCCGCGCCATTGAGCGGATCACGCGCTCGCCGGTGCTGCGGGTGATCGAACTGAACCTGCACCCCGACTATTTCTTCGGCAACCAGGCCTGGGCCGACAAACCCACCCAGGCGCTGGCCGGCAGTGTGGCGGGCATGCAGGCCGAAGGCGGTGCCTACGCCGACAACCTGTACCGCCTGTGCGGCGACTGGATGCGTGGCACCGAGTCCACGCCTGCGCGCGAGGCGATCGACCCCAAGACACTGCCGCAGGTGCTGCAGATCGGCGGTCACCGGCTGGAACTGCGCCGGCTGGAAGGTCATACCACCGACGATCTGGTGCTGATCGACCACACGACCGGGGTGCTGTTCGCCGGTGGTCTGGTGTTCACCGAACGGGTGCCCACCACCCCCCACGCCCACTTCGCCCGCTGGATCGCCAGCCTGGACACGTTGGCGCGATGGCAGGCCGCGGGGCAGTTCCGCACCGTGGTGCCCAGCCATGGGCCGGTGCACGACGGCGCCGCTGGCATCGCCCAGACGCGCGACTGGCTGCAATGGCTGACTGCGCGCATGCAGGACAGTGCCGAGCGCGGCCTGGATCTGGGCGAAGTGCTGCGCCTGCCGGTGCCGGAGCGCTTTGCGCGCTGGGCCGCGCAACCGGCCGAGCTGCACCGCAGCCTGACCCAGTGGTACCCGCAGTACGAGCAGCGCGTGCTCGTCGGTGGCCCGTCCGCACGTTGACAGGTGGCGCAACGGCGCCTCTGTTGCAGAGCGTTGCAGGCCGGCGTGCGCCACCGGTTGCGACATTTCTGAACACTGTCACAGCCGGTGCAGCACCGCAGGCGCCGACGGCTGCCCGAACGCGGTGTTCAGGGGCTTCCAGAACCGCAAAACGTCGGTGAAAACCCTAGGGGTGTCACTGGCACAGAAGTTGCCATTTCCCAGGGCGTGCGTGTCACAGGCTGGAGGGAAACCACAGCGAGCAGCCGGACACCACGACAGCAAAGTCACCGACACATCAACCTCACGCACGAGCAGGAGACACACAGTGAAACGCACTCTATTGAGCCTTTTGGTCATGGCCGCCACGGCCCAGGTCGGCGCCCAGGGCGTGACCGACGCGATGATCGTCAACGACGCATCCACCCCCAACGACGTGCTCAGCTGGGGCATTGGCCCGCAGGGTCAGCGCCACTCCACCCTCACGGGCATCAACGCCAAGAACATCAACAGGCTGGTGCCGGCCTGGTCCATGTCCTTCGGTGGCGAGAAGCAGCGCGGCCAGCAGAGCCAGCCGCTGGTGCACAACGGCAAGATGTTCGTGACGGCTTCCTACTCGCGCATCTACGCGGTGGACAGCAAGACCGGCAAGAAGCTCTGGAAGTACGAGCACCGTCTGCCCGAAGGCATCATGCCCTGCTGCGATGTGATCAACCGCGGCGCCGCGCTGTACGACAACCTGGTCATCTTCGGCACGCTGGACGCCCAGCTGGTGGCCCTGGACCAGAACACCGGCAAGGTGGTCTGGCGCGAGAAGATCGACGACTACTCTGCGGGCTACAGCTACACCGCTGCGCCGCTGATCGCCGAAGGCCTGCTGCTGACCGGCGTGTCCGGCGGTGAGTTCGGCGTGGTCGGCCGCGTCGAAGCGCGCGACCCCAAGACCGGCAAGATGGTCTGGACGCGCCCGGTGGTCGAAGGCCACATGGGCTACAAGGACGGCAAGGAAAACGGCATCACCGGCACCACCAACGCCACCTGGCCGGGTGAGACCTGGAAGACCGGCGGCGCGGCCACCTGGCTGGGCGGCACCTACGACCCCAAGACCGGTCTGGCCTACTTCGGCACCGGCAACCCTGGCCCGTGGAACAGCCACGTGCGCAAGGGTGACAACCTCTACTCCGCCTCCACCGTCGCCATCGACGTGAAGACCGGCCAGATCAAGTGGCACTACCAGTCCACGCCGAACGACGGCTGGGACTACGACGGTGTGAACGAGTTCGTGACCTTCGACATGGACGGCAAGCGCGTCGGTGCCAAGGCCGACCGCAACGGCTTCTTCTATGTGAACGACGCCACGACCGGCAAGCTGCTCAACGCCTTCCCGTTCGTGAAGAAGGTGACCTGGGCCACCGGCATCGACCTCAAGACCGGCCGTCCGAACTACGATCCGGCCAACCGCCCTGGCGACCCGACGGCCGCCGGTGGTGACGGTTCCAAGGGCAAGGCTGTGTTCTCCGCGCCGGGCTTCCTGGGTGGCAAGAACCAGATGCCCATGGCCTACAGCCCCAAGACCGGCCTGTTCTACGTGCCCACCAACGAATGGGGCATGGAGATCTGGAACGAACCCATCACCTACAAGAAGGGCGCGGCCTACCTGGGTGCCGGCTTCACCATCAAGCCGCTGTTCGACGACCACATCGGTTCGCTGCGCGCCATCGATCCGAAGACCGGCAAGGTGGCCTGGGAAGTCAAGAACGAGGCCCCGCTCTGGGGTGGCGTGCTGACCGCCGGCGACCTGGTGTTCTGGGGCACGCCTGAGGGCTACCTCAAGGCCGCCGATGCCAAGACCGGCAAGGTGGTCTGGCAGTTCCAGACCGGCTCCGGCGTGGTGGCGCCTCCCATCACCTGGACGCAGGACGGCGAGCAGTACATCTCGGTCGTGTCCGGCTGGGGCGGCGCGGTTCCCCTGTGGGGCGGTGAAGTGGCCAAGAAGGTCAATTTCCTGGAGCAGGGCGGTTCCGTCTGGACCTTCAAGCTCATGAAGTGATGTGTTAGCGGCGGCAGGGGACGTTCCCCACCGGATGGTGGGTGATGGGGGCCCTGCCCTATATGGGGCGGTGTCGGCCGCCGCACAGTGTGCAAACGGCTGACACCGCCTTCTTTTTTCTTTCCAAACCTGTTGATCTGCGGGATACGTCATGCGTTCTCTTCTCCTCTCCGCCACCCTGCTGGCTGCGGCCAGCGGTTCTGCCCACGCGCTCGACGCCGCAGCGGCCATCGAGCTGGCCAAGGCCAACGGCTGCCTGTCCTGCCACTCGGCCCAGGAAAAAATCGTGGGCCCGTCCTACGCGGCCATTGCAGCGAAGTACAAGGACGACAAGGACGCGGTGGCCAATCTCGTGCAGTCCATCCAGTACGGCAGCAAGGGCAAGTGGGGCCGCATCCCCATGCCACCGCATCCGAGCATGAGCGCGGGTGACATCAAGACCCTGGCCCAGTGGGTGATGACCATCAAGTGATGCGTCCCCGGCCACGCCTGGGCGTGGCCGCTGGGGTGCTGTGCGTGGCGGGGGCGCTGCTCGCGCCCGCGCCATCCGCAGCGTTCGATTTCCAGGGCGACAAGGCCCTCATTGCCGTCACGCGGGACCAGGTCCGCACCCGCATCGGCACCGTCAGCTTCTCCCCGCTGCCAGCTGGGGCCACCGCTCGGTTCAGCGTGCGCGTCGACCCGCAGGTTCTGCGCGACCACTTCCTCTCGATGCGCGAATTCAAGTGCCTGCCGGGCGCGCAGGAAATCACCTGTTTCGTGCCCTACCCGTATGCGCAGCCGGGCACCGTGTCCGCCACCGACCTCGGCTGGCTGGAGCACAGCCTGCTGTTCTTCTTCAAGCAGCCGGCCGACTTCGGCGCCAAGCTCTGGAACGGCATGCTGTTCCGCTTCGAAGTGACACCCACCGCGCTGGTGGGCACACCGCAGGCGGTGGACCTCAACCGCATCGGTGTGCCGCCCGAGCCGCTGGACGTGCCGCCTTATGGCCCGATGGACCGGGACGCCTTTGCGCCCGGGGCACGCTGGGTGCAGGAACTGCGGATCGAGTAGCGCCGCCGAGCTTTGTAGCGGGGCAAGGCAATGGGACGCGAATGACCGATCGGTCATTTTTTGCTTGACGCCGCGCGGCGACGACTTGAGAATTACCGTTCGGTAATCAATGAGCCGTGTCACCATGTCTTCAGCGCCCAACATCCCGATCGGTCATTCACCGATCACCGAGCGGTCCGTCAGGACCGTAGCCGAACTTGGCGAGCTGGTGCGTGCCCAGCGCACCCGCCAGGCCTTGCGGCAGATCGATGTGGCGGGCCTGGGCAACACCGGCAACCGCTTCGTCGTCGAACTGGAAAACGGCAAACCGACGGTGCAGCTGCAGAAGGTGCTGGACCTGCTGGACCTGCTGGGTCTGGAAGTGGTGGTCAGACCCAAGACGCAGCAGGTCATCTGATGGCCAGGCCCGACACCCTGCACCTGTTCCTGGGTGACGAGCCCGTGGGCTGGGTGCACGATGCCACACCCCTCGCTTTCGAGTACGCCCCCGCCTGGCTGCAACGCCAGCCGCCCCGGCCCGTGGCGGCCATCCCTCTGCAGCCGGGGCGCCAGCAGTCCGATGCGGTGCAGGCCTTCTTTGAAAACCTGCTGCCCGAAGGCGAGCTGCGCGACCACTTGAGCACACAGCGCAAGGCCTCCACGCTGTTCTCGCTGCTGCTGGCCGTGGCGGGGGACACTACAGGCGCGTTCGTGCTGCTGCCGTCGGGGCAGCGGCCACACCCGGCGCAATACCAGCCCACCACCTGGACGGAACTCGCCGCCACCATCCAGGCGAAGTCCGCCGCTGCCATCGATTTGCAGGGTGGCGATGCCCGCATCTCGCTCGCAGGGGCGCAGGACAAGGCTGGCATCGCGATCTTCGCGGACGGCGTGCCCCGCCTGCCGCGCGGCACAGCGCCGTCCACCCACATCCTCAAGCCCGACATCCGGCGCCTGAACAAGGTCCGCGAATCGGCGTTGAACGAGGCGGTGATCATGATGACGGCCGCGCATTGCGGTCTGCCCACGGCCGAGGTGTTCTACGAGCCGCTGACGCGGGCCTGCGTGGTGCGCCGGTTCGACCGGATGGCGCGTGCCGATGGTGGTCTGGACCGGCTCGTGCAGTACGACCTGTGCCAACTGGCCGGCACCCTGTCTGACCGCAAATACGAGAAAGAAGGCGGCCCCGGTCTGGCAGCCTGCGTGGCTCTCGTCCGACGCACCAGCAGCCAGCCGGCGGTGGACCTGCGCCACCTGGTGCAATGGGTGTTCTTCAACCTCTTCACCGGCAACAACGACAGCCACGCCAAGAACCTCTCGGTCCACGAACTGCCCGGTGCGGGGGTGCGGCTGACGCCGTTCTACGACCTGATGTGCACGCGTATCTACCCCGGGCTTTCGCGCGAATTTGCTTTCCGTCTGGGCGGCGAAACCCTGCCGGGTCGGGTGGGGCGGGAGCAGATCAACGCGCTGGCCCGGGAGCTGGGCATGGGCGCCGCGTTTCTGCACAAGACGGCTGCGGAGCTGGGCGACCGATTGCCCGCTGCATTGCACACCGCGTGTGAGGAGGTCGCACCGCTGCTGGCGCCGAGCGGACAGGTCTTTCTGGACAAGCTGCGGCTCTGGGTGCTGTCGAACACGGCGAAGACGGTGGCACGAATCTCACCAGATCAGATTGAAAAGAACAAGGAGGTGTGACATGCGCGGTTGGACTGTGCGGCATAGCGGAAAGCAATTTAGGTTGCCAATGCACAAAGCTATCGAAGATTACCTTGGCGAGAACACGTGCGTGGTGCGCGCGGTTGCCGACCTGATTTCTTCCAAGCTGGCGCAGCTAGGTGCGCCGGTCACCCAAGATAAAAGTGAGTGGATCGAAGCCGAGGTCCGAAAACGCTTCCTCAACGAAGACGGGCTGACGTGGGATCACCCGTTCATCGGCGATTTCGAGCGATCCAATGAGATCCAAAACATCTCGATAGATCAAGCCGATTTCAAGACGATTTCGGAACTGTCAGAACAGATGGCTGCATCGATCATGGAGGTTTCAACCGAGAGGTTCTTCTCGGAAGCGCTGGCCTCTGTGAGGAACTCTGCGAGCAAAGCAGGCGCGAATCAGGAAGACGAGGCCAAGCGCTTTCGAAGAAGACTTGAGTCTTATTGGCACGAACCGCTTGAGTTGCTGGCGATTCAGCGAAGCACAGCGATGCGGTTTGGTGAGGACATGACCTACTGGTTGCGGTCGCAAGCGACTGTGCGCGATAGCGATCTGATTGAAGCGCTGCTCCGATTGCACGCTCGCGCGTGTCAGATTGCTGGAGAAATCGAAGTACTGTTGAGAGCGGGATTCTCTGACGGCGCATTGGCGAGGTGGCGGACGCTGCACGAGGTTTCCATCGTTTCATTGTTCCTTCAGCAACAGGGGAACGCCGTCGCGAAGCGATACATCGACCATTTGGTGATAGACGCATATGACTCGGCTCAAAAATTCGTCATTGCGGCGGCTGACGGCAGGATCAGTTGGATCAGTGATCGAGAGATGGGAGCCCTGCGACGAGACGTCGAGCAACTAAAGGATCAGTACGGGAGGGATTTCGGGTGTCAGTACGGCTGGGCATCTGAAGCGCTGGGTCTCTCACGACCGGACTTCTTCCAGATCGAAAAGGCCGTGCAGTTTGATCGGTTACGCCCTTACTACAAGCTAGCCAGTAACACTGTTCACGCAGGACCTGGTGGGGCCTTCCAGAATTCGGGGCAGTTGGGCGGCGCATCGATTGCGTTGCTGGCAGGTCCAAGCAACGCAGGGTTGGCCGAGGCCGGGTGACTCACTGCAATGTCCTTGACTCATGTCTCCTTGGCACTCATGTTGCTCCACACCGTACTGGATGGTGTGGTCTGGACGCGAGTGATGTCTCATCTCTCAAGTGAAACGGAGGATGCCTTTTTGCGCGTCGAGAGAAGACTCGCGGCCAGTGAAGGGGTGCTTCCAGAGAGAAGCGTGTCACTTGGAAAACGTTTGAGAAGAAGGGCTCTCGAACGCGGATATGAAAAGCCCAGCGAGCGGTTGCGGCGAATGACCCGGCGATAGCTATCGAGCCCACTCCGCGCTCAGCACACCCCCGGTCATGAATCCGGTGGGCACTTTTTCTTCCCGCTCGAACTTCACCAGACCCTTGCCCTGGCAGTACCACTCGCGGCTGATCAGGGGCACGTCGGTGAAGCCGTTGACCGGGTCGGTGTAGAGGTTCAGGCGCGCCTGGCCCACCACGCGCAGGCAGGGCCTGTGCTCGCTGCCGTCGGCCAGCCGGACCACGTCGTCCACCGCCTCGATGCGCCAGGTCATCTGCGCCTTGTGGGTGTGCTTGAGATCGCGCGGGTGTTCGTTCTTGCGTTGCAGCAGGTAGGGCACGGTCACCGTGGTCCATTCCGTCCCCACCTGGTAGGGCGCCTTGAGCACCCAGACCGGTTCCGGGTCGGCCGTGGGGTCGTTGTCGATGTCGGTGCGCAGGGCAACACGGCGGATGCCCTGCTCATCCACCCTCAGGTAGTAGCTGACACCGGCCGAGTGGTGGCGCACGGCCACGGGCTGCTCCTGGAACACCGCCGGCTCGTCCACGCGCATCACCCACTGTTCGGGTTCACGCGGTTCGTCCATGCGGTAGGTGACGGCCAGGGTCTGCTCGTCGCCTTCGCGCAGCGGAAACCACTCGTTGCCAAGATCACGACCCGAGCAGCCCGACAACATCAGCAGCGCCGCGACGGTAGGCGCCAGCCACCAGTCGTCCCGTGGAACCGGCTTTGCCGGGCCACAGGGACGGTCCCCCTCCCGCCGAAGGCGAGAGAGGGGGAAGACGCGAAGCGGCGCAGGGGGTGTCATCATTTCTCAGGCAACTGGGCGCGGGGCAGGTCGCGCAGCTTGATCTCGACCTTGTCGTTGCCCGCGGGGCGCAGCCAGGGCAGGCTGCCGGTGCCGCGCCGCGGTTCGGTCTCGCCCAGCTGGGTGTTGCCGTCGCGCGCTTTCTTGATGCCGTCACCCAGGATGCGGTGCAGGTCTTTCTCGTACGGCAGCTTGAACTGGCGCGGCATGGCCAGGGGTGCGTCGTCCTTCATGGGATGCACCCAGAGGTAGATCGCCCCTTCGTGGCCGCGGCCGGTGCTGGGTTCGTCGAACACGGCCGACAGCAGAACGAACTGGCGCGGCAGTTCGTCCTCGGCCGGCCAGCCGGCCAGCCCGCGGAAGGTCTGGAACGAGAACAGGTAGAAGCCGCTGACCAGCACGACCAGCGAGGCTTTCAGGCCCCAGTGCCAGCGGGTGGCCAGGCACAGGATGAGCAGCAGAAAAGCCAGCAGCGCGTAGACGATGGCCAGCAGCAGCAACTGGGAGGAAACGGCGGGGATCATGGTTCTTGTTTTGATGGGTTCAAAGTCCGGCGCGCTGGACGATCGTCTTGGGCGTGGTGCTCAAGGCCAGCACCTGACCTGCGTCGTCGAGCGTGAAGCGCACCAGCGTGCGCTCGTCGCCCTTGCGGGGAATCTGCTGGGTACCGGTGAAGACGATCTCGGCCTGCGGGTTGACCTTCACCACGGTGACGGTCACGTCCACCGGCTGCTGGTCGGCGCTGTCGTAATAGTGGGCATTGACCACATACTCGCCCGGCACGATGCCGCGCAGGGTCACGATTTCCTGCCGGATGGCGCTGGTGTAAGCCGTGCCGTTGACGAGCACACTGTTGTTCTTGGCGCCGCGGTCGTCGCGGTCCAGGTGCAGCATGCCGGCGTCGCGCTGGCGGAACCACAGCGTCTTGCCGCCGGGCTCCATGACCCAGGTGTCCACGTCGTTGGGGTTGCCGTCGGGCCAGGCGACGGTGACCATGAACTCGGCTTTGGCCGGGACGTCGCCGGCCTTGCGCGCTTGCGGGTTGAAGGCCAGGATGGCAATGACAAAACAGAAGACGAAGGCGATCAACATGTTGAACAACATGTCGTAGAACGGATCGGTTTCGGTGTCACGAACCGGCCGGCCGATTGCCATCGTCAGGCTCCGTGGGTTGCAGGGACAGAGCCAGCGCATCGGCCACCAGGGCGTCGGCGAACCGGTCCAGCCGCATCAGCTGCAGGCCCAGCAGGATGTTGCCGGCGAGGCCGGTCACGGTGGTCAGCAGCGCGATGCCCAGTCCCCCTGTCAGGCTCTTGAGCAGCTGCGCGCTCTGGCTGGGGTCGAAGCTTTGCATCTGGCCCAGGTCCAGCGCGAGGATGGAGAAACCGATCACCTTGCCCAGCAGGCCGAGCTTGAGCTGGATGCCGTTGAGCCACCAGGCCATCTCGTGCGGGCCGTGGGCATGTTCGCCCAGCACCTGCAGCCACGATGCGCGGTCGGCACCAGGTTGCGCCGTGCCCTGCAGGAATTCGCTGCTCCAGCCGTGCCGCCGTCCTGCATCGAGTGCGCTGCGCTGGCGGCCCAGGTCCCAGGCGCGGCGCCCGGCCCAGAGCGAACAGCCGATGAACAGGAACACGATCACCAGCGTCAGGTGCGTCGGGTCGGCGGCCACCAGCCGGTGCCAGGCACCGGCTTTCCACAGCAGCCAGGCCGCGAACACCAGCAGGCCCATGTAGGCCAGCCAGAGCAGGAACAGGCCCTGCTCGGCGCGTTCGATGTTCAGCGTCGGTCGCGCGGCGCCGGGCAGGCGCCGCACCAACAGCGCACCGAACATGCGTTGGGTGGTGCTGCTGGCGGAGTTCATGGGTGCAGAACCCTGGACTCCGCATCGCTGCGGAACACGATCGGGATGTTGCGCCGCTTGGGCGCATCGCGCACCACCGCCACCACTTTCTCGTGGTGCGCCGACTTGCTGCACACCGGGTCGGTTTCGGCCGCGTCACCGGTCAGCAAAAAGGCCTGGCAGCGGCAGCCGCCGAAGTCCTTGTGACGGTCTTCGCAGCTGCGGCAGGTGGGTTTCATCCAGGCGTCACCGCGGTAGGTGTTGAAGGCGTTGCTGCGCTGCCAGATGTCGGCAACGGATACGTCCTTGACGTTGGGCAGCTGCAGGCCCGGCAGGTCGCGCGCGTTGTGGCAGGGCATGGCCAGGCCGTCGGGCGCGATGGACAGGAACACCGCGCCCCAGCCGTTCATGCAGGCCTTGGGCCGCTCCTCGAAATAGTCGGGCACCACGAAGAGCACGCGGCATTTGTGTCCGTCGGTCCTGGTGTCCTGCTCGGCGCGGAAGGCGTTGACCTCGGCCTCCGCCGTCGCGAGTTCCTCGCGCGTGGGCATCAGGTGGTCCCGGTTGACCCAGGCCCAGCCGTAGTACTGGGTGTTCGCCAGTTCCAGGTACTCGGCTTCGAGCGCCACGGCCATGTCGATGATCTTGCGCACGTGCGGCAGGTTGTGGCGGTGCAGCACGCAGTTCATCACCATCGGCCAGTCGTGTGCCTTGATGAGCTTGGCCACGCGTTGCTTGAGGTCGAAGGTGCGCGTGTGGCTGAGGAAGTCGTTGAGCTCGCGCGTGGAGTCCTGGAACGACAGCTGCACGTGGTCCAGCCCCGCGTCCTTGAGCCTCTGTGCCCGCGCGGGCGTCAGGCCAACGCCCGAGGTGATGAGGTTGGTGTAGTAGCCCAGGCGGTGGGCTTCCTGCACCAGTTCTTCCAGGTCGTCGCGCAGCATGGGCTCGCCGCCCGAGAAGCCCAGCTGCGCGGCGCCCAGCTTTCGCGCCTGTGTCATGACGTCCACCCACTGGGCGGTCGTCAGCTCGTCGGTGACTTGCGCATGGCGCGTGGGGTTGTAGCAGAACACGCAGTGCAGCGGGCACTTGTAGGTCAGCTCGGCCAGCAACCACAGCGGCGGGCCGGCGGGGATGGGCGTTGCGCTCAGGAGATCAGTCGATCCAGCCACGGCGTTGACCTTCTTCGAGCAGAGACCTCACTTCGGGCTCGATGCCCTGTGCATTGAATGCCGCCTCCAGAGACGTCACGATGTCGTTCACACTCGCGGTTCCCGTGCAGCGCTTGAGGATCTCGGCCGCGCTCGGGTTGAGCTGCACCATGCCTTCGGGGTACAGCAGCACCCAGCGCTGCTGGGCTTCCTCGTACTGCAGCCGGAAGCGGCGCGAAAGCTTCGGGCGGGTGGGCAAAGTGGTGTTCACTGGCAGGCCTTTTCAATGGCGTCGAGCATCGTCCACAGAATGTCCAGCTTGAACTGCAGGATGTCCAGCGCGCGGTGCTGCTGCGCACGCGTCTGGAAGTGGTTCAGGGTCACGCGCAGGCCGTGCTCCACGTCGCGGCTGGCCAGCGGGATGCGGCTGCGGAAGTAGGTCAGGCCATCGGCCTCGATCCAGGGGTAGTGCGTGGGCCAGGTGGCCAGGCGGTCCTTGTGGATCTGCGGCGCGAACATCTCGGTCAGGGACGAACACACGGCTTCCTGCCACGGCGCCTTGGCCGCGAAGTTGACATACGCGTCGCAGGCGAAGCGTACGCCCGGCACCACATGTTGCAGCGACCACAGCTCTTCGCGCGAAATGCCCACGGCCTCGCCCAGACGCGTCCAGGCTTCGATGCCGCCGGCGGCCGAGCCCTGGTGGTCGCCATGGCCGTCGTGGTCGAGGATGCGTTCCACCCACAGTCGGCGGTGCTCGCGGTCGGGCATGTTGGCCAGGATGGCCGCATCCTTGCGCGGAATGCAGATCTGGTAGTAGAAGCGGTTGGCGACCCAGCAACGGATCTCGTCGGGCGTGCAGCCGCCCGCGTTCATGCGCACATTGAATGGGTGGTGAATGTGGTAGCTGCGGCCTTTGTCGCGCAACTGGGCCTCGAATTCGGCCGCGTTCCAGGCGGGCAGGTGGCCGTCGGTGCGGATGGCTTGGGCGATGTCCATGGTGGTCAGAAGCGGATCTCCATGCCGTCCTGGGCGACTTCGATGCCGTGCGCCGTCAGTTCGGCACGCTCGGGCGAGTCATCCACCAGCATGGGGTTGGTGTTGTTGATGTGGATCAGGACCTTGCGGACATTGGCGGGCAGTCGGTCCAGCTGTTCGATCATGCCGCCTGGTCCGCTTTGCGGCAGGTGACCCATGTCGAGCGCCGCCTTGGTCGACAGGCCCAGGCGCTGCATTTCGTCGTGGGTCCAGAACGTGCCATCGACCAGCACCACGGCGCAGCCGCTCATGAGCGCGATCAGATCGTCGGTGACCTCGGCGAGGCCGGGCGCGTAGAAGGCCTGGGCACCGGTGGCGGGGTTGGTCATCAGCAGGCCGATGTTGTCGCCCGGGCGCGGAGCCCCCCGGAAGGGCGAATACGGTGGCGGCTTGGACGAAAGGGCCACGGTCTGCAACTGCAGGCCGGGCAGGGCGGGGATACGCACGGCACGGCCGTCGATGGGCAGTTCCTGCCGCTCCACCCCGCAGTAGTGGGAGAGGATGCCGGTGATGGGGAAACCGCTGGAAATGTCGGAGAACACCTCGGGCGTGGCCAGCAGCGGCAGCGGCGTCTTGCGCTCGCGCAGCATCAGCAGGCCGGTCACGTGGTCGATCTGGGCGTCCATCAGCAGCACGGCGGCGATGCCGCTGTCGCGGATGGCGCGGCCCGGCTGCAGGGCCGGGGTGCGCTGGATCTGGGTGAGGATGTCGGGCGAGGCGTTGACCAGCAGCCAGTCGCTGCCGTCGGCGCTCAGCGCGATGGACGACTGCGTGCGCGGTGTGGCGCGGATGGTGCCGCGGCGAACGCCGTCGCAGTTGGGACAGTTGCAGTTCCACTGGGGAAAACCGCCGCCGGCCGATGAACCCAGAACCCGTATGCGCATGGTGAGCTGTGTGAAGAATCAAAAAAGGCGCACGGGTGCGGTCACGCGTGCGCCTTCAGGCC
Organism: uncultured Hydrogenophaga sp.; assembly: GCA_964550405.1. Taxonomy (GTDB): domain Bacteria; phylum Pseudomonadota; class Gammaproteobacteria; order Burkholderiales; family Burkholderiaceae_C; genus Hydrogenophaga. Next base: position 8,012 of record CAZJZD010000030.1, on the reverse strand, counting down.
AGTGGCCACCGATCAGCGGTTGGCGATGTACATCGTGATTTCAAAACCGAAGCGCAGGTCGGTGAAAGCGGGGGTGGTCCATTGCATGATGTGTCTCCTGAAGGGAAAAGGTTGGCACGGAAAGTGACTGCCGCCCGACTGCTCCACAGCACCACGAGCCGCCCTTACGCACAGCAATATGAATGCCATTTCGACGCCACCTAGGGAAGACCCCAGCCCCACGGCCTGGCCCGCGCCGACGTGGCTGGCGGTGGGGCGCGGCCACCGCATGGCGTTTCGCTGTGTCGGGCCGGGCGATGGCGAACCCTGGCTGCTGCTGCACGGGGGGCCTGGCAGTGGCGCGCGCCCGGGTCTGCTGGCGCCGCTGGACCTGCGCCGGCAACGCGGCATTGCGCCCGACCAGCGCGGCAGCGGCGCCAGCCGCCCGCGCGGTGGCGTGAGGGGCAATGACACGGCGACGCTGGTGGCCGATCTGGAGGCACTGCGCAGCCATCTGGGACTGGTGCAATGGAGCGTGCTGGCCGGCTCCTGGGGCACGGTGCTGGCGCTGGCCTATGCGCAGCGTTATCCGCAGCACGTGCAGCGCGTGGTGCTGCGCGGTGCGTTTGCGCTGAGCCGGCGCGAGATCGGCGGGCTGTTGCAGCCCACGCGCCAGACCTTGGCTCGGCTGGGCCCGGCGCCCGGCTGGCCGACCCAGGCTGGTACACCGCTGCCCGTGGCGCTGCGCCGGCTGACACGCCTGCTTCAAAGTGGAACACCCGGTGTTGCAGCCCGGCGCGTGTGGCGGCGCTGGTCGGTGCTGGAAACCGCGCTGGCCGAACGCGGCCTGTGGCGCAGTGCCCTGCACGCCGCGCAGGGCCCGCACGGAGAAGCGGCCGGCGCCACCCGGCGCAGCTGGGCCGATCTGCACCGCGGCCTGCGGCGCGAACGCGCACAGGCCCACTGGCCACGCCTTCGCCGGGCTGACCACCAGGCCTTGCCCCGGTACCGGGTGCAGGCGCATTACCTGCGGCACCGGGGCTTTGTGCGCCCGGGCGGGCTGGACCGTGCGGTGCAGGCTCTGGCCGCGCAAGCGGTGCCGGTCGACTGGGTGCACGGCCGGTTCGATGCCGTGTGCCCGCCCGCCAACAGCCGCCGCTGGGCCGCCACGACCGGTCGGCTCACGCTGACCGCGAGCGGGCACCTCGGACACGAGCCCGCCATGTTGGCGGCTTTGCGGCGTACCGTGAGGTGTGCGCCATGAGAGGTCTGCGCTGGCTGTGCCGCACGGGTGTTGCGCTCGCCGTCGGCCTGTTGTGCCTGCCCGCTGTGGCGGCCTGTGTGGACGATGTGCCCTGGCAAGCGGTGGTACCGGGTGTGTGGGCCTGGAGCCCGGAGCGCGACGCCGAAATCTCGGCGGACAACGCCGGGCATGTTCTGCCCACCACCGTGCTTGTGCACGAGCGGCAGGCCCTGCTGATCGACCCCGGGCCCAGCCTGGCCCATGGCCAGCGTGTGCGGCGTTCGCTGGCCTGCCGTTTCGGCGCCCAGGTGCGCTGGATCGTCAACACCCACGCTCATGCGGAAAACGTGCTTGCCAACGCCGCCTTTGCCGACCGCGTGGCCCGCGGCCGCACGCAGATCCTGGCCAACGCCGCCACGCGCGACGGCATGGCCCGCCGCTGCCCCGATTGCCTGGCCAGCCTAACGGCCAAGGCCGGCGCCGCTGCGATGGCGGGCACCCGCATCCTGCTGCCCACCCGCACCCTGCGCGAGGGGGACGTGTTGCAACTGGGGCCGCACCGGCTGCAAGTGCTGCGCACCGAGCAGGGCCATACCGCGGGTGACCTCGTGCTCTGGTACGCCGGTCAGCGCCTGTTGTGGGTGGGCGGTCTCGTGTACGGCCAGCGCCTGCCCGAACTCGCCCAGGGCAGCCTGGACGGCTGGCTGGTGGCACTGGACCGGCTCGCTTCCCTGCGGCCGGCGGTGGTGCTGGGCAACACGGTCTCGCGGGCGCCCGGTCCGGACGCATCACCTCCCGCGCTGGTGGACACGCAAGCCTATCTGTCCGACCTGCGCCAGGCGGTGCTGGCGGCCATGGATGCCGGTCACCAGGCTCACGAGTCGGGTGGCCTGCTGCTGCCCAGGTACCAGGGCTGGGCGGGCTACGCCGAACGCCAGGGTTTCAATGCACAACGCGCCTGGCGCGAACTGGAGCCCGTCTGGATGGAGAAGACGGATCCCCCCGCGCCGCCTGCAGCGTCACCCCCGAGGGTCGGTGCGAGTGGCCCGGCAAAGCCGGTTCCACCGCACCCTGGAACGACATCTGCCGCGCCGGAAACGCGCTGACGTTCGCGGCCGCCGGGGTCACAAGACATCAGGAGGGAGGAGGTCCTTCTTGCGGTAGATGGTGTTGCGCGAGACGCCCAGCGCCTTGGCGGCTGCCGACACATTGCCCTTGTGCAGGCGCAGCATCTGCGCCATGGCGGTCAGCGCCACGTCCTGCAGGCGCTGGCCATCGGTCTGGCAGGCTTCCTTCATTTCGGCCTGTGTCACGGGCAACGTCACCAGCGGAGGCAGGGACTGCGGGCTGGGCATGGGCATCACATGGCTGGGTGGTGCGAGCTGCAGCTCTTCCAGGAAATCGTCGGGCAGGTGCGAGACTTCGATGTTGCCGCTGCAACCGACCATGACCACGGCCGTGCGCAGCAGGTTGTGCAGCTGCCGGAAATTGCCCGGCCAGTGGTAACGCTTGAACAGGTCCAGCACCTCCGGCGACAGGCCGATGTTCTGGCCGTTCTCGCACAGGGTCTTGAGGATCTTGCGCACCACCAGCTCGAAGTCGCTGCGCTCGCGCAGCGCCGGCAGGCGCACCACCAGGCCATTGAGCCGGTAGTACAGGTCTTCGCGGAAGTCGCCGCGCGCGATCATGTCCTTGAGGTTCTTGTGCGTGGCACAGACCACGGCCACGTCCACGTCCACCTCTTTGCCGGCGCCCAGCGGGCTGACCTTGCGCTCCTGCAGCACCCGCAACAGCCGCGCCTGCAGGTGCTTGGGCATGTCGCCGATCTCGTCCAGGAACAGCGTACCGCCGTTGGCCTGCAGGATCTTGCCGATCGAGCCCTTCTTGCGCGCACCGGTGAAGGCGCCTTCTTCGTAGCCGAACAGTTCGGACTCGATCAGCGTTTCCGGAATCGAGGCGCAGTTGACCGACACGAAGGGCTGGCCGGCGCGCGGCGAATCGCCATGGATGGCCTGGGCCAGCAGGTCTTTGCCGGTGCCGGTCTCGCCCAGGATCATGACCGGGATGTCCTTGCCCGAAACCATGCGCAGCTTGTGGATCACCGATGCCACCTGGGGGTCACCCGTGTCCAGGTACTGCAGGGTGGACAGGTGGGGTTTGCGCGGCGGTGCGGGACGCGCTGGACTCTCGTCGAACCCGGTGCCGGGTGCGGTGGCGGCAACGGCGGCGGAAGGAGCCGATGTCGCGTTGGTCGTGCCCTCGGGGCGTGCCGCAGACCAGGGCACGGGGCTCTTGAGCTTGGCGCGGCACCAGACGGTGACGCCGTTGTGCAGCACCAGTTGCTTGGGCGTGGGCATCGCGCCGCTGAACAGCTCGAACAGCGAGGAAATCGGGATGCCGAACAGCGAGGAGAAGGTGTGGGCCTTCAGGGCGGAGAAGGGCAGGCCGATCTGGAACTGGGCGCTGCGGTTGGCCGAGATGAACCGGCCCTCGGGAGAAAACACCGCAATGCCTTCGACCAGCGTCCCGAGGAACTCCGAGCGCGTGTGGAAGTGGATCCGGATGGCCTTGGGGAAGATGTCGGCGAACATGTGGTTCTCGATCATCTGCGCCGACATGCGCACCAGCGCCAGGGTGTGCTGGTGGAAGCTGCGCTGGTCACCGGTGACGTCCAGCGCTCCGATCACCTGGCCATACGGGTCGAAGATCGGCGCGCAGGAGCAGGTGAGGAACTTGTTGGCGTTCAGGTAGTGCTGGCTGCCGTGCACCGTGAGCGCTTCCTGCTCCGACAGCGCAGTGCCCACGGCGTTGGTGCCCTTGCTCTGTTCGGACCAGTCGGCACCCGGCATCAGCGCGACTTGCGAGGCCTTTTCCAGAAAATCGGTGTCGCCCAGCGAGTGCAGCACCATGCCGCGCGAGGACGTCAGCAACACCATGCTGTGGGTGTTGGCAATCTGGTCGTAGAGCGTCTCCATGACCGGCGCCGCGTGCTGGAACAGGAAGCGGTTTTCATCCAGCGCGTTGTTCAGGTCGCCGCGCAGGGCGCTGGAGAGGTCCGGCGTGTCGTTCTCACGCAGGCCGAACGCGGCCGAGCGCTGGTGGGACTGGTCGATGATGGCTGAGGCCATGCCACCCGCTGGTGGAACGACCCCCTGCCGGTGCGCAGGGATTTGGGAAGTCGGCGCGGCGTTCATGTTGTCTCCTGGGTCCGGGGGAAGACCCACCCAATAGTCCGGTGCCCACGATGCCTCTCGCATCGGGTTGGCCCTGATCTGGGAATCGGTGTTGTTGTCTCTGTGGCTCATGCAATTGTCTTCATATCTGTGACAGGCATCAACACGGGACATCCTCAGGGTGCAACAGTGTGTTCCATGCCGAAGCAGCGGTGTCAAGCAATTCATCGGCCATAGGTGTAAACCCTTGCTTTGGACGCCCTTGGCGGACTGTTCCGCAGCGTGTGACAGCCGCGGTTGCGCAGTTGATGCAATTTGGAGCAGTTGCGGTGTGTGTCGTGCCATGCGGCGGCGACGGGTAGGGGACAGGGGTGGTGGCAAGCTTTTTGCAGACCTGCTCGGAGATCGTCGCTTTTTCACCCCATCTGACCACGGAGACATACACCATGAAGACCCCCCGAAATCCGCTGACCCGACGCGGCCTGCGCAAAGCCCTGATCGCTGGCGCCATGGCCGGCGTGGCCGCCGTCGTACTGGCCCACGGCGACGTGGTTCCCCAGGCGGTGGACACCCACACACTGCCGCAGCTGGGCCCCAAGTGGCTCGATGCCAACCCCTACAACGAAAAGAGCCCGGCCCGTGCGGAGGCGCTGCGCATCGGCACCTCGGCCTACAACCAGAACTGCGCGCGTTGCCATGGCCTGGAGGCCATCTCGGGGGGCATCTCGCCCGACCTGCGCAAGATCGACAGCGACTGCACCGGCATGGCCGATCCGGCCAAGAAGGAAGCCTGCTTCAAGGAGATGGACGACTACTTCATCGCCACCGTGCGCCGTGGCCGTGTGCGCGACGGCCGCGTCTACATGCCGCCCTTTGAAGGCACACTGAACCAGGAAGCGATCTGGTCGATCCGCACCTACATCGAGACGCGCCGCGAGCCCTGAGCCGCCGGGCCCGAGGGCCTGCAGAACAACCGACAGGAGACAAGAACATGCCGCTGCCCCCCCCGACCCGCCACCCCAACCGCCGCCGCTGGCTGACCACCGTCGCTGCGCTGCCCTTGCTGTCGGCGCTGCCCGCCGTGCAGGCCCAGGAGCTCACCGACCTGGCCCGCATCAAGGCCAGCGGTGTGCTCAAGGTGGCGGTGTACAAGGACAACGCGCCGTTTTCATCGGGCCCGGCCAACGCCATGACCGGCCTCGATGTGAGTCTGGCCGAGGCGCTGGCGAAGCAGCTGGGCCTGAAGCTTGCGCTGCTGCCGTTCGACGCGGGCGAGAACATGAACGACGACCTGCGCAACATGGTCTGGCGCGGCCACTACCTGGGCTACGGGCCGGCCGACGTGATGCTGCAGGTGCCGGTGGACCGCTACCTGATGAATGAAAACCGGCAGGCGCTGATCTTCGCGCCGTACATGCGTCAGGTGCCCACCCTGCTGTTCGATGCCCGCCGCGTGGCCGATGTGCGCAGCCCGGAAGACCTCAAAGGCCTGCCGCTGGCGGTGGAGCGTGGCGCGGGGCAGGCCAGCCTGCTCATGGGATACGGCGGCGGTTTGCTGCGCGACCAGGTGTCGGTCCACCTCAGCGGACCGGCCGCAGCGCAGCAGGTGGTCGAGGGCAAGGCTGTGGCCGCTTACGTGACGCGTGCACAGGCCGAGTCGGTGCTGGCCGCGCTCAACCCCAGGCCGGAGCATTTCCGTCTGACCGAGCTGGTGCTGGGCAACATCCCGGACCGGGGCTGGCCGGTGGGCATGGCCATCAAGGCCAGCCATAAGGAGCTGGGCCAGGCGCTCGAGCAGGCCATGCAACAGATGCGCAGTTCGGGTGAACTGCTGTCGCTGTTCCGCCAGCAAGGGCTGACGCTGACGGCGCCCTGAGCAGGTTGCACGGCCGGCCGCATCCGGGGCGCGGGCTCCCGGGCGCGGCCGATCAGGGCCGCTTGCGGCTGAGCTTGCGGTAGACCGTGGCCCGGCTGATGCCCAGTGCGCGGGCTGCTTCGGTCACATTGCCACGCGCATCCTTGACCGCCTGGCGGATCAGGGACTCCTCCAGATCCTTGAGCGGCACTGTGCCGGTCGCTGCGCTCATGCGGGACGGTGCCGACACGCACCCGTCCGTCCGGCGTGCCAGCACCTGCACCCGCAGACCACTCCACAAGGGCGCCTCGAAGGCCATGCGCAGCGAAACGGCGGCATCGAACAGGGTGTCGCTGCCGATGGCAAACACCTCGCTGCAGTGCGGCATGGGCAGACCGGGCAGCAGGCTCAGCATGTGGGCGGCGGTGCGGTTGCTGCCGGTGATCTGTCCATCCGCGTTGACGCAGAGCAGGCCATCCCCGTCGCCGCCGGGTACCTGTCCCGGCCAGGTCAGGCGCAGTTGCAGGTGGTGGGGAAGGGCCATCAGCAGGGCGTTCTCGATCGCCATCGCCGAGCGGGTCACCAGGTGCTTGAGGGCCGGCCGCTCGGGCACGTTGACCCCGGTCAGGTCCAGCATGCCGACGCAGCGGCCGTCCGGTCCGAAGAGCGGTGCACCGGCGCAGCTGTAGGCGGTGGTGTCCTCGAAGAAGTGCTCCCCCCGGTGCAGCCAGACCGGCTGCTTCTCGGCCAGTGTCGTGCCGATGGCCGTGGTGCCCACCGCGGGCTCCGACAGGTCCACGCCGACGCGGGCGATCAGGTGCGCCAGGCGATTGCCATGGTCGATCGGACCGTTCGCTTCGATCACCACGCCCTGTGCATCGGTGAGGATGGCGAAGTACCCGGTGTCGGCCATGGCGCGCGAGAGCGAGCGGATGACCGGGGCAGCCGCCTGCAGCAAGGTCTGGTTGGCGTCACGGACATGGCTCATGTCGGCGCGGGACACGGCGTTGAAGCCGATGCGCTGTTTCGGTTGCAATCCGCGCGCCAGGCAGCGGCGCCAGGACCGCTCGATGCAGTCGTCCAGGCGGGGGACGCCCACCGGGGCGCCGTCGCCGAGCAGGGCGCGGCGCGCCATTTCGATCTGTTGCAGGCGGTGCTCGGCCTGCTGCGTCAGGGTGAGGGAATCCATCGGCTTGTCTCGCATTCTTGTTGTTCCGTTTCGGGCGGTGCGGTCGTGACCAGCAGCAAGCGTGCCAGAGGCCATATGTTGCATTTTGAGAATTTGAAAGCGGGCGCACAGCCTGTTGAGGGTTTACCCCGAGTTCAAAGCCTCATAAGGACTCAACAATCGTCATGCAATTATTTACATAGGCTTGGCGCAGCATAAGAAGCGCCCAAAACCCCACGGAGAACTCCATGCAGAAAGTCCTGCACATCAACCCGGACAAATGCACTGGCTGCCTGCAGTGCGAAATGGCCTGTTCCAACGAGAACTACGGCACCTTCGCCACCTCGAAGTCGCGCATCAAGGTTTTCGATTTCCACCACACCGGCAAGAAGGTGCCCTACACCTGCACCCAGTGCGACGAGGCCTGGTGTCTGCACGCCTGCCCGGTGGAGGCGATCACGGTGGACAAGATCACCGGCGCCAAGGTGGTCAACGAGACCACCTGCGTGGGCTGCAAGGTCTGCACCATCAGCTGCCCCTTCGGCACCATCAACTACGTGCAGGAAACCGGCAAGGTCCAGAAGTGCGACCTGT
>CAZJZD010000029.1:0-50655 GCA_964550405.1 uncultured Hydrogenophaga sp. | reverse complement strand
TGCAGGCCGGCGCCAGCATGAAGGGCGAGTTCGAGCAGCGCCTGCGCTCGGTCATCGACGAGGTGCAGGCCTCGACCAAGCCCATCATCCTGTTCATCGACGAGACCCACACCCTGGTGGGGGCCGGTGGTGCGGCCGGCACCGGCGACGCGGCCAACCTGCTCAAGCCGGCGCTGGCACGGGGCCAGTTGCGCACCATCGGTGCCACCACCTTCGCCGAATACAAGAAGCACATCGAGAAGGACCCGGCGCTGACCCGGCGCTTCCAGAGCGTGCAGGTGGACGAGCCCGACGAGGTCAAGGCGACGCTGATGATGCGCGGCGTCGCCTCGACCATGGAGCAGCACCACAAGGTGCAGATCCTGGATGAGGCGCTCGAAGCCGCGGTCCGCCTGAGCCACCGTTACATCCCGGCACGCCAGCTGCCCGACAAGTCGGTCAGCCTGCTGGACACCGCCTGCGCGCGCGTGGCGGTGAGCCTGCACGCCACGCCGGCCGAGGTGGACGACAGCGCCCGGCGCATCGAGTCCCTGGAAACCGAGGAGCGCATCATCGGGCGGGAGCGGGCCATCGGCATCGACACCCGCGAGCGCGAAGCGGCGGTGAGCGCTGCCCTGGCGAGCGAGCGGGAGCGGCAGGCCCAGCTGCAGGCGCGCTGGCAGGCCGAAAAGGCCCTGGTCGATCGCTTGCTGGCCTTGCGCGCACGGCTGCGGGGCCCTGGCGACCCGGTGGAAGGCACCGGCAGCGCACTGGAACGCCAGGCGGGCGATGCGGCGGCCGGGGCCGAACCGGCCGCCCAGGCCGCGCCCAGTCTGACGGACGCCGAACGCGCCGAAGCGCTGGCCGAGCTGCAGGCCGTGCAGGCCGAACTGACCGCACTGCAGGGCGAGAGCCCGCTGATCCTGCCGACGGTGGACCAGCAGGCCGTGGCCAGCGTGGTGGCGGACTGGACCGGTATCCCGGTGGGCCGCATGGCGGCCAACGAGATCGAGACCGTGCTCAACCTGCCCCGCCTGTTGGGTGAGCGCGTGATCGGACAGGACCACGCGATGGAGATGATCGCCAAGCGCATCCAGACCAGCCGGGCCGGCCTGGACAACCCGCAGAAGCCCATCGGGGTGTTCATGCTCGCGGGCACCAGCGGCGTGGGCAAGACCGAGACCGCCCTGGCCCTGGCCGAGGCGCTGTACGGTGGCGAGCACAACCTCATCACCATCAACATGAGCGAATACCAGGAGGCGCACACCGTCTCCACGCTCAAGGGCGCGCCGCCGGGCTATGTGGGCTACGGCGAGGGCGGGGTGCTGACCGAGGCGGTGCGCCGTAAGCCCTACAGCGTGGTGCTGCTCGACGAGGTGGAGAAGGCGCATTCGGACGTGCACGAGATCTTCTTCCAGGTGTTCGACAAGGGTTTCATGGAAGACGGCGAAGGCCGCTTCATCGACTTCAAGAACACATTGATCCTGCTGACCACCAACGCGGGCACCGAGCTGATCGCCAGCCTGTGCAAGGACCCGGAGCTGATGCCCGGTCCGGAAGACATGGCCAAGGCGCTGCGCGAGCCGCTGCTCAAGGTGTTCCCGCCCGCGTTGCTGGGCCGGCTGGTCACCATTCCCTACTACCCGCTGTCCGACGACATGCTGGCGCGCATCGTTCGCCTGCAGCTCGGGCGCATCCGCAAACGTGTCGAGGGGCGTTACAAGGTGCCGTTCGAGGTCGACGACGCGGTGGTGAAGCTGGTGGTGTCGCGCTGCACCGAAAGCGAATCGGGCGGCCGCATGATCGACGCCATCCTGACCAACACCATGCTGCCGGACATCTCTCGTGCCTTTCTCACGCGCATGCTCGAAGGGCAACCCATCGGCGCGGTACGGGTGGGGGCGGTGGACGGGCAGTTCAGCTACGCGTTCAAATGACCCCGCCCAAAGGAGGCCGAATCGTGTCCGACACCACCACGCTTCAGGAAGGGACCAGGCAGTTCCTCAATTACTTGCAGAAACACCCTGAGGTGCGAGCCCAAATCGCAGCGCCACCCAACCAGACAGTGGTTTACTGCGGCGATTTGCTCCGGCCGGCTTTTCACGACTACCTGGACCTTCGGTCGAAAACGCCGGAGCTTCGAGGACGGCCGCTTCTGCCCGAACTCCTCGCCAACATTGGCGTCCCCGACCAGACACGTTACAGCAACCTCCTTGAATGGATACAGGCCATCCAGCCGTATCAGCCCGATGGATTCATCGCTTGGCGAGCCGTGTCTGGCCTGATGTGCCGTCAGGCAAAGGGCAAGGTGACGTTTATTGTTGGACGGGGTGTATCGCGCGATACCAAAGTGTTTGCGGCAACCGAGGTGTGGAACTTGGCGGTCAATCCCCATCTGCACCCGGAAACCAAGGAGCTCGTTGCCTTCTACAAAGCATGTGTTCTCCAGGGCCGGACGAACATCGGGATCTCCTATGTGCCGTCGTGAGGTACGACGCTGAGCCACCGGTCATGAAGCAAAGCGCCCCCCTCCTCGACAACCCGCCTGACCTGGCGTCGGCGCTGGGCCAGGCCATCGGTCTGTTGCGGGCCGAACAGATCGGCCCGGCAGAGGCTGCGCTGAACAAGGTGCTGGCGCGCTGGCCGGGTGAACCCAACGCCCTGCATTTTCTGGGCGTGCTGCGCCACACGCAGGGCCGGGTGGACGAAGCGGTGGCGCTGATCCGCGAGTCCCTGGCCGCCCTGCCGGACAACGCGGGCGCCTGGAACAACCTGGGCAATGTGCAGCTGGCGGCGGGGCGCCTGGAGGCGGCGCTGGCCGCCTACGAGCAGGGCGTGGCCATGGCCGCGCCGGGCCAGCCGGGTGTGGCCGAGGCCCTCAACAACCTGGGCACGCTGCACCGCAAGCTGGACCGGCTCGACGCCTCCGAGGCGGCCTGCCGCCAGGCCATCGACGCCCGGCCGGACTTCGGGGACGCCTGGTACAACCTGTCGCAGACCCTGATGGCGCAGGGCCGGGTGCACGATGGTCTGGTGGCCAACAGCAAGGCGGTGGCCCTGTGGCCGCGCCACCTGCAGGCGCGCGACCAGGTCATCCGCGCGCTGGTGCTGCTGGGCGAGCGGGAGCAGGCGGCCGCGCTGTACCGCGAATGGCTGGCCGAAGAGCCCGACAACCCCGTGGTGCAACACCAGCTGGCCGCCTGCCTCGGGGCGGAGCAGGGCGGGGCGGCGCCCGAGCGCGCCAGCGACGCCTATGTGCAGCAGGTGTTCGATGCCTTTGCCGCCTCGTTCGATGCCAAGCTGGAAATGCTGCATTACCGGGCACCCGAGCTGGTGGCGCAGGCCCTGGCCCGCGCGGTGGGCGGGGACCCGGCCGGCGCGCTGGACGTGGTGGACGCTGGCTGCGGCACCGGCCTGTGTGGGCCCCTGCTGCGACCCTGGGCCCGGCGGCTGGTGGGCTGCGACCTGTCCGAAGGCATGCTGCGCCGTGCCTTGCAGCGCACCGACCGGCAAGGCCGGCGCTCGTACGACACACTGCACCAGGCCGAGCTGGTGTACTACCTGGACACCCAGCCCGAGGCCCTCGACGCCATCGTCTCGGCCGACACCCTGTGCTACTTCGGCACACTGGAAACGGCCATGGCCGCCGCCCGGCGCGCGCTGCGGCCGGGCGGCTGGCTGGTGTTCACCGTGGAGGCGCTGCCCGAAGACGCCGGGCGCGACCACCTTCTGCAGGCCAATGGCCGCTATGCCCATGGTGGCGACTACCTGTCGCGCACCGTGACGGCGGCCGGCCTCACGCTGATCGCCCGGGACACGGTGGCGCTGCGGCTGGAGGCGGGGCTGGAGGTGCCGGGCTGGCTGGTGACCGCCGCGCGTGCGCCGGCACCGGCCTGTTGAGGAGCCGCCAATGCAGTACACCGTGCAGCCCGGTGACAGCCTCTGGAGCATTGCCCGACGCGTGTGCAACGACGGTCTTCGCTGGCGCGACATCGCGCGCAGCAATCCGCAGATCGATCCCGAGCGCCTGCTGGTCGGACAGGTCCTTCACATCGACAGCGCCCTGGTGCCCGCGCAGCCGGGCATGGCGGCCATGGGCGAGACGGCGGGTTTCAGCGCCCCGCCGCGGGGTGGTGGGGCGATCCAGACCCAGGCCCCTACGGTGGCAGCCCAGCAGCCGGCGCTGGTGCCAGGCGCCTATTACGTATTCGTGCTGGCCGACGAGATCGACCCCACGCGGGGCAAGGTGGTGCGCCGGGTGCTGGTCAATCCCCGCATGGCGGCGGAAGCGGCCCGCCAGGCCGGAAGGCCCTTGCAGTTGTTCCCGCACCCGGAACGCTTCGGTTTCCAGCCCACCGGGCCGGGCAGCCCTTTGAGCCTGGGCCGGCACGCCTTGGGCATGAAGCCCAGCCCTTACTCGTCGGCATCTACCGGATGGCTCGGGGCCCGGCGGTTTGTGGGCACCCCGTTCTGGATTGACGTGCCCGCCGCGCAAGCGGCGGGCGCCACCCTGCACGAAACGGCCGAGATCCTGGCCGATCTGGACCGCATCGCTGCCAAGGCGGTGACCGACGCCGACAAGGCGCGGATTGCCCGCATCCGGGCACTGGTGGCGGCCGACCAGGAGGTGCTGATCAAGGGCAGTGTGCCCGCAGGGGCGGTCAAGGGACCAGCGGCCATGGCCATGACGCGGGGCCTGCAGGGCGTGCAGATCATCGGCTTTGCCATGACGGCGGTGAACATGGCCCACGCCACGGAAAAGTCGGTGCGTACCCAGTCGGCCCGGCCGATCGCTGCCGAAACGGTGCGCCAGGTGGGCGGCTGGGCCGCGGCCTGGGCCGGCATGAAGCTGGGGGCCGCTGGCGGGGCGCTGGTGGGTATTGAAACCGGACCTGGCGCTTTGCTCACAGGGGCGGCCGGTGGCGTCGTCGGCGGTGTGGCGGGATACTTCGGCTTCGACTGGATTGCCGACCACATCGACGAGAACTGAGCTGCAACATGAATGACATCCTGGAACAGTCACCGCCGTGGAAGGTTTTTCCAGACATGACGCCCTGGCAGGTGGCGGCCCGGCAGGGCCTGCAGGAAACCTGGGTGGATCAGGTGTGGCGACCGTTCTGGGCCGCCCTGACGCCGACGCAGCGCCAGGCCTACCTCGACCACTGGGGCGCCAGCGACGAATGGCGTCACGCCATCCGCGCCACCTTTGAGCCCGACCCTGATTTCGATGCCGAAGCCGATCTGGCCGAGAGCAAGCGCTATCTGGCCGAACGCCGCGCCGCCGCGTCGAAGGCACAAGCCGGTGGCTGGATGCAGCGCATCGGGCGCCTGCTGGGCCGGCGCTGAGACGCGGCGGGGGACGCCATCCCCCATCGAAGGATGTGTTACCCGCCGCCATGACTTTGGTCGCTGCGCTGCGGACCGCTTTTGGCCCACCATGGATTGCGCCTTGTGCCGCGCCTGATCATCCATGGCCACGCCCACACCTTTTGTCCTGACGTCCGCACTGCCCGAGTCCGAGCTGCGCTTCGCTTCCATGAGCCACAGCTCGGGCCTGAGCGTGCTGGAGGAGATGCAGCTGCAGCTGCTCAGCCCCAGGGCCGACATCGAAGCCGAGAAGCTGCTGGGCAAGCCGCTCGACCTGGCCGTGACCTTGCCGGAGGGCGGCAAACGCCACTTCTGCGGTCTGGTCACGCGCTTCGGTATCGGCCGTCACCAGGGGCGCTGGTACGGCTACACCGCGACCGTTCGGCCTTGGCTGTGGTTTCTCACGCGCACGGCCGACTGCCGCATCTTCCAGAACATGACGGTGCCCGAGATCGTCGAAAAGGTGTTCAAGGACCACGCCGACATCGCCAGCTACAAGCTCAAGCTCGAACGCAGCTACCGCCAGCGCGTGTATTGCGTTCAGTACCGCGAGACCGACTACAACTTCGTCGCCCGGCTGATGGAGGACGAAGGCATCTACTGGTATTTCGAGCACAGCGAAGGGGACCATCAGCTGGTCATCGTGGACGGCCCCGGGGCCCACAACCCGGTGGAGGGCAAGGCCGCGTTCCCGTACTTCGAACACGACGGCCAGGTACCGCCGGACACGCAGTACATGACCGCCTGGCGCTGCTCGCGCGCGGTCAGGTCTGGCAAGACGGTGCTGACCAGCTACGACTTCGAACGGCCTTCGACTTCCCTGCTGGTGTCGCAGTCGCTGTCGCGCGAGCACGCACTGGACCAGGAAGAGGTGTTCGACTACCAGGGCGACTACATCCAGTCCGGCGACGGCAAGCAGCTGGTGGAAGACCGGCTGGACGAAATGCAGTGCCGGTACGAACAGGTGGCGGGCCGCAGCAATGCGCAGGCACTGGCCACCGGGCGCAAGTTCGAACTGGCGCGCCACCCGCGTGGCGACCAGAACGGCGAGTACCTGTGCACCCGGGTGCAGGTGATGGCCAGCGACCCGGGCGGGGAATCGGCCGGCGAACAGGCGGTGGAAGGGGGCGACCTGCAGTGCAGCTTTGATGCGCAGCCGGCAGACCAGGTCTTCCGCCCGCCACGGCGCACACCCAAGCCGTTTGTCCAGGGGCCGCAGACGGCGGTGGTGGTCGGCCCATCGGGCGAAGAAATCTTCACCGACAAGTACGGCCGGGTGAAGGTGCAGTTCCACTGGGACCGCTACGGCGAAAAGAATGAAAAAAGCTCCTGCTGGGTACGCGTATCCAGCCCGTGGGCCGGCAAAAGCTTTGGCTTCGTGCAGATCCCGCGCATCGGACAGGAGGTTGTGGTCGACTTCCTCGAAGGCGACCCGGACCAGCCCCTGATCACCGGCCGCGTCTACAACGCCGAGCAGATGCCGCCCTGGGAGTTGCCGGCCAACGCCACCCAGAGTGGCGTGCTCAGCCGCAGCAGCAAAGGCGGTGGCTACGGCAACGCCAACGCGCTGCGCTTTGAAGACAAGAAGGGCAGCGAGCAGGTGTGGCTGCACGCCGAGAAGAACCAGGACATCGAGGTCGAGAACGACGAGACCCACTGGGTGGGCCACGACCGGACCAAGACCATCGACCACGACGAGACCGTGCACGTGAAGCACGACCGCACCGAGACGGTGGACAACAACGAGACCATCACCATCGGCGTGGACCGTACCGAAAGCGTGGGCAGCAACGAGAGCATCACCATTGGCAGCAACCGCACCGAAACGGTGGGCGTGGACGAAAGCATCACCATCGGCGCCAATCGGACCGAAGCGGTGGGCAGCAACGAAACCATCACCATCGGCAGCAACCGCAGCATCACCGTGGGCGCCAGCGAAACCGCCACCGTGGCCATGCAGCGCACGCACACCGTGGGCGTGAACGAGACGATCGCCATCGGTGCAGCGCAGGAAATCGCCATCGGCGCCGCGCAGGTGGTGGCGGTGGGCGCCATGCAGAGTATCACCGTGGGTGCCGACCAGAGCACCAGCGTCGGCGCCAAACAAACCAATGACATCGGATCGGACCGGTCGCTGACCGTGGGTGGCGCCCAGAGCACCAGCGTGGGCAAAGGCCGCAGCACCAGCGTGGCCGAAGACGATGCGCTCAAGGTGGGCAAGAGCCTCGTCATCGACGCTGGTGACGCCATCACCATCAAGACCGGCAGCGCCAGCATCACCATGAAGAAAGACGGCACCATCACCATCAAGGGCAAGGACATCACGCTCGACGGCAGCGGCAAGATCAACGTCAAGGCCAGCAGCGACGTGGTGGTCAAGGGCAGCAAGATCTTGCAGAACTGAACACGGCCCATGGTTCAAGGACTTGGCATGCACCCACAGGACCTTCCCGTCAGCGTGACCCTGGCAGACCCGCCTCCCTCTGAAGGGGATGCCCTGCTTTCACCGCTCTTGCAGGCGCCCAGCGTTTCGGCCGATCGGCAGGCGGCGGAACCCGTCGGCCCGGTGCCGGGCGTGCTGGTGGGTGAACTGCTGGCTTTGGCCGACGACGGCAAGACGCCACTGGTGCGTCTGCCCGCGCCCTGGGCGCCCAATGCACGTCGGGCGCTGAGCACGGTCGATCTGCACGGTGCCCATATCGGCCACTCGTTGGTGCTGATGTTCGAGGAAGGCGATGCGGATCGCCCCATCGTCATGGGTCTGGTGCAGGGCAGGGCGGGTTGGCCGTTGCCCGATGCGCCCGGACAGGTGGAGGTGCAGGCCGACGGCGCCCGTGTGGTGGTCCATGCCAAAGAGGAAATGGTTCTGCGCTGCGGCAAGGCCAGCATCACCCTCACCAAGACGGGCAAGGTGCTCATCGAGGGTAGTTACCTGCTCAGCCGCTCCACCGGGGTCAACCGGGTCAAGGGCGGTTCGGTGCAGTTCAACTGATCGCCCGCAATGGAACTGATCAACGCCACCCGAATGGTTGCCGGCTACAACATGGGCCTGGAGCCCAGTGGCCGCGAGCTGCTGGTGGTGGTGATCAAGGGCACCTTTGTGCTGCCCAAACCTGGTGAAGCCGTGTGCCTAGCCGACGAGCAGATGCCGCTGATCATGGCCGACACCTTCACCGGTGAACCGGGCTTCAGCGCCCCGGTGCATGAAGTGGACTTTGCGCCGCGCAAGCGGGCCTGTGATGTGCTGCTGACGGGCCATGCCCGCGCTCCGGCGGGCCAGCAGGTGACGCGGTTGCGCTGCGGTATCCGGGTGGGCCAACTTGAGAAGGCCTTTGATGTGGTGGGCGACCGCGTCTGGCAGGCCGGTGTGACCGGCATCAGTGCGTCGGCCCCACAGCACTTCACACACATGCCGGTGAGCTACGACCGTGCGTATGGCGGCGCGGACCGCCACCCGGAAGACCCGGCCGAACACGACGCTTACCTGCCCAACCCGGTGGGCCGAGGTTGGCACAAGCATCTGAAAAACGCCTGGGTGGACGGCGCGCCCCTGCCCAACACCGAAGCCATCGGCGAGCCCGTGAAGTTCCCGGGCGACAAGTACACACCCATGGCGCTCGGTCCCTTGGGCCGCGGCTGGCCACAGCGCGCCCGGTTCGCCGGCACCTACGACGATGCGTGGCTGGCCGACGTGTTCCCGTTCCTGCCCAAAGACTTTGACGAGCGCTACTACCAGGCCGCCCCCGAAGACCAGCAACTGCCGCTGCCCAAGGCGCCGCTGGATGTGCTGCTCAGCGGTTTCACCGCAGACGGCCCGCGCCAGTTCACGCTGCCGTACTTCGACGCGCCGGTGCATGTGTTCCCCAAGCGCGGCGAACGCGAGGACCTGACCGCATCGCTGGACACCATCGTGTTCGACACCGATGCCGAGTGCATCACCATGACCTGGCGGGTTGCGAGGCCGCTGAAGAAAAGCATGCACGAGATCGCGCAGGTGCTGGTGGGCAAGAAGGGCAAGGACTGGTGGCAGCAGCGCGAACAGATCGCGTTCCCCATTCCCGTAGTGATGGTGCCGATGAACCTGTCACCCTTGGAAGAGACTACGTCATGATCGATTCGGACGTGGGGATCGTCGGCGTTGGTCTAGTGACCTCGGTTGGATTGTCGGCCGCTGCCTCGTGCGCAGCGATACGCAGCAAGCTCTCGAATCCTACGGAAACTCACTTCATATCGGGTGGTGAACGCCTGCTCGCGCATCAGGTGGAGCTGTCTCACCCATGGCGAGGAACGACCAAGCTAGCCAAGATGGCGGCACTTGCGATTGATGAGGCTCTCGATTGTGTCCCGAAGGCGGAATGGACCTCAATCCCTCTGTTTCTTTGCACAGCCGAAAGGGGGCGCCCAGGTCGAATCGACGCATCTGAACACGAGCTTTGGGTGGCATTGCAAGACGAACTCGGCACCTCCTTCGCTCCAACGTCAAGATTGGGTGCTCTGGGCAGTGTCGGCGTGGCACGTGCACTAGCGCAAGCCTGCAATCTGGTTCGTGATCATGGTGTGCCGCATGTACTCGTCGCGGCCACCGACAGCTTACTTACTGGCCCAACGGTTAGCCACTACGAAAGCGTCGATCGACTGCTTACTTCACGAAACTCCAACGGGTTCATGGTTGGCGAAGGTGCAGGCGCGCTGCTTGTCTCAAAGCTGACAGGTCGCCGGGGCATGCTGCTGCAGGGTTTTGGTTTCGCCGTCGAGCACGCGCACATAGATTCGGAAGAGCCTTTGCGCGGCGATGGCCTCACCGCGGCAATCAAGGCGGCGCTCACACATGCCAATGAAGAGCTGCACGACATGAACTACCGTGTTTCCGATCTTTCAGGTGAGCAGTATTACTTCAAAGAAGCTTCTCTCGCGCTTAACCGCACGCTTCGCAAGCGCAAGGGTGAGTTTGAGTTGTGGCATCCGGCGGAGTCGATCGGCGAAACTGGGGCGACGGCGGCAGTGGCCTGCTTTGCTATCAATCATTTGGCGGCGCTAAAGGGCTACGCTCCTGGACCGCGTGCAATCCTCCATTTCAGTACAGACCAAGGCGAGCGCGCCGCGGTCGTTTCCATCGCGGCTTGAATCATGGCTGTCTTCGCCAACGGAATGGAGGTTTCCAGCAAGTCCATGGGTGGCAAGTCCATCTGCCAGTTTCCGGACGTTTGCTTCACGCCACCGCTCACCCCGGCGACGCCGCCTGGTGTTCCAATTCCATATCCGAATACAGGTATGGCCTCGGATACCACCGACGGTTCCGCCACGGTGAAGATCGGCGGCGAGTCGGTCATGCTCAAGGACAAGTCTTACTTTAAGTCGAGTACCGGGGATGAAGCCGGGTCTGCGCCAAAGAAGGGATTGTTGAACAGCAAGACCAAAGGTAAGGTGTTTTTCGTCGCTTGGTCGATGGACGTGAAAGTCGAGGGCGAGAACGTTGTCCGCAACCTCGACATGACGACGCACAACCATGCGTCACCGGCTAACGGGGCGCTGCCCACGGTGCATGCAGCGAGCGTTGCGATGGGCATGATTCCGAGCTGCGCGGGCGATGCCGAGAAGATCAAAAGCAAATGCGACGACAGCAAAGACGCACCACCAGAGAAGCGGCAATGTCCGGGCGCGCTTTCCGTCAACGTCGAGAAAGACCAGAAGGAATGGGTCCGTGTCCAAAAGAAAGGGCGCGGATGGAAGGCCAAGGCTGCCGCGCTGTCGCAGGAAACCAAGGACGCGATGGCCCACCACGCGCCCAACGTCAGCAAGGACAAGAGCGCCACGGTCAATGCAGCCAATATGGCGGCGGCAGATGCGAACGACTGCGTCAAGGCAATGCGCTGCTTCCTGCGACCCAAATCTCCCAATAAAGACGAGGCCGGGTGTTGCCCCGGTCAGACACCGAACCACATTCCGCCAGATACCTTTTTCACCCAGAAGAGCTACCAGTACGGTGCCGCGCTGTGCGTCTGCCTCGAAGGCATGACGCAGCACGCCGGGACGCACGCCGAAAATCACGCGCTAATCGACTACCACGCCGAAACACTCGACCTGAAGGACGCAGACGGCAATTCGAAGGGGCCGTTGACCAAGCAGCGTCCGGCGAAACTGAAGGACGCCATCAAGGTGTCAACGGTGGCCACCGCCGAACAGACGGGATGTTCAGAGGCTTGCCTGAGAGACCAGCTCGAAAAGCACTTTAATAGTGAGCAGGAACTGCCGGTGGAGACCTCAAACGTCAAGTACGAGCGCATCGCGAGCGCGGAAAGAATTGACGCTATTAAGAAGAGGAAGACTCAGGAGCGCCTCGGCACTCGCTGACCCTTGCGTCGAACCTATAGCCCACGACGCAGAATCGAATAATCGACGGACTACTGAAATATATGGATCACAGCGACTCCCATTTCCTCGCTGGACATGCTGCATTCGGCGACCTACTGTTCTTCTCGAAGGTCGACGACGACAGCACGCCCGAGACGGTCATCAGCAACTTCTTCTCGTGGGACGCGGGCGTTTGGAAGGAATCGGACGTCGCGGCTCCGTGGGCGGCGTCCTCGATGGCATCGATCAAGCCGGCAGATATCGGGCGTGTCATCTTGGCCATCGGTCCACACGGCCAGTTCTGGCAGGCCATTCCGGGAGCGAACACCGAGTTCATTGGAAAGATCTCCAAGGACAGCTTCCTGTCGCGCCGCTTGCGCGTCGTCGATGGGACCGTATTCGCGGTCGGCATGGCTCGCAAGATGTTCCGTCGCGAACGTGATGGTTCATGGACACCAGTGGGACCGAAGGCCGCATTGCCGGAGGGCAAGGCCGCAGGATTCAACGACCTCGCTGGCCTGTCTCAAAAAGAGGTCTATGCCGTCGGCTGGCACGGCGAGATCTGGCGCTGGAATGGGGCCAATACCTGGCGCCAGATCGACAGCCCGCTGTCATCCCATCTCAGCGCGGCATGCTGCAAGCCCGATGGAACTGTCATTGCTGTGGGATATGACGGCGCGATGGTCCAAGGTAATGGCGATGAGTGGCAGGTCATCGATACGGGGCGCAAAGAAAACTTGTTGAGTGTTGCCCACTTCCGAGGAGAAACTTACGCTTGCAGCGCCTACTCGCTGATGCGTTTAACTCCCAATGGCCTAGTGGCGGTCGACAATCTCGTTGACCCCGATGACGAACCGGTAACTTGCCTGCATCTACTTCCCTCTGATGACGGCGAAGCCTTGTTTTCGCTTGGGCCGAAGGATCTTTTTCTGCTGACAGACTCCTGGAAGCGTATTGTCTGAGTATGTGGTGTTCGTTACCCTCAAGCGGACTAATGCCGGTCATCTTCTAGCCACGCTAGTTGATTGGGTGTGCGGCTTGGCGCAAAGAAAAGGGGGATTGGTCTTGCCTTCTGATTGTTTGTCTTCGAAAGGGCAGGCACTCTCACAAGAACAAGCCCACCTTGTATCGTCGCTTAGATTGGGGGCGCGTCTCGATGGATATGCTGATTTCTCTCTGCCCGCTGCGTAGAAGTGCAGAGCCTTCGAATCCTGAGAAAGACGCGATCCGCAAACCCATCGGCCCCGAACACGACCTCATCACCGCCTGGGTCAGCAAGACCTTCTCCCCCGGCTGGGCCAGCGAAGTCCGTGTCGCGCTCAACAACCGCCCCGTCAGCCTGTTCATCGCCACTCGGGGTGAGCCTTCCGAACTTATTGGTTTCTGCTGCTACGACGCCACCGCCCGGGGTTTTGTCGGGCCGATCGGGGTGGCCGAGTCGGCGCGGGGCACGGGCGTCGGTGCAGCCTTGTTGCGAGCTTGCCTGGCCGACATGCGGGCCGTTGGGTATGGCTACGCCGTGGCCGGCGCAGTGGGGGCGCCCGAGTTTTTCCGCCGGGTCGCGGGCGCGGTGGAGACACCGGATTCGAGTCCGGGCATCTACCGCGGCATGCTGCGCAGCTGATCGCGGTACTGCGCACCGCTTCTGCGGATGACCTTCGGTCATTGCCGTGCCTGGGCGCTGGGCGGACCATGTGACATCCCGGCTTCTGGCCTCCAACACGACCGTCCGGTCACGTGCACGCCCATGTCACAGGACCCTTCGCAGCCCGACACCCAGCCCGAGGCGCGGCCCGACTTTGATGATGACGCGACCCGGGTGGTACGGGTCGAAGACCTGACGCGCCCGTCCAAGCTGGGTGAGTCCGAGGAGCTGGACGAGGATGCGACACGGGTGGTCAACCCCGGTGCGGTGACCCGGCCGGCCACGCTCACCCCGCGCGACGACCACGACGACGACGCCACCCAGGTGCGGCCCAGTGCCTTTGGCGACTTGATGGCCACGCCAGCCCACACGGGCCGACACGACCCGAGGCCGTCCACGCTCGCGCCGCTGGTGTCTTCCGGCACTCCCACGGGCACCTTGCCGGGCCACACCCTCACGGGCATCTCGTCCAAGGCCATGGCTGCGGCCAGTGGTGCCTCCGGGGCCGAAGGCGCGGTGCGTCAGGTCGGGCGCTACCTGATCCAGTCGCGCCTGGGGCGTGGCGGCATGGCCACGGTGTACAAGGCGCACGATCCGCAGATCGGGCGTGACGTGGCCATCAAGTTCCTGCACGCCTCGCTGGCCGAGGACGAGGAGTGTCACTCGCGTTTCCTGCGCGAAGCGCGCGCGGCCGGAGGCCTGACGCACCCGAACATCGTGGTGGTGCACGACGTGGGCGAGATCGAAGGCCGCCCCTTCATGGCCATGGAGATGGTTGATGGCCAGCCGCTGGCCGATGTGCTGGAAAAGACCAAGCAGTTGCCGATTCGCGATGCGGTGGTCATGGGCCTGCAGCTGGCGCGTGCGCTGGACTACGCGCACACGCGCGGCATCGTGCACCGGGACATCAAGCCCGGCAACATCATGCTGCTCAGCGACGGCAAGACCATCAAGGTGACCGACTTCGGCATCGCCCACATGGACGATGCCAACGACCAGCGCACCCAGGTGGGCGCGGTACTGGGTACGCCGCAGTACATGTCGCCCGAGCAGACGCGGGGCGACAAGCTCGACGGTCGCTCCGACCTGTTCTCGGCCGGCATCGTGCTCTACCAGATGCTCACTGGCGAACGACCCTTCCGGGGCGACAGCCTGGTGGCGATCGCCACCAAGATCGCCAACGACCCGACACCATCGGTCACTGCCGCGCGGCCGGATGTGCCGCCGGCCCTGCGCCGCGTGGTGGAGCGCTGCCTGGCCAAGCAGCCGGCACAGCGCTTCCAGTCGGGCAAAGAGCTGGCCGACGCGCTGATCAAGGTGCTCAATGAGATCGACGAAAGCGCACGCGAGAAAGACCGACCACGCATCGTCCCCCTGCGCATCAAGTGGGCGCTGGCGATGGCGGCCATCATCGCGGTGGTCATGGGCATCAGTGCCACGGTGATCACCCAGCGCCAGTACGCCGCATTGATGGGGCAGGCCACCGAGTACGGTGCTTCGCTGGCGCGCTTCATTGCCCACCAGAACGCGGCTGCTGCTCTGGGTGAATCGTGGGACGAGGTGGACGTCGCGATCAACGAGATGATGCGCTCCGGCGGCTTCGAGCGCATTCTGGTGCTGGACCCGACGGGCGTGGTGCGGGCGGCCAGCCGGGCCGACTGGGTGGGCAAGACCTACAAGCCCGCCGGGACCGAGTCGCTGGGGGCGCTGGCGGGCAACACGGGGGCCACGCGTTACCTCAGCAGCGGCGAATCCATCCTGGGTTTTGAGGTGCCCATCACCTTCCAGGACAAGCCTGTGGGCCGTGTGGCGCTGGGCATTCCCGAGAAACCGCTGACCCAGGTCGCCCAGCTGTCCGTCACGCTGATGATCATCCTGGCGGTGGTCATCGTGCTGGCGGTGGCGGTGGCCATGTACTTCCTGGGTGACCGCTTCGCCAAGCCGATCAAGCTGGTGGGCGAGTCCCTGCAGGAGATCGCCAAAGGCAACTTCACACACCGCATCGCCGAGGTCCGCAAGGACGAGTTCGGCCTGCTGTTCGCGGCCTTTGACGCCATGGCCGACGCGTTGCAGAAGCGCGAAGGTGCTGCTGGCGGCGTCGCGGAGCCGTCCACCCAGACGCCGGTCACTCCGAATCGGGGCGCCGGTCCGGACCGGACCTGAGGAGGGAGGCCGTCATGCGTGTGCAGGTCGTGCGGTGGACGTTGGGGCCTGGTCGGATGCGGTGGGCAGTTCTGGCCTTCGCCGGGCTGTTCCTGCTGGCCGGCTGTGGGGCGCCACCGTTGAAGGCGTCCGGCGGAGGTGTTCCCGCCCACCGGACGGACCCGCCACCGCCTGCAGAGGGCGAGGTGTTGGGGCGCAACGATCGTGTGCTGGTCTACATGCCCCGCAACGGGGACACGCTGGAGGGCATTGCAGCGCGGTTTCTCGGCGGCGCCGATCGGGCCTGGCAGATCGCCGAAGTCAATGACGATGTGGTCCGGCCGGTGGCCGGCCGCCCGCTGGTGGTGCCGTTGTCCATGCCCTATCCGCTGGGTGTGGGCCCGGACGGGGTGCAGACCGTGTCCATCCTCTGCTACCACCGCCTTGGTTCGGCCCGCTCCAAGATGGTGGTGTCGCCGGCGCAGTTCGAGGCGCAGCTTGAATGGCTGTCGCGCAACGGCTGGCAGGTGGTGAGCCTGCGCGAGGTGGCCAATTTCCTGGCCGGCCGTCGCCCGCTGCCCCAGCGCTCGGTGGCCATCACTTTCGATGACGGCTACGAAAGCGTGTACCGCTTGGCCTACCCGCTGCTCAAGCGTTTGGGCATGCCGGCCACGCTGTTTGTCTACACCGACTTCATCGGTTCGCGCGATGCCCTGAGCTGGCCCCAGATGAACGAGATGCAGGCGTCGGGTCTGATCGACATACAGGCCCATTCCAAGAGTCACCGCAATCTGGCCGAGCGCGGTGCGGCCGAAAGCGATGCTGCCTACCGCAAGAGCCTGGAGTCCGAGCTCCACACGCCGCAGCGCCTGATCGAGCGGGCACTGTCCAGCCAGAACCACAAGGTGTCGCACATGGCCTACCCCTACGGTGACGCGAACGAGGCGGTCATCGAGGCCATGCCCGGTGCCGGCTACGAACTCGGGTTGACCGTGCAACCGGGCGGCAACCCCTTCTATGCGTCGCCCCTGCTGCTGAGACGGACCATGATTTTTGGCGACCACAGTCTCGACGACTTCAAGGCCAGGCTTGTCGCGCGCCAGGGGCCCGTTCGTCCATGAAACAGCAGGCGCTGTCCGGCGGTCGCCTGCACGGGAGCGTGTTGCTCACGTTGCTGCTGACGGCCTGCGCCACCAGCGAACCGCCACAGCCGTCATCCGGACCCGCCGATCGACCTGGCCACGCGCGTTCCAGTGGTCAGGATGCGGTGGAGCGATTTGAGGACCGGCAGCGGGCCTCGGCCGAGACGGCCATGCAGCAACGCCGCTGGGCCGATGCCTTGTGGGCTTGGGACGTGGTGCTGGCCCTGGAACCGCGTGACGCCAAGGCCCGCGAACAGCGCAACAAAGCGCGGGCGCAGGCCGAAGCCGCTGCGGCCGAGCGGCGCGCGCGCGCACAGCAGGCGCGACAGAAGGGCGATACCGAGGGTGCCATGCGGCTCTATCTGGAGGCGCTGGCCCAATGGCCCCCTGACGCCGAGTCGGCCGATGCCCTGCGCGAGATGGAGCGCCAGCGGACACGGCGCGGCAATGTGAACGGGTACCGGGCGCCCGGTACGGTTCCGGCACGGCGTCCGTACCCGGACGACGGCAGGACCACCGCCGCGGTGGTCACCGGCCACAACGAAATTGAACACGCCAGCCTGCTCGCCAGTCAGGGCGATCTGGACGCGGCGATCGCGATGCTGCAGCCCCTGTCCATAGGGCGGCGTCCCGACCCCGCGGTGCGCAGCCGGCTGGCCGACTTCTACTGGCGCAAGGCCGACCAGATTGCGGCCAAGGACCCGGAGGCGGCCATTGGAGCCCTGCAGAGAGCCCTGCAACTGGTACCAGGACACCCGCGGGCGATGGCAAAACTCAAGGAGCTGAAAGCAGCGCCGCCGACGCCATCGCGGTCGCCTGCCCGGTGACCTCTGGCCTCCGCGACTCAGGCGGTCAGCACTTCGCGGCGGGCAGCCGCTTTTTCAGGTCCAGCGCCTTCTCACGCTCCAGGGCGGCGGTGCGGTTTGCCGGATCGAGCTTGAGCACCTCGCTCCAGGCGGCGATGGCGCCGCAGACGTCCTGGCGGGCCATGGCCGCACGGGCCTGGCGGGTGTGTCGGGCAATGGCGTTCCTGCGTTCGCTCTCGAGCCGGGCCTGTTCCAGCCGCGGATCGGGCGCCACCACGGCGGGGGCCGGGGCGGGTGCTGGCGCTGGCGCTGGCGCTGGCACAGGGGCCGGCGCTGGCGCCGGTGGCGGCGCGGGGGGCGCTGACGGCGCGGGCGCCGGTTGTGACACCGGGGGTGGCATCACCCTGGGCTGTTTGCCGGGAATGCGGATGGTCTGTCCCACCTGCAGTTGGCGGGGGACATCGATGCCGTTGTAGCGGGCCAGACCGTAGAACTGGTCGCGGTCGTTCAGGAAGCGTTGCGCGATGGTGGCCAGCGTGTCGCCCCCCTGCACCCGGTAGCTGAACGACTCGCGACCATACAACTCGTTCGGGTCTTCGCGCAGCTGACGCATGAGGGATGCGGCCGCCCGTTGCTGCGGGTCGAAAGCCAGGATGCGTTCCAGATCGGCCGTGGCGGCCGCAGCGTCGCCGGCATCGAGGTTGTTGCGCACCGCCGTCAGCAGGCCGGGTATCTCGCCCTCGCGCGGGACCACGATGGGGGGCGGAGCGGGAGTGGCACTGACCGGACCCGAGGATGGCGAACCGCCGTACGGATCCTTCGGTCCTGGTGCGGTGCTCTGGCAACCCAGCAGCAGGGCTGCGCAGGCCACACCGGACACCCAGAAAGCCGTCGATCTGTCAGAGCGCTGGACCTTCATGTGCTTTACCCTGAGCGTGCTGTGGAAGCGGTCATTGTGACACCAAGCCCGTTGTCGGTGCATCCCCCGGGAAGGGAGTGGCGGGTGACTTTGGGCGCTGTTCCGCGCGGGCAACCGGGCGCAGCATGACAGCATCATGGACGTACCGATCCAGCAATCTGCAGCCCCGCCGGCAAGGCCAACGCCACAGCGGCCCATTGTTCCGGTGGTGGTGCAGCAACACGCCGAAGAGGCCGCGATGCTGCGTCATGTGCGCAGCGTTCTGGTGCAAGCGCCGCATGTGGGTCTGTTGCATCTGGCGCGCCTGGACGAACGCATCGCGGCCCATCTGGACGGGCTCGCGGTGGCCGGTCGGCACGGCGACGCGTTGCTGCTGGCGGCTCTGGAGCGGCCGGGCACCGGCGAGGTGTTTGCCCTGGCCGTGCGGGCGCTGCAGTCGCGCAACGCGAGGCTGCTGGACCACGTGCTGGACCTGGCCGATGTGCTGCCCGATGCGGCGCGCGGCATCGCCTCGGCACTGGGTTGGGTGTCGTCGGCCGATCTGCAGGGGGTGGTGCGGCAGCTGCTGGATGCGCCTCAGCCGGCGCGGCGTGCGCTGGGCCTGACGGCCTGCCGTCTGCATCAGGTCGACCCGGGTCCTGTGGTGGAAAAAGCCTTGTCCCACCGCGATCCGATGGTCCGGGTGGCCGCCTTGCGGGTGGCCGGTGCCATGGGGCGCCTGGACCTGCTGGAACGCGTGCGGCAGGCCATCACCGACGACAGCCCCGACGTCGTGCGGGAGGCGGCCACCGCAGCCTGTCTGCTGGGGGACCGTCGTGTGGCGCTGCAGGTGCTGGGCGTGGCCGCGCAGCGTGGCGGTCTGACGGCGGACCGGGCCATGGCACTGTTGCTGGCGGCGCTGGACTTTGGCGCCGCCAGCGACTGGGTGCGGGGGCTGTCTCGTGCCGCCGCCGCCGCGCCTGCGGACGGCGCACGGCAGCGGCGGCTGATCCGGGCCTTTGGCTGGCTGGGTGATGCCCGCTTTGTGCCGTGGCTCATCGAGCGCATGGCCGATCCCGTGACCACCCGCCTGGCGGGCGAGGCCTTCTGCTGGATCACCGGTGCGGACCTGGCCCGCATGGACCTGGAAACGCTGAACGCGCCGGCGCTCCCCGAGCAGCCCGATGAAGACCCGTTGAACGATGACGTGTCGCTGGACGAGGACGACAGCCTGCCTTGGCCCGACGTGGCCAAGGTGCAGGCCTGGTGGTCGCGCCAGACCACGATGCAGGCCTCTGCCGCGGCGGGCCAGCGGCTGTTCGAAGGCGAGCCGCCGTCGCCCGCGCTGATGCGGCGCATCCTGTTGGACGGCACGCAGCGCCGGCGTGCCCAGGCCGCGCGCTGGGCCTGCGTGCTGCAAACCGGGACGCGGCTGTTCCCCGTGGCGGCTCCAACCTGGCGGCAGAAGCGCTGGCTCGGCCAGACCGTCCGGTCATGAGCCCGCTCTGGTTGTTTCCCGTGCTGGCGGTCGTTTTCGGCGTTGCGGGTGCGTGGCGCTGGTCGCGCGGCGGGCCCGCCCGTGTGGCGGCGCGGGCCTGGCTGCTGCTGGCGCTGATCTTCGGTGCGGTGTCCGTGTGGCTGCACCTTGGTCCGGGTTCGGTGGGCTGAAGCAACCGATGGTGACTTTGGTGGATTGATGCATGCCGCCGCGCGGCCGACCATGACGCACATGACCCTCACCCTGGTGGCCGCCTCGCTCAACGAGCAACCCCTGTCACAGCCGATCACGGCCGTGTTCGATTCGCGCGGCGGCACCATCGGCCGGGCCGACCACAACACCATGACGCTGCCCGATCCGCAGCGACACGTCTCGCGCCTGCAGGCCGAGATCGTGCTGCACGGGCGTGAATACCTGATCCGCAACGTCGGTGCCGCCAACCCCATCATGGTCGGCGCGCGCTCCCTGGCCCATGGGGAACTCGCGCCGGTCCAGGAAGACGAGCTCATCCGCATCGGCGGCTACCTGCTCAAGGCACGCCTGGGCGACGCACCGGTGCCACAACCCGGGCCCGGACTGTCGGCGCTCACACCGGTACCCGCGCCGCCGTCGCCATTGGTGGCCGCTGCGGTGGCTCCCGCGGCGCCGGTGGTGGTGGCGCCGCCTGTGGCACCAGGGGTTTCCGCGCCGCCGGTGCCCACGCCCGATCCGTTTGCCGACCTGCTGGGGCCGACCCCATCGGCGGGCGGCCTGGCACCCGCGTCGGTGGATCCGTTCGCCGACCTGCTCGGTTCACCAGACACCGCCGCGGCCCCGGCGGCCGCAGCGTCCGCCGACCCGTTTGCCGACCTCATGCCGCCACCGGCCGGGGTGCATGCGCGCTCGGCCGCCGTGGCACCGCCCGCGCCGGCCGCGGCGCGGCTGCCGGACGACTTCGATCCGTTTGCGACGCCATCCACGCCGTTGCCCACCCCCGAAGCCCGCCCGGCCACGGCCGATCCGTTCGCCGATCTCCTGGGCAGCGGCCCGGGCGCGTCGATCGATGCCCTGTTCGGGCTGGGTGCGGGCGCGCCGGCAGGCCCCGCCGTGCTGGCCGACGATCCGCTGGCCGGCTTCATGGCGCAGGCCCAGTCCATGGCACCAGCGCCCGGCGCCGACCCCTCCTTGCCGGGCATGAGCACCGATCCGCTGGCCCTGTTCGGTGCCGATGCCGCGGCTGCGCCTTCAGCGCCACCGATCGCCCAGCCGGCGCAGCCTGACCACCTGGCCGCCATCCATGCCGCCTGGCAACCGCCGCGCGTGCAGTCACCGTTTCAGGCCACGCCACCGCCCGTGCTGGCTCCTGCACCGACTGCCGCCGCGCCGCTGCCCAACGTGGCCTCGGCCGCCGACGCCGCTGCGCTGTGGGCCGCGTTCTGCCAGGGCGCTGGCATCGACGTCCGGGTCCCTCCGCACGAGGTGGCCGCGCGGCTGCACGAGGTCGGCCGCATCCTGCGCAGCGCGGTGGACGGCACCCTGCAGCTGGTGGCGGTGCGGGCCAGCACCAAACACGAACTGCGTGCCGGGGTCACGGTCATCCAGCAGCGCGACAACAACCCGCTGAAGTTCACGCCCGACGCACGATCCGCACTGGAACAGCTGCTGCAGCCGCCCTTGCGCGGCTTCCTCGAAGGCCCGGCGGCCATGGACGATGCCATGCACGACCTGGTCGGGCACGCCATCGGATCGGTGGCCGGACTGCGCGCCGCGGTGGAGGGCATGCTCGACCGGTTTGCGCCCGAAGCCCTGGCCTCCAAACTGTCGGACGGCTCGTTCATCGACAACCTGCTCCCCATGAACCGCAAGGCCCGCCTGTGGGACCTGTACCTGCAGCACAACCAGGCCATCCGCGAAGAGGCCCAGGAGGACTTCCACACGTTGTTTGGCAAGGCCTTCGTCGCGGCCTACCAGCAGCAGATCGAGCGCCTGCAGCGCGAAGGAGCTGGGCGACCATGATCCGCATTCGCATGGCCACCTGCAGCGACCAGGGCGCGCGCCGCTACAACGAAGATGCCGTTGCCCAGGGCGTGGCGCGCAACGGGCACTACGCGGTGCTGGCCGATGGGGCGGGCGGTCACCAGCGCGGTGCCGAAGCGGCGCTGCGGGCGGTGGCCTGCATCGAGCGCCTGCTGCGCGATGACGCGGTCGCCTTTTCGCCCGAGAACCTGACCCAGATGGTGCGGCTGGCACACATGGAGCTGCTGCACCACCAGACCAGCGACAACCCCGACGCGCGCATGCATTGCACCATCGTCGTGCTCTGGATCGACCCCGGCGAAGGCCATGTGCTGTGGACCCATGTGGGCGATTCCCGGTTGCACCGCTTCCGTCATGGTCAGCTCGATGTGGTGACGGCCGACGACAGCGTGGTGCAGCGCATGCTGCAGGCCGGCCTGATCAAACCCGATCAGATGCGGACCCACCCGCAGAAGAACCAGCTGCTCGCCGCGCTGGGCATGGAGGGCGAGGTGGACCCGCACACCGTGGTGCGGCCGGTGGAGCTGATGGAGGGTGACGCCTTCCTGCTGTGCAGCGACGGCTGGTGGGACGGATTTGAAGCGGACGAACTGGCCGCGAGTCTGGCGCGCGCGCTGGATCCGCAGCAGTGGCTGGACGAGATGCGCCAGGGCGTGCTGGCCCGTGCGCGACCCAAACAGGACAATTTCAGCGCTGTCGCGGTGTGGGTGGGCGACCCGGGCGAGGTGACGCGCCCCGGGGACGACGACACGCGGCCACGCCTGCACGGCATCTGATGCACCGGCCGGGGCTCAGCGGCGGCTGGTGAGCATGCGGGCCAGCTGCTCTGGTGGCGGCAGGCCGGGCAGTTGCCACAGCTGGCCGGCGGTGCCCGGTTCGGATACGGGCCACCACAGCGTGCCGCGGCCCAGCCGCAACAGCACCGTCTGGGCCGCCAGACTGCCGGCCACTTCGGTCAGGCCTGCCCCGGGGGCCACCTGCCAATGGCCGGTCTCCCCGTCCGGATGCGCCCGCAGCCAGGGGCCGTGCGCGGCCGACGGCCAGGGGGGAGCGTGCAGCAGGGCCTCTTCGAACCCGTCCAGCGTGGCACCGACCGCCAGGCTGGCCAGGCCGGCACGGGCCAGGCAGGTCCACCAGGCGTCCAGATGGTCCAGACCAAAACGGTCGATGGGAGGGTGCTGGCGCACCTGGGCGATGAGCAGCGGGTAATAGCGCCCCACGTTGTCGCAGCTGGGCATCAGCACGCCGAACCACCAGTGCCGGTCCACCGAACCGGGCGCCCAGGCAAAGCGCCACACCGGCGCGGCCAGGTAGGCGGCGGTCCACTGCGTGCCCAGGGCCTGCTGCCCGCTGCGCAGGCCCTGGCTGAGCCATTCGTCGCAGGAACGGACCCAAGCGGTGTCGAAGCGGCGCGAGGCGAAGTCGCCCAGCATGGACAGCTTGCCGTACCAGCCCGGGGCGTTGTCCTGGCCCTGCATGGGGTCGTCCAGTGTGGTCAGAGCCCGTTGGGACAGGCAAAGCCGCGCACCTCCGGCAATCGGAAGGGGTTGCGCACGCTGCCCGCGGTCACCTCGAACACCACCTTGCGGCCGTCGATGTCGAACGTGGCGCGGAATTTCTCGGGTGAGTTGCCCGGCTGCAGACCGACGCGCTCGAACAGGCGGAAGATGGCCCAGGGCCCGTCGTGGACCATGCCGGTGCCCGCCGGCTGCACCGACACCCGCACCACACCACTGCCCCGCGGGCCGGGCCAGCGCACTGGCTGCGGGATTTGCGGGCCATGGTCGTAGCGCACGATCTGGCCGTCCACGTCGAGCACGAATTCCTTGAGACCGGGGTCCATCTCCACCGGTTTGAACGTCAGCTGTGTGGCCGGGCCCTGGCCGCCGATGAAGAAGGTCTCGCGGATGACGGCGGCGCGCTGGAACTGCGGCAGCGTGCCCACGTCGCCGCCCAGGGGAAGGCCCTCCACCGGCCGGAAGCTCCAGGGCCGGGTGCTGGTGTCGATGTACGGCGCCAGCTTCTGCTGCATCTGATCGAACTTGCCGCCCGGGCCAAACAGGGTCATGAAGTCCTGCGGCGTTACTTCGCGCGCGGCACCGGGGTCGAACGGGTAACGGCCGGCCACCGCCTGGTTGCAGAACTCGCCCACCTGCGAACGCACATCGCGCGAGAGCGCTGCCCGCAGCTGCGCCGCCGCGCCCTGCGCACTGGCTGTGCCCAGGGTGTCGAGCAGGGAGCGCACCGGTTCGGGCGCGTTGGCCGCGTCGGCCTTGATCTGGTTGGGCAGCGGCGAAGGGGGCGGCGGGCTGCCGCCCTTGAGCGCCGTTTCCGCCGCCTGCAGCTGCACCTGCAGCTCGCCCAGCCGCGCCACCACGCCGTCGATGGGGGCCTTGCCGCCCTCCGGCGCTGTGACCATGCGCCGCAGCGCCGCGAACTCGTCGTCGACGATGCTCTCCAGCCGTTCGCCGGGCGTGCCCTGCGTAGGGCGGCCACCGATGCTGTCCAGCAGCTTGCCTTTGAGACTGGCCGCTGCGCCCTCGGCGGTCTGTTGCGCCGATTCGATGGCGCCTCTACCCTGCAGCAAGGTGGTCTCGCGTGACATGGCCCGCAGCAGCGGCACGAGGGGCGAATCGGGTGCCGCCAGGAAGCGTGTGCGCTCCAGTGCCTGCGTGACACCGGAGGTGCTGACCATGCGCACATCGGCGATGAAGTCCTTCCAGGTGTCGCGGTAGTCGGTCAGGTACAGGCGCTTGACCTCGGTGATCAGCTGCTCGTTGGCGAAAGTGGCCTGCGTGCCCCGTGCCTCGCTGGCGGGCAGGCCCAGCACCCAGGGCTGTTCTTCGGCCAGTTGCCGGGCGGCTTCGCCCACCTGCTGGCTGAAGCCCTCGTGGTAACCCTTGTAGGTGAAGAGGCCGGCCACACCGCGGGTCAGCGGCAGCCCGCTGGTGCGGGTGAACACCAGCGCGGCATTGCCGCCACCCGCGCGGGCCACCGTGAATTCGGGGAAGCTGTCGTCCAGCCCGCGTTGGCGGATACGGGTGTACACGCGCTGCGGCAGGGGAACCGTGGCCAGGCGGGTGCGGGTGGTGTCGATGAGGGCCTGGTCGCGCGCCAGCGGGGACACCGCCGGCCCCTGCGCCAGCAGGGCGTCCAGGTGCTGGCTCAACTGGTCGCGCTGGTCCGGTCCCAGGCTGCGGCCGAGTTGCAGGTCCCAGTCGGATTCGACCTGCGCCTTGAGGGACGCGGCGTCGAAGTGCGACGGGTCGTACATCATCAGGTAGGCCTTGAGCGCCTCGTACTGGGATTCGGACTGGCCTTCGAGCCGCAGCAACTCCTCGAAGCGCAGGGCCAGCCGCGGCAGCACGGCATCGCGCAGCATCTGCTCGTAGGCGATGTGGGCTGCGCCGTCGAGCTTGCGACCCTGGTACAGGCCAAAACCCAGTTGCCAGGGCGCTTCGGTTCCATCGTCCTGCCCGGCGCGGGCCAGCCCGCGGGTGGCCTGCAGCGCCGGCAGCAGGGGCAGCAGGTCGGGCGACGCGCGGTTGGGCGTTTCCTGGACCTGGCGCTGCACGTCGGGCACGCGCAGGGCGACCTCGTCGATGTAGGCGCCATTGCCGCGCCAGCTGTTCCACCAGGCGGCCACCAGACCCAGCGAGAGCAGGGCGAGCAGGGCATAACCGCCGGCCACCAAAGCCGAGCGCCGGCGCTCCCAGGCGCGGCGCGTGCCGGCCAACCCCTGTTCGGCGAACATCACCTCGGTCAGCAGCTTTTCGAGGAAGAAGCTGCGGCCACTGGCGCGCAGCGGCGGCAGCACCGCCTGTTCCAGCTGGTAGCGCCGCGCCACGGCGCCGAGCACACGGTCGATGGGTGTGCCTTCCTGCGTGCCGCTGACAAAGTACACGCCGCGCAGCATGGGGTCGGCCTCGAACGGCGAGGGCGCGAACACCTGTTCCACGAACTCCTGCAAGGGCGCCTTGAGGCTGGCGAACTGATTCGGAAAACCGTAGATGCGCACGCGGCGCGGCGGGTCGGACTCGGCCTGCAGACGGTCCACCAGGCCCTGATCCAGCCGCTGCTGCAGGGCGTCGAACTCCGCCGGCAGTGCCTTGGCCCAGGCCTGGCTGCCCAGGTCGAAGGTGAAGCCCCAGGGCTCGGCACGCTGGGCCTTGTCGAGCGCGGCAAAGCTTTCGCTGAAGCCGGCCATCAGGTCGCACTTGGTCACCAGCAGGTAGATGGGCAGGCGGATGCCCAGCTGTTCGTGCAGCTCCTGCACGCGGGCCCGGATGGCCAGCGCGTGACGTTGCCGGTCGGTGGCCGAGCGGGTCAGCAGGTCGGGCACCGCCACGGTGACCAGCACGCCGTTGAGGGGCTGGCGCGGACGGGACTTCTTGAGCAGGGCCAGGAAGCCTGACCAGGTGGCCTTGTCGTTGGCGGCGTCGCTGTCCTGGGTGGTGAAGCGACCGGCGGTGTCGATCAGCACCGACTGGTCGGTGAACCACCAGTCGCAATCGCGCGTGCCGCCCACGCCGCGGATGGCCTGGTCGCCCATCTGCGCCGCCAGCGGGAACTGCAGGCCGGCGTTGCGCAGCGCGGTGGTCTTGCCGGTGCCGGGGGCGCCGATGATCATGTACCAGGGCAGCTCGTACAGGAAGCGCCCGGACAGCCGGTCGTTGAGCTTGCGCCAGATGCCGGCCGCGCCGCTGCTGGTGGTGCCGAAGCGCGCGCCCCGCAGCAGGGTCAGTGCGTTCTCGAACCGTTCGCGCACCGAAGTCATGTCCGCGCTCTCGGACGGTGCGGCCGGGCCGGTGGGCGCAGCCACCAGCTGAGCCACCACCTGCGCATTGCCCTGGCGTGCACGCCAGGCCTGCCAGGCCAGCACCGCGACCACGGCGCCCACCAGCAGCGCCGTGGCCACCCAGCGAGCCAGAGTGCTGTCCAGCGGGCGCCACTCGCCCACCGCCACCAGCGGGCCGATGAGCCAGAGCACGGCGAGCGCCACGGCCAGCAGCAGCGCGATCAATACCCAGCGGTTGAAGATGAGGCCCAGCATTTTCTTCAGCATGGTGTGCTCACTTCGTGGGCGTCGCGGTGGGGGCGACGGGAGCAGCGGTGCGCGGTGCGGCGTCACGCCGGGGCAGCAGCAGCGTGACCTCGACCCGGCGGTTCTGCGAACGGTTGGCTTCGCTGTCGTTGGCGGCCACCGGCTCGCCGTCGGCGCGGCCTTCGGCCCGCAGGCGCTCGGCCGGCACGCCCGCGGCTTCGAGCAGCCGCGCAACGCTGCGTGCGCGTTCTTCGGACAGGTGCCAGTTGGACGGGAAGCGGGCACTGCGCATGGGGGTGTTGTCGGTGTGGCCGGTCACCAGCACCTCACCGCCGACGCGCACCAGGGCATCGCCGATGCGGCGCATCAGCTCCTCGCGTTCGGGTCGCAGTTCCGCGCTGCCCGTGCCGAACAGGCCGTCGCCGCGGATGGTCACCACGCTGCGGTCCACCTCGTCGCGCACCGCCACCAGCTCGGCCTTGATGTCGGGCGCCAGGAACACGGCCAGGCGGGGTTGTGGAGCCGGCTGCGCCACCGGGGCCACTGGCGGCGGCAGCCGCAACCGCTGGATGGACGAATAGACCGGGTCGGCGCGTTCGGCCAGGGAGCGGGCGAAAAAGCCGTAGACCAGCCCGAGCAGCAGCAGCGTCACTGCGGCGGCCGCTGTCAGCGGCAGCCAGGACAGGGCCTTGCGCTGCGGGGCGGCGTGGCCAGCCCAGTGTTCGGCCAGGGCTGGCGGGTAGGCACCCCGCTGCTGGCGGATGATCTGACCCAGGCGCGCACGCACGGCTTCAAGCTGGGCACGGCCGCCGTCGATGACGCGGTAGCGACCCTCGAAACCCATGGCGAGCGCGGCGTAGATGAGTTCCAGCAGGTCGAGGTTGGCATCGGGCTTTTCTGCCAGCCGGGCCATCAACTGGAACACCTTTTCGCCACCGAAGGCCTCGTTGTGGAACTCGGCCAGCAGGCTGTGCCTGCCCCAGACACCGGTGCCGCCCCAGGGCGTGTCGGCGGCGGCCTCGTCGATCATGGTGCACAGCACGTAGCGCGCGGCCATCACCCGTTCGGGCGCAATGCCCTGCTGCTGCGCGGACGTGACGAAGTCGCGCACGCCTTGGGCCAGCGTGGCGCGCAGCGCGGCCGGGTCCACCTGCCGGGTCGCGCGGATCTGGGGCACCAGCATCAGGAGCCGGTTGGCCTGGGCCAGCAGCGGATTGAGACCGTGATCGGGTGCCGGGGCGTCGTGCTGCCCGGACGTTCCCATCAGAGGATCGGGCGGTGGTGGCACGGGCGATGGGGCGCTGGCCCAACCGGCCGGATTGGGCCGCACAAAGGTCTGCTGCGCGTCGAAAGCCGCGAAGGGGTCGTTCATGGGAGGAGGGGAGGTCGCCATGGCGGTCGGACGGCGTCGGTGGTGTCCGGGCGGTCAGGCTGGCTGGCGCAAGGCCCAGAGTTCCAGCTCCAGGCCGGGGAAGTCGCCCGCCACGTGCAGTGCCAGATTGCCGGTTCGTTCCAGCTGCTTCCACAGCTCACCCTGGCGGTCGATCTCGAAGTAGTGGCTGCCGGCGTGATACGGCAACTGGCGCGGCGCCACCGGCAAACTGCGCAGCCCGATGCCCGGCAACTGCAGGTTGACCAAGTCTTTGAGGCGCTCGGCCGGCCCGAGCTTGGTCTGCGCCGGGAAGCGCTGACGCAGCTGGTCGGTGGGCAGCTGCGCGCGCACGGCCAGCACAAAGCCCGCGTTGCGCAGCAGTTCGGCATCGGCCACCACGGCGGTGCGCACGCCGTGTTTGCGGTCCACCAGTTCGATCTGCTCCGCGTGCCGCTGGATGACGGCCGAGAGCATGTCGCGCAGCTCGGCCATCAGGGGGGCGAATGTGGTCTGCAGATCGTCGTGACGGTAGGGTGGGTAGTCCGGCGGCACACGGGATGCTGACGAGAAGGTGGCGAGTTCACCGGCCAGTTGCAGCAGCAGCAGGTGGAGGGGCCAGGGGTGCACGCTGGGCACGGATGCGAACTGGCGCAACACCGGCTCGCAACGGTTGAGCAGTTGCAGCATGAGGAAATCGGCGACCTCGGAGACGCCATGGCCGAGCTGGCCCATCTGACCCGCCAGTGCGCGGGCGCGCTGCTGCACCAGCCCGTGCAGGAGCGTGGCGCTGGCCGACAGCTGGGCGCTGGC
Source organism: uncultured Hydrogenophaga sp. (assembly GCA_964550405.1). GTDB lineage: Bacteria > Pseudomonadota > Gammaproteobacteria > Burkholderiales > Burkholderiaceae_C > Hydrogenophaga. The sequence continues at coordinate 21,585 of CAZJZD010000029.1, read as the reverse complement.
GTCGATGCGGGTCTGCGGAGGCAGGTAGCCACGGTCGAGCACCACCTGGGCGTCGGACCGGCGTTCGATCACCCGGACCACCCCGAGCAGGGCGTGTGCGTCGGTGGCGTCGCGCTGGCGCAGCAGGCGCAGCCGAGGTGCGCCCAACTGGATGGGTTCGGGGTCGTCCGCCGCATTGACCTGGTCCCGGATGGCCGCATCGACCACCCCATAGCGGGCCATCGCGTCACCGCTGCCGTCGCCGAAATCCACCTCCGTCACACCACTGCGCGTCAGCGGGACGCTCAGGTACACCAGTTCGTTGTTCAGGTCGGCGGGCACTTCCAGTGGCGCGGGCTGGGCATCGGTGTCGGGAATGGAAAACGCGGTCCCGTCGGGCAGCACACCCGAAGCCCGCAACAGGGCCACCCGGCCCAGCGCCAGTTGCGACTCGTCCAGCACCAGTTCGTCAAAACCCCAGGCAAAGGGCTGGCCGGCGCGGATGCGGGCGTCGAGCAGTGCGTCGGTGAAGCGTGCCTGATGCTGGAAGTGATGCGGTTGCAGGAACATGCCTTGCGACCAGATCACACGGTGGGCCAAGCTCATGGTGTGCAGGCGCGCGTGCGGCGCCTCAGGGTTGCAGGGTGGCCGAAATGGCCAGACGGTCGGCCACGATGCGCAGTTGCTGCTTCTTGCCCGGCTGGACGGTGACCGTGGTTCGCCACGTGGCACGCTCCAGATCCCGGTAGACCGCCAGCACGCCCAGAACGCGTGTCTGGGGCGCGAGCGTGCGGGCGTAAGGGCGTGTTTCACCCGGTTGCAGCGTCAGTTCCTCGCGGGCGACGAACTCCTGCCCCAGCGTGGCCTGATCCTGCTGGTAGAGCGCCATGAAGTCGGCTTTGCCAAATGCCGTCGCAGATGTGAGTTCGTAGACCACGATGCGCAGCGGCGATGGACGCTGGTTGACGCTGGGGTTGAGTCCGGCAACCGCCTGCACGCTGCCGCTGACCTTGGCGGGCGAAGAGCCCAGCATCGCGCAGCCCGGCAGGACCAGGCCCGCGAGCAGCAGGACCGTGTGACGCCGACCGGGTGTCAGAGGTCGGGCCGATGGAAACGCCCCATGCAGCACGTTGCACTCCTTGGAAGATGTTTCCGAGGATACGCAGCACATCGGCACTGCAGTCGTGACTTAGGTAACCACGCGGCACAGCCGCTGGTGATGAGGGGGACTGGCCTGCCCGGAGGGACTCGAACCCCCGACCTGCTGCTTAGAAGGCAGCTGCTCTATCCAGTTGAGCTACGGGCAGTGGCGGACCGGATGGACAAAAGGCCCACGCTGTGGGCCTTTTGTTTTGAGGGGTGGTCGGAGCGGCGGGATTCGAACTCGCGACCCTCTGCTCCCAAAGCAGATGCGCTACCAGGCTGCGCTACGCTCCGACGAAACGCGGATTGTACCCGCACAAGCCGCGGGGCATTCCCGATGCGCCCGCCCGTGTTTTCGAGACACGATCAACCCACGCCAGTCCCCTGCCGCCTAACATGACGGTGTAGATCGGAATCTCTGCATGTTTGATCGAATCCGTCAGCTTTTCGGGCGCAAGCCCGTGTCAGTGCCCAGCGACAGGGGCGCGGTCGCCCGTTGGGCCAGCGCCCGTTACCTGCAGTACCGGGGGCATGAGGCGCTGAGGTTCGAGGTGACAGGACAGCTGCACGAACGGGCGCTGCGAGTGGAGTGTGGTCCGTCGACCCGGTCATTCATTACCGGGCTTGAGCTGCGTGCACGCCTGGACCTGCGGCTGCCACCGGCCGGGCATGTGATCGTGCTTTCCCGCTCGCTGCTGCGCACGCTCGAAGCCCAGGCCGAATCGCGTGACGACAACAGCAAGCGCGGCACAGCGCATGGGCGGGAGGAACCCGAGGAGCTGCGCTGGTTGCGGCTGTTCCAGAACACCACATGGAAAGGTCCGGGTGACGGCTTCTGGCAGCGCTATGCGGTGCTCAGCGACGCGCCGGAGCTGGCGCGTCGCTGGATCGATGACGAGGCGCAGGCCTTCCTGCTCACGGGTGACAGCGAGGCCGCCCGGCAGGTGCCGGTGATGCTGGCCCTGATGCGCGGCAAATGCTTCCTGCGGCTCCAGGTGAATCCGCTGGCGCAGGAAGTCGACGCCCTCCTGGCGCTGGAGCTTCTTGAGTACCTGGGTGAGCGGGCACTGGCCCTGGCCAACCGAAGCGCCGAGTCGGGCAGGGGGCCGCTCAGCAACCCCGGGTGACGGGCATCTCCACCTCGCCACGGATGGCCACGTGCTTGGCCAGTTCCAGCTTGGCAATCGCATTGCGGTGCACTTCGTCCGGGCCGTCGGCCAGGCGCAGGGTGCGCTGGTTGGCGTAGCTGTAGGCGAGCGGGAAGTCGTCGCTGACGCCGCCGCCGCCGTGGGCCTGGATGGCCATGTCGATGATGTCGCAGGCCATGTTCGGTGCAACGACCTTGATCATGGCGATCTCGGCCTTGGCCACCTTGTTGCCCACGGTGTCCATCATGTAGGCGGCCTTGAGCGTGAGCAGGCGGGCCATTTCGATGCGGCAGCGCGCATCGGCGATGCGCTCGTGCCAGACCGACTGCGCCGAGATCGGCTTGCCGAAGGCCACGCGCTGGTTCAGGCGCTTGCACATCAGTTCCAGCGCACGTTCGGCAGCGCCGATGGAGCGCATGCAGTGGTGGATGCGGCCGGGGCCTAGGCGCCCTTGCGCGATCTCGAAACCGCGGCCTTCGCCCAGCAGCAGGTTGCTGGCGGGCACGCGCACGTTCTTGAGCAGCACTTCCATGTGGCCGTGCGGCGCGTCGTCGTAGCCGAACACGCTGAGCGGGCGCACCACGGTGATGCCGGGCGTGTCGGCGGGCACGACGATCATGCTCTGCTGCGAATGGCGCGGGGCTTCGGGGTCGGTCTTGCCCATCACGATGTAGACCTTGCAGCGCGGGTCACCGGCGCCGGACGACCACCACTTGCGGCCGTTGATGACGTAGTGGTCGCCGTCGCGCTCGATGCGGCACTGGATGTTGGTCGCATCCGACGAGGCCACCTCGGGCTCGGTCATCAGGAAGGCGGACCTGAACTCACCCTTGAGCAGGGGCTCCAGCCATTCGTCCTTGATGGCTTCGCTGGCGTAGCGCTCCAAGGTTTCCATGTTGCCGGTGTCCGGTGCCGAGCAGTTGAACACCTCGGCGGCGAACGGTACCCGCCCCATGATTTCGCACATCGGGGCGTATTCGAGGTTGGACAGACCTTCGGGCGCACGCGGGCTCTGTGGCAGGAACAGGTTCCACAGCCCGGCGGCACGGGCTTTCGGTTTGAGCTCTTCGATGATGGTGGTCGGGATCCACGCATTGCCCTTTGCGCGGTTGGCGGCGATCTCCGCAAAGAAGCGGCCCTCGTTGGGGTAGATGTGCTCGTCCATGAAGGCCAGCAGGCGCTGGCGCATGTCCTTGACCTTGTCGGTGTAGTCGAAATGCATGGTGTGGTCCTTGTGTGTGGTCTGGACGTTGGGTAAGGGGGGGTCAGGCGCGCTGTGCAAACCGCCAGGCCATCTCGGCCAGCGGACGTGCGCCGGCGGCCGAAGCCACGGCCTGGGCGCTGGAGGCTGTGCCCATCTCGACGCGCTTGGCAATGCCTTGCAGGATGGCGGCGAGGCGGAACAGGTTGTAGGCGAGGTAGAAGTTCCAGTCGGCCTTGAGCTGATCTGGCGTGGCAAAGCCGGTGCGCTCGCAGTAGCGGGCGATGTACGAGTCCTCGGTCGGAATGCCCAACGCCTGCACGTCCAGACCGCCAATCCCGCGGAAGGCGCCGGGCGGGATGTGCCAGGCCATGCAGTGGTAGCTGAAATCGGCCAGCGGGTGCCCGAGTGTGGACAGCTCCCAGTCGAGGATGGCCAGCACCCGTGGCTCGGTCGGGTGGAACATCAGGTTGTCCAGCCGGTAGTCGCCGTGCACGATGGACACCAGCGATTCGTCGCGTGCCATGGCTGGAATGTTCTGCGGCAGCCATTCCATCAGCTTGTCCATCTCGGGGATGGGCTGGGTGATGGAGGCCACATACTGCTTGCTCCAGCGGCCGATCTGGCGTTCGAAGTAATTGCCCGGCTTGCCGTAGTCGGACAGGCCGATGGCGTCGGGTCGTACGCTGTGCAGTGCCGCCATGACGCGGTTCATTTCGTCATAGATGGCGCCGCGCTGTGCGTTGGTCATGCCGGGCAGGGACTGTTCCCACATGACGCGGCCATCGACACACTCCATCACGTAGAAGGCGCGGCCGATCACCGACTCGTCCTCGCACAGCACATGCATCTGCGCCACCGGCACGCCGGTGTCGTGCAATGCCCCCATCACGCGGAATTCGCGCTCGATGGCGTGGGCCGACGGCAGCAGCTTGGCCACCGGTCCGGGTTTGGCGCGCATCACATAGGCGCGGGCCGGCGTGATGAGCTTGTAGGTCGGGTTGGACTGGCCGCCCTTGAACATCTCCACCGACAGCGGCCCCTCGAAGCCCGGCAGGTGTGCCTGCAACCAGGACTGCAGTGCGGTGGTGTCGACGGCATGCTGGGCCGCCACCGGTCGCGTGCCGGTGAAGTTCTGTGAATCGTTCATGCGGGCACGGGATGGGCGGCGGAGGAGGGGGTCAGGTTTCGGCTTCGGCGATGCGCATCAGCATCTCGCGGTTGCGCACCACCAGGCCTCCCTGCTCGATGCGGATCGCGTTCTCGCGCTCCATCGACTTGAGTTCCTGGTTCACACGCTGGCGGGAGGCGCCCAGCAACTGGGCCAGTTCTTCCTGTGCCAGCTGCAGGCCGATGCGGGTTTCGTTGCCATCCTGCAGGCAGGGCACGCCGTAGCTGCGCACCAGGTGCAGCAGCTGTTTCGCCAGCCGTGCGCGCAGGGGCAGGGTGTTGAGGTCTTCCACCAGACCGAACAGGGTGCGGATGCGCCGTGCCTGCAGGCGCATGAGCGCCTCGTAGAGCTCGACGTGGGTGACCAGGATCTTCTGGAAATCGTTGCGGGCCACACACAGCAAGGTGGTTGGCCCATGGGCATAGGCATCGTGCGTGCGCTGGTCGCCATCGAACATGGCCACGTCGCCGAACCAGACCCCTGGCTCCACATAGGTCAGCGTGATCTGTTTGCCCGACAGCGAGGTTGAACTCACACGCACCGCACCGCGCGCCACGGCCGTCCATTCGGACGGCGGGTCGCCGCGCGCGACGATCAGGTCGCCGTCCTTGAAACGCTTGACGTAGGCGCATCGGAGTATGTCGTGACGCAGGGAAGGTGAAAGACTCGCAAACCAGCGACCACTGTTGATCGCCTCGCGTTCTTCCATTGTCAGAATCGGTTCATCCATTGCTTGTCTTTTGAGTGACTGAACTGGCGAACATTGTCACCACCGGGACGATGCCCCGGCATCAGGGATAGTGCGGGGAAGTGTCCCGCAGGCGTCGCGGGCGTGCTGGAAAAAACGCAGCACGCCGGTGCCTCAGCGGCTAGCGGAAGCGCGGTGGGCGTTTTTCCAGGAAGGCGGTGATGCCTTCGCCCGCGTTGGCGTGGCGCAGGTTGCGCACGAAATGGTCCCGCTCTGCTGCCAGCTGCGTGTGCAGGCTGGCCAGCGGTGCATCGTTGGCCAGTTCCTTGATGCTGGCCATCACGTTCGGTGCACGTTCGTTCAGTCGCGCGGCCAGTGCCAGGGCGTCGGCCAGTGCCTCGCCGGGCTGGCTGACCTGGTTGACAAGGCCCAGCGCCTGCAGGCGCATGGCATCGACCCGTTCGCCCAGCATCATCAGCTGCAGGGCCGTGGCGCGTGGCAGGTTGTGCAGCAGGCTCCAGCTGGCACCCCCATCGGGCGACAGGCCCACGTTGCTGTAGGCCATGAGGAAAATGCTGTTCTGCGCCGCCACCAGCAGGTCGCAGCTCAGCGCGAGCGAAAAGCCGGCACCCGCGGCCGAGCCTTCCACCGCGGCAATCACCGGCTTGGGAAAAGCGCGGATGGTCTCGATCCAGTTGTGCAGACCCTCAATGCCCTGGGCCTGGACGTCTGCGCTCTGCTGGCGCTTGTCCTGCAACTGTTGCAGGTTGCCGCCGGCGCAGAAGTGACTTCCTTCCCCGGTGATGACCACGCTGCGCACGTCCGGGCTGCTCTCGGCCGCATTCAAGGCCTCTATCCCGGCGGCGTACATCGACAGGTCCAGCGCGTTGCGCTGCTCGGGGTTGCTGATGGTCAGCACCATGGTCTGACCATGGCTGTGGCTCTTGAGGCTGGCGGTCATGGTTCAGATCTCCTCGTGCATCAGGCTCAGGCCCAGCGCGCCGCGGCGGCGCAGCCAGGGGGAGGGGCGATAGCGGGGATCGCCATACACCGTCTGCAGATTGAACAGGATTTCCAGCACATTGGTCGGGCCGATGCGGTCGCCCAGGGCCAGCGGTCCCATCGGGTAGCCCAGGCCCAGCGTCACCGCCAGCTCCAGGTCCTTGGGGCTGCAGACGCCCTGCTGGCACATGTCGGCCGCGATGTTCACGATGGTGGCCACCACGCGCTGGCTCACGAAGCCGCCGCTGTCGCGGATCACGCTGACGGCCTTGCCGTCCCGGGCGAAGAGGGCATGTGCGGCGTCGCGCATGTCCGGCCGCGTGGCCGGGTTGGTGGCCAGTACGCGGCGGCGGGTGCTGGCGTCGTCCAGCATCATGTCCAGGCCCATGGTGCGGGTGGCATCCAGCCGCTCCACCGCAGCCAGGGTGGTCACGTCCATGCCCAGCGGCGCCACCAGAATCAGGGCGGCTGCCGACGGCATCTGCGCGGTTTCGATGGCAGCGCCTAGGGTTTTGAGCAACTGGTAGATCTCGGCCCGGCGTGCGGCCTTGGGCGATACCCAGACCGGCGGCAGCGTGGTCACTTCCGGTGCCGGCGGTTCGGCTGGCATCACGGCCACGCCATCCTGATATGAATAGAAGCCTTCGCCGGTCTTGCGGCCGAGCAGGCCACCGGCCAGGCGCTGGGCGGTGATCACGCTGGGCCGGTAGCGAGGCTCCTCGTGGTATTGGTGGTAGATCGACTCCATCACCGGGTGAGACACATCCAGCCCGGTGAGGTCCATCAGTTCGAAGGGCCCGAGGCGAAAGCCGATCTGGTCCTTGAGGATGCGGTCGATGGCGGCGAATCCGGCCACACGCTCACTGGCCACCCGCAGCGCTTCGGTGCCGTAGCCTCGTCCTGCGTGATTGACGATAAAGCCGGGGGTGTCTTGTGCCGATACCGGTGTATGCCCGAAACGCCGAACGAAATCCGCCAGTCGCCTGCACACCGCCGCATCGGTTCGCAGGCCCGACACCACTTCCACCACGGGCATCAACGGCGCCGGATTGAAGAAATGCAGTCCCGCCATGCGTTGAGGCCGTCGCATGCCAGCGGCCAGCGCGGTGACGGACAGAGAGGAGGTGTTGGTCGCCAGCACCGTGTCGGCGGAGACAACCGCTTCCAGTGCAGCCAACTGTTGCCGCTTGGCATTCAGGTCCTCCACGATGGCCTCAATCACGAGATCGCAATCCTTGAGATCTTCCAGTTGGCCAGCCACCTCCAGTCGCTCCAGATAGGCCGCCCGCTGTTCTTCCGTCAGCCGACCTTTTCCGACCAGGCTGGTCCAGGTATCTGAAAGTCGCTGGCGTGCGTTTTCGGCAACATTTGGGGCGTGATCGTGGATTCGCACCCGACATCCGGCCTGAATCGCCAGTTGGGCTATTCCCTGCCCCATCACACCGCTCCCGATGATGGCTACGAGGTTTACATCAAACTGCATATGAAAGTTCTATTTGAGCCGGCGATGTCGCAAGCTATGACAAAATGTTCCCACGAAGGAAAGAAGGGACACTGACGTGCGCCAAATCTGGGTTGGCTGTATTTTGCTATCAAGCGTCGTGGCCACCCATGCGGCCACACTGGGTCGGCACAGCGGTGCCGCCCTGATTGGGCGTCCGTTGGACATGCGAGTGCAGGTCCTGCTCACTCCTGGTGAAGAACTGAACGACTTGTGCGTGCAGTCCGAGGTTTTCTACGGCGATAACCAGGTATCGCCTGGGGCCGTGCGTGTCACTCCTCAACGTTCGGCACCTGATGCAGAAGCCTCCCTGCGGGTGCAATCGTCCATCCCGGTCGATGAACCGGTGGTGACGGTCTATGTGCGTGTCGGGTGCAACGCACCGTTTTCTCGCCGCTACGTGATGTTGGCGGACCCCGTCACCGAACCCGCATCCCGTGCGGAGCCTGTTTCGCCGACGCGTGAGGCCGCTCCCACACCGCGTACCTTGCCATCGGCGCAGTCGGTGGCCGATGCACCGGACGCCAGGCCCTCCGCGGTGCCCCAGGGGCCGCGTGAAGGGACAACGCCACGAAATCCTGCGACCGAAAAACCGCGCGCTCAGCGCCCCTCGTCTTCAACCCGATCAACCGCGCCCGCCAGCGTCGTTCGCAAACCCGTTACCCCCGCCACACCCCGTCTGGAACTGGACCCCGTGGACCTGAGCCTGGCCCTGGATCGTGACCCGGTGCTGAGGATGTCCGTCACGATGCTCAGTGCTCCGTCGGTATCCGATGAGGAGAGAGCGGCGGCCGCCAGACTATGGAAGGCCATCAACGCTTCACCAGAGGACATTCTGCGGGACAACCAGAAACTCGAGGTGCTGGAGGCAGAGGCCAAAGGCCTGCGCGAGCAGGAGGCCCGCAACAAGGCCGAGCTTGAAGCCATGGCTGCACAAATCGAGCAGTCCCGCTACCTGAGCTGGCTGGTGTGGGGCTTGGGTGCTTCTCTGTTGGCCGCTGTGCTGGCCTTGTTCTATTTCTGGCGTCGGCGCGGCCAGGACGGCAACGGTCACGACAAGGCCGCTCGGGCGTGGTGGGCCGCCGCTGCCGCAGAAAAGGAGCTGGATGAGGATGATGACAAACCCGGTCGTGTCGGGTCGGATCTGGACCTCGATCTGGACCTTGATCTGGGACAAGGGCGGCCTTCCGCTCGAGACGACCTGTCGTCCCTGCGCGGAATGGATCTGGATGCGGACAGCACCCCCAATCTGTTGACAGAGGACAAGCGCGAGTTTGCTCCGAGTCAGTTGGGTGTGTCCCGATCGGTGGCGACCGAGGAGTTGTTTGACGTCCAGCAACAAGCCGATTTCTTTGTCTCGCTGGGCGAGAACGAGCAGGCCATCCAGGTGCTCAAGAATCACCTGGCAGAGAGCCAGGAGCCCAGTGCGCTGGCGTATCTGGATCTGTTCAAGCTCTATCACAAGCTGGGCAGGCGCTCCGACTACGACAAACTGCGCGATGACTTCAATCACCTGTTCAACGCCAGTGCGCCGGAGTTCGATCAGTACACCGACATCAGCCGGGGACTTGAGCACTACGAGGTAGCCTTGAGTCGCATCCAGGCTCTGTGGCCCCAGCCCAAAGTGCTCGACCTGATCGAAAAATCGATCTTCCGCGAACCGGGTGACATCGGGGCCGAGGTGTTCGATCTGGAGGCTTACCGGGAGCTTCTGCTGCTGCACTCCATCGCCAAGGAAATCACCAAAACAGCACACGTGACTGACCCGGCCACCGGTGACTTCGAGCACACGGCGATCAAGCCGCTGAAGGCCGCCAGCAGCCGCGTGGTGGCGGCAGTGGTGGCTGCCCACACCGAATCGATGCGTGAGACACAGCCTCAGGACATCCTGCCGCCTGCCTCGCCTCATCTCGGACTGGATGTGGACCTGGATGCCTTGTCTGAAATTTCGGCTTTTGAGGCGTCTCTGCCTGAGGTGGCTGCGCCCGTACAACCCACGGCCAAACCGGCGCGTCCTCCTGGTCCACCCAGTGATCTGGATCTGAGCAACCTGATCGATTTCGAGATGCCCGATTTCATGCCGCCTGATGATGGCTCGGACAGGTCCAATCGAAAGAAATGAGTGCTCATGGACCGGAGGAAGAAGAAAGCCGGCCATCAGCCGGCTTTCTTTTTCAGCGGCGCACCTGGAGTGCGCCCGGATTGACGATGTTGGTGGGGGTCCCCTTGATGAAGTTCACCACGTTGTCGAATGCGGCCGAGAACAGCAGCTCGTAGTTGTCCTGCTCCACGTAACCGATGTGGGGCGTACAGATACAGTTCTCCAGCCGAAGCAGGGCATGACCCTGAAGAATCGGTTCCGACTCGAACACATCCACGGCCGCCATGCCAGGGCGGCCACGGTTGAGGGCCGTCAGCAGCGCTTCCGGTTCGATGATCTCGGCCCGAGAGGTGTTGACCAGCAATGCGGTTGGCTTCATGCGAGACAGGTCATCCAGTTTGACGCAACCCATGCTGGACTCGCTCAGGCGCAGATGCAACGAAAGCACGTCCGACTGCTCAAACAGCTGGGCACAGTCCTGGGCGGTGGCAAGGCCATCGGCGGCCGCGCGGGCGCGCGCTTCTTCGCTTCCCCAGACGAGCACCTGCATGCCAAATGCCCGCCCATACCCTGCAACGAGTTTTCCGATGCGGCCATAGCTCCATACGCCCAGGGTCTTGCCGTGGAGCACTTGTCCGACACCGAAGTTGGGCGGCATGGCCGCCGATTTGAGCCCGGACTGCTGCCAGGCACCGTGCTTGAGATTGGCGACGTACTGGGGAATGCGTCGCATGGACGCCATGATCAGGGCCCAGGTCAACTCCGCCGTGGGTACGGGGGAGCTGACCCCCTCGCACACGGCAATACCGCGCTCGGTGCAGGCGTTGACGTCTATGTGCGAACCAACCCGGCCCGTCTGGGCAATCAGCTTCAGGCGAGGCAGCTTCTCCACCAACTGTCGGCTGACCGGCGTGCGCTCACGGATGAGCACCAGTACGTCGGCGTCGCGAAGTCGAACCGACAGCTGCCCCACGCCTTTGACGGTGTTGGTGAAAACCTTGGCCGGGTAAGGCTCCAGCCTGTCCGCGCAACGCAGCTTCCGGACGGCATCCTGATAGTCATCAAGGATCACGATATTCATGACCCTATTGTGCCTGCACGGCCCCCGCGGGCTCGCTCCCGTGCCAAGGCGGTGATGGGACGTTCAGCCCATTTTTGAGCGCTGCGACATGTCGCATGCGGCCAGGCGTTCAAGCTCGGCACACACATCCACCAGTCGCCCGGAGAGCCGGACCCGGCTGTCGGCACTGTCGCTGCTGCGTGCATGAGATGCGACCCTCAACCGGCGCGGGGCGGCAGAGGCGGCACGGTCCGGCAATGGCGGGCTTGCGATCGGGTCATTGCTCGCCTTGCGCTGCAGCCAGCCAGCCTTCGCAAAGCGTGCTGCGACCAGGGAAATCGATGTGGTGGTTGTGGATGGCTGACGTCCGGCCGGAAGCCAGCAGTCGATGAGTTGCAGTGGAGCGGACCAGGTGCTGCGGTGGATGCGGATTCCCATGTGAAACGCCTTGAACGGGGTTGGACACAGGCAGGATTGCAATGAAAGTCACCCTCGCGGGGATGCCGCAGCGCATGCACGTCGCATGCGCTGCGCACCGCCCGCCACCCGCGGAATGACGTAGACCCGGCTGGGTCAGACTTGGAAACTGTTGCGGATCAGTCCGACCGCGAGCCCTTCAATTTCAAAGGGTTCACCCGGCTCAACCACGATGGTCTTGTAGTCCGGGTTTTCAGCGTGCAGTTCGATCTGGTTCTGGCGGCGCATGAAGCGTTTGACGGTCACGTCATCACCGAGGCGGGCGACCACGATCTGCCCGTTCTTGGCGTCACGGACCGACTGGACAGCGAGCAGGTCGCCATCCAGGATGCCCACATCGCGCATGGACATGCCACGCACGCGCAGCAGGTAATCGGGCTGGCGGGCGAACAGGCTGGGTTCGACATGGTAGGTCTGATCCACATGTTCCTGCGCCAGGATGGGCGAGCCGGCGGCCACGCGACCGATGAGTGGCAAGGCCAGCTGGGCGAGGCCGGGAATGGGCAAGCCGAGCTGGCGTCCGCGCGAGGCGTTGATGGACTGCAGGTCTTCGCTGCGCAGGCGGATGCCACGCGAGGTTCCGCTGACCAGTTCGATCACACCCTTGCGCGCCAGCGCTTGCAGGTGTTCTTCGGCTGCGTTGGCGGACTTGAAACCCAGCTCGCTGGCGATTTCTGCTCTCGTCGGCGGTGCACCGGTACGGGCGATGGCCGACTGGATAAGTTCAAGGATTTGCTGCTGGCGGGCGGTGAGCTTGGGCGGGAAAAGCGGCGAGTCGATCATGCGGACCTCGTGGACAATCGGTGGACCGTTCCCGCTTCGAGGCGGGACTGGATAGGTGTTCAACTGTTTTCTTATCCAGTAACTGTATTTTTGATCAGTTTCAAAGGATTGGCAAGTGGCAGATGCAAACACGTCGCTGCGACGGGTGATTCTGGGAACCGGCGGAACCATCGCCGGTCAAGCCAGCCGGCCAGGCGACAACGTGGGTTACGTGGCCGGACAAGTGACGGCGCAGGACCTGATCGCGGCCGTGCCGGCACTGACGGGCTTGCCTCTGGAGGTGGAGCAGGTTGTCCAGATCGACAGCAAAGACATGGGCCTGGCCGTCTGGCAGCGATTGGCCGAGCGTGTGCTGCACCATCTGGAGCGCCCGGAAGTCTCCGGCGTGGTCATCACCCACGGCACGGACACGCTGGAGGAGACCGCCTACTTGCTTGAGCGTGTGCTGCAGCCGGGCAAGCCGGTGGTGCTGACCTGCGCCATGCGACCCGCGACCGCCCTCGTCCCCGATGGTCCCCAGAACCTGCTGGACGCGGTGAACGTGGCAGGCGATGCACATGCGCGAGGCGTGCTCGCTGTGTGCGCGGGCAGCGTTCACGCGGCCGAATACGTTGCCAAGGTGCACACCTACCGGGTTGACGCCTTCGACTCGGGGGATGCAGGTCCGCTTGGGAGCATCGAAGAAGGGCAGGTTCGCTGGTTCCATGGCCTTGCCGGGGATACAGCCCCGGGAGCGGAGGCCCGACGGCGGCTGGAGACCTTGCTGAAGGCGCCATCGCTTCCTCGGGTGGGATGGATCACCAGTCACGCCGACGCCGATGGTGATCAGGTGCGGGCCTTGCTGGCGTATGGTGCGAGCCATCCTGAATCCCGGTTCCAGGGCCTGGTGGTGGCGGGCACCGGCAACGGAACTGTGCACCAGTCGCTGGAGTCGGCACTGCAGGAGGCGCAGAGACAGGGCGTGCGGGTATGGCGTTCCACCCGCTGTGCAAGAGGGCGCGTCATTCCGGCCGGTTCTCAAACGCTGCCCGCAGCGCCGGGCCTCTCGCCAGCCAAGGCGCGGCTGGCGCTTTCGCTGGAACTGCTCGGGCTCTGACCGTCTGAAGACAAAAAAGCCCGGGGTCACCGGGCTGTTGCGCGAGAGGTGAAAACCTCAGAGACTCATTTCGACAGAGCGTCGAAAGCGCGCGTGGTGATGTCGTCCACCGAGCCCATGCCGCTGATGGCGCGGTACTTGGGGGCCGCCGCCGGGTCGGCCTTGGCCCAGTTGCCGTAGTAGTCCACCAGAGGACGGGTCTGGGCGCTATAGACCTCCAGGCGCTTCTTGACGGTTTCTTCCTTGTCATCGTCGCGCTGGATCAGGGGTTCGCCGGTCACGTCGTCCTGGCCGGCTACCTTGGGCGGGTTGAACTTGACGTGGTAGGTGCGCCCAGAAGCCGGGTGCGAACGGCGGCCGCTCATGCGCTCGATGATGGCGTCGAAAGGCACGTCGATTTCCAGCACGTAGTCCAGTTTGACGCCGGCGGCCTTCATGGCCTCGGCTTGCGGAATGGTGCGGGGGAAGCCGTCGAACAGGAAGCCGTTGGCGCAATCGGCCTGGGCGATGCGTTCTTTGACCAGATTGATGATCAGGTCGTCACTGACCAGACCACCGGACTCCATCACCGACTTGGCCTGCAGACCCAGCGGCGTACCGGCCTTGACGGCGGCGCGCAACATGTCACCGGTGGAGATCTGCGGAATGCCGTACTTCTGGCAGATGAAGGTGGCTTGCGTGCCTTTGCCGGCACCGGGAGCACCCAGGAGAATCAGTCGCATCGTTGTCCTTGTTTCAGAGTTTCAATGGATGGGCCGCTTGTCTCGGCGGCTGCCCGGCCACAGGGGCACACGGACTTGGTTTTGAGGATAGCACGCGCCACCCGCGGGCTGGCTTACAGGTACACGGGAGCTCAGGCGGAACCCAGCAGGTCACGCACACGGGCCAGGTCCTCCGGCGTATCGACGCCGGCACCGGGGGCTTGGCTCGTAATGTGCACGGCGATGCGCTGACCATGCCACAGCACGCGCAACTGCTCCAGCGACTCGGTCTGCTCCAGCGGTGCTGCGGGCAGCTGGGGGAACTGGCGCAGGAAACCGGCGCGGTAGCCGTAGATGCCGATGTGCCGCAGCGGCGGTGGCGAAGGCAGGATATGACGCTGGGCTGGATCGGCCATGCCGTCACGCCACCAGGCGATGGGTGCGCGGCTGAAGTACAGGGCGGTCGCCTGGCGGTCGAGCACCACCTTGACCACATTGGGATTGAGGAAGTCGGCCATCTGGTCGATGGCATGGGCTGCAGTGCTCATGACGCAGTCGGACCGTTGCATCAATTCAGCCGCTACGGCATCTATCAGGGTGGGTTCGATCAGCGGTTCGTCGCCCTGAACGTTGACCACCACGGCGTTGTCCGGCAGACCGAGCTGTTCGCAGGCCTCTGCCAGCCGGTCGCTGCCGGAGGCGTGGTCGGTGCGGGTCAGCAACACCTCCACGCCATGTGCCTGGCACGCCTGCGCGATGCGGACATCATCGGCTGCCACCACGCAGCGGACGGCGCGGCTTTGCGCCGCACGCCGCGCCACGCGCACGACCATCGGCAAGCCGGCGATGTCCGCCAGGGGCTTGTCGGGCAGGCGGCTGGAGGCCAGTCGCGCCGGGATCAGGACCGTGAAGCCCGGGCTCATGGCGCCGCTGTCGGTGCCGGGGGGCGGGCAGCTTCTTCCTCGGTCAATGGCCGGGCTTCATGTTCGAGCAGGACAGGGATGCCGTCGCGGATGGGATAGGCCAGGCGGGCGCTTCTCGAGAGCAGTTCCTGGGTGTCGCGCTGGTAGACCAGGGGGCCCTTGGTGACGGGGCAGACCAGCAGTTCAAGCAGTTTGGTGTCCATGCGCGGATGATACGGTCGGGGCGCGGCTCAGGTTCGCGCGGCGAGAAGTGTGTCGAAGCTTTTCCAGAAGGCCGGCTCGGGCGTCAGTTCCAGCGGAACGGCCCAGGCGAACACGCCCTTGGGCAGTACGGGGAACAGTTTGACGGCGTCTTTTTCGGTGCAGACCACCGTGTCCCCCGTCCGCAGTCCCACGGCCCCATAGTCGGCTGGGGCGGCGTGATCGGCCAGCGGCACCTCGCGGGCGATGCGCAGACCTCGATGGCGCAGCATGTCGAAGAATGCCTGCGGACGAGCGATACCCGCCACCGCGATCAATGGCGTCCGAGTCAGATCGCCGAGGGCTGCACGTTGTCCTTGAGGCCCCACGGCATGCTCTGCCAGCTGGCGCAGGGCTTCGAAGGCCGGCACCGTGCTCGGTGGCAGGGTCACGGCCGGGGCTTCTACCCGCCGTTGCAACAGGACCAGGTCGGGTGCAAAGGGGTGCCTCTTTACCGGTGGCCAGGGTTCGCGCAGCAGGCCGGCGGGCAGGAGCCAGCCATTACCCACACCTCGCTCATCGAAAACCGCAATCGACAGGTCCCGCCCCAGCGCCAGGTGCTGCAGTCCGTCGTCACAGAGGATCAGATTCACATCGGGGTGTGCCGCCAGCAAGGCTCGTGCAGCATCCACCCGGCGAGGGGCCACGAAAACCGGCACCCGTGTGCGCAGGCGGATCAGGGCGGGCTCATCCCCGCAGACGGTGGCCGGGGTGTCGTCCTGCACGGCCAGCACGTCATGATCGGTTCTTCCGTAGCCGCGCGACACCACGCCCGGGCGCCAGCCGTTGGCCTGCAAGTGGGTGACCAGAGCGATCACGGTGGGGGTCTTGCCGGCACCGCCGACCACCACGTTGCCGATCACCACCACCGGCACTGGCAAGCGGTGAACCGTGAGCAGTCCCGCTGAATAGAGTCGGCGGCGCAGCGCGGCCAGGGCGCCGTGCAAAAGGGCGCTGGGCCACAGCACGAGGGCCAATGGCCCGCGCCGGGACCAGATGGCATGCCAGCGTTGGGGACTCATGCGCCGGCGGCCGACCGGATCAGGGCTTGCTGCCCGACTGCTGGGTGGCGAAGGTCACCTGAACCAGGCCAGCGCGGCGAGCCGCGTCCATCACGTTGATGACCGACTGGTGGGTGGCGGCGGCGTCGGCACTGATGATGACCACCACGTCGCGACTGTCCTGTGCCGCACGGGCCAGGGCGCTGGTCAGGGCGTTCACGCCTGCACCCTCCAGCACCTCCTTGTTGATGGCGTACCGGCCATCGCTGCTGACCGCCACAACCACTTCCTTGGGGTTGGGGCGCTGCTGTTCGGCGTCCGCCACTGGCAGGTTGACCTGCAGTTCGGTGAACTTGCTGTAGGTGGTGCTCAGCATCAGGAAGATGAGGATCACCAGCAGGACGTCGATGAACGGGATCAGGTTGAGCTCGGGCTCGTCGCGGTTACCGGGTCGGAAGTTCATGGGACACCCGTTCAGCGGCGCAGGGTGATCAGGTGGCGGGCAAAACGCTCGGCCGCGAGTTCCATGGACAGCAGGTAGTCATCCACCCGGGCACGGAAATAGCGCCAGAAGATGAGTGCTGGAATGGCCACGATCAGGCCGAAGGCGGTGTTGTAGAGCGCAATGGAAATGCCGTGCGCCAGCTGGGCCGGATTGCCGCCACCGGGGCTCACGCCCATGCCGCCGTCCATGCCCTGCGAACCGAAGATCTCGATCATGCCGATCACCGTGCCCAGCAGCCCCAGCAGAGGCGCGGCCGATGCGATGGTGGCCAGCGCGCCCAGGTAGCGCTGCAGCCGGGCAGCGGCCTGGCGACCGGCACCCTCCAGGTTGGCCCGCAGGTCGGCCTCGCTGGCACGGGGGTTGGCGCTGAGGGTGCGGAAGCCTGTGGCCAGCACTTCACCCAGCACCGAGTTCTGTTCCAGTTGTTTGACCACGTCCGGGCCGGGAACGCCGTTGCGCGAGACCATGATGGCCTCTTCCAGCAGTTTGGGCGGCAAAATCTTGCTGCTTTTGAGGCTTACGAAACGCTCGATGACGAGCGCGAGACCGAGCACGGAACAGATGATCAGGGGCCAGATGGGCCAGCCGGCGGCTTGTATGATGGACAGCAAAACAGGGCTCCAGACAAGGGCCGCGCACACCCGGAAGCGGCAACGCGGTGCATTCCTTTTGATTATGGCCCATGCCCCTGGCGGCTCACCCGGATCATGGACCGGCCGCCCTCCCGAGCGGCATACACAATTTCTGTGGATAACTTTGTGAAGAACCCGGTGCGCAGTGCCCTCAACCCCGCGCCGTGTCTGCTTTTCAACACTTCGATGACAAAACAGGCACTGCAAAAGGCTTTGAAATCAACAGTCTTGCCGGCGAGCACTGGCGGTGCTCGCCGGACGCCTCACAAACCCAACAACGGCGCGGCATGTGGACACATTTGCCCCGGAGATGCCAGTGCCTGAGCCGCTTTCCACCTCACAGGGCGCTGCGGCGCGGCCTGTGTGGGCAGTTGGCCCGCTGATGCGCGCCATTGCTGACAGTCTCTCCGTGCGCTTCAATCCGGTCACGGTCCGCGGCGAGCTTTCGGGCTTTTCTCGCGCGGCCAGCGGGCACTGCTACTTCGCTCTCAAGGACGACACCGGTCAGCTGCGTTGTGCCCTGTTCCGGCGCGCAGCCGACCAGCTGGATTTCGCTCTCCGAGACGGCATGGTGGTCGAGGCGCTGGGCAAGCTGGACGTGTACGGGCCTCGTGGCGACTTGCAGCTGATCGTGGACCGGCTCAAGCCGGCCGGCCAAGGCAATCTGTTCGAGCAGTTCCTGCGGCTCAAGGCCCAGCTCGAGGCCGAAGGACTTTTCGACGCCTCACGCAAGCGCCCCCTGCCGGCCCAGCCGCACAGCATTGGCGTGGTGACGTCCCTCGGTGCAGCGGCACTGCGCGACGTGGCCACCGCCTTGCGCAGGCGTGTACCGCATGTGCCGGTGGTGATCTACCCGGCCGCGGTGCAGGGTGCCCAGGCGCCGGCGGAGCTGGTGTCTGCCCTGCAGACGGCCTACCGGCGCCATGCCGCCACGGGAGAAAGCGATGTGCTGCTGTTGGTACGAGGCGGTGGTTCGCTGGAGGACCTGTGGGCATTCAACGACGAGACTTTGGTGCGCACCCTGGCCCAGGCCCCCATGCCGGTGATTTGCGGGGTCGGCCATGAGACGGACTTCACGCTGGCCGATTTTGTGGCGGACTTGCGCGCGCCCACGCCGACCGCCGCCGCGGAACTGTGCGCCCCCGCAAGGGACCAGCGGTTGGGTGAACTGGCCTATCTGCGCGAACGGCTGCAGGATGGCACATGGGCCGGGATCGACGAACGGGCGCAGAGTCTTGATCGGCTGGCCCAGCGGCTGGGACGGCCGTCCGGCCGCCTGCATGACGAACGCCAGCAGTTGTTGCGGCTGGAGCATGGTTTGAGTGCGCGCCTGCAGCGGACCACCCTGGCGCAGGCCCACCGCCTCGCGACCCTGGAGCAGGACCTTCGCCCGGCGCTGCAGCGTGCCTTGGACGGGCAACAACGGCGGCTGCAGCGCAGTGCCGATGCCCTGGGGCTGCTCGATCCGCGACTGGTGCTCCAGCGGGGCTATGCCTGGCTCACCGACGGACAGGGCCACGCCATCGCGTCCGTGCAGCGGGTCCGCTCGGGACAAAAGGTGCAGGCCGAGCTGGCCGATGGCCAGTTGCACCTGACCGTGGACCATTCACGAAGTCGGGCATAAAACCCTGTCGCACGCGCGGAAGAGGGCGTGCCTACAATGCGCCGGTCAATCGGGTGTCGGCTTCGGCCCCGCGACCTTCTTCATAACGCCAACCACACGAGGAACCCCATGGAACACACCCTGCCCGCACTGCCGTATGCCATCGACGCCCTGGCGCCGCATTACTCCAAGGAAACCCTGGAGTTCCACCATGGCAAGCACCACAACGCCTATGTGGTGAACCTGAACAACCTGCAGAAGGGCACCGAGTTCGAATCGATGGACCTGGAATCCATCGTGAAGAAGTCCAGCGGTGGCGTGTACAACAACGCCGCCCAGATCTGGAACCACACCTTCTTCTGGAACTGCATGAAGCCCAACGGCGGCGGTGAGCCGTCCGGTGCGCTGGCCGCGGCGATCAACGCCAAATGGGGCAGCTACGCCGCCTTCAAGGAGGCTTTCGTCAAGAGCGCGGTCGGCAACTTCGGTTCGGGCTGGACCTGGCTGGTGAAAAAGGCCGATGGTTCGGTGGACATCGTCAACATGGGCGCCGCCGGCACCCCGCTGACCACAGCCGACAAGGCCCTGCTCACCGTGGACGTGTGGGAGCACGCCTACTACATCGACTACCGCAACCTGCGTCCGAAGTTCGTTGAGACCTTCCTGGACAAGCTGGTGAACTGGGAATTTGCTGAAAAGAACTTCGCCTGATCCCCGACTGAACCGTTGTTCCAAGGCCCGAAGGCATCATGCCTTCGGGCCTTTGTTTTGCCCGGACAGCGCTTGCGTTGAAAAAAAGTTGAAAATCGAAGGTGCTAATTTTGCTATGTGGGATATGAGTTCAAAATTTGAATCGAAGGTCAGAGGACTGAAAGCAAAATCCCACACCATCGTTTGATTGCGCCGGTCAGCGCTCGGACCAGCGATCTCTTACAACGACATCAGGAGCCATCAAATATGAGCCAAACCGCCCCCACCATCGTCTACACCCTCACCGACGAAGCGCCTCTGCTGGCGACGGCGTCTTTCCTCCCCATCATCCGCACCTTCGCCGCACCGGCGGGGGTGAATGTGGCCACCAGCGACATATCGGTGGCCGCTCGCATCCTGGCCCAGTTTCCCGAGTACCTGACGGAAGAGCAGCGCGTGCCGGACCATCTGGCCGAACTTGGCAAGCTGACCTTGCGCCCGGAAGCCAACATCATCAAGCTGCCCAATATCAGCGCCTCGATCGCCCAGCTCAAGGCTGCGATCAAGGAACTTCAGAGCAAGGGCTACGCCATTCCCGACTACCCCGAGAACCCGAAGAATGAGGAAGAGCAGGCCATCAAGACCCGCTATTCCAAGTGCACCGGCTCGGCTGTGAACCCGGTGCTGCGCGAAGGCAACTCCGACCGCCGCGCGCCGCGCGCCGTCAAGGAGTTCGCCCGCAAGAACCCGCACAGCATGGCCGAGTGGAGCCAGGCTTCGCGCTCGCACGTGTCCCATATGCACGCCGGCGACTTCTACCATGGTGAAAAGTCGATGACGCTGGACAAGGCGCGCGACGTGAAGATGGAGCTGATCACCAAGAGCGGCAAGACCATCGTGCTCAAGCCCAAGGTTTCGCTGCTGGACCGCGAAGTTATCGACAGCATGTTCATGAGCAAGAAGGCCTTGCTGGCCTTCTACGAGAAAGAGATCGAAGACGCCCGCAAGACCGGCGTGATGTTCTCGCTGCACGTGAAGGCCACGATGATGAAGGTGTCCCACCCGATCGTGTTCGGCCACTGCGTGAAGATCTTCTACAAGGACGCGTTCGAAAAGCACGGCGAGTTGTTCAAGGAACTGGGCGTCAACGTCAACAACGGCATGGTCGATCTGTACAACAAGATCGCCACGCTGCCGCAGTCCAAGCAGGACGAGATCAAGCGCGACCTGCACGCCTGCCACGAACACCGCCCCGAGCTGGCCATGGTCGATTCGGCCAAGGGCATCACCAACTTCCACTCGCCCAACGACGTGATCGTGGACGCGTCCATGCCGGCCATGATCCGCAACGGCGGCAAGATGTGGGACGCCAACGGCCGCCTCAAGGACGTCAAGGCGGTGATGCCGGAATCGACCTTCGCCCGCATCTACCAGGAGATGATCAACTTCTGCAAGTGGCACGGCGCGTTCGACCCCAAGACCATGGGCACGGTGCCCAACGTCGGCCTGATGGCCCAGCAGGCCGAGGAATACGGCTCGCACGACAAGACGTTTGAGATCACCGAAGACGGCATTGCCAACATCACCGACCTGGAAACGGGCGAGGTGTTGCTCTCCCAGAACGTGGAGGCCGGCGACATCTGGCGCATGTGCCAGGTCAAGGACGCCGCCATCCGCGACTGGGTCAAGCTGGCCGTCAACCGCGCCCGCAACTCCGGCATGCCGGTGGTGTTCTGGCTAGACCAGTACCGCCCGCACGAGGCGCAGCTGATCCGCAAGGTCAAGATGTACCTGCACGAGCACGACACCAATGGTCTGGACATCCAGATCATGAGCCAGGTGCGTGCGATGCGTTACACGCTGGAGCGCGTGATCCGCGGCCTGGACACCATCAGCGCCACCGGCAACATCCTGCGCGACTACCTGACCGACCTGTTCCC
>CAZJZD010000028.1:0-52592 GCA_964550405.1 uncultured Hydrogenophaga sp. | reverse complement strand
CAGGTGGGGGAGTTTGAGGTGGCCATAGACGGGGGAATTTGGGTGGCCATCAGGGCTCTGGGCCATCCGCCGCAGCCGCGTCGGCAACTTCACCGTCAGCATCGAGACACTGGACGATGTGAGCTTCGAAGTCGGTGGTCAGCCTGACGTCGTGCTACAGACCAAGCACTCCCTCAATGCGGCGGCCAACCTGACCGACCTGAGCCCTGAGGTGTGGAAGACCTTGCGAATCTGGCTCGTTGGGCTGACCAATGGAGAGATACCGCCCGAGACGGCACGCTTTCTGATCGCCACGGCCGCCGCACCCGCTGGCAGCGCCTGTGCCGCGCTGGGCACCGAGGAGACGGGGCGCAATGTGGCTGAAGCAGCAAAGCGGCTAAAGCACTCCGCCACCAGCTCTACCAATAGTGAACTCAAGCCCGCCTTTGACGCCTACCTGGCGCTGGACGAGGCCGAGCGGGAAGCTCTTCTGGCGCGGGTCTACGTCGTACCGTCCCAACCCGACGCTGCCGCCATCGAGGCGCAACTGCAGTCCGAGCTCTACCATGTCTCTCTGCACCACCAGGCCCTGTCGGTGCAGATGCTCGAAGGCTGGTGGTTCAAGCGTGTGCTCCACGAACTGATCCATCCCGACGGCGGCATCCCGCGCGCAGAAATCGACGCCCAGATCACGGAAATACAGGAGTCGCTGAAACCCGACTCGTTGCCGATCGACAGCGAACTCGACACGCTGATGGTTGCGCTGGACCAGCTACCGGAGTTCGCAAATCGCCCCTTCTATAAGCAGGTGGAGCTGGTCGGCGGCAGCCAGCTGCGTATCCGCAACGCAATCACGAGCTACCTGCAAGCATTCCGGCAGCGCTCAGCCTGGACGCGCCATGACCTACTGTTCGACGCCGACCTGCAAAAGTACGACCAGCGTCTGCAAATCGAGTGGGAACTGCAGTATGCACAGGCCTGCGACGAACTCGGCGCCGGACCTTCAGAGGCAGCCATGGCTCAGGCTGGGCGTGCCATTTTGAAGTGGGCCGAGGATGCGCATGTTCCGATTCGCTCGGGCGTCAACGTCCCGTGGGTGTGTCGCGGTTCGTTGCACATGCTAGCAGAGGACATGCGCCTGGGCTGGCACCCAGACTTCAAGACACGGCTGCAGGCCATCTTCGGCGGGTCCGGGGAAGGAAACACGGCATGAGTGCCTGGCAGGAACGCACCATTGAGCAGCGCAATCTGCTCAATCCGGCCTTCTGTGCGATTGCCGTATGGCACCTCGCACGCGGCTATAGAACCGAGGCGACGACGCTCGGCACCGAAGAAGGCGGATTGCCGCTTACGCTGGCGTTTGTGGGCGCTAGTCTGGTGCTGCGAGGACAGACGCGCGAACAGTTGCCTCGGACGATCACCTCCTCACTCGCGACCTGGGTTAACGATCACCCGCTGGAGCGTTCAGCTGTCGCCAAGGGCGTGGTCGTGCTGCGCGAGCCGGTGCGCGAGGCACTGCTGTTTGGAGCTCAGCACGGGTTACTGTTGCCGGACGGCCAACGGCTCGAGGCCGGCAACGCCTCATCGAGGAAAATCAACGCCTATCTCCGCGCATCCAGTGGCGAGGTGAGGGACTGCATGCGCCAAGCGACTTTCGTCGGCCGTTGGCTTTGCAAAGCGGGTGCGCCGCCGACCGTGCTGGCGCTGTTGGGAGTGCAAGCATGATCCAGATTCGCGCCGTCGTGATCTACAGCCATGATGGACGGCACCGCGTGGTGCCCTTCGAGCCGGGCCGCGTCAACATCATCTCGGGCGACTCGCGGACCGGCAAGTCGGCCATTCTGGGCATCATCGACTACTGTTTCGGCGCCAAGGAGATCGACGTACCGGAGGGCAAGGTGCGGCGCAACGTCGCCTGGTTCGGCCTACTGCTGGAGACTGGCCGCGGACAGGCTTTTGTAGCGCGGCAGTTGCCCGCGGGCGACGGTAAGTCCAGCGAGGCGATCTATGTGCAGACCAACAGGACGGTGCCGATCCCCGCTGCCGGTGCACTGCGGCCGACCACCAATCGCGACGGCCTGCGCGCGCTGCTGGCGTCGTGGGTAGGCATGTCCGACTACCTGCACGAGCCGCCGCCAGGCCAGACGCGGGACCCGCTGGCCGCTTCGATTAGCCACGCCCTCACCTTCTGCTTCCAGTCGCAGACTGAAATCGCGCAGCGCAAACACCTTTTCCACGGCTCCAGCGACCGCTTCGTGGCCCAAGCGATCAAGGACACTCTGCCCTACTTCCTGGGCGCCGTCACCGACGACTACGTCGCGCAACAGCAGGAGCTCAAACGCGTGCGCACGGAGATCCGGCAGATCGAGCGCAAGCTCGCCGAGGCCGCAGCCATCCGAGGGGAAGGCCAGGGCCGCGCCGACACGCTGCTGGCCGAGGCAAAAGCCGTCGGTTTGAGCGCGCTCGAAGATAGCGTGCCCTGGCAGGAGAAGATCGAAGCCTTGCGCACGATCCAGAACACGCCGGTGCCCTCGGCCGCCTCGGAAGCCGGCGAGGACGTCGAGTTCCGTCGCCTCTCCGACGTGCGCAGCGAACTCGTACGCGAGCAGCGCACGCTCCAATCGACGCTGGAGCGTGCCCGCAGCTTCGAAGGCAGCTCCAGGGGCTACGCCGCGGAGGCGCGCGAGCACACGGCCAGGCTCCAGGCTGTGACGGTTTTCGAGCATGATGCACCCGGGCACGCCTGCCCGCTGTGCCTGCAGTACCTGCCAGAAGCCTCGCAGGCACCCTCGATCGGCGATCTGCGCGCCGCACAGAACTACATCGGCGAGCGCAGCGGTGCGATGGACTCAGCGACGCCCCGCATCGCGACTGCGATCCAGGAGGTTGAAACCAAGCTCGCCGACGTGCGTCGCCGTCTCGACGACAACCGCACTCTGCTCACGGCAGTAAAGCGCGGCAACCAGCGCCTGCAACTAGCCACGGACGTCGAGGCACGGCGCGCCATGGTCCTCGGACGAATCAGCCTGTACATGGAAAACATCCCGCAAATGCCGGACCTGAGCGAGCAGCAAACACGGCTGGTGGGGTTGAGGGAGCAGGAAGCCCAACTCGATGAGGCGGTCAGCACCGACACCATCCAGGCGAAGCTGGAATCCTGTCTCTCCAACGTCAACAAGCACCTGTCCAACTACGCCAAGCAGATTGACCTGGAATACTCGGATTCGCCGCTGCGCCTCGATCCGCGTAACCTGACCGTCGTGGCCGATACGCCCGAGCGGCCGGTGCCCATGCGAGAGATCGGCAGCGGGGAGAACCACGTGGGCTACCACATCGTCGCGCACTTAGCACTGCACACATGGTTCGCCAGCCGCAGCCGCCCGGTGCCTTCCTTCTTACTGCTGGACCAACTCTCCCAAGCGCATTTTTCACCAGACACGGCGCCAGGCAATGGTGTGACACAGGAAAAGATCGACGCGGACCGCAAGGCCGTCAAGCGTCTTTTCGGCCTGATTTTCGATGTCGTCGAGAGCTTGAAAGGTAAGTTCCAAGTACTCATCACCGACCATCCAGACTTCAGCGACGATGCCCGATTCCAGGCGTCCCTGCGCGAGCGCTGGCGCGATGGATTGAAGCTCGTACCTGAGGATTGGCCGCGCGCGGTCTGAGCATCACTGGCCGAGACCAGGGCAGCAACAAAGCATCAAATAAATGAGAGTCTCCAACCTCAGGATCGAAAACTTCCGTGGCATCCGATCCGGCTTCGTTAGCTTTGGCAAGCATCCAGTCTTTGTGGGAGACAACAACACCGGCAAGACTACCCTCATAGAGGCGTTGACTCTCCTCCTTGGGCGAGAGAGGCTGGTACGTGAACTGACGGAGCACGACTTCTACGGTTCATGTCCTCAGCCTGTGGACCGCATCAAGCTTGTGGCCACCATCACGGATTTTCCCAACGACGACCCCGAGCACAGCAGCCACTGGTTTCGTGACGGTAGAGCGGTGGTCAAGTGGGTCGATGAGGTTACGGGCGCCGTGCTTCCGCAACGCGACAACCAGGCCTGGAGGCTTTGCTGCCAAATCGCGGTCCAGGCCAGATTCGACCAAGAATCTCTCGCTGTGGAGATGCTCCGCTACTTCCATGATCACGACGATCCTATCGACCCCTTTGCCGAAGATTCGCCGGCTCTCGTGCCTGGAAAACTGATTCAAGAACTTAGCTTCTACTTGGTCCGCGCTAGTCGTACTTGGGACAAAGTGCTCTCATGGGGCAACGAGCTCTTCAAGCGCACTATCTTGGCGGCGGCAGCGCAGCCGGCGGCCGCCCTTCTCGCCGAGCGCGACCGGCTGAGGGCGCCCGAGCAACCGATCGATGCTGACCCAGGTATCGAGCCGCTGATCCAGAACCTGAACACGGAACTGGCGCTCTCATTCCCGAACGCACCAAAGGTCCAGCTTAGATTGACCGGAACCGATAGCCGTGCGGTCATGGAAGCCGTCTCGGCCCACTTTGCCACGGCCGACGGATTCAGCATCCCCGCCGGAAGACAGGGTAGTGGTTTGTTGTCCATGCAGGGCCTGCTGCTTCTTCTCGAACTGGGTCGCGCCCGCGCGGCTGCGGGCGGCGAGTTCCTGATGGCGCTGGAGGAGCCCGAAATTCACTTGCCGCCATCGGCACAGCAGCGCCTTGTGCAACGGGTTCAGGCACTCTCTACTCAGACGTTCGTCACTACGCATTCGCCGCTGGTCGCAAGCATGGCGGATCCGACGTCGGTGCTGATCCTCAAGAAGCACAACGGCGAGCTGTCCGCAGAGCCCTTTCTTGAGGTCTCGCTGCCTGCGACTGCTCCAAACTGGCAGCGCAAGTTCTTCCAGCACAGCCGGGTGGATGTCCTCAGCGCGCTGATGCAGCCGTCACTGCTAATACCAGAGGGTCGAGCTGACTTCCAGCTTCTGCGGTGCATCCTAAAGCCTCTCATGATGACCGCCGGGTGGGTCGACACCATGAGCAAGCCGTTCGGCATCGAAGTGGGAGTGGTTCCCACCGAAGACGCCAAGGTAATCGAGACCCATCGTCTGCTGTCGAGGCTTCACCAGCGCGTGTCGTGTCTCGTCGATGGTGATGGCGAAGGGCTGCTCTACGTCGGCCAATTGCGGAACACCGCAACACCTCCTGCTTCTATCGTCCGTTGGAATGATGGTGCCATGATCGAGGACACTGTGGGGTGGATCCTGTTAGCGGACGAAGGCTCCGCCGTGACCAAGCTTGCCGAGTTGTCTCAAGTGCCGCCTGCCTCGGCGGCAGACGTCGTCGGGTATCTCAAGGCCAAAAAGATGGACATCATCGCCTATGAGCTCGTCGCCGAAGTCATCGCCACGATACCCGCCTGTCGATCGCGCGCAGCTGACCTGTTGTCCGGATTGGCGTGCGCTTGTGCAGGCTCAGACCACACAGCTCGCTTCGTTCGAGACGTTGACGGAGTGTGGGTGTTCCAGCCGTGACTGTCCAAGCGTTCACAGGAGGAGCCGGCTGCGGCAAGACTTATCAGTTGATGCGGTCATTGAGTGCGCACTTGGAGGCCTCGCCGTTGACGGAGGGGCAGAAGGTCCTTGCCCTCACGTTCATGCATGGTTCGCGCCGCAGACTGGAGGAACGCCTGGGGCAGCTACCGAGTCTCAAGAAGCGAACGGATTGCACAACCATCGACAGCTTTGCGTGGCGACTGGTCCGACGGTGGAAGACTCTCACTATCAAGCTCGGCTACGAAAACATCGACCCTAGTCAGTACGACCGCGTGTGTGACGCCGCTGGCGATCTCTTGCACATCCCGGAGGTATGTGGATGGGTTGCCGCGTCGTTTCCCATCCTGCTGGTGGATGAGGCACAGGACTTAACAGCGAACCGCCTGAGGCTGATCCAGGGTTTGACCATACGTCTGCAGGCGTTCGTGGCCGCAGATGAGTTTCAGTGCCTTGACGAGCGACTTCGTCCCAACCCTGCGTGCACCTGGCTCGATCAAGTTTGTCATTTGGAAGAGCTAACCCAGCCTCAACGCACGAACGTCGAGGAACTGCTCAATGCTGCCGCAGCAATTCGTGGTGGCATGCCGCCGACATCCGGGACCCTCTTCAAGGTTCAGCTCACACCGAAACCGCCGCTCGCGGGTGCATGGCTGAGCGGCAACCTGTGCTGGTATGGCGGAGGGAAAAGCGTTGCGATCATCACGCCTGCGCTGGGTTCGTTCGCAAGATCCACTCTGACTTGGACAGCCAACAACAAGACATCAAAAGGTGCCGGTCCTTACGCGATTGCTTGGGAAGAATCCGAAACCAAGGCGGCGAGCACTTTTGCCGCCGGTCTCGCGTTGCAAGAGATGAACGACATGTCTGCTGTGACCGATTCGCTCACAGCAGCGGGTGACCCTCGCGCGGCACGGGATGTGGTTGATTGGATGGACATTCAGAGGCGCGCTCGCTCAAAGATTACGTTCTCTAAAGACGAAATTGTGAAGGCTATCGACCAAGTGTTCGCCCAGCGCCGTCGTACTCGCCAAGGAGATGGTCTCGGCTGGCGCGGCATGACTGTGCACGGAGCCAAGAACCGCGAGTTCGACAACGTAATAGTGCTTTGGCCCGCGGCCATCGCCGGCAGCGATGACCAAAGGCGCAGGCTGCTCTACAACGCAGTGACCCGAGCGAAAGCGCGGTGCCTTGTGCTGGTGCAGGCGACAGCTCAACTAAACCAAGCGCCCTTCGCCTGAAGTGTTTGACGTGGACGTTCGCAACAGGCTAAGGGGTAGCGGGTTGTCATTGGCGCCGGACACCCCGTTCACAAGGGTTGGGACACGCACTGCGAAATCAGCGCACCAAAAATCTCACCATGAGCGCCTGCCTTGCGAACCTCGCCGATGAGCTGATCGAATGCTGCAACTTTTCCCCTTGCCCGACGAACGCTCTCCAGCGTGCGCTTGTCCACGTACGTGACATCAGCGTAGGGCGCCAAACAAAGAAGATGGGTGTCATTCAGGTCACTGCCCTTACGTTGGGGCTGATCCTGAGCATGAGCCCGCATGCATTCCTCAACGACAGTGACAGGCAGACGACCCTGCGTCGCAACTCGCTTGAGTGCTTGCCAGGGTAGCCCGCTCGCGTCCGCCACCATCCGCAACCGCTCATGAAAAATCAGGAGATTTGTCGTTTGGCCGAATGTCGCTGACAGGTCGATGTCTTCCAGTTCAAGGCCCGCCATCAACAAGAGCTGAATCACAGGCGGCAAGTCTCCACCGGTTGGGATCGCCTGGCCCACACGGACGATCTCCGCAAAAAAATTGTCCGCCATCGCACCGGGATCGGCGATGCGCTTGTCTCCACGTGCCGCGATCTCGCCGGCCAACTGGTTCCGAAGGTGTTGAAGCGCACGATTCGCATCCTCGGTCTTTCGAAATGGCTTAGCCAATAAGTCGGCGATGCGCACGTTGTCGATGTTCGTAGCTCGCCACCGCGCGATAGCAGCAACCCTGCGCGAGCCCTCTTGTCGCTCAGCCAACGGCGCCTGAAGAATCCGCCAGTCTTGGAAGCTATCAGGAATGGCCTCAGAACCCGAACCTACCAGAAACAGCCCGTCACGCGCGAGATCGCGCACCTGGAGCAAATCAGCGCTGGGGTGTGCATACGCCACCCGCACCTCGGCCTTCAACACCTCCAGCACCGAACCGGGCCCAGAGTCTGGGTCTGATGGGCGAACCCACGCCACCAGCGGCCAACTTCTGAGATAGCGTAGGCGCTGGTCAACCAGTTCGCCGTCCTTGTGCTGCAACAGTTCCTCCACTTGGTGCCAGCAAAGCAGTGGAAGCCATCCGCGCTCGACGAGGCTGGGCACAAACGCTTGAGCCGAGCGCCTCCGGCTGCGATCGGCAGAAGCCCAGTCGGAAGCCAGTCCCGCCAAGTGTGAGGTATCGAGGACAACGAAGCGCGGCTGGCTGATCAACGCAGAAGCGGTCACTGTGAATAGTTGCCTTTGAAGTCGCTTAATTGATAGCCAAAAACAATCATGATTATTTCCACGATATGAGAAGCCCTTACCTCCTAAGAACCAGGCGTAGGTTGCCCAGTGGCCTCCACTGCGTTATTATTGAAGCATCAGCGTATGAACGGAGCAGCGAAAGCTGTGCGTTGATCCCACCCCGTAAGAGGTCCCCACCCAAGCGTAGGGATAACCAAGAGGTCCGATTTATTTCCAACGCCCTCCCCCTGTGGAGGGCGTTTTCATTTCGGGACCGTGATCGGCCGACCATTCAGCATGTTGTGCAGGATCACGAAGAAACTGATCTTCTTGCGCGAGGGCCTGTTGGCGTGCAACCTGTCGCGCACATAGGCGCTCTGCACGAACAGGTTTATTGGAACAGCCTTCGAGCTCGACCGCGAGGCGGTGAAATACACCTCGTAAGTGTCTTGCTGGCCAGTCGCTGCGTTGAGCAGCTTCACCGTGAAGAAGTTGCCGTGGTTGGTGTGGAAGCATGGCGACGTGGGCAAGGCACGCACGATCTCGGGCAAATGCTGAGACTGCGTGTAGCGCCCGAAATCGAAGATGCGCGCTTCGCGCGAGTCTGCATACCTCAGCGGCCCTTTCGGGTCCTCGACCCCATCGGCCCCACGCGTGAAGCAATGCAGGCTGAAGATCACCTGGACCGGGTAGCTGCGTGCAGGCTTGCCAACCTGTTCGGCCTGCTCGAATGTGTGTACGAACGGATGAAGATGCGACAGGTCGTAGCTCGTTCCCTCATGGGTGAATGGCTTCCATGCAATCATTACTTAACCAAGGGCACGAGGCCCAGCCCCCTCTTGCTCGCACGTGCCTTCCGATAGGTGTTGCCGTCGGCACGCTTGGCGATTTCCTCCTTCGCATAGGGTTCTGCTCCCCTAATCAAGCCTGTCAGCCGATACTCGTTAGAGTTGTGGCGTCCGCCCGGCTGCGGCCGCAGGATGCGCTCGATCATGCCGTCCTTCTCCAGCTTGGCCAGCCGACGGCGCACCGTGGTCGGGTCTTTGCCGATCGTGTCAGCGATCAGCTTCTTCGACGGAAACGCAAGCTGGTTCGCTTTCCACCAGTGCGCCGCAATTATCAGCACGATGTTCATGTCAACCGGGTCCAGGCCCAATGCCTGCTGGCGCAAGATGATCGTGCTGGGAATGCAGGTCCAGCCAGCATCCATCAGGGTCTTGCCCCACTTCTTCTCGTTCTCTCGGACTGCTGCCTTCGGATCGGATTCCGGCTTGGGCACAGGCGCGACTGCTGCAACGCTCATGACACTCTCCATTTCGTTCGATGGCTTGAGCATAAGCAAGCCAAGACCATGACCCCAGAGGTCAGGCCGGATCATAGGGCGGCATGAACACCCCCCACCCTCTTATCTATGTTCCGTGTGTTCCAGCTTGATGTTCTTGCATTGCTTACTTCTTCGGGAGGCAAGGTTACACCCCACCTGGGAGGCACAAACGCCTTCCACTGGGATGCATAAACGCCCCCCACTTCAACGCCACCCTGTGATCTGTTTGGCGCTAAAGCGACATCAGGCCGGTCAAACGGACACTCATCGGCAGGCCAAGGGTCAGCGGTGAATTTTCCAGAAAATGGCAATATTTACTGGTCAGCAAAGAAGTCGATTCACTGCCGTCTCGGCGTCACGCCGCCGGGCTCGCGGGCTGCGCCCCGGGGCTTCGTGCCGAATCCCGGCCATCCGGCTTTGATCCCTGACGTCTCCGCGGCATGGCCGCTGCGCGCTCCGCTTGCCGGGGCTGTTGTGGTGTGCGGGGGTGGCGGTTTTGCTATGCCCTTTCAACCTACCACGCCGTTCTCGCCGTCAAGGGCTGCGCGTGCCTTGCACGCTGGCGTCCTGGCGGCCGTCTCTGGCTGCGCCTCCGACCCCTGACCGCTTGCGCTGCGGCGTGGGTGGCCGGTTCCGGGCAATCCCGCCCGATTCCGAACCGGAGCCGATCATGTCGCAGCTGTCTTCCCTGTCGTTCAACTCTTCCACGGATTCCTCCCTGCTCGTTCGCGATGTCGCGGGCAGCTACCGTCCGGCCGAGCCGGGTGAGGTGCTGCAAGCCGCGCTGCGGGTGCTGGCGGGCCAATTGCGCGGCACCGAGATGCTGTCGTCACCGCAGGCTGTGCGCGACTTCCTGCGCATCAAGCTGGGCACGCTGGAGCACGAGGTGTTCGCGGTGATCCACCTGGACGCCCAACACCGGGTCATCGAGTACGTGGAGATGTTCCGCGGCACAGTGACCCAGACATCGGTCTATCCGCGCGAGGTGGTCAAGGAAGCCATGGCACACAACACGGCGGCCATCGTCCTGGTCCACAACCACCCGTCGGGCGTGGCCGAGCCCTCGCGGGCCGATGAGCATCTGACTCAGACGCTCAAGAGCGCGCTGTCGCTGGTGGACGTGCGGGTCATCGATCACCTGATCGTGGCCGGGCCGACGATCCTGTCCTTCGCAGAACGCGGGCTGATCTGATCCCACACAACCGGGGGCAACAACGGTTCCCGGTTTTTCGTTTCCTGCCCAACAGCGTGCCACCGCACAGTGGCACGAGCACTTCATGGCTTCGAGGCCGGAGACGGTGCCCCCCCGTTTGCCTCGGACGGACATCCGCATCGCGCCAGCTACGCTGGAAAACGCCTGACTGGGTTGAAGACGCGATGCATCCGAACGAGGATCGAAAGCTGTTCCCGCCACCCCGATTTAAGGCGGGGTTTCGGACCGAATGCGCTTTATCAACCCATCTCCCCAACCCATGAACCACCAAGGCATCAGCGAAATCTCCTTTGAAGAAACCTACAGCGTGCCGCCGGAGCAAACGGCCAGAGCGCTGTTTTCCAGGCTCCCGCATGGGAGCGACTATGCGCAGAGGCTGATCGAATGCCTTGCGACCGGGCATCTGGTTGCCGTCGTCGAGTCGATTTGCATCCGAGAGATGCAGCGGCATGTGGATGTCGACTCGGAGGTCGTGGTGGGTCGGACGATCGAACTGGAACACAAGGGGCTGATCCCACCCGGATCAACCCTGAACCTGCGGGGATGGGTTGAACGGCTGGGGGAGCGAAGCGCGAAATTCCGCGTGCAGGCTTCCGACGACCACGAGCTGGTTTGCGACGGCTGCGTCATTCTGGTGGTGGCGCCACGAACCTCGATGGAGTCGCGCATTGCTGAAAAAGTGGTGGCGCTCGGGATGAAGACCGATGGAGACCTTGGTGAGGACGTGCATGGCAGGAGTGCCTCGCTGGATTCGTTCAGCAGTCTGGAACCCCAGATTCCCTGAACGAACCCTGCCCTTCCAGGGGACCAAGTAAGTGGAGGTGGGCTGGCTTGCTGTTGCACCCAGCGTGCCACGCCGTTCTCGCCGTCAAGGTCGGCGCGCATCTGCGATGCGCTGGCGGCCTGGGCGGCCGTCTACGAACCTTGACCGCTGCGCTGCGGCGTGACCCGGAGGCTGCGGGCAATCCCGCCGGGCATTCCTTCTGGAGTTCACCATGAACGCACTCATCACCGACGAGCAGCGCGTGCTGCTGCTGGCCAACGGCCGCGAAACGCTGCAGAACCCTGACTTCGACCCCGCACCCGTGATCAAGCTGTTCACGCCCGACGCCGGCGCGACCTGGCTGTTGACCGAGATCGACCCGGACGACCATGACCATGCCTTCGGTCTGTGCGACCTCGGCCTGGGGGCGCCCGAGCTGGGCTGGGTCAGTCTGCGGGAGTTGACGACGGTGCGTGGTCGGCTCGGGTTGCCGGTTGAGCGCGACCTGCACTTTCGCGCCGAAAAGCGGCTGAGCGCCTACGCGCGAGACGCGCGGCTGGCCGGACGCATCGTCGTCTGACCAGCCACCAGGGCATCACGAACGCCCTGGTTTTCAGGGTTTCAGCAGATCCGGCAGGCAGTCGGCGAACGCCGGCTGGATCTTGCTCATCGGGTGGGCGATGGATTCGTCGCCGGTGAGCACGGCCATCGTCATGCCGGTCATGGTGCTCAAACCATTGGAGTTGCGCAGCACCTGCAGGGCCAGGTGCACAGGGAAGCCATCAGCACTGCGCCGCAGCGGGTGGATGCCGCCGTGCACGAAGGAGTTCATGGCGTTCCAGGACACGTCCTTGAACTGGGTCAGCATCCCGTGGGCCGCAGCGGGCACGCTCTGCCCCACCCGCTTACCGATCTGGTCGATCATTTCCTTTGCGCTGGGCAGGTTCTTGGCCGCCTGCTCGGCTTCGAGCGTGAGCTGAGCCGACAGCTTTTCGATGGCCGCATCGCTGGCGGCATAGATCAGCCACATGGCCCGGGTCAGGGCCTCGAACTGCAGGCGCATCAGGCTGACCGCCGAGGTCGGTAAGCCCAGGGCCATCAGGGCGCGCAGCGCTGTCGCGTGCTCCATGGCCACCACGCACATGCCCAGGGCGGCTTCGCCTCGCGGAGAACCATCGAACTCGGCGTCGTCGAGCAGCTCGGTCAGTCGCTCCATCAACGCATCGGAGCGGGTGAGCATCTGATCCAGTGGGTCGTCGGAGTGGGCGGTGTCTTTCTCAGGCATGCCGTCATCGTAGAGCCATCCCGGTACCCGGGCGTCTCCGGCCATGTGAGTCTGGCCGGCCGCGCTGTCGTGCTGCGCACCGAGCCCCCGGTGCCTGCAGCCCCACGGTCTCGTCCCTGGCGGGCTTCCATCGTTCCCTTCCCTCCGGTCGGCTGACGCCTTCGGACCGACCTCACGTCCGGTCCTGCGCGCTGCGCTTGCGTGGGGTCGGCGCCATCAGCGGCCAAGGGCCACTGGAGCCCTCTTCCCTCGTCCATCACCACTGGCGCGACCGTAGCCCACCGCCCGCTGCCGTCAAGGCGCGCCAGGCCGTGTCCTCGGCTGCGCCTGCGGGCCGCACCAGCCCTGGCGCTTGCCTCCTTGACGGCACCGGGCGGCGCGCTCCTTTGGTCGCGGGCGATGAACTCAGGAAAGACGGTGGCGAAGGGGCCGGCCCAGGTCTCTGCGCCCACCCCACCGGAAGACCCGAAGAGGGCTCCGAATCTAGGAATCCGGTGGGGGTTTCAACAGCCAGCTTCATTTGGAGAAATGACCATGCAACTTGCTTCCCGTTTCGCACCGCGTTCGCCGGTGCTGCGTTCCGAATCCCCGCTGTCGGATGACCAGATCCGCGCCGTGGCCCCGTCCATCTTTGCCGAGGCGCCGCACGGCAGCCGCTCCGAGCGCTACAGCTACATCCCCACGGCCACCGTGCTGCAGGAACTGCGCGGCGAGGGCTTCCAGCCCTTCATGGTATGCCAGACCCGCGTGCGCCACGATGACCGGCGCGAGTTCACCAAGCACCTGATCCGGCTGCGCCACGCCAGCCAGATCAACGGCCGCGAGGCCAACGAAATCATCTTGCTGAACTCGCACGACGGCACCAGCAGCTACCAGATGCTGGCCGGCATGCTCCGTTTCGTCTGCCAGAACGGTCTGGTGTGCGGCGACACCGTGGCCGACGTGCGCGTGCCGCACAAGGGCGATGTGGCCGCGCAGGTGATCGAAGGCGCCTACACGGTGCTGCAAGGCTTCGGACAGGCGCAGGAATCGCGCGAGGCCATGCAGGCCGTGGCGCTGGACACGGGCGAATCCGAGGTTTTCGCACGGGCCGCGCTGGCCCTCAAGTACGACGACACCGAGAAGGCACCGCCCGTCACCGAATCGCAAATCCTGATGCCACGTCGCCACGACGACGACCGGCGCGACCTGTGGAGCGTGTTCAACCGCACCCAGGAGAACCTGATCAAGGGCGGGCTGACCGGCCAAAGCGCCAACGGGCGCCGCCAGAGCACCCGCCCCGTGCAGGGCATCGACCAGAACCTGCGACTGAACCGCGCGCTGTGGCTGCTGGCCGATGGCCTGCGCCAGCTCAAGGGCTGATCCCCTTTTCATCCCCCCGCGCGCAGCGCGCGGGGCTTGGCCCTACCGCCGCGCACCGTCCTGTTTTTCTCACGCACCCACCCACCGGAGTTTCACCATGAACGCACTCACCCATCCCGAAGTCCAGGCCCTGCAAACCGTTCCTGCACCGCAGGTGCCCGCCCAGCCCTCGCAGCAGATGCTGCTCGTGCCGCTGTCGCGGCTGCGCCCGTCGCGCCGGAACGTGCGCAAGACGGCGGGTCCAACCATCGAAGCGCTGGCCGCCAGCATCGAGCGCGTGGGCCTGCTGCAGAACCTCACCGTCACCCTGGCTGCAGACGGTGGGCACTACGAGGTGGTGGCCGGAGGTCGCCGCTTCGCGGCCCTCAAGCTGCTGGCCAAGAAGCGCCGCATCGCCAGGGATTGGGACGTGCCCTGCCTGCTGGTGGCAGACAGCAGTGCGCGCACCGCCAGCCTGACCGAGAACGTGCAGCGCGAGGCCATGCACCCGGCCGATCAGTTCGAGGCCTTCGCCGCCCTGGTGGCCGAGGGGCGCCCGGTGGAAGACATCGCGGCCGACTTCGGCGTCACGCCGCTGGTGGTGCAGCGCCGCCTCAAGCTCGCCAACGTCTCGCCCCGGCTGATGGCCGACTATCGCGCCGACGCCCTCAGCCTGGACCAGCTGATGGCGCTGGCCGTGACCGATGACCACGCGGCCCAAGAGGCCGCGTTCTATGAAGCGCCTGAATGGCAACGCAGCCCAGGTGCGCTGCGCCAGCGCCTGACCGAGCGGGAAATCGGCGCTGGCCATGCGCTGGTGCGTTTCGTCGGCCTGGACGCCTACACCGCTGCCGGGGGTGGCGTCCGCCGCGACCTGTTCGCCGAAGACGAGGACACCGGCACCACCCTGACCGATGCCGCGCTGCTGGAGCGGCTGGTGCGCGAGAAGCTGGAGGCGATGGCCGAACCTGTGCGCGCCGAGGGCTGGGCCTGGGTGGAGGCGGTGCCGCACCTGAGCCCCGCCGAGCGGCAGGCGTTCCAGAACGCGCCGCGCACGCGCCGCGAACCCACGGCGCGCGAGGTGCGGCGCATGGAGGTGCTGCAAGGCCGCATCGCCCGCACCGATGCCGCGCTCGAAGAAGCCTACGACGCGGACGACGAGGACAAGACTGAAACCCTGCACCAGCGCCGCGAGGCGCTCGCGGCCGAACTGGAAGCCGTGCAGTCTCAACTGAGCGGCCACGCGCCCGAGGTCCGGGCCATGGCCGGGGCCATCGTCACGCTGGACCGCGAGGGGCGACCCCTGATTCACCGGGGGCTGTTGCGCGAAGCCGAAGCCAAGGCGCTTCGCGCACTGGACGTCGCGCGGCAGCGGGCCGCCAACGGTCAAACCCCTGGCGACGATGGCAGCGATTCGGACGGATCAAGCACGGGCGATGCGTCGAACGGCGCGGAACACCTGTCCGACCGGTTGGCGCAACGCCTGAGCGCCCACCGCACCGCAGCCCTGCAGATCGAACTGGCGCGCCAGCCGCAGGTGGCGCTGGCTGCGCTGGTGCACGCCCTGGTGCAGCAGGCCTTGCAAGGTAGCTATCGCAACGCCCTGCCCCTGGGTTTGTGCCTGAGCCTGCGTGATCGCCTGGAGGACCTGGCACCCGACTGGCCCGAATCACCCGCCGCGCTCGCGCTGCGCGAACTGCGGCAAACCTGGGCCGACCGTCTGCCGCAGGAACCGGGCGCGCTGTTCGCCGTGCTGCTGGACAAGTCCCAGGACGAACTGGTGCAACTGCTGTCGCTGTGCACCGCCCCAGCGGTGGACGTGGTGACGCCCCGCGCGACCGCCAGTCTGCCCGGCTCTGAACTGGCGCAGGCGCTGGGCCTGGACATGGCCGCTTGGTGGAAGCCCACGGCCGAGAGCTATTTCCAGCACGTGCCCAAGGCAGCCATCCTGAACGCGGTAGCGCAGTTCGCGCCGAATGAGGTGCCACGTCTGTCCAAGCTCAAGAAGGCCGAGATTGCGCAGGAGGCCGAGCGACTGGCCGAGGGCAGTGGCTGGATGCCCGCCGTGTTCGGCCGTGAGGCGCCAGCAGCAGCAGCAGCAGTGGAGCGCACCGACGCCGAAACGTCCAACGATTGACGCGGGCAGTCGGCAAAGCACTGCAAGGCCCCGGCGCTTGCCGCCCGGGGCCTTGTTGTTTTTTGGCTTGACCTCGCGCAGCATGGGTTGAACGGGGCCTCAGAAAAACGCCACGCAAGCGCTTGCGCGGACGCTTCCGACCAACGTGGTCGGCATCAGCACGTAAAATGCCAACACAGCCGCGTCCCGCTGAACCTGCTGCCGGGTTAAACGACGTTTCTTGCTTCCCTTCTCTGATCGCAGACCGTGTCCATTCCTCCGGTCGGTGCGTAATCGGCAGTCATCGACCATGCACAAAGGAATTTGGCATGTCTGATTCGACATTCTTCGTCTCCGCTGCGGCCGTGCGCAATCTCAAGCACAGTGCCCAGAACCGCGTCAGCGGTGTCTCGTCTTCTCATCTCAGTGAAGCCCTCGCGTCGGCGCTCGGCTTCAAGACGCATGCGGCGCTGCGCGCTGCTCTCGCCGGTCGAACGACCGTCGAGGTGCCCAAGCCCAGCAATGCGCGCATGGTGCGGCGGCTCCAGGAGCTGGGCTACAACGCCACAGGGGATCTGCGTCTGGTCCCCGAGTTCGAGCACTCGTACTCGCCGTTCCACAACTTTCCTCTGAACAAGAAGCGAAGTGCACGCTGGACGGGCTGGCGCAACCTGATGGTCGCTGCCATCAATGCTGGGCTGGAACAGCGACTGTTCGGCCTGGAGCCCAGCGACAACTGGTGGCCCGGCGGCAACCCGCACAGCCAGCTTTGCAAGCGGCATATTTACCGATTCGACCTTGAGGGTGGCCATGCGGCCGTGGCCAGTGTGAATGCCATCAGCGGCGATGAGCTGTCGATCAATGTGGTGCTCGATCCGCGGCATGAGGGCATTGAGCCCGACCGATTCAACGGTTTGAGCGATGGCAACGCCCATGCTCACGCGTGGGTGGAGCGACGCCTCGGCGCCTGGATTCAGGACGGCGGCGAGGACTTTTCCTGCAAGCGAGCGGTCCAGCCCTGGCTGGCTCAACTGAAGATTGACCCTATGGGCTATTCGGACCAGGGTAGCTTCTTCATGTGACCTGGGCTGTGGCGCGTCTGGGTGGGCGTGTCGGCGCCCTGCGCCGCCAGGCTCTCGGGCTGCGCCCCGTGCCGTCATCGCCGTCACGGCCCTTCGGCTTCGATCCTTCACGCCTGCGCGCTGCGCTTGCCTTAGCGGGCCGGATGCGTTCGTGCTTCGACTCCGGCCCTGCATCACCCCGCCGTGCGAGCCGGGTACTACGCCTCAGCTCGCTGCGCTGGGTTGCCTGGTGTGCCCTCTTCCCCCACGCTGGCGGGCAGATCGGTGGGGGGTGTCGAAGACCGCAAGGTGCTGGCCCTGTCCTGGTGGACCTGGCAGGC
This sequence comes from uncultured Hydrogenophaga sp., assembly GCA_964550405.1. Classification (GTDB taxonomy): domain Bacteria; phylum Pseudomonadota; class Gammaproteobacteria; order Burkholderiales; family Burkholderiaceae_C; genus Hydrogenophaga. The sequence continues at coordinate 35,167 of CAZJZD010000028.1, read as the reverse complement.
GGCGCACGGTGCGAGGCGCCGGGTGGATGCCGCAAGGGCTTCTCGCGCTGTTGCGACTCTGACCGATGGCGCAAGGGTGGTGGCCGCAGAGGTCTCAACGCAGACATGGTGAACGTGCTCGGCCTTGAGGCCTTTCGGGAAAGGTGCATCCCAGGCGTCCTTGTCTTGTCGTGAATCCTGGCGGGGTCGCGGCTGCGCCTCGGGCTTGATGGCCGCAACCGTACGGCCCAAGAAATTTCCCCTCCGCTGCGCGGATTCCTCGCGAGGCAAATTTCCCGCGCCTGCCGGTCCTCCACGCTGTTGCGGCCCCTTCGCTGCGCTGCGGGGTGCGGCCCGCCCGTCCCCCGCCTGACGGATCACAACAAGGACGCGATGGGCGCGACCTTGGCAACCCGAAAGGAAATCATCATGGCCAACATTGGCACCTTCACCGCTCAGAACGACGGCTTCATCGGCACCGTTCGCACCCTCACGCTCAACGTCAAGGTCAAGTTCGTGCGCAACGACAAGGGCAGCGAGAACGCCCCCGACTACCGCATCCAGGCCGGCACCGGCTACGACATCGGCGCCGCCTGGAAGAAGGTCAGCCAGTCCGAACGCCCCTACCTCTCGGTAACGCTGGACGACCCCTCGTTCCCGGCGACCATCTACGCTCGTCTGATCGAGGAGGAAGACGGTACGCACAACCTGATCTGGTCGCGCAGCAAGCCCACGGCCTGACGGCCACGCCGATCCCGCCATCCGGCGGGATCGATGCTGCAGGCCAAGCCTGCAGTCTCAGGCCGCAGTCGAACCCAGTTGGGCTTCGGTCGCGGCCATCAGGTCGGTCGCACCGCATTCCAGCGCTGCCGCGATCTTGAAGATCAGCGGCAGCGAGGGAATGTGCTCGCCGCGCTCAATCTTGCCCATGTGCGAGCGCTCGATGCCGGCCCGGTGCGCCAGCGCCTCCTGGGCCATGCCCTGCCCCGAGCGCAGCGCACGCACCGCCGCGCCGAAGGCTTGCGCCAGTTCGGCATCGAAGGTGGTGGCGCCGGCCGGACGGCCAGCCTGGACAGGACGCTTCTGCATGGACAGAAGCGTCCTGTCGAGAGACAATTAAAACCACGTTATCTTTAACTCATGAGCGATTTGCCCTGCCGATTTGGTGAATCCACTCATGGGCGTTTCCGTGCTTTTACGTAACAATCGTGTACCCACGTAAAAACTCAAAGCCACATTGGCTCATTCGAGCATTCACGCCATGCCGACTTTCAGCCTTCATGCAAGGGTGTTTTTCTGCAGAAGCGACTCTGCGCCTTTGCGGGGAAGCACGAAGGCGGCTTTGTGATTTGGTGCTTGTGATGCAACGCGTGTTTCCGCCCGGCACCACGCACTCTGACCATGCCGGCTGAACCTCTCATCACCGACGAACAGCGTGCGCAGCTGCTGGCCAACGGCCATGCCCGCGCCACTGACGCGCAGACCGACCTATGGCCAGTGGTGCGCCTGTTCACACCAGACGCTCACGCGACCTGGCTGCTCGCCGCCCTGAACCCCGCAGACGGCGACACCGCCTGGGGCCTGTGCGACGTGGGGATCGGCATGCCCGAGTTGGGCACCATCAGGCTGTCGGACCTCGCAGCCATCCTCGGTCCCGACCAGCTACCGGTGCGGCGCGACCTGCACTTTCACGCCATGCGACCGATGTCGGAGTACCTGCGGCTGGCACAGGACAACGGCTCGATCACGGACTGAGCGCTCCGCGCCACCACACGTCAGACCGGGACGGTCTGGATGTCACCAACACGCGTTCGCCGTCACCATTCAGACCCAAACGGTCATGACGAACGCGCTGTACCACGCCATGGTCGGCCTTGCCACGATGGCATTGAGGCCACGTCGCAGTCGCCTCGTCTGCGCTAACCGCGAGCCCGGAAACCATCGGATGCGACGTCACCGCCCTGCCCCCAACTGGATCGCTGACCGATGACCACGTAGCCGCTGCCGACCGATGCGACGTTCCCGCACGAGAACAGGGAGTTCGCACCATGGCAGACCTTGTCGACGGCCAGCCACAAGCCGCCCAACCGCCGCGCTGGCACGCCAGCGCGGCATACCTCTACGCGCTGCACCTCGACGGGCCGACACTGGCCTGGGAGTACCTGCGACGCCACCCCGGCTACCGCCTGGCCTGGCAATTGCAGGCAACCGACGCCGGCGCAGCGCGGCCCTGGGGCCTGTGCACGCTGGAGGACCCGACGCTGGATGCGCGTGATGCGCTGCCTCACTGGCTCAACTCCCGTACTCATGCCATCCGCGTGGTGCCCGACGATAACGCGGAGTCCGATGGCGCCCCCTTCGAGTTCTGGCGCCTGCCCGGCCGCAAGGCCTTGCAACACGACGGCCAGGGCCTCGTGCTCGCCGCGCGCTGGCCGGGTTGCTGTGCACGCCTGGTGCTGGCGCCTGAGCTGCAAGAAGGTATGCCGCACGCCTTTGCCATGCGCGCCTGCCGAGAGCCCTACTCGCGCTACCGCGACATGGCGACCGATCTGGATCGACTGACCGCCACCAGCCGCTGTGAGCCTTCGGCCGTAGCGCGTCCACGGCCCAGTCCCGGTGCCATGCAGGCCTTGCACACCCTTCAGGCCCTGGACGCGACACAGGCAGGCGCCTCGCTGCGCGAAGTCGCCGAGGGCCTGTTCGGCGCGAAGGAGATGGCGGCCAACTGGCACGCCGACAGCGCCCTGCGCGCCCGCGTGCGCCGCCTGGTGCAGCGTGGCCGCACGCTGGTGAACGGTGGCTACCGCGAGCTGGCCGGGCTCGGTCCGCTGACCGCAACCCGGCAGGGACGAAACCGCCCCACCCCAGATCGACCCTGAGCAGAACGCCCGCATTTCCTGAGACTGCCTCCACCCGGCTGCAACCCCGCAGCCGGGCATTCCTGATCGATGGAGGCGCCTCTCATGCGACCCGCTCCCCTGCGGCCTGCTGCCGTACCCGCTCACCCGCCGCAAGGCACCGCGCAGGCGGCTGTGAAGCCGCAGCCGCCGCGCTACCTCACCAACGACGAGGCTGCTGACTATCTGCGCCTGTCCCCACGCACCCTGGAAAAGCAGCGCGTCATCGGCGGCGGCCCACGTTTCCGGAAGTTCGGCCGGCGTGTCATGTACGCCGTCACCGACCTCGACACCTGGGCCGACCAGCGAAGCTTCGAGGCCACGTCCGACCCTGAGTACGCCGAGCACCACTCGGCCGACAGCCGTGCGCGCTGAGGGGCGCTGCGCGCCCTCTTCGCCGCCTGTTGCTGATGTCTTTTCCTGCACCGCGCTCCCTGCGCCCGGCCGAACAGCTCGACCTGTTCCGCGCGCTGCCGGGCGACATGGCGCCGCGCGACAGCCAGGACCTGATGGCCTACCCCTTCTTCTCGTTGGCCAAATCGCGGCGCACCAAGCCCATCGACTTTCGCAGCGGCAACGTCGCTATCCGGGTGGAAGGCACACAGGAACACGGCATCGCCACCATCTGGGATGCCGACATCCTCATCTGGGCGGCCAGCCAGATCGTGGAGGCGCGCGATGCGGGTATCACGACCTCACGGCTCATGCGCGCGCGGCCTTACGAGATCCTGCGCTTCATCGGGCGCGGTGTGTCGCTGCGCGACTACCAGCGCCTCAAGGCCGCGCTGGATCGTCTGCAGTCCACCACCGTGGCCACGTCCATCCGCGAGACCACTGGGCGGCGCCTGCATCGCTTCTCCTGGATCAACGAGTGGAAGGAACTGGCCGACGCTCGCGGCACGCCGCTGGGCATCGAGCTGATCCTGCCGGACTGGTTCTACGCGGGCGTCCTGGACGCGGCCCTGGTGCTCACCATCGATCCGGCCTATTTCGACCTCACCGGCGGCATCGAGCGCTGGCTCTACCGCCTGGTGCGCAAGCACGGCGGCCACCAGCCCGGCGGCTGGCAGTTCGACTTCAAGCACCTGCACCGCAAGTCCGGCAGCACTGCCAAGCCGCACGACTTTGCCTGCGACCTGCGCGCCCTGGTGGCGCGGCAGTCCATGCCAGGCTACCGCCTGGGCATCGTGCGCATGCCGGGAACTGGTGCAGAGGTGTTGACCTTTCGGCCAGTGCCACCCACGGCACAGGGATAAGCGGTTCATGGCCTGTGGACGGGCTCGTGCCATCTGGCGTGTCCCGCCTCGTGCTATCCGGCGTGCATCCATCGTGCCATCAGGCGTGCCAATCGGCCGCCAGCCCAATGGCGACGCGGGTTGTCATCGGCTTTAACGTACCTAACCCAATTCATCTAACTGGTGGTGAGCGCGCGCCGCTTCGGTGGACAAGTGCCGACCGGCACGCTGTCGCCGCAACGCTTCGAGCCGAGGGGGTCACGCCATGATCGTGGCCCTGCTCAACCAGAAAGGCGGCGTGGGCAAGACCACGCTGGCCACCCACATCGCGGGCGAACTCGCGCTGCGCGGTCATCAGGTGGTGCTGCTCGATGCGGACCCGCAGGGCTCGGCCCTCGACTGGACCCAGCGCCGCAGCCAGCAGGGCCTGCTCCGGCTGTTCAGCGCCGTGGGGTTGGCCCGCGAGACCCTGCACCAGGAAGCGCCCGAGCTGGCCCGGCGGGTCGATCACGTCGTCATCGACGGCCCGCCGCGCATCGCGGCGCTGGCGCGCTCCGCGTTGCTGGCGGCCGACCGCGTGGTCATCCCGGTGCAGCCCAGCCCCTACGACCTGTGGGCCAGCGCCGAGATGGTGGCACTGATCCGCGAAGCCCAGGTGTTCCGCCCGGCGCTGCGCGCGGCCTTTGTCATCAATCGGCGTGTCAGCACCACCGTCATCGGCCGCGAAGCGCGCCAGGCGCTGACCGAGCAGCCGCTGCCCGCGCTGCGTTCGGAGGTGCACCAGCGCATCGTGTTTGCCGACAGCGTGGCCGCCGGGCGGCTGGCCTGCGAAACCGCACCCGGCAGCGCCGCCGCGCGCGAGGTGGCCGCGCTGGTCGATGAACTGCTGCGGTGGCCGTCATGACGGCAGAACGCCCACTGCGCGGCAAACGCATCGCCATCGGCGTGCGCCCGCCCGCCAACCCGCAGGCCGATGCCTGGGTGCGCCAGGGTGATGGCGAGGCACTGCAGAAAGGCGATCTGTTCACCGCCCGCCTGACGCTGGACATCACGCCCACCATGCGCGCGCGCATCAAGGTCTCGGCGTTCACCCAGGGCACCACCGTGGCCGATCTGCTGCGCGCCCTGCTGGAGCGCGAATTCCCGGAATCCCGTTCGGAGACATCCCCATGAACATGAACACCACGCCCGATGGCACGGTTGCGCGCAGCGCAATGCAGCCGCCGCTGCCGCGCCCTTTTCCCCTGCAACACAACCCGGTTGGAACCCCGCCGAAGACCCGCGTCTCGCTGGCCTACGTCCACCAGCGGTTCAATCTCTATTTGCGCTTTGGACAGCCCGAACGCACCTTGCAACTCGACCACTGGCGTCGCTGCGCGATCTTCAATCCATCTGCCATCTTCTGCCGCGTGCGCTGGCAGGCCAACGACCATGGCACGACGCTATGGCAGTTGATGGTGCTGCAGGCCGGCACGCCGCAGGACACCTTACAGAGCCTGCCCGGCGTACGCCCTGGAGCGCGCCTGTTGCTGAACGCTGAAGGCGAACTGAAGGTGCGCGCCGTGCTTCAGCAGATCGACGCCATTGAGGCTCAAGGCATCGACGCCTCCACCGTCACCGCCGCGTACTGGGGCACGCTAGGCAACCGCCTTGCGGCCTGGACCTCTGGCCCGTCGGACGCTCCGCTGCAACTGCCTGCATACGGCGACGACCGCCACGCCACAGCGCGGGCCGCGAGGGACTTGCCATGAGCAGCCCGCGCGCTTCCATCCTTGCGCTCGGCGGCACAGCGACCGTCGCAATGGCAGCACTCGCCTGGGCCTCGTTCGCCAAGCCCTTGCCGCGTCTGGTTTACAACCCGTCTGACAGCGTTCCCGTGGGCTGGTACCGCGTCGATCTGTCGTTGCACCAGCCTACGTCTGACGTCTCAACGAAGCCCACATCGCTGCAGGTCGGCAGCATCGTGCTTGTCCGCCTGCCTGGTCAGGCCGCTGCACTGGCCGCGCAGCGCGGCTACCTGCCGCTGGAGGTGCCGCTGCTCAAACGCGTGGGTGCCGTAGCACCACAACGCGTGTGCATCGTTGGCCAGGCCTTGCGCATCGACGGCCACACTGTGACAGCCACCTTGCGCGCGGATCGCCTGGGTCGACCGCTGCAGGGCTGGCCGCAATGCCGCCGCTTGCGGGCTGGCGAAATCTTCCTGCTCAGCGTGACGAACCCGGCGTCGTTCGACAGCCGCTATTTCGGGCCGGTGCGCAGCACCGATGTCATCGGCACCGCGCACCCCCTGTGGCTGGAGACCCAGCCCTGACGGCCGCGCGACGGCAGTCGCCGCAGCCGCCGGCGCATCGCCTTACCGTGCCCGCCGGCCCGGTGGACGGCAAAGAGGCACGGAAAAAGATGCAGGGCAAGATAAAAGGTCGCGGCACCCGGCCGCTTGAAAACCCTGTCTGCACGTGGGGTTGGCGCGGCACGCGCCTGGGAGCGGGAGCGTGCCGCGACAGCGCGCAATGCCGCGGCGGCATTGGCGAAGACGCGTGCTTCGTTCGCCCGGCTGCGCTGCTCTTGGATGGAGACACAGCATGAGCAATCCAGACGATGTCCGCTTCAGAGTGCGGCCCGGTGCTCCGAAACAGCGAGGCGCAGCCTTCATCAACAAGGTGCTGCGCGAGACCAACAAGGCCGGCGCAAAGCTCGGCAAGACGATTGGGAAAGCCAGCCAGCGGCCCGGCTCCAGGTTGGGGCGCGGCCACGTCGCAGCCCGTTTTGCCGGAGCTTCGCTCATGCCCAATGCCCGGCGCGTGACGATCAAGGCTCGGCTGGTCAATCTGTCCAAGGCTGGGCTGCGGTCGACCGCCGCGCACCTGCGCTACATCGAACGCGAAGGGGTGGATCGCCAAGGCGGTCCGGGCCACGCCTATGGTACGACCACCGACGCGGCGGATACCGCTGCTTTCGAGGAGCGCGGGCGCGAGGATCGGCACCAATTTCGCTTCATCGTTTCACCGGAAGATGCCGAACAACTCGACGATCTGCGCACCTATACCCGGCACCTGATGGCGCGCATTGAGTCCGACATGGGCACCCGGTTGGAATGGGTGGCAGTAGATCACTGGAACACCGACAACCCACACACGCACGTCGTCCTGCGCGGCAAGGACGACACTGGCAAAGACCTCATCATTTCCCGCGACTACATCGCCGAGGGGATGCGCCGTCGGGCCGCTGAACTGGCAACCGAGTGGCTGGGGCCGCGCACCGAGCTGGAAATCCAGCGTGCTATGCAGTGTGAAGTCGACCAGGAGCGATGGACGGGGTTGGACCGCACCTTGCAGCGCGAGGTCAAGGACGGCCTGGTGCTGCCGGAGACACTGGCCGCACCCCGGCTGCTACGCCAGCGACAGATGCTGATCGGCCGCCTGCAGCACTTGCAGCGCATGGGCCTGGCGACCGAAAAGCAGCCCGGCATGTGGGCCATTCACGCCGTCGCCGAGTCCACGTTGCGAGCCATGGGCGAGCGTGGCGACATCATCCGCACCATGCAGCGTGCCATGAGCGGCCGGCAGCGCGAGCTGGCCGTGTTCCAACCCGGCGAGGATGGCCGCGCCATCGTCGGCCGCGTCGTCGGTAAGGGACTGGCCGACGAGCTGCATGACAAGGGCTACCTGATCGTCGACGGGATCGACGGCAAGGCGCACTACGTCGCGCTGCCGTCGCTCTCGGAGCTGGAGCAATATCCAACCGGCGCCGTGGTGGAGGTGAAAGGCTCGGTCGACGTGCGCGTCGCCGACCGGAACATCACAGCGCTGGCCGTTGATGGCGTGTACCGCACCGATCACCATCTGGCCGTCGCGCAAGGTCAGGCCACGCCCAACCGTGATCCGCGTGAGGTGGTGGCGGCGCATGTGCGCCGGCTCGAAGCCCTGCGCCGTGCCGGCATCGTGGAGCGCGAGGCTGAAGGCGTCTGGCGCGTGCCGGGCGACCTTGCTGAGCGAGGCCGTCAGTACGACGCGCAACGTCTTGGCGGTGGTGTGGCGGTGGATCTGAAATCACACCTTACGATTGAGCGGCAGGCCCGAGTGATCGGCTCCACCTGGCTTGATCAGCGGTTGATCAGCAGTGGCAGGGGGCTGGGTGACCTGGGCTTTGGTGCCGAGGTCAAGGCTGCGCTGCAGCAACGGGTTGATTTTCTGGCCGAACAGGGGCTGGCTGAGCAACGCGGGCAGCGGGTGATTTTGGCTCCCAATCTGTTGGCGACGTTACGCGGACGCGAGTTGGCAAAGGCTGCACAGGACATTGCAGCAAAGACCGGCTTGGAGCATCGCCCGGTATCCGACGGTCGGCACGTGGCTGGCATCTATCGCCGCAGCGTCGTGCTGGTCAGCGGTCGCTTTGCGGTGCTCGATGACAGCATAGGGTTCAGCCTGGTGCCTTGGAAAGGGGCAATCGAGCCTTGGCTAGGACACCATCTCGCAGCGACTGTGCGCGGCAACCAAGTCTCCTGGGAATTGGGCAGACAGTTGGGGACGGCAGTATAGATAGAGGATGTTCGCTTGGACAAGCCAAACTGCAGGCTGGGTTTGTCAACTCAGACGTGAGCGCACCCAGTTCTGACTACGAAGCATGGCCGGCAGCAATTGCTCAATCATTTCACTGGCGGTCATGCGGTCTGCGCGGCTTGAAAGGCTCAGCGCACCCACCACAGAGCCCCCGAAGCTATAGAGTGGCACAGCAATAGACCGAACACCTACTTCAATCTCTTCGTTGCTCAACGCATAGCCGTTATCAGCGCAGGACACCAAGAGCTTACGAAGGCGCACAGGATCCGTGAGAGTGTGCGGCGTCAGCCGACACAGCGGCATGGCATTGAAAAGTGATTCAAAGTCGGCACCCGACTTTGAACTCAATAGCACACGTCCAGTCGCTGAGCAGTGCAGCGGCAATCGTGAGCCAACACCCAGACCCACCGTCAAACTCTTGCGTGCGGTAGAGCGAGCCGCAACCATTGCTTCCATTCCCTGGAGCACGACCACCGAAGCCGATTCTCGGGTTCGCTCACTCAAGGCATCCAGCGTGGGCTGCAACAAACGAGGCAATCGGGTCGAAGTCGAATACGCATAGGCCAAGCGCAGAACCCCGTGATCAAGCCAGAAGCGTTTGCCATCGGTCCGCGCGTAACCCCCTTGACACAGTGTCAGCAGACAACGTCGCGCGGCCGCCGGGCTAATACCGACCCGACGAGCCGCCTCAGACGAGGTCAGCCGCGCATGCTCATCGTCGAAAGCTTCGATCAGGCTCAGCCCCTTGGCGAGGCCGGCGATCAAGTCTTTCTCATGGTTTGGCGGGGGGAAAGAAATCGCATTCATGGGGCCGGCATCACTTTGACAAGCGTCAAAGATATTTTGACGTTTTTGCGATATGCGCAATTTTGACTATATCAACCTCGGGCGACAAACGCACACTACGCCCCGTTTTGACGACATGTCTGGCTTGGCCGGACTTCCACCACCCGAGGAGAAAACTTTTGAAAAAAATCACGATCTGGATCTGCTCGCTAGCCGCCTCTCTCACCTGGACCTGCGCGCAAGCCAACGAATTCCCCAGCAAGTTGCTACGTCTAGTTGTTCCGTTCCCGGCAGGTGGCACGGCCGATGTTCTACCGCGCATCCTGAGTGAAAAGCTGCGCACCCGTTTCCCGGCTGGCGTGATCGTGGAGAACAAACCTGGTGCAGGCGGAAACATTGGTGCCGAGTTTGTGGCCCGCTCCGAGCCAGATGGGCACACATTGCTGGTGTCCCCACCGGGACCCATCGCCATCAATCGCAGCCTGTACGCAAAGCTGACCTACGATGCGAGCCAGTGGGTTCCGGTCACGGTGCTGGCGGCTGTACCTAACGTCTTGGCGGTCAGCAACCGGCTACCGGTCAAGAATGTGGCCGAGCTCATCGCCTACCTCAAGGCCCATCCCGGCACTGTTTCCTATGCATCGCAGGGCAATGGCTCAACCTCGCACTTGACAGCCAACTTGTTCCAGTCCCTGACCGGAACACAGATGGTCCACGTTCCCTACAAAGGCACGGCACCCGCACTGACCGATCTCGCTGGAGGCCAGGTGGATGTCTTCTTTGACAACCTCGGCTCCGCAAGCTCGCTGTACAAGGCCGGCAGGATTCGGATCCTGGCGGTCGCAGACAGCAAGCGCGCGTCCATCGTCAAAGAAGTGCCAACCTTTGCGGAAGTCGGCTTCAGCGACATGCAAGCCGTGACCTGGTTCGCCGTCGTCGCACCACCCGGCACGCCGGCTGCCGTCGTCACGAAACTCAACAACGCACTGGTCGACATTCTCAAGCAGCCCGAAGTGCAACAGCGCTTTGCCGAGCAAGGCGCCGAAGCCGTGGGCAACACCTCAGAACAGATGGCCCAATTCGTTCGCGGAGAAGCCGCACGCTGGGCCAAGGTTATCAAGGATGCCAACGTCACGGTTGACTGACCAGCGACACATCTATCAGCAAACTCAAGGAAGCAACCATGCAACAGACTCACCCCATCACGTGGGTGCGGGGGCTACAAACCCGCGTACCGTATGCCGTCTACCAGCGCCAAGACATCCTCGAACAGGAACAGAAACGTGTCTACGAAGGTCCTGCCTGGAACTACCTCTGCCTGGAAGCTGAGATTCCCGAGCCAGGCAGCTATCGCACGACATTTGTCGGCCAAACACCCGTTGTTGTGGCACGCGACATGGACGGCGACATATACGCCTTCGAGAACCGCTGCTCCCACCGCGGTGCGCTGATCTGCCTGGAGAAATCCGGTACGGCCAAGGACTTCCAGTGCGTCTATCACGCTTGGACCTACAACCTGCAGGGCACACTCAAGGGTGTGGCCTTTGAAGCGGGTCTCGACGGTGCCGGCGGCATGCCGCCCTCCTTCTGCAAGGACAAGCACTCCCCGCGCAAACTGCGTATCGCTGTTTTCTGCGGCCTCGTGTTCGGCAGCTTCAGCGACGAGGTGGACAGCATTGAGGACTACCTAGGCCCAGAAATCTGCGCGCGCATTGAACGTGTGCTGAACAAGCCGGTGGAGGTTATCGGTCGCTTCACGCAGGCGCTGCCGAACAACTGGAAGCTCTACTTTGAGAACGTCAAGGACAGCTACCACGCCAGCCTGCTGCATCTTTTCTTCACCACCTTCCGCCTCAACCGCCTGTCGCAACGCGGCGCAGTGATCGTGAGCGAATCGGGTGGCCATCATGTGAGCTATTCCATGGTGGACGCGCCGCAGGCCGAAGCCGGCAAGCAATACCAGGAGCAGGGCCTGCGCTCCGACCAAGAGGGTTACAAGCTCGCCGACCCGACCTTGCTGGCCGGCTTCAAGGAATTCGAGGATGGCATCACGCTTCAGATCCTCTCGGTTTTCCCAGGCTTTGTGCTGCAGCAGATCCAGAACTGCCTTGCCATCCGCCAGGTGCTCCCGCGCGGGGTGGAAGAAACCGACCTGAACTGGACCTACCTCGGTTATGCCGACGACACGCCCGCTCAGCGTGAAGTGCGCCTCAAGCAGGCCAATCTGATCGGGCCAGCCGGTTTTGTCTCAATGGAAGACGGTGCCGTCGGTGGCTTTGTTCAACGCGGCATAGCGACCGCTGGCGACGACGAAGCAGTTATCGAGATGGGCGGTGACAGCACCTCTTCGAGCCCGTCGCGGGTGACCGAGGCCTCGGTGCGCGGCTTTTGGAAGCTGTATCGCCGCCTCATGGATATCTAGGAGCATCTGACATGAACAACACTCTTTCACTGCGCGAGCGGATCGCGGCATTTCAGGCGGCCTACATCCGCTGCATCGACACCAACCAACTGGAAAGCTGGCCAGAGTTCTTTCTGCCTCAATGCCAATACACCGTGACCACGGCCGACAACCAGCGCGACGGCTTGGCCGCCGGCCTGATCTGGGCCAACAACCGCGCCATGTTGCAGGACAGAATTTCGGCACTGCGCAACGCCAACGTCTACGAACGGCACAGCTACCGCCACCTCGTCGGCCTGCCCTTCATCACTGGCGAGCAGCCTGCAACAGCCAGTTGCGAAACGCCCTTCATGGTGGCCCGCATCATGCACGATGGGCACACCGACCTCTACTTCACCGGCGTCTATCACGACGAGTTCGACGCTTCGGGCGATGCCCTGCTCCTGCGCAGCCGTGTTGTGGTGTGCGACAGCAGCCGCGTCGATACCCTGCTGGCCGTCCCGCTGTGATCTCACAGGCTGTTCGAATTGCATTGCCGTTGGGTGACCCCAACGGCATCGGACCAGAAATTGCGCTCAAGACAGCCGCAGCCTATGCGGGACGCCCCGACGTTTGCCTGACGCTGTTCGGGCCACAGGTTGTACTTCAGCAGACGGCGCAGTGCCTTGGGCTGACTGACCTGTTGGCCGCCACGCCAGTGGTATTCACAGCGGCCATGCCGACCGGGACCTTCCAGCCTGGACGGGTGGGCGCAGAGGGTGGATTGGCCATGATCTCGGCTGCCAGCTCTGCCATCACCGCCACCCGGCGTGGCGATTTCGATGCGGTGGTGGCCGGCCCGCACCACGAAACCGCCGTGCATCTGGCAGGCATCCCTTTTTCGGGCTACCCCTCGCTGGTGGCACGTGTCTGCGGCCAGCCCGAGGACAGCGTATTTTTGTTACTGGTGGGCGGCGGCCTGCATATCGTGCATGCGACGCTGCACGAGAGCGTGCAGCACGCTCTCGACCGCCTGACGTCTGAACTGGTGGTGCAGGCTGCTCTGGCCGGCGTGCGCGCCATGCAGCGACTGGGCATGAACGCGCCGACCATCGGTCTGTTTGGCATCAATCCGCATGCAGGTGAAAACGGCCTGTTCGGAGATGCGGACGAGCGCATCACCAAGCCGGCCGCCGAACGCCTGCGCGCCGTCGGCCTACAGGTAGACGGCCCTATTGGGGCAGACACTCTGCTGGCGGAGCGCCGCCACGACTTGTATGTCGCCATGCTGCATGACCAGGGCCATATCCCGATCAAGCTGTTGAGTCCCAAACAGGCCAGCGCCTTGTCAATCGGTGCCGACGTGATTCTGTCCAGCGTGGGTCACGGCAGCGCTATGGATATCGCTGGCCGGTGCATTGCCGATGCCAGGGCCATGATCAATACCGTCGCTCGGCTTGCTGCCGTGCCGGTCCCAACCTGAACCATTCAATGACGAATCAGATCAAGATCGAAGGCAGCGAAGTCGCCTTCTCCTGCGAGCACGGCGAGACTGTTCTCGATGCCGCCACACGCAACGGTATTGAACTGCCTTATTCGTGTCGCAAGGGCGTATGCGGCAATTGCCGCGGTTTGGTGCTCGAAGGCCAACTGGTGCCAAGCACCGCCGGCGGAAGCGCCGATGCCGGCATTCACGCGCCCAACGAGCATCTGTTCTGCCATGCACAGGCTGCCAGCGACTTGCTGATCCGGCCTCGTAGTTGGCAGCGCATCGACCCGGACGCGCGCAAGACCCTGCAAGCCAAGGTGTTCCGCGTGACGCAGGCGGCCAGCGACGTGACCGTGCTGCAACTGCGCTTTGCCGCCGGCATGCGTGCGAAGTTCCTGGCCGGTCAGTACCTGCAGGTAGTCCTACCCGATGGCCAGCGCCGCTCTTACTCCATGGCCAATGCGCCGCATGAGAGCGATGGCGTGCAGTTGCATATCCGTCATGTGCCCGGTGGCCACTTCAGTATGGACGTCTTGCCAGGCCTCAAACCTGGCGACTTCTTGCAGCTCGAATTGCCACATGGCGATTTCTGGCTGCGCGAGGACAGCGAGCGCCCCTTGGTCATGGTGGCTGGCGGTACCGGATTTGCCCCGCTCAAATCGATCATTGACCACATGGTGCGCCGCAAGATCTGGCGCCCACTGACGCTGTACTGGGGGTCGCGCCTGCCCGAAGGCCTCTATGCCCAAGAGACTATCGCCCGGTGGCAGCAGGGCCAGCTACGCGATCTGCGCTACGTACCGGTCGTCAGCGAAGTCGGCAATGACGTATTGTGGCGAGGCCGCACCGGCCTTGTTCACGAAGCCGTACTCTCGGATGAGGCCGACCTGAGCGGTCATGACGTTTACGCCTGCGGTGCTCCGGTCATGGTGGCAGCACTACGGCGCGCCTGTATCGAGCAGCGGGGCTTGCCGGAACAACGATTTTTCAGTGATGCCTTCGTAAGCCAGGCACTCCATGGAACTCGGTAGTCGAGCCTTGGCTAGGGAAGAAGCTCGCAGCATGGGCGCGCGGCAGTCAGGTCTCCCTGAAATTGGACCGTCAGTTGGGAACAGCGGTATTGATCAAGGTTGATTGGCGGTTACGACCCCATTGAGCATCGTGCTTTCGCATCGAAACACAGGGTGTTATCCACCACACGAACCGGCGCCACTATGGCAAATTCAACTGGTCACCGCACCAGCTTTCGCCGAGAGTTCGCGTGAAGCATCAAGCAACAACGCCACGATCTGCCGCACGCGCACGTCATCCAAGCGCGCGCTCGGGCCATAGACTGCAAGGGACCCAATCACCTTGCCTGCGGCGGTACTAAACGGCACTGCCATGGCCACCGCGCCCTTGATAAGCTCGTCTCGACTGATGGCGTAGCCAGCCTCTCGGATACGAACCAGTCCTTCAAGGTATGCCGGCTGCTGATCGGGCGGCACTTTACCGTCGAGGTAGCTGGCCGCGTCCTTTACAAAGGCTAGGATCGCTCGCCCGCTCGCACCCAGGATCACACTCTCACTGTGTCCCACTCCCCGCTTGAAGCTTAGCGGCTGCGGACTGGGAATTTCCGCCACGCAGACCCGCTCCCGGCCATGGTGAACCAGCAGCGCAACGGTCTCGCCAGTCTGCTCCCACAGGCGGCGCATCATGGGCTGCGACAACTCCGCCAAGTCTAAGCCTGAGGTCCAGACGTGGGCTAGGTGTGCCACCGAGGGTCCGAGTTGGAAGCGCTGCGGCTCGCCCACAGCCACTATGAAGCCACGCAACTCCAGGGTCTTCAGCAGACGATAAAGGGTGGGCCGGCTCAAGTCGACACGCCGCAAAAGTTCGCTTGCGCTCAGTTGCCGGTCGCCCGCCCGAAAGGCCAGCAGGATGTCAAGCGCGCGATCCACCGAGCGCACCCCCTCCCCCGATTTCTCTGCTGGAGCCCAACTGACGGTGCTTTCGTTACTCATGATCGTCCCGACTACTTTGTGCTGGTAGGTGGTGATTGTACGAAATACGTCCATCAGGCGGACATTTTGTCCATTTTCTTTGACATTAATCAAACGATCCAGATAATGGACAGGCGTCTCATCTGACGTACACCAATAGGAGACCCCAAATGAACAAGGAAATGTCTGAAACGCTTACCCGCGTCGGTCCCGGCACGCGCATGGGCAACCTGCTGCGCCGCTACTGGGTGCCAGCGCTGATGTCGAACGAGATCGCCGAGTCGGATAGCCCGCAGGTACGCGTGCAACTGCTGGGCGAAAAGCTGCTCGCGTTCCGCAACTCCGACGGCAAAGCCTGCTTGATCAGCGAGTTTTGCTCCCACCGCGGTGTGTCGCTGTACTTCGGCCGCAACGAGGAAAACGGCATTCGCTGCGCCTATCACGGTGTCAAGTTCGATGGCATGGGCCAGTGCGTGGACGTGCCGTCATCGCCCCAGGCTTGCGCCCGGATGCACATCAAGGGCTACCCCTGCATTGAGCGCGGCGGCATCGTTTGGACCTACATGGGTCCGGCCGACCAACAGCCTGCAGCGCCTGAACTTGAGTGGTGCACGTTGCCCCCCGAGCATGTGTTTGTGTCCAAACGGCTGCAGTATTCGAACTATCTCCAAGCTATGGAAGGCGGCATCGACACCGCGCACGTGTCATATGTGCACAGCTTCGAGGTGGACGGCGACCCCATGCACCAGGGCGTCAAGGCGCTGGACTACATCAAGGCCGACGGCAATGTGAGCTTCGAGATCGAAAAGCAGCCCTTTGGACTGAGCCTGTTCGGCCGTCGGCTGGGCGAGCCCGACTCCTACTACTGGCGCATCACGCAGTGGTTGTTCCCCTGGTTCACACTGATCGCGCCATTTGGCAACCACGCGCTGGGAGGCCACGTTTGGGTGCCGATCGACGACCACAACTGCTGGGCCTGGAGCATCAACTGGCAGCCTGATCGACCGCTCACGGCCGAGGAGCGCACCGCAATGGAGGCCGGCAAGGGCATCCACGTCGAATACGAGGCACCGGGCAGCTATATCCCGAAATTCAGCCGCGACAACGACTACGGCATGGATCGCCAGGCCCAAAAGGACAAACGTTCCTATAGCGGCATCTTCGGCTTCGCGGCCCAGGACTACTCGTTACAAGAAAGCATGGGCCCCATCCAGGACCATGAAGCGGAAATGCTGTTGCCAACCGACAAGGCCATCGTGATGGCGCGGCGCATGCTGCACGAAGCCGCATTGGGCTTAGAGCAAGGCGACACACCGCCAGCGCTGAACGCCAGCGAGCAACACGTGCGTCCTGCCGGCGTGCTCCTGCCCCGAAACCAGGACCCCGTCGAATGGGCTCGCCAGAACCTAGCCGATGCCACTAGCAAGCCGGTCTTCAGCCTTTGAAGACATCTATTGCCATCCCTACGACAACAAGGAGACAACCCATGACATTCATCCGCAGGATGCTCGCCGCAACACTGATCGCCACTGCGACGACCTCTTCCGCCTGGGCTCAGGGCACGCCAAACTGGCGTCCCAGCAAGCCTGTACGCATCGTCGTACCCATAGTCGGTAGCACCAACGACGTGTTGGCCCGTCTGATCGCCCCGGAGTTGCAGAAGGCTTTCGGTCAACCCTTCGTGGTGGAGAACAAACCCGGCGCGGGCGGCAACATCGGTGCCCTTGAAGTCTCGCGCGCTGCGCCAGATGGCCATACGCTGCTGGTGGGCTACAACGGACCACTGGCGATCAACGTGACGCTGTTTGACAAGATGCCTTACGACCCGACCAAGGACTTGGCACCTATCACGCTGGCAGTCAAATCGCCTCAGTACCTGGTGGCAAATCCTGCGGCAGGCTTCACCAACGTGAAAGACTTCATCGCCAAGGTCAAGGCTGAACCTGCCCGGTTTTCCTACGGCTCCGTGGCCATGGGCAGTGCTTCGCACCTGACCATGGAGATGATGAAGTCTGCGGCCGGCTTCCACATGACGCACATTCCCTATCGCGGCGCTGGTCCTGCTGTCACCGATCTGATCGCAGGCAACGTGCAGGCGGGCTTTTTCGTACCCGGCAACGTGCAGGGGTTCGTGAAGGAAGGCCGTCTCAAGCTGCTGGCCTCCACTGGCCAAAAGCGATTCCCGAGCACGCCGGATGTTCCAACGCTCGCCGAGTCGGGACTCAAGGACTTCGAGGCCACTTCATGGATCGGCTTCCTCGCGCCGCCGGCCACGCCACCGGGAATCATCAACCGTTACAACGAAGAGATAGTTCGCATCCTGAAGTCACCCGAAACACAGAAGCGGTTGCATGAGATGGAGTTCGAGATCGTCGCCAGCAGCCCCAAGGAGTTCAGTGACTGGATTGGCACTGAGATTGGGCGCTGGGGCAAAATCATCAAGAGCACGGGCGCCAAAGCGGAGTGAGCTGAGATGAACACTTCCCGACTGGCGGGGCGCACCGCACTGATCACCGGCGCTGGCGCTGGCATCGGTGCGGCCGCCGCCGCGATTTTCAGCCGCGAAGGTGCGGCTGTACTGATGGTGGATGCGAACACGCAAGCGCTGGAGAGCACGCGCGCATTGATCGAAAAAACGCAGCCCGACGCACGACTAGCGTGCGTGGCGGCCGATGTGGCAGACGAGGCCGCAGCCCTCGCGGCGGTAGCTCAGTGCATCGCGCTCTGGGGCGGGCTGGACATCCTGGTCAACAACGCCGCTATGCGCAATTACAGCGCAGCCGCAGATGCCACTCCCGCCGAATGGCAGGCCATGGTCAATGTCAACTTGGTGGGTATGTCCAACTACTGCCGCGCTGCGTTGCCAGCGCTGCGGCACTCCGGCATCGGCAGCATCGTCAACGTCTCCTCGTGCTATGCAGTCACTGGCCGCAAGGGCATGGCGCTGTACGACGCGACCAAGGCAGCGCAGTTGGCCTATACGCGCACGCTGGCCTTCGAAGAGGCACCGTGCGGAGTCCGCGCCAATGCCATCTGCCCCGGTTCGACGTTGACTGACTTCCACCTTGGCCGAGCGAGCAGTGCCGGCAAGAGTGCCGATCAGCTCAGGACCGAGCGCAAAGACACCTCACTGGTCGGCCGCTGGGCCGACCCCGCCGAGATCGCTTGGCCCATCCTCTGGCTCGCGTCCGGCGAGGCCTCGTTCATCACCGGCACCACGCTGATGGTGGATGGCGGCCTGCACATCATGTAAGTCATGGCCACAACTACTCTGCAGGCGCTCGTCTTCCAGATGCGCCACGAAGCCTCGGGCATTATCAGTGTCGAACTACGACCCACCACGCCAGCATCTGCATTTCCCGTTGCCGCCGCCGGCGCGCACGTGGACCTGCACCTAGGCAACGGTCTGGTTCGCAGCTATTCCTTAATCAACCCGGGGGACACACATCGCTACGTTGTGGCGGTGCTCAACGACAGACGCAGCCGGGGCGGGTCACGCTTCGTGCACGAACAGCTTCGCGTTGGGCAGGTGATCACCCTCGGCGGGCCGCGCAACCACTTCCGACTGGACGAGGACGCGCGACACAGCGTGCTACTGGCCGGTGGCATTGGCATTACACCGATCTACGCCATGCTGCAACGCCTCGCGGCGCTAGGGCGCGAGGCGCACCTCGTCTATTGCGCGCGAAGCCGTTCCGAGGCGGCCTTTCTGGCCGAAATCGAGGCAATTGCCAGTGCAAGTGACACCCGGCTTTCGCTGCGATGCCATTTCGACGGCGAGCAAGGCGGACCGCCAGACCTTGAACGCTTGCTCGCCGGCCATCCACCGGACGCACACTTTTATTGCTGCGGCCCCGGGCCCATGCTCGATGCCTACGAACGCGCTTGCGAGCGTTTGGGACAGCACAACGTCCACCTAGAGCGCTTTGCTGCTACCACGACGGCCCCCCCAGCGACACCTGCAAGTGGCTACACGGTAGAACTGCGCAGGAGTGGCCGCACGGTCCAGGTGCCACCCGGCATACCTCTGCTCGACGCGCTCATCGAGGCCGGACTCAACCCCGACCACAGTTGCCGCGAAGGCGTGTGCGGAGCGTGCGAAACCAGGGTTATCTCTGGTGATGTCGATCACCGCGACCAACTGTTGTCCAAACAGGAACGCGCGGCCAACAAGTCCATGATGATCTGTGTCTCATCTTGCCGCTCGGGCTGCCTGGTACTTGACGCCTGAAGTCCAGCACCTCGTTCACAGCAATTTCTCAGTCTTCAGCTGGTGACGCAAGGTCGCTCGCGTGAGGCTCAACCACGCCTTTCCATCTGGTGACTTTGCAAGCCACTCCACGGAGGTCTTTACTGGAAATTCAACTCGACAAGTCACTCCCAAAACAATATTATTAGCAATCTAACTATAATTGGAGACGTACTGTGGCGTTCGCCAGCCAGAAAGATTTTGTGTCCGGACTCATGTTCATGGCCGTGGGCGGCTCGTTCGCCTGGGGTGCTGTGGACTATGAAATCGGCAATGCCGCCCGCATGGGCCCCGGCTACTTTCCCTTCATGCTCGGCCTCATCCTGGTCTTGCTCGGGGTTCTGGTCACCTTCAACGCGTTCAAATCCGGCCCACCCGGTGGCGACAAGATCGGCGCACTCGCCTGGCGTCCGCTGGTGTTCATCCTGGGAGCCAACCTGCTGTTCGGTGCACTGCTGGTGGGCATTCCCGCCTTCGGCCTGCCGGCATTCGGCCTGATCGTGGCGATCTTCGGCCTTGTGATCATGGCCGGCTACGCCCGCGAAGGCGCCCAGCTCAAAGAGTCGGTGATCCTGGCCGCCATCCTGGCCGCCGGCAGCTACCTCGCTTTCGTGAAACTGCTGAACCTGCAGTTCCCGGTCCTGCCCTGGTTCCTCGCGAACTGAACCCGAGGAGACACGCACATGGATCTGATCAACAACCTCGCGCTGGGCTTTGGCGTTGCCTTCACCCTGCAGAACCTTGTCTACGCCTTCATCGGCTGCCTGCTGGGCACGCTGATCGGCGTGCTGCCTGGCATCGGCCCGCTGGCCACCATCGCCATGCTGCTGCCCGCCACCTACGGCCTGCCGCCGGTGGCCGCGCTCATCATGCTGGCCGGTATTTACTACGGCGCCCAGTACGGCGGCTCCACCACTGCCATCCTGGTCAACCTGCCGGGTGAATCGTCCTCGGTCGTGACGGTGATCGACGGGTACCAGATGGCCCGCAAGGGCAGGGCAGGCCCGGCACTGGCTGCGGCCGGCCTGGGTTCGTTCTTCGCTGGTTGCGTCGGCACGCTGATCCTGGCGGGCTTCGCGGCGCCGCTGACCGAACTGGCGCTCGAGTTCGGCCCGGCCGAATACTTCTCGCTGATGATCGTGGGCCTGATCGGTGCCGTGGTGCTGGCTTCCGGCTCCCTGCTCAAGGCCCTGGCCATGATCGTGCTGGGCCTGCTGCTCGGCCTGGTCGGGACCGACGTGAACTCCGGCGTCGCGCGCTACAGCTTCGACATTCCGGAACTCACCGACGGCATCAGCTTCCTGGCCATCGCCATGGGCGTGTTCGGCTACGGTGAAATCATTCAGAACCTGTCGCACCCGGACGAAAAGCGCGAAGTGTTCACCGGCAAGGTCAACGGCATCATGCCCACCGCTGAAGACTTCAAGAACATGATTCCCGCCGTGCTGCGCGGTACCGCGCTGGGCTCGGCGCTGGGCATCCTGCCGGGTGGCGGAGCGCTGCTGTCGGCCTTCACGGCCTACACCATCGAAAAGAAGACCAAGCTCAAGCCGGGCGAAGTGCCCTTCGGTCAGGGCAACATCCGGGGCGTGGCAGCTCCCGAATCGGCCAACAACGCCGGCTCGCAAACTTCGTTCATTCCGCTGCTGACGCTGGGCATCCCGCCCAACGCCGTGATGGCGCTGATGGTCGGCGCCATGACCATCCACAACATCCAGCCGGGTCCGCAGGTCATGACCAGCAACCCCGAACTGTTCTGGGGCCTGATCGCCTCGATGTGGATCGGCAACCTGATGCTGGTGGTGCTGAACCTGCCGCTGATCGGCATCTGGATCAAGCTGCTGACCGTGCCCTACAAGTGGCTGTTCCCGGCCATCGTGCTGTTCTGTGCGATCGGCGTGTACTCGACCAACAACAACAGTTTCGACATCTGGATGGTGGCGCTGTTCGGCCTGATCGGTTACGGCTTCATCAAGCTCGGCTGCGAGCCCGCCCCCTTGTTGCTGGGCCTGATCCTGGGTCCGATGATGGAGGAGTATCTGCGCCGTGCACTGTTGATCTCGCGTGGCGACTGGTCAGTGTTCGTCACCCGTCCGCTGTCCGCCAGCCTGCTGGTCGTCGCTGCGATCTTGTTGGCGGTGGTGCTGATGCCCTCGGTCAAGAAAAAGCGCGAAGAGGCTTTTGTTGAGGACTGAAAGTGCCGTAGTACTAGAGGCAATATTTGCGTTTCCCGCAATGACTACATGAGGCTATCAATATGACCGAAATCATAAAATCGAACAACGATTCGCCCCTTGACAATTTTTCCAACTGTCATGAAGGAATTATTTCACATCTTAATGAATTTGGACAAATCACTGACCTTATTAAAGCCGCAACAAGTGCTCGCAAGATTGCCGACGATACCGTCACATTTTTCAGAGTCGCTGTATTTGATCATCACGCAGAAGAAGAAAGAGATCTATTTCCTGCAGTCCTTGCCAATGCAAAGCCTGGCGAGGAGCAGTCCGTCGTGCAGATGATGATCGACGGACTTATAGCAGAGCACCGCGAGATCGAATCCCAGTGGAGTCGTATAGAACCGAAGCTTGTGAAACTTGCCAAAGGGCACCTCATCGAAATCGATGACACGGCTGTTCAACGGCTCGTGATTCAATACACGGCACATGCTAGACTGGAAGAGCGCGAATTCTTACCTCTAGCAGAAAAGATCCTTGGTCGGAAAGATCCCGAATTGGCGACGCTTGGACTCGCTCTACACACACGCCACGTCATTCGTGCAGCTCGTCGCGGCTTACGGGGCTCCTGAATGCAGAATGACGAGACCCAAAAACCACGAGGATGGAAAATGCAACAAGCATGTGAAGTCCCCTTGAAAACCTGAACCACCCGGAGGTAGAGAATTCCCTCAGTCCCCCAACCTCTACTTCTGATTGACTCGGGAATTCAAGGGGACTTCAAGCTCCACTCTAGTTGTCCGTGGCTATTGCCGTAAGCTCTGCTGCGCCGGTTTCATTACCTTTTCGTATAACTATTTTCGAAGCCGCCGAGCTCGAACAAACCAGTAGTTCGGATAATTCAGCGAAGCGATTTCGATGCCTATTGCAGCCTGTTTCGCCCATTCCGGGCGCATGTACCCCACGGCTTATGCATGATGCGCGTCCCACCAGCCGCCTATGCTGCCCATGCGCATCGGGTTGTAGGTTGCAAAGCACAGCAATGCCTGGTCCGTGAGCTTGGCCTGACCAATGACTTTGGTCTTTGCTTCAGCTTTATTTGCGCCTGTGCATGGTGGCGGGCGTGTCGCCGAACTGGCAAAACGCGTTGGGTACTTTGCTCACTCGCGCACTCGCCGGCTCAGTCCAGCGCCCTGTCGGCGCTCGGTTCTGAATAAGTCAGGGGCGACCATGTAAGGTTCCCTAGGGAAGGTCTGCACAACACCTGCCGCAGCGTGAGTTGATGCACGTGATTTCGGATGGCCGCGATTTCAGGCTTGCAAGGTCGGTTTGAAGGCCGATTTCTCCCCGATTCGCCGCCCTCTGGCTGCTTGCAGACGCACTCATTCCCGCATCTCCTGCAGCAACGTGCGCCGCACCATCCACAGGTTGGACAGCGCAAACAGCGTGTGCAACTGAGCCGTGTTCTTGGCCAGCCCGCGGTAGCGCACCTTCACATGCCCGAACTGGTGCTTGATCACCCTAAACGGGTGTTCGACCTTGGCCCGGATGCGCGCCTTGACCTGTTCGAGCTGGTCCAGGATGGCGCCCCTGGGCGTGCTCTTGTCCAGCACCTTGCGCTTGCCCGGCCGCATCGCCACGTGCCAGTTGACCCCAATGTCTTGCGTCTCTTGTCGTTTGCTCACACCCTGGTAACCCGCGTCGGCGAACACATCGGTTTCTGCCCCGTGCACCAGCGCATGCGCCTGCGTCACGTCGTTGACGTTGGCCGCCGTGCCCACCACCGTGTGCACCAGGCCCGAGTCGGCATCCACACCGATGTGTGCCTTCATCCCGAAGTGCCACTGATTGCCCTTCTTGGTCTGGTGCATCTCGGGGTCACGTTCTCCGCTGCTGTTCTTGGTCGAACTCGGCGCAGCGATCAGCGTGGCATCGACCACGGTGCCGCTCTTGAGGAGCAAGCCCTTGGCAGCCAGCGTGGCGTTGACAGTGGCCAGGATCTGCAAGCTCAGGTTGTGAGCTTCGAGCAGATGGCGGAACCGAAGAATCGTGCTCTCGTCGGGCAGGTTGTCTTCACCGGCGTCCAGCCCCGAAAACTCGCGGAACAGCGCCATGTCGTACAGCGCTTCCTCCATCGCCGGGTCCGAAAGGTTGAACCACTGCTGCAGGAAGTGGATGCGCAGCATGGTCTGGACGGCAAACGGCGGGCGTCCGCCCTTGGCGCCGGGAGCAGGTGCGTGTGGTGCGATTAAAGAGACCAACTCGGCCCAGGGCACCACCAGGTTCATCTCGTCCAGGAATTCGCGCTTGCGCGTCCTCTTGGTCTTGCGCTCGAATCCGCTCTCGCCCAGGCCCATTTGCTTCATGCCGACACTGTCTCACATCAGGCCAGAACGGCCGAGGTTGTGCAGACCTTCCCTAACTCACCCGACCATTTCAGAAAAAGGCAGCCTACGGGTAAAGAGATCGAAGATGAAATCAAGACCTATGATCACTTGCCTGCAAACCCACTTGCAGCGCAAAATTCCGCTCAACCTCTGTGACGCCATCGACCAACCTATGAACCTGAGAGAAAAGCCTGCTTCCATGATTGGTCAGAAAAACCCCCCTCGCGCTACGCGTCATAAGCTCAGCCCCGATTCGAAGCTCCAATCTCTTAAGACGTCTGCTCAAAGCCGGTTGTGCAATCTCAAGGTACTCGGCCGCCTTGGAAAGGCTGCCAAGTTTTGCTGCCACAACAAAAACCCGAAGATCATCGAACACCAAAACAGTTTTCATTCCAGCCATATCGATGGAAGCTCTTACAAAGAAGACGCGACTACAATTAAATTAATTACCAAATGGTCTTTTTCAGCACTCAAAATCCGTCAATCACGAAAAGCCGCCAAACATGCCAATAGAAAGTCAAAAATGGAACCACAATAAAATCACTCGACAGGCCTCTCTTGAAATCTCATTGAAAAATCAACGGCCTTAACATCCTTAATCAATGCTCCAACAGAAATCCGGTCCACGCCTGTTTCAGCATAATCACGCAAATTTTCATACGTGACCCCTCCTGAAACTTCAAGGCTGCAACGACCTCCGGCCACCTTCACCGCCGCCCTGATATCAGGCAGGGACATGTTGTCCAACAACACCATCGTCACTCCTGCGGCCAGAGCCTCCTCCAATTGACGGATGGTCTCCACCTCGACCTGGATGAATGCGACAGGGGACTTTGTTTCCTGTGCGGCCTTGAAGGCAGCGGTCAGGCTTCCTGCTGCTGCAATATGGTTTTCCTTGATCAAGATCGCATCAAAGAGGCCCATCCTGTGGTTTTTTCCTCCACCACAGCGCACGGCGTACTTTTCCGCGGCACGCAGACCAGGAATGGTTTTCCTCGTATCCAGAACGCACGCTGCAGTTCCCTCGACCGCCTTGACATAGGCCGCTGTCTTCGTCGCCACAGCGCTGAGTGTTTGCATCCAGTTGAGGCATGTGCGCTCAGCCGTCAGCAACTCGCGCGCCTTACCTTCGATTTCGACAATTTTCTGGCCAGGCTCACAGCGATCACCGTCGCTCAGGAACCACGTCGCCCGTGAATCTGGCGCAATCTGTCTCAAGACCTCGGTAACCCAAGGGCGCCCGCAGATCACAGCGGACTCTCGGCAAATGATGGTGGCTTGGGCGTGGCGATCTGCGGGCACCAAAGCGGCCGTCAGGTCACCCGTACCCACGTCTTCTCTCAGTGCGCGCTCGACATCTTCGCGAACTTGTTCTTCAAAGGTATTCATCAGAAAATAAATCCAGTTAACTCAAACAGAATCGATGGGAAGCTCGGTGCTTTTGATGTTGCGCCGCAAGATGACGGGTTTTCCACCCAAGGTTCGCTTGCACATCCAATGCGCCAAGGCGGAGTCCAGGTAATCTGCGTGCCCTGGAAACCATGCAGCAAGCTCATTCCCCAATTGCCGACAAACGGCCACATTGCCGATGACCAACTGCTGCTTGACCTCATGAATGGACTTCAGGACGGCTGCATGTTCGTTAATATGGCACTCACTGGCAGGAAAATCGCTTTCAAGCATCCAGCGATCTTCCTGTTCAAAGTGCGCCTGGCAATGTTGAAGCAAAACCCCCAACACTCTCTCCAAGTCAGAATCTGCGGCTTGCTGCAAAGCGGCCACAAATTCAACAAACTCTTGGTGTACTTGGTCCATCGGATTGAATCCGAGAAGATAGCCATCACTCCAACTGATTGATGCATCCATTGAGCTCTCCTGTCGCCTGGTTTCTTCTTCAGCCTTACGTGGTACTGCCGCACACATTGCGGCTTATTTCATCAGAAGCAGCAAAGACAGCGCCACCAACAAACTCAGCAATAGATGCCGAAATACTTTGTCGCTCAGTCGATGACGGATCGTCCTACCGATTTGCAAACCGACAAACATGGGGATCAACGCAAGACAAGACAGTCCGACCTCCGAAAAACCGAACCGCCCATACAACAGCATGGCGCCATACATTGGTACTGCACCAATCAGGTAGATGATGCTGATGGAACCAACAAACTCTTCCCGACGAAGCCTGAGAGCCAGGAGATAAGTGATCAGTATCGGACCTGTGAGGGAGGAAACGCCGGCCATCGCGCCGGCAATCACACCTACCAACGGCCCCATCCAGCGCTCCTTCTGACGATCAATGTTGAATGATGTCCCGAGCAGCATCATTCCCACCGCCGCCATCACGACCAGCGCCAACAACATGTTGAAACCCTGCACAGAGAGGTTCCTGGTGAAGTGGATCGCAGCAATCGTCGCGACAAACTGACCAACCAGCAACCCACCGAAGCGCTGAAATCCCTCACGCAGTTTCTGTCCCTCTATGGACTGCCATAGGTTGGAGAGCAGAACTGGCATGACGAGCAGCCCCATCGCTTTGGGCGCTGGCAGAAGAAGCGACAGCAAGGGAACCACGACGAGCGGCAAACCCACCCCAAGGGTTCCCTTGACCACGCCCCCGAGCACCACGGCGCCAAAGCAAGCGATCCAAAGTGCCATAGAAGGCATGGCATCTTGAAACATCACTCGGCTTTGAGTTCCGCGTGTTTGCCCGCCTTTGCCATGGCTTGGTTCTCCAGCTCAATGACTTTGCGGTAGGCGTCGCCATTGGCACCGACGGACTCGATACCGGCGGTCTGGAACTTCTCGACGACGTCCGGCAATTTCACGATCTGAGCGATTTCATCGGAGATCCTCTTGGAAATCTCTGACGGCGTGCCGGTGCGGGCAAGCACCCCTACGCTGACCGAAAAGTCAAAGCCTGGGATCGTTTCATTGATCGATGGCACATCGGGCACGGACGCCGAGCGCTTGGCCGCGTTGCTGGCCAGCAAAACAACTTGACCGCTTTTCACAAAACCCTGCATGGACGGCAACGCGGCAAACAAGACGTCCACCTGTCCACCGACCAATGCCGGCACAGACTGACTCGAACCGCGGAAGGGGACGTGAACCAGAGACAAACCGAGATCCGCCTTCATAGCTTCCATCGTGAGGTGGTGCGTGCTTCCGATCCCCGACGACCCATAGGTGAAGGCACCAGGCTCCTTTTTAGCGCGCACGACGAACTCCTGGAAAGTCTTGACGCCGGTCTTGGGGTGCGCCACCAGGAACAAGGGCGAGCGTGCAATCAGCGATACGGCCTGAAGGTCCTGTCCGACCGCGTACTTGGCGGCCTTGTTGATCTGCGGTGTGATCGAAAGCATGGAGCCATCGGAAACGATGAAGCTGTAACCATCGGCAGGCAACGCGTTCAGGGTCTGAACCGAGACGATACCGTTGCCCCCCGGCTTGTTCTCGACCACGAAGCCCTGCTTCATGCGCTCGGAAAGCTTTTGGGCAATGACACGCGCCACCGTGTCTGGCAGGCCGCCCGGTGCATAAGGCACGATGAACTTGACTGGACGGTTGGGGTAATCGCCAGCCTGTGCCAGCACGGCACCAGATGCAAGGAGCGCGCTCATGGCAAGTGCTGCAAGGATTCGTCGTTTCATGGTTTGTCTCCGTAAGTGAGGTTGATGAGATGAAGAAAGCAGAACAGCATCTGTGCACCCCTTTTTAGGGGAGATGCGCGACTGCTTGTTTTTTCTTAGAAATCTAAGATAATTGATTTTTCCCACTTGCTTGATCTTTGTCAAGAGTAGGTACCCATCAACTTCGCTGCGTAGAAACACTTACACCATGACTGCAAACGAGACAATGCACCCCCTCCTCATCACTCGAAAGGAGGTCATCGCCAAGGACGTCTTTCTCTTCGAGTTGAAGTCTCCGGACGCGTCACCGCTGCCCAGCTTCACGGCCGGGGCTCACATCGCGGTCCAGGTGCCCAATGGCTCTATGCGCCACTACTCGCTGTGCAGCGACCCTGGCCGAACAGACCTCTATCAACTCGCGGTCAAACGCGAAGATGACGGCAGGGGGGGATCCAAGAGCTTGATCGACGGGGCGAACGTCGGCGACACGCTTTTGACCGGCACCCCTAGCAATCTGTTCGAGCTCAGCGAAAAGGCCAAGAGCTTCATCCTCGTGGCCGGTGGCATCGGCATCACACCCATGCGAGCGATGATTCACACCCTCGAAGCCGAAGGCATAAGGAGCTTCAAGCTCTACTACCTTGCACGCACGCCAGAATCGGCCGCCTTCCTGGACGAACTGAGTGCCCCCGAAATGAAGGGGAAGGTCGCCATCCACCACACTTACGGCGACCCGTCGAAAACCTTCGATCTCTGGTCTGTCTTCGAGAAACCCGTCGCTGGCACGCATGTCTATTGCTGCGGCTCCAAGCGACTGATGGATGAAGTCAAGGATATGACGGGTCACTGGGCCAGCAGTGCCGTGCACTTCGAGAGCTTCGGAGCTGATACGAAACCGCACCCCGACGACAAACCCTTCGAAGTCGAATTGGCCAGAACGGGCATGAAGGTCGTCGTGCCAGCCAACCGAAGCATCCTGGATACCCTGCGCGAGCATTCCATTCGAGTGCCCAGTTCTTGTGAGAGCGGAACGTGCGGCTCTTGCAAGGTGCGGCTGCTCAAAGGCGAAGCTGACCATCGGGACCTGGCCCTGCTCCCTGAGGAGCAGGAGGACCACATCATGGTGTGCGTCTCCAGAGCGAAGTCGAACACCTTGGTGCTTGACCTGTGAGCCCCTCAGTGAATCCCCACAAGCAGCCCATCAGGCTCGGTGTCCTGGGTCTTGGCCGTGCCTTCACCCTGATGATCCCGACGCTCAGCAAGGATCCGCGCGTCGCGCTGGCCGCCTGCTTCGATCCGAATGCTCGCGCCACCGCAGCCTTTGCCAAAGCGTTCGGCGGGGTGGCGCACACATCGGCCGAAGCGCTTTGCGCCGATCCGAACGTTGAATGGATCTATGTCGCCACACCGCATCAGTTGCATGAGGAGCATGTGCGACTCGCGGCGAGCCAAGGCAAGCACGTGCTGGTCGAGAAGCCCATGGCTTTGTCGCTTGCAGCATGCGCCCGCATGCAGGCGGCTTGCGAACAGGCGGGCACGCAAATGATTGTTGGCCACAGCCACAGCTTCAACGCGCCCGTATCGCATGCCAAGGCACTCATCGAGTCAGGTCAATGGGGCCGTGTCTGCATGATTCACGCCATGAACTTCACGGATTTTCTCTACCGTCCCAGGCGTCCGGAAGAATTGGATACAGCGAAGGGCGGTGGCGTCGTCTTCAGTCAGGCCGCGCACCAAGTCGATATTGTCCGGCTGCTGGCGGGCGGTGACGTCAGTTCCGTTTATGCAAGAACCGGATCATGGGACCCGACACGGCCCACCGAAGGTGCGTACACCGCGATACTGAACTTCCGCTCAGGCGCGTTTGCCAACGTGACCTACAACGGCTATGGCTTCTTTGACAGTGACCCGTGGATGGCGGGCATCGGGGAAATGGGCTGGCCCAAAGACGTCAACACCCATCGGCTAACTCGGGAAAAGCACCTGGCAACGAAGGACGAGGCGGCCGAGGCCCGCCGGAAGGCCAGTCGGAACTTTGGTGGCCAGGACTATGCGCCGGACGTTCGGCCATCGCCCGCCGCCTTTCAACACTTCGGCCCGGTCATCGTCAGCTGCGAGCATGCCGATCTGCGTTTGACTCCTTACGGCGTGGAGATTCACGACACCCATGGCGTGTGCCTGGAGGCCCCGCAGCGCGGACCGGTGCCTCGCTTTGAGGTTGTGGACGAGTTGTGGTCGGTGGCCCGAGATGGGAGCCCTCCAGTCCACTCAGGGGCGTGGTCCGCAGCAACGATGGAGGTCTGTCTGGCGATTCTCGAATCGGGCAAGAAAGGAGAAGCTATCATTCTGGAACATCAAGTCCCAGTCCCGCCGCTTCGGCTTTGACGCCTCCAATGAGCGAAAAATCCATAGACACCCGAAACCTGCTTAGCCACTGGCGAGAATCCGTCCCCAATGATCGCCTTGCCCATTTGGTGCGAGACGTCGCACGTGCGCAGATGCGAGCGCTCCAGCATCGATTGACCCCGTTTGGCGTCTCATTCGGTCACTGGTCGTTTCTGAGGATTCTGTGGAGCCGTGACGGACTGACCCAAAA
Organism: uncultured Hydrogenophaga sp.; assembly: GCA_964550405.1. GTDB lineage: Bacteria > Pseudomonadota > Gammaproteobacteria > Burkholderiales > Burkholderiaceae_C > Hydrogenophaga. Next base: position 4,822 of record CAZJZD010000028.1, on the reverse strand, counting down.
GGAACTGAGTGATCTGGCTGGCGTGATGGAACCCACGACGTTCACTGCGGTCAAGGCCATGGAGAAGATGGGCTTCATCGAGCGCAGGCATTTGCCTGGCAACAAGAAGAACATGCATGTTTACCTGACGGAGTCGGGCCGCTCATTGGAAAGGGTACTTGTTCCTTTGGCCGAGGAAGTCAACCACATCAGCGCGAAGGGACTACCGGATCGCACGATTTCAGTTGTTAGAAATGCACTCGTCCAGATGATCGAGAATCTTGCCCAAGAAGAAGCCCGCGTCGATGCGAGCATCAACGCGGGCTGTTAGCAGGCGCCTTCCAAACCGATCTCCGGCAGGGTTTGCCGGAGGAAAGCAGCCTCAAATACTGTAGCTTTCGTAGGTCGACGGGTCGAAGAGCTCGTCTAACCCCACCCTCCGGCATGACAGCCCCTGCGCATGATGGTGATGCAGGAACGCCTCGAGAGTCTTTCGATTCGGCCCTACGCCATAGGACCAGAAGTCCTGTCCCAGCGTTTCACGCGCTGCCTTGAGCTGTTCCTCCACAAACGGCAGGGTCACCTTGGTGGCCGAGGTGTCCGCCAGCAGTTCCAGGGCTTTCGCCTTGGATTCGCTGAATGCCTTGAACACAGCGCCCGGCAGCCAGCGGTTCTGTTCTGCCAACTCCTTGCGGATGCCCACCACGTGCATGATCGGAAAGATGCCAGTTCGCTTGTAGTAGTCCTTGGCCACCGCCGTCGGGTCGTCGAAAAGCCAGGCCACATCCGGGTTGGTCAGCGCGGCACCACTGGGTGGCCTTGGCGCAATGAATGCGTCAATTTCGCCCGTGTTCAGCATGTCCGAGATGGTCCGCATCTCCGGGGCCGCTTCAACTTTCACACCTGCAGGCAACTCCAGCTTGATCTTCTCCGGGCGCCCGGGCGTGTCAATCCCGCCCCTGACCCAGGTCACATCCTCCGGTCGTATCCCGTAGTCATCCTGCAGGATCGAGCGCGCCCACACGATCGCCGTCAGCTGGTACTCCGGCACCCCGATTCGGCAACCCTTGAGGTCCTCCGGCTTGCGGATGCGGTCCTTCCGCACGTAGATGGACGTGTGGCGAAAGGCACGTGACAGGAACACCGGAACCCCGATGTAAGGGCTCTCGCCCTTGGCGTGCTTCACCAGATAGCTGGAGAAAGACAGCTCGGTGATATCGAAGTCTCGGCTCCGCATGGCCCGAAAGAACATCTCCTCCGGGTTCAGCAGCATGTACACCGGGTCGCATCCATCAATTTGAACACGCCCGTCGTACAAGGCCCGATTGCGGTCGTAGTCACCCATGGCGACTGATAGTCGTAGCTTGGTCATCAAGTCAGCTCAGGCAGTGACAACATAAGAACGGTCCATCTCTGGATTATCCTGACCCTCAAGCCAGACATAGCTCGTCTCGTAAGCGCGCCAGTCCACGGTCTTTGGAATGACTCCCTGGAACGAGCACACTTCATTCGGAATGCGGTTCTCACCACCACCGATGACTTCGCCACTCTTCTGGAACGCCCGAACCGCCTCGACCATCTGCTTGCGGAACTCGACGATGGCCATGTCGCTGGCTCCAAGGCGGTCGTGACTTCTGTCGGCGATCTTGCCCATGGTGATCCACATGGCCATGTCCTGATTCGGAATGCCGGAAATGCCGGTGAAGTTGCCACTCTTCATCGCTTGGCGGTCCTGCCAGTACCTGTTCTCGTAGTTGCGCAGCGGACGGTACTGCTCATCCAGATCGACGCCGACCGTCTGGCCCAGGAATTTGCGCCAAGTGGCCGTCTCAGGGGTCTGCGAAGGATGGCCCCAGCCGATGAAGTAGAAGCAGGTGTTGGTATCGTCCACTGGCACATTCACGTTCGCCACGTTGTACAGGTTGTTCGGTGGAATCAGCACCGTCCAAGGCGCAACGAACACCGTCGTGCGCACGTAGTCGTGCGTCTGGGCATTGAAGATGGGGCGCCGCACTGCGGCATACCGGAAGCCGAACTTCGCGCGCTGCACCTGCATCCGCGGCGCCTTGTCGGTGGACGGACGCAGCCAGTTCTTGTCGGTGGCTTTCGCACCATCGACACGTGCAGGAACCATGTCCGAACTGTGCAGGCTCGAGCTGTGCGCCGAATCGATCGCACCTTCCAGAATCTGTGCCCAGTTCACGGGGATGATCACCTTGGCGACGCTCACCCGTGTTTCCGCAGTGGGCGCCCAGCGGGGTGGCTCAAACTCCGGCATGGTTTCGGCCGCACCCATGTAGGCCCAGACAAAGCCGCCCCATTCCTTGGTGGGGTATGCCTTGTGTTTGACTTTTTCCAGCATGCCACTGGCTTCCGGCTCGGAGGACATCTCGGTGACATTGCCCGCCACGTCCATCTTCCAGCCGTGATATAGGCAGCGCAAGCCACCCTCCTCGTTCCGGCCGAACACCAAGGATGCCCTGCGATGGGGACAGTACTCGTCCATCACGCCGACTTGCCCGTCGGTGTTTCGGAACACCACGAGGTCTTCGCCGAGGATCCGTGCTTTGACAGGGGTTCCGTCAGGCTCCGACACCTCTTCGATCAGACAGATCGGAACCCAGTGTCGACGCATCAGATGCCCCATCGGGGCACCGTTTTCAACGCGGCACAGCAGATCGTTTTCTTCATGCGTAATCATGGAACTCTCCTGTAAGGATGGGTAAGTGCAAGAAGGCACTGCGCCGCAGTATACTTCGATATCTAAGTATTTTTTTAAGGGTTATCCCTTGCCACCTCCTCTGCACTGTCTCTTCGTCTCGCCAACCACCTAGGGTGAAGGCCCTCTACAGCATGAGAAAGCTTCCATACAAATTTAGTTCTCTCGCATTTGCGTTCTACATGGCAACCATCATCGCCTTCATGATGTGTCTGCTCCTAACGGCCATCAACACCGGAATCGACGCTCGGTTCATTCAACGGGTACTGGGTACCTATGTGATAGCAATGCCAGTGGCCTTCGCATGCGTCATCTTGGTACGTCCGCTTGTCCTCTATCTCGTATCAAAGACCGTGGCCACGAAAACAGGTGACATCTGATAGGACTCGGACATCATCTGAACACAGCCAAATTCAGACGCAGTCACCATCAGAAGGTACAGCCGGCAACTGCGATGACTGCGCGTTCAGTGCTGTTGTAGTGCGCTCAGCTTGGCCAAAGGACTCCAAGACCGCGGTCTTCCGCGAGGCTACTGCGTACTCAAACCTGAGGTGTTTGGTGTAGTGCTTTGGTTGGCCACATCACTGTCGGTGCAACTGAAATTTGAGAAAAAATGAAAACAATCAGGGAAAACCATGGAATTGAGGCACCTTCGGTGCTTTTTGGCGGTCGCTCAGGAACTGCACTTCGCTAGAGCCGCTGAGAAGCTTCACATTGAGCAGTCGCCACTTTCGAGGGCGATAAAGGAACTGGAAGGAGAGCTGGGGGTCCGCCTCTTCGACCGCAACACGCGCAGCACGCGTCTAACCCGTGCGGGTCAGGTCTTCATGGATCACGTGCCACGCGTGTTCGCCGCTCTGACCAAGGCGCGTGACAGTGTTCGGGCCGTGTCGGCCGGGTTTCAGGGGCAGTTGCGGATCGCATTGTCCGAAGGTATCTCGCAGGCCCGGCTCACGGCATTGCTATCGTGTTGCCGTGTGGAAGAACCAGATACGGAAATCCGGCTTTACGAGGTTCCACTGTCACAGCAGATCAGAGGCCTCGAAGCCGATTTGTACGACGCTGGGTTCTCCCACTCATCGGAAGTTGGTGAAACGCTGCTAGCCGTATCAGCGTGGAACGACCCGATGGTCGTTGCCGTGCCATCGCGCCACCCGTTGTTGGCCCACAAAAAGCTGCCACTGGATGAAGTGCTGCGCTATCCCTTGGTGCTTTCCGACCCCGAGATGTGCGAGGGATGCAGCCGCCAGGTGGCGCGCGTACTGCGCTCAACGGATCGCGAACCTATCGTGGCCGAACAGGTGGCCAGCCAAGATCTGATGGTGACATTGGTTGCAGCGGGCTACGGTCTGGGCTTCTGAACAGAGGCACACGTTTCGACCTGCGGCCATCCCGAGATCGTCACAAGGCCGCTGGCTGGCCTCACGCCGGTGCTGACCACCTACCTGATCCGCCGCATCGGTGACCCGTCGGAAACCTTGCAACGATTCATGAAAAGAGCCCTTGTCGCTGCGCCAAATCGAGCAACTGACGAAACGTTGGACACATCACCAGGGAGTAGCACATGAGAAAGCTTCAAAACTTGGCTGCGGCGTTGGCGGTCACCTCCGCAGCCTTGCTGCTGTCGTCCTGCGGCAAACCACAGTCAGCTGAAACTGTGGAATCGCTGATGGCCGATCCTGGACGGTTGAAACACTTGCGAGAGCAGTGCAAGACCGACCGCGCCAAGCTGGGCGACGAACTTTGTGACCGCATGGCCGAGGCCACAAAGCGGCGATTTTTCGGGGACGGCAAGGTACCGTACAACCCACCCAAAGAATCACCCAAATTCTGAACGTGCGCTCGTCGCCACACTAGGTGACGCCTATTTTCTACATGGGCGCTGTACTACTTACAGCGCTGCAAGGTGCCATGACACGCGCTAGCACGCTATCACTTGCATTCTTGCAGGCCGAGCTGCGAGCCTGCCGATTTCGGACTTTGACCCACCGATAGCCAGCCTTGATCCTCATGCGTGCGACACACCTTCGTGCCGCACGCACGGCCCCCGCGTGACGGGCCACTGGATCGGAGGTCAAGGTGCAGGCTCAGGGCGCAAGCCACCAGGGGATTCTCTACGGGCAG
>CAZJZD010000027.1:0-54237 GCA_964550405.1 uncultured Hydrogenophaga sp. | reverse complement strand
GCGTCGGCTGCCCCACGCCCACCGGCACGCTCTGGCCTTCCTTGCCGCAGGTGCCGACGCCGCTGTCCAGGCGCATGTCGTTGCCGATCATGCTGATCTTCTTGAGCGACTCGGGACCGCTGCCCACCAGGGTCGCGCCCTTGACCGGGTACTGGATCTTGCCGTTTTCGACCCAGTAGGCCTGGCTGGCCGAGAACACGAACTTGCCGCTGGTGATGTCGACCTGGCCACCGCCGAAATTGGTGGCGTACAGGCCCTTCTTGATCGAAGCGACGATTTCCTCGGGGCTCTTGTTGCCGCCCAGCATGTAGGTGTTCGTCATGCGCGGCATCGGAACGTGGGCGTAGCTCTCGCGACGGCCGTTGCCGGTGGGCCTGACGCCCATGAGGCGGGCGTTCATCGCGTCCTGGATGTAGCCCTTGAGGATGCCGTCCTCGATCAGCACGTTCTTCTGGGTGGTGTGGCCCTCGTCGTCGACGTTGAGCGAGCCGCGGCGGTCGGCGATGGTGCCGTCGTCCAGCACCGTCACGCCCTTGGCCGCCACGCGCTGGCCGATGCGGCCGCTGAACGCGCTGGAACCCTTGCGGTTGAAGTCGCCTTCCAGGCCGTGGCCCACGGCCTCATGCAGCAGCACGCCAGGCCAGCCGGGGCCAAGCACCACGGTCAGTTCACCGGCCGGCGCCGGGCGGGCGTCCAGGTTGACCAAGGCCGCCTCGACCGCCTCGTCCACATAGAGCTGGACCAGCGCGTCGTCGAAGTACGCCAGCCCGTAACGGCCGCCACCGCCGGAGGAGCCCACTTCGCGCCGGCCGTTCTGCTCGGCGATCACCGTCACCGAGAGGCGCACCAGCGGCCGCACATCGGCGGCCAGGGTACCGTCGGCGCGGGCCACCAGCACCACGTCGTGCTCGGCGGCCAGGCCGGCCATGACCTGCACCACGCGCGGATCCTTGGCCTTGGCGAGCTTTTCCACCTTCTCCAGCAGCGCCACCTTGGCGGTGCTGTCGAGCGTGCCGATCGGGTCGACGCCGGGGTAGAGCGAGCGGGATTTCGACACCCGGGTCTTGCCGGCTTTCACCTTGCGGTCCTGCCCGTGCCCGGTGATGCTGCGCACGGTGCGTGCGGCATCGATCAGGGAGTCCCAGGACAGGTCGTCGGAGTACGCGAAGGCCGTCTTTTCGCCGCTGACGGCGCGCACGCCCACGCCCTGGTCGATGCTGAAGCTGCCGGTCTTGACGATGCCCTCCTCCAGGCTCCAGCCCTCGCTGCGCGTGGTCTGGAAGTAGAGATCGGCGTCGTCGGCGCCGCGGGCCATGATTTCGCCCAGCGCCTTCTTCAGGTGGTCGGGCGTGAGCCCGAACGGATCGAGCAGCAGGCTCTGGGCGGTGGCGAGGCGGGCGAGGGTGGGTTCGGCGGCAATCATGCGGGCATTTTAAGAAGTCGCCCGCCGCAGCGCTGGCGTGAGGGTCTTGGGGATGTCATCAGCCGCCGCGCTGGCGCAGCCACAGCAGCAGGGCCGCATCGTCCCGGTCGGCCAGCCCGGCGGCGTGTGCCTGGGCAAAGGCTTCGGCCGCGCGGGCACCCAGGGGGCCGTCCAATCCGGCCGCCCGGGCGGCCTGCACCGCCAGCCGGGTGTCTTTCTCCAGCAGGGTGACATGGGCGCGCGGCTCGAAGTCGCCCGCGATGGCGCGGCGCATGCGGTCGGACCCGATCCAGCTCTGGCCGCTGGACTGCTCGATCACGTCCAGTGTGGTCGGCAGGTCCAGCCCCAGCCGCTCGGCCAGGGCCATGACCTCGGCGGCGCCCACCAGGTTGATACCGGCCAGCAGGTTGTTGACCAGCTTGGTGCGGGCGCCGTCGCCCATCCGCTCGCTGATGACGAAACGCCGTGCCGACAAGGCCTGCAACAGCCCGGCATGACGATCCAGCAGGGGCTGCGGTGCGGCCAGCATCAGGCTCATGGACCCGTCGCGCGCGCGGGCGGGGCCGCCGGACATGGGGGCGTCGATGCAGCCGATGCCGCGGTCGGCCAGCCGGGCCGCCAGGGTTTCGGTGTCCTGCGGAGCGATGGTGGGGCACAACAGCACGGACTGGCCCGGCCGCATCACCAATGCCGCGCCCCATTCGCCAAAGAGCACCTGGTGCGACTGCGCGGCGTCGACCACGCAAACGATGAGCACACCATCCGGGGCCAGCGCAGACGCCGCCAGCGCAGGGGTGTCGGCCAGTTCGGCGCCGGCGGCCAGCGCCTGCTGCTGCCGGACGGGGTCGATGTCGCAGGCCACCACGGACCAGCCCAAGGCGCACAGCCGCTCCACCATGGCGCCCCCCATGTTGCCGGCGCCGATGACCGCCACGGAACAGGCTCCAACCTTCATGACTGCATGAGCCGCTTGGACTTGGCGATCGACATCAGGATGCCCAGCACCACCCCCAGGGTGACCATGGCCGTGCCCCCGTAGCTGACGAAGGGCAATGGCACGCCCACCACAGGCAGGATGCCGCTGACCATGCCCATGTTCACGAAGGCGTAGACGAAGATGTTGAGCGTCATGGCCCCGGCCACCAGCCGGGAGAACACGGTCGGCGCCTCGATGGCGATGGTCAGGCCGCGCACGATCAGGAACAGGAAGGCGACCAGCAGACCGAGGGTGCCCATGAGGCCGAACTCTTCGGAGAAAGCCGCGTAGATGAAGTCGGTGGTGCGCTCGGGAATGAACTCGAGGTGGGTTTGCGTGCCCTGCATGAAGCCCTTGCCCCAGACCCCGCCCGACCCGATGGCGATCATGCCCTGGATGATGTGGAAGCCCTTGCCCAGCGGATCCTTGGACGGATCGAGCAGGGTGCACACCCGTTGCCGCTGGTACTCGTGCAGGACCTGCCAGTCCACACCGGGCGCACACCACTGGGGCTCCATCGCGATCAGCACGACGATGCCGACCGCCGCCAGTGCCACCGGCGGGATGATGAGCTTCCAGCTCAGGCCGGCGAAGAAGATCACCGCCAGCCCCGAGGCCAGCACCAGGAGCGTGGTGCCCAGATCGGGCTGCTTGAGAATCAGCGCCGCGGGCACGGCCAGCAGCAGCCCGGCCACCACGAAATCCAGCGGCTTGAGCTGGCCCTCGCGGCGCTGGAACCACCAGGCCAGCATCAGCGGCATGGCCACTTTCATGAGTTCGCTGGGCTGGATGACGACGCCGACGTTGATCCAGCGCGTCGCGCCCTTTTTGGTGATACCGAACAGTTCGACCCCCAGCAGCAGCACGACACCGGCCACGTACAGGGGCACGGCCAGTGCCATCAGCCGCTGGGGCGGCACCTGCGCCACCAGGAAGAGCACGCCGGCCGCCAGCATCATGTTGCGCCCGTGTGTCACGAAACGGGTGCCGTGATCGAACCCGACCGAGTACATGGTCAGCAGCCCGATGGCGGCCATGAGCAGGACGGCCAGGGCCAGGGGCACGTCATAGCCCTGAAAGATGGGCACGATGCGTTGCCAGAGCGGGGGTTTGTCGAATGCGGCTGCCATGAGGACGCGATTATCCCGCCCCGCCCCGGCCCGTCGGCTGGCGGGCCGTTCAGCCCACCGGTATCACGATGTCCACCACCGTGCGGCCGGGCTGGCTGTCGATCTGCAGGCTGGCGCCGATGGCTTTGGCGCGGTCCCGCAACGAGGCCAGGCCTTTGCGGCCGGACGGGTGCGGATCGAATCCGCGCCCGTCGTCGACGATGCGCAGGCGAACGCCCTGATCCGTCTGGAGGGTCTCGATGCGCAGGCGGCTGGCCTGCGCGTGCTGGAGCACGTTCGACAGCGCCTCGAACACCATGAACTGCAGGTGCCGCATGGCCTGCGCGTCCAGGCGCCGGACCGGCTCGATCAGGTCCACATCCCACTGCAGCTCCACGTCGGAGGCCTTGAAGCGCGGCTCCAGGCGGTAACGCAGGTTGGCCAGCAGGGCGGTGACATCACCCGGCGGCAGGTGCATGGAGTCGATGGTCAGCTTGAGCTGATCCAGCGACTCGCGCAGGGTCTGCAGCACCTCGTCACCCGAGGCACGGCCCGACTGCAGCTGCCGGATCGCGGCGCTGATGTGGGCGCCCACGCCGTCGTGCATGTCGCGCAGGATGCGGGTGCGCTCGGCCGTGCGTTCCTGCTCGCGGGCCAGGGCTTCGAGCCGCTGGTAGCTGCTGTTGAGTTCCCGTTCGCGGGCGGCGATGCGCACCGACATGGCCTGCATCAGTTCACGCGCCTGGGTGCTGGCTGCGCGGAACCGCATGATCACCACATAGCCCAGCGAGAGCCCGAACAGCATGGAGGTGTAGTACATCAGCGCGTTGCTGGGGTAGGCCGGATCGATCCGGAACACATACAGGTCGCGCAAGCCCATGAACACGTTGACGATCACCGCCGCTGCCACGCTGCGCAACAGCCAGGACGGTGTGCGCACGGCCCGGACGATCAGCCAGAGGCCAAAGCCCAGAAAGCTCAGCCCCAGGGCGGCGTACCAGGCGGTCAGCAGCAGCGGCCACCCCAAGCCCAGCGACCCGACCCCGACCACGGGCCCCAGCAGCATCAGGCCCATCAGCCAGCGCCGGAACACCTGCACCAGCGGTTTCGGCCGGATGCCCGCCAGTTCAAGGCAGAAGTAGGTCATGAACACGCCCCACACTCCCAGCGCCACCACCGGCAGCACGCCCCACCAGGGCCAGTCGATCGGCGGCGACTCGATCTGGATGTGACCGACACGCACGGTCCAGGCCAGTTCCGCCACGGCCGCGTACAGGTACAGGGGATCGCGCCGCGTGGTGCCGGCGTCACCCAGGCGCGGCTGGGTCACCCACAGCGCCAGCGACACCAGCCCGACGATCAGGCTGAAGCCGACGACCAGCAGGGAGCCGGTGTTGCGCAACAGGTACTCCTGGCGGTAAAGGGGGTACACCTCCTCCACACGGCCGACGTACAGCCGGGACAAGCCGCCACGGCGCCCTGCATCGGCGCGGATGCGCACCACCAGGTGGTTGGCCAGTGCCAGGTCGCTGACCGGGATGTTCAGGTAGCGCGGCACCTGACCGAAATCCGGGCCGTTCGGGCGGTGGATGTCGCCCCGGCGCTCGATCAGGTGCCCGTTGATCCAGACCTCGTACGCCGTGCCCACACGCGGAAAGTAGATCGCCCACGGTTCCTGCGGCAGGCGTGGCAGGTCGAACGCCAGATCAAACGCCACCGCACCCCCCTGACCCTTGTGGTGCCGGTCCCAGGCGTAGGGCAGTGTCACGGTCTGGGTGGACACCTGACCACCGACACGGATCTGCGCCTGCGCCGTGGTCAGTTCCAGTGGCGCGGCGCCGGCCTGACCCGCCAGTCCGCACAGGAGGACCAGCCAACACCACCACCGCCGGAGCCCGTGTGCCAGACCCCGGGCGTCGGACCATGCGCTCACAGCCGGGGCAGCAGACCCATGCGGGTCGCCTCGTAGACCGCCTCGTTCTTGGAGTGCACCTCCAGCTTGCTGTACAGGCTCTTGATGTGGGTCTGCACCGTGTGCACCGAGATCTGCTTCAGGCGCGATATCTCGGCATAGGAAAAACCACGGGCCACCAGTTCCAGCACTTCACGCTCACGCGTCGAAAGCGCTGGCCGGGGCTCCGGCGGCAGCGCCTCGACCGCGGGATCCTCGACCTGGCTGCCCGCCTGCATCAGCCGGTACTTGGACAGCACACGGCGCGCGATCATGGGGGAGATGGGCGACGCCCCCTGCTTCATCTCCACGATGGTCTGGGCGATGTCGTCCGGCGTGGCGTCCTTGTGGATGTAGCCCAGCGCGCCCGCCTCGATGCTGGCCAGCACGTTCTCCTCGTCCCCGAACATGGAAATCACCAGGGGTTCGCATTCGGGGTGGCGCCGGCGGGCCAGGCGGATCACGTCCAGGCCGCTGCCGTCGGGCAAGCCCAGGTCGGTCAGCAGAACGTCCACGCGTTGCCCCGGCTGGTCCAGCCAGGCCTGTGCCTCGGCCACCGTGCCCACGCCGGCCACCAGTGCCAGCGCATCGCTGCGCGCGACGCTGCCTGCGAAGAAATCCCGCATCTGCGCATCGTCCTCAACGATCAACACATTCCACACGGCCGGTGTCCTGTTGCCGGTCGGGGGTGACCGGTTCGAGGGAGAGCATAGCGTCCCGGATCCCCCCGCGGCAGCGGTCCTGCCTCACATGAACATGTGAAACCGCACACCGCACGGGGACCGTCCCCCATGAACATGGGAGGCATGGTCAGAGGAATCCCCGTTCAATCAGCCGCAGCCCGACCCACCCGCCATGCCGGGCCGGCCTTGCACCCACAGGAGACCTCCCATGACACGATCCCTTCCCCATCTGGCGCTGACCGCCACCGCCGTCACCGTTCTGACCCTGGCCGGTTGCGGTGGCGGCGGATCCTCATCCACCACCCCCGAGACCCCGGCCATCACGCTGTCGGGCGTGGCCGCCACGGGTGCGGCTTTCACGGGCGCTGTGATCACGGTGATCGACAGCCGAGGCCAGACCGTGGGCACCAGCCAACCGGTGGGCGACACCGGCAGCTACAGCATCACCCTGAGCGCTGGCGCCGTGGCACCCTTTGTGCTGGTGGCCACACGCACCGATGCCAACGGCGCCAACGAGACGTTGGTCAGCGTGGTGCCGTCGGCCAGCACGACCACGGCCAACATCACCCCCATCACCACCCTGATCGCCTCGCGCCTGTCACCCACCGGCAACCCGGCCCAGCTGGACGACGCGCTGGCCGCCGGCACGGTGACGATCACACCCCAGGCCGTGGCCGACACGGTGAGCGAGGTGCAAGACATCCTGGCCCCGCTGCTCACGGCCACCGGCACGGACGCGGTCAACCCGCTCACGGGAACCTTCAGCACCGACGGCACCGGCTACGACCGCCTGCTCGATTCGCTGTCCATCACATTCATCCCCGCCAGCCCCAGCAGCACCAACATCGAAGTGAGCGTCAAGCAGGCGAGCACCGATGACAGCCAGCCCACCAGCGTGAGCTTCAGCAGCGACAGCAGCGCGCCGCCGGCCCTGCCCACCATCGACCCGGCCAGGCTGCCGGCCGAGGGGCTGTCGGTGCAGATCGCCAGCTTCCTGCAGTCCCTCACCGCCTGCTACGCCGTGCCCTTCGAGCAGCGGGTGAACGGTGCCACCAGCGGCGTGAATGCCGTCACCGGCACCGCCGCGGATGTGATCGCCCCGGCTTGCACCAACGCCTTCAGCGGCAACGACCCGGCGAACTTCCTCAACAACGGCGGCCGGGTCGGGCGAGACGCCAACAACAACGGCGCGTTCGCCAGCCTGTTCCGACGCGCGGCCACGGGTGTTGTCTTCAGCCAGGGGGCCTACGAGTTCACACGGGGCAACGGTGACATCGTGATCAGCTACAAGAGCCGCGCACCGGACGGTTCGGAGAGCTACGACACCTTCGTGCTCAAGGACGATGGCGACGGCGTGCTGCGCCTGATCGGCAACGGCTACGCCTACGGCGGCCGGGTCGCGGCCTACCACCAGCGGCGCAACTTCATCACGCTCAACCAGAGCGCATACGACTACTACAGCACGGGCTACTCGATCGACATCCCCAACGACCAGGTCGGTGGCAGCCCGCGATTCGATCGTGTGCTGGTGACCACGCCCAACAACGCCGTGCTCACCTTCAGGCCCAGCGGCAATTCGTCGTTCCTCGGTCTGGTGAAGCCCGACAGCAGCATCACCGGCACCAGCTTTGTGCGGCTGCGCAGCGAATATGTGGACACCACGCGCACCTCACCACACCCCCGCGCCATCGACGGCACGCTCTTCTTCGTGGGCACCGACCGCGAGGAATCCGACCTGGCCAGCGCCAAGGCCGGCGGGACCTGGAAGTTCGACTATTTCCTGGCCGGCAACACCGGCGCCACCGCCGATGCCACCCAGTACTACAAGAACCGCGCCAGGGCGCTGACCATTGGCGAACTGCGAACCCGGGGACTGGCACCGCTGGTGCCGGCCCTGATCACCGAGATCGCCTCCGGCGCCAACCTCGCCAACCAGCCCCGTCCCGGCCAGCTCACGCTGGACGCCAATGACACGGTCCTGGTCGGCATCGACGGTGGTGGCGCGGGCTGGTCGGTGGCGTCTGGCCAGCTGCCGCCGACCAGCATCACACTGTTCGGCAACCTCTCGGGCGTGCGCTTCACGGACTCGCAGACGGTGGGTTCCACCGCCCGCAGCGCCACCGTACCCTGCAGCCGCCAGGGCGCCTCGGACACCCATTGCCACGACAACGGCAACGGTTCGTTCGGCCCCGGCTTTGCCGCAGGCGCCACGCTCAACGGTCTGCACCTGTTCGCCCGTGACCCGGCGGGCCGCGAGTATGCGAACTTCTACGCGATGTACCAGCTGGCACTGCCCTGAGCGCACGCCAGGTGTGCGCCCCCAGCCCCGCCCCGGCGGGGCTTTTTTTCGTCGCTACCATCGGTCCATGCCCACCACCCACCTGCTCTACCTGCACGGCTTCCGCTCCTCACCGCAGTCGATGAAGGCGCAAAAGATGGGTGTGCGGGTGGCCGCGCAGCACCCGGGCCTGACCTGGTGGTGCCCGCCGCTGCCGCCCTCGCCCGCCGAGGCCATGGCGCTGGTGATGGACGGTGTGCGCGACTGGCCGCGTGACACCATGGCCGTGGCCGGGTCATCGCTGGGCGGCTTCTACGCCCGTTGGCTGGCCCTGCAGACCGGCTGCGCCCGGACCGTGCTGCTCAACCCCGCCGTGCACCCGGCGCGCGACCTGCAGCGCTACATCGGTGAACAGACCGCCTGGCACGACCCGGCCGAGCGTTTCTTCTTCGAACCGGCCTTCGTGGACCAGCTGCGCGAGCAGGAGCAGGACATCACGCGGCTGGCCGCGTTGCACCCGGCCACGGCGGAGCGTCAGTTCGCCATCGTGGCGCAGGGCGACGAGGTGCTGGACTGGCGCGAGATGCAGACCTTCTGCGCCGGCGGCCAGATCCGCCTGCTGCCCGGCAGCGACCACGCGATCAGCGATTTCGACGAGCACATCGACGCTGTTTTTGACTTTCTTGGCATGATGGACTGACGCCGGGCGGCCGGCCGCCGCATGGGACAATCCCGCCCCATGCACATCCTGTTCGACGAGGCCGGCAAACTGATGACCGGCCGCCTCATGTCCGAAGCCGAAAGCTCCCTGCAGGTGGAGCTCGATTCGGGCAAGCGCCTCAAGCTCAAGCTGGCCAACACCCTGCTGCGTTTCGAGAAGCCCGCCCCGGCCCAGCTCATGCCCGCCGCCACCGCCCTGGCCGCGTCCATGGAGCTGGAGCTGGCCTATGAATTCGCGCCCGAGGACGAGTTCGGCTTCGCCGACCTGGCGGCCGACTATTTCAGCGATCCGCCCAGCGTGGAGCAGCAGGTCGCCGCGCTGATCTGCCTGCAGGGCGCACCGCACTACTTCCGCCGCGCCGGCAAAGGCCGCTACAAGAAGGCCCCCCCCGAGATCGTGGCCCAGGCACTGGCCGCCATCGAGAAGAAAAAGCAGATCCAGGCGCAGATCGACACCTGGACCGCCGAACTGGTGGCCGGCACCTGTCCGGAGCCGGTGCGGGCGCAGCTCTACAAGATCCTCTTCAAGCCCGACAAGAACGCGCCCGAGTACAAGGCCGTGGTCGAGGCAGCGCGCAGCAGCCACCTCAACCCGCTGGCCCTGCTGGAAAAAGCCGGCGCCATCAACAGCGCCTACCAGTTCCACTGGCAGCGCTTCCTGTTCGACCAGTTCCCCAAGGGCACGGGCTTCCCGGCCCTGCAGGCACCGGCCATCACCGACGAGCTGCCGGTCGCCGCCGTCGAAGCCTTTTCCATCGACGACTCGCAGACCACCGAAATCGACGACGCGCTCTCGCTGCAGGGCCTGGGCAGCGGCACGGTCACGCTGGGCATCCACATCGCAGCACCGGGCCTGGCCATCCAGCCCCAGGACGCCATCGACCAGGTGGCGCGCCACCGGCTGTCCACCGTCTACATGCCGGGCCACAAGATCACCATGCTGCCCGACGCGGTGGTGCAGTCCTACACGCTCGAAGCCGGGCGCGACTGCCCGGCCGTGTCGCTGTACGTGAGTTTTGACGAGGCGACCCTGGAGCTCAAGGACAGCCGCACCGCGCTCGAGCGGGTGCCGATCGCGCACAACCTGCGCCACGACCAGCTCGACAGCGTGATCACCGAGGCCTGGCTGACCGGCGAGGCGCCGGTGGGGTCGGCCAGCGACGAGATCGCCGCGCTGCAGCCGCAGCTGGCCTTCATCTTCCGTCTGGCCAAGCACCTGAAGGCGCAGCGCGAAGTGGTGCGCGGCAAGCCCGAGACCTTCACCCGGCCGGACTACACCTTCAAGCTGCAGGGCGTGGCCGGTGCGGAGCCCGACGGCAGCGAGACGGTGCTCATCGGCACCCGCTCGCGCGGCGCGCCGCTCGATCTGATGGTGGCCGAGGCCATGATCCTGGCCAACAGCACCTGGGGCCAGTGGCTGGCCGCCTGCGGCGTGCCCGGCATCTACCGCAGCCAGGCCAGCCTGGCGCCCGGCGTCAAGGTGCGCATGGGCACCAAGGTCGCGCCGCACGCGGGCATCGGCGTCAAGGCCTACGCCTGGAGCACCTCGCCCCTGCGCCGCTACGTGGACCTGGTCAACCAGTGGCAGATCATCGCCTGCGCGCGCCACGGCAACACGGCCGCGCTGGTCGCGCCGTTCAAGCCCAAGGACGCCAACCTGATGGCGGTGATCAGCGGCTTCGACGCCGCCTACACGGCCTACAACGGCTTCCAGAACGGCATGGAGCGCTTCTGGACGCTCAAGCACCTGCAGCAGACCGGCACCACCGAGCTGACCGCCACCCTGATCAAGGACAACCTGGTGCGCGCCGACACGCTGCCGCTGGTGCTGCCCGTGCTGGGCGCCGAAGGCCTGCCGCGTGGCGCGCACGTGAAGGTGCGGCTGGGCGCCATCGACGAGATCGCGCTCGACGTCTCGGGCACGGTGACCGAACGGCTGGATGGCGCCCTCGAAACCCTGGACGAATCCGCCGAAGACGAGGGCGAGGAACTGGCCGCACCGCTGGCCCTGGCCATCGACGTCAACGAGGCGCCCGAAGGCGGCGACGCCCCGGCGGCCTGAGTGGCCCGGCACCGATAATCCCCGGCGTGAAATCCGTCCTCGCGTTTTTCAAGGGTCTCTCCACGCTGCAGCTGGCGCTGGGCGTGTCGGTGGCTTTCCACGCCGCGCTGCTGACGGTGCGTTTCGTCGACCCCGAAGGCTTCAACCGTGTGTTCCAGGACACGCCGCTGGAAGTCATCCTGGTCAACGCCAAGAGCGATGAGCTGCCGCAGAAGGCCATGGCGATTGCGCAGGCCAACCTGGCCGGCGGCGGGGATGCGGCCAAGGGGCGCGCCACCTCGCCGCTGCCACCCACGCTGACCGCCCGCACCGGCGACACCACCGAAGAGGACGAGCGCCGCATCGAAGCGCTCAAGCAGCAGCAGAACCAGTTGCTGACCCAGGCGCGCAAGGCCCTGGCCAGCCTGCCGCCGCCCGACCTGCAGGCCGTCAACCCAAGCCAGGAGTCCATCGAGCGTGAACGCAAGCGCCAGGCCCTGGTGAAGATGCTGGCCGAGATCGAAAAGCGCATCAACGAAGAGAATGCGCGCCCCAAGAAACGCTACATCAGCCCCGCCACGCGCGAAGAGGTCTATGCCATCTATTACGACGAGCTGCGCCGCAAGATCGAGGACCGGGGCACCACCAACTTCCCCGAGGCCGCGGGCCGCAAGCTCTATGGCCAGCTGACCATGGTGATCACCGTGAACCACTCCGGCGCCGTGCTGTCGACCGAAATCGTGCAGTCCTCGGGCAACAAGACGCTGGACCGGCGGGCCCAGGCCATCGTGCGCGGTCTGGAATTTGGCCGCTTCAGCGAAGCCATGCGCCGACGGGCCGACCAGATCGTGGTCGTCTCGCGCTTCCGCTTCACGCGAGAAGAAGGTCTGCAGACACAACTGAGCGGTGAATGAGATGCTGAGGTCCCTGGGTCGGTGGTTGCTGTGGATGGTGCTGGCCGGTGTGGCGCTGCAGCTGTTCTTTGTCGGCCGCATCGCGCTGATGCTGGTCATCGACCCGCAGAGCACCGCCTTCATGCGGTCCGAAGCCTGGCGGGTCGCGGGCCAGAGCCTGACCACCGACAAGGACTGGCGCTGGTCGTCCCAGTGGGTGGACTATGACCAGATCAGCCCGCACCTCAAGCGCGCGGTGATGGCATCGGAAGACGCCGGGTTCACCGACCACGGCGGCGTCGACTGGGACGCCATCGAATCGGCCTGGCAGAAGAACGAGAAGCGCCAGGAGCTGGCGGAGAAGCGCGCCGAGCAGATTGAGAAAAAGCTGGCCAACAAGCCGGAAGCGGCCGAGGCCGCGCTCAAGAAGATCAAGCCCGCCAAGATCGTCGGCGGCTCCACCATCACCCAGCAACTGGCCAAGAACCTGCTGCTCTCGGGCGAGCGCAACCTGCTGCGCAAGGGCCAGGAACTGGTGCTCACGCTGACGCTTGAAGCCCTGCTGTCCAAGCGGCGCATCCTGGAGATCTACCTCAACAGCGTCGAGTGGGGGGAAGGCATCTTCGGCGCCGAGGCGGCCGCACAGTTCTACTTCAGGAAGCCGGCAGCCAAGCTCAGCGCGCACGAAGCGGCGCGCCTGGCGGTGATGCTGCCCAGCCCCAAGTTCTTCGAGACGCGGCAGGGATCGGCCTATCTGGCGCGCCGCACCGGCACCATCGTCGCCCGCATGGGTGACGTCTCGCCGCCCTGAGGAGCGCCCGGCCCATGGACTGGCGCGCCAAAGCCATGAGCCTGCTCCTGCTGGGCTTCGTGCGCCTGCTCACCGGCGCACAGGCCCGCTGGCACGGCTGTCCGCCCAAGGCCGAACAGCGCATCTACTTCGCCAACCACCAGAGCCACGCCGACCTGGTGCTCATCTGGGCTGCGCTGCCCACCGAGCTGCGCAGCATCACCCGCCCCATCGCCGCCAAGGACTACTGGACCGCCTCGCGCTTCAAGCGCTGGATCACGTCGGCCGTGTTCAACGCGGTCTACGTCGAACGCGAGCGCAAAGGCGACGAAGACCCGCTGGCCCCGCTCATCGCCGCGCTCGAAAGCGGCGACTCGCTGATCCTGTTCCCGGAGGGCACGCGCGGCCACGCCGAAGACCCCCAAGCCTTCAAGAGCGGCCTGTACAACCTGGCGCGCCAGTTCCCCGACGTGGTGCTGGTGCCCGCCTGGATCCACAACGTTCAGCGTGTCATGCCCAAGGGCGAGGTGGTGCCGGTGCCGGTGCTGTGCTCGGTCACCTTCGGCACGCCCCTGAAGCTCGGCACCGACGAGCCGCGCGCCGACTTCCTGACCCGGGCACGGGACGCCGTGATGGCGCTGAGGGACGTATGAGAACTTTCCTGCGCAGCCTCAGCCCGGACCAGCAGGTCGGTCTGCTGTTCGCCCTGCTGTTCGGTGCCCTGCTGCTGGCCACCGCCGTGGGCATCGTGCTCTCGCTGCGCGAGCGCCACCACCCGGACGAAGAGACCGGCGGGCGCACCACCAGCCTGCAAGGCTACCAGGACCTGCTGCGCAACGCCTGGGTCATGGCGCTGGTGTTCTGGATCGGCTGGGCCGCGGGCGACGGTGTGGCCATCGTGCTGTTCGGCTTCGTGTCCTTCTTCATCCTGCGCGAATTCATCAGCCTCTCGCCCACCCGGCGCGGCGACCACCGCAGCCTGGTGCTGGCCTTCTTCGTGGTGCTCCCGGTGCAGTACGCCCTGGTGTGGACGCGGCATTTCGACCTGTTCACCGTCTTCGTCCCGGTCTACGTGTTCCTGGCCATCCCGGTGGTGAGCGCGCTGGCCAACGACCCACAGCGCTTCCTGGAACGCAACGCCAAACTGCAGTGGGGCATCATGGTCTGCGTCTACGGCCTCAGCCACGTGCCGGCCCTGATGCTGCTGCAGTTCCCGCGCTTCGAAGGCCGCATGGCCTTCCTGGTGTTCTTCCTGGTGGCCGTGGTGCAGGCCTGCATGCTGGTTCAGCACCTGGTGTCGCAAAGGCTCAACGACCCGGTGGCCCCCGCCATCAGCGACAGCTTCCACTGGCGCAGCTGGTTCGCCGGCCTGGCCGCGGGTGGCCTGCTCGGCGGCCTGCTGGCCGGCATCACCCCGTTCAAACCCCTGCCGGCCCTGGCCATGGCGCTGGTCGCCTGCGTGGCCGGCTCGGCCGGGCACCTGGTGATGAAGGCCATCAAACGCGACCGCGGCGTCACCCACTGGGGCAGCGCGGGGCGCTCGGTCACCGGTGCGGCCGGCCTGCTGGACCGGGTGGACGCGCTGTGCTTTGCCGCTCCTGTGTTCTTCCATTCGGTCCGCTGGACCTTCAACCTCTGACCGCACCCATGCGCATCCTCGGCATCGACCCCGGCCTGCAATGCACCGGCTTCGGCGTGGTCGATGCCGAAGGCGCCGCCCTGCACTACGTGGCCAGTGGCACCATCCAGACCAGTCCCAAGGACGGCGCCCTGCTGCCCGAGCGGCTGAAGATTCTGTTCGACGGCATTGGCGAGGTGGTGCAACGCTACCAGCCCGCAGTGGCCGTGTGTGAAATCGTGTTCGTCAACGTCAACCCGCAGGCCACGCTGCTGCTGGGCCAGGCCCGCGGCTGCTGTGTGACGGCCCTGGTGGCCAACGGCCTGCCGGTGGCCGAGTACACCGCGCTGCAGCTGAAGAAAGCCGTGGCCGGCCACGGCCGCGCCGACAAGGCGCAGATGCAGGAAATGGTCAGACGCCTGCTGCAGCTGCCCGGCCTGCCCGGCAAGGACGCCGCCGACGCGCTGGGTCTGTGCATCACGCACGCGCAGGTGGCGCGCACGGCGGCGGCGATCAACAAGGTCGGCACACTGCAAGCCCGTACGCACGCCGCGTACAAGGGCGGGCGGCACTACTGAAGTTCAGAGAATCCGTTCGAGGATCAGCACGCCGAAGAAGCCCAGCGCGGCAATCAGCGTCCATTTGAGGATCTTGATGCCCCAGGCGCGGTAGCGCTGCTGGCCGGTGCCGATGTAGAAGGCGAAGCACACGCCCGCGGCCAGCAACAGGAAGAAGATGGTGAAGCGGAACAGCAGCATGGCGGGGTGATCACCAGGCCGGGGCCAGCTGCGCGAAGCCGGCCGGGGCTTCGCGCTCCTGCTCGAAGCTCACGATGTCGTAGGCGTCGGGCTGGGCGAGCAGGGCGCGCAGCAGCTGGTTGTTCATGGCGTGGCCGCTGCGGAAGGCGCTGTACGCGGCCAGCAGCGGATGCCCCACCACGTACAGGTCGCCGATGGCGTCCAGGATCTTGTGTTTGACGAACTCGTCGGCGTAGCGCAGGCCGTCGGCGTTGAGCACCTTCACGTCGTCCATGACGATGGCGTTGTCCAGCCCGCCGCCCAGGCCCAGTCCATGGTTGCGCATCATTTCCACGTCGCGCGTGAAGCCGAAGGTGCGGGCGCGGGCGATTTCGCGCGCGTAGGTGCCGCTGCCCATGTCGAACTCCACGCGCTGGCCGGTGGCGTTGACGGCCGGGTGGTCGAACTCGATTTCAAACGCCAGCTTGTAGCCGTGGAACGGGTCCAGCCGCGCCCACTTGAGCGTGCGGCCCTCTCCCTCGCGCACCTCCACCGGCTTTTTGATGCGGATGAAGCGCTTGGGCGCCTTCTGCGTGACGATGCCGGCGCTCTGCAGCAGGTAGACGAAGGACGCCGAGGAGCCGTCGAGGATGGGCACCTCTTCGGCCGTGATGTCCACGTAGAGGTTGTCCAGACCCAGGCCGGCGGCAGCGCTCATCAGGTGTTCGATGGTGTGCACCTTGGCGCCGCCGTTGGAGATGGTCGAGGCCAGACGGGTGTCGGTCACCGATTCGGCGCGCACCGGAATCTCCACCGGTTCGGGCAGGTCCACGCGGCGAAACACGATGCCCGTGTCGGGCGCGGCGGGCCGCAGCGTCAGCTCCACCCGCTGGCCGCTGTGCAGGCCGACACCGACCGCCTTGGTCAGGGATTTGAGGGTGCGTTGGGCGAGCATTCGGCGATTTTAGGTTTTCAGGTGTTTTTGCGCTGGCTGGAAGTTTGATGGCCGCGATAGCCGAGGCTCTCTTCTCCGGCCAGTGCGGTCATCAACGCCCGGGGTGTGCGGCTCCGCGAATGTCTCCCGAGGCGGCTACGCCGCCTCTCCTCCTTTATTTCGCTGCGCCACACACCCCGGTCGCCGACGACCTGTTGGCATGCCAGCGATGGGAGCATCACGATCTGCTCAGCTGGAGGGCGTGGTGCGCTCTGCGCAGCGGCATAAAGGAGGAGGACCGGCAAAGCCGGTCCGGGGGACAGCCGCGGAGCAGAGTGCGCCGCGTCCACCAGCCCGCGAGGTGCAGGCAAGAGAACGCAACGCACACGACCTCGGAAACAATCAATCGGCTTGCTTGCGCAGGAAAGCCGGGATCTCGAAGTCGTCCATGCCACCGGAGGCCAGCGCGTCCACCTTGGCCGCGGCCTGGGTGCGGTTGGTGCGCCAGACGCTGGGCACGTCCATGCCGGCATAAGCCGGCTGGGCCGCACCGCCCGTCAGGCTGCCGGCGCCCGGGCCGCCCACGGCGGCGTTCACGGTCGGCACATTGAACGGCACGTTGTCGGTGCCGGTGCGCAGCACCTGCAGCGGGGGCGCGGTGCGGCGGGCGGCACCCTGACGGCTCAGACCCGTGGCCACCACCGTCACGCGCATCTCGTCGCCCAGGCTCTCGTCGTAGGCCGCGCCGTAGATCACGTGCGCGTCCGGTGCGGCGTAGGCCTTGATGGCGTTCATCGCTTCCTTCGACTCCTTGAGCTTCAGGCTGCCCTTGGACGCCGTCACCAGCACCAGCACACCCTTGGCGCCGGACAGGTCCACACCCTCCAGCAGCGGACAGGCCACGGCCTGCTCGGCGGCGATGCGGGCGCGGTCCGGACCGCTCGCGGTGGCCGTGCCCATCATGGCCTTGCCGGGCTCGCCCATCACGGTGCGCACGTCTTCAAAGTCGACGTTCACGTTGCCGTACTCGTTGATGATCTCGGCAATGCCGCCGACCGCGTTCTTGAGCACATCGTTGGCGTGGGCGAACGCTTCGTCCTGGGTGACGTCCTCGCCCAGCACCTCCAGCAGCTTGTCGTTGAGCACGACGATCAGCGAATCCACATTGGCTTCGAGCTCGGCCAGGCCGGCGTCGGCGTTCTGCATGCGCTTGCCACCTTCGAAATCGAAGGGCTTGGTCACCACACCCACGGTCAGGATGCCCATTTCCTTGGCCACACGCGCGATCACCGGTGCCGCGCCGGTGCCGGTGCCGCCGCCCATACCGGCCGTGATGAACAGCATGTGCGCGCCGTCGATGGCAGAGCGGATGTCTTCGACCGCCAGCTCGGCCGCGTCACGACCCTTCTCGGGCTTGCTGCCAGCGCCCAGGCCGGTGCCGCCGAGCTGGATGGTGCGGGACGCCAGGCTGCGGGTCAGGGCTTGCGCATCGGTGTTGGCGCAGATGAACTCCACGCCCTGTACGTTGCGCGAGACCATGTGGTCCACGGCGTTGCCGCCGCCACCGCCAACGCCGATCACCTTGATCTGGGTGCCCATGTTGAATTCTTCGACTTCGATCATTTCGATGCTCATGTTTCTCTCCTGTGTGTGCCCGCGCTGGATTCGGGCGGCTTTCAACTCAAAAAATCAGATGCGGTTCAAGGTGCTGTGGGTGCCTCAGCCAGGCGGGCCGGTGCAGACCCGACATCGGGACCGGGGACGGCAGCGGGGATGCCAGCGGGCGGTGTTCCGGGTTTTCATGGTCAGAACGTCCCCACAAACCAGTTCTTCATGCGGTCAAAGGCGCCCTGCATGGAGCCGGCCTTCTGCGCCACCTTGTGCCCGCGCATGCGCGCCAGGCGGGCCTCTTCGAGCAGGCCCATGACCGTGGCGGCGCGGGGCTGCGACACCATGTCCGACAGCGCACCCGCGTAGTGCGGCACGCCGCGGCGCACCGGCTTGAGGAAAATGTCTTCGCCCAGTTCGACCATGCCCGGCATGACGGCGCTGCCGCCGGTCAGCACGATGCCGGAGGACAGCACCTCCTCGTAGCCGGAATCGCGGACCACCTGCTGCACCAGCGCAAAGATCTCTTCCACGCGCGGCTCGATCACGCCGGCCAGGGCCTGGCGACCGAGCATGCGCGGACCCCGGTCACCCAGGCCAGGTACCTCGACCTGCTGATCCGGATCGGCCAGCAGCTGTTTGGCGCAACCGCTCTCGACCTTGATGTCCTCCGCGTCCTTGGTGGGGGTGCGCAGCGCCATGGCGATGTCGCTGGTGATCAGGTCGCCGGCGATCGGAATGACCGCCGTGTGGCGGATCGCGCCACCGGCGAAGATGGCCACGTCGGTGGTGCCGGCGCCGATGTCCACCAGCGCCACGCCGAGTTCCTTCTCGTCGTCGGTCAGGATGGCCTGGCTCGATGCCAGCGGGTTGAGCATGAGCTGGTCCACTTCCAGGCCGCAGCGGCGCACGCACTTGATGATGTTCTCGGCCGCGCTCTGGGCACCGGTGACGATGTGCACCTTGGCCTCCAGGCGGATGCCGCTCATGCCGATCGGCTCTTTCACTTCCTGGCCGTCGATCACGAACTCCTGCGGCTCCACCAGCAGCAGGCGCTGGTCGGTGGAAATGTTGATGGCCTTGGCGGTCTCGATCACGCGGGCCACGTCGGTGGGCGTGACCTCGCGGTCTTTGATGGCCACCATGCCGCTGCTGTTCATGCCGCGGATGTGGCTGCCGGTGATGCCGGTGTAGACCCGGGCGATGCGGCAGTCGGCCATCAGCTCGGCCTCTTTCAGCGCCTGCTGAATGCTCTGCACCGTGGCATCGATGTTGACCACCACGCCGCGTTTGAGCCCATGACTGGCCGAGACACCCAGGCCCGCCAGCTTGAGTTCTCCATTGGCCTGCACCTCGGCCACCACCACCATGATCTTGGCGGTGCCGATGTCCAGTCCGACGACGAGGTCCTTGTATTCCTTGGCCATGATGTGTGCTTGTGATTACCTTGTGTTCGGGTTTGCCTCGGGGCCGCCTTCGGCGACGGTGGTCACGCCGCGCACGCGCAGCGCGTAGCCATTGGGGTAGCGCAGATCCACCGACTGCAGGGCGCCGGGGTAGCGGGCGCTGAGCTGGCTGAGCGTGGCGGTGAAGCGCTGCACGCGCACCAGCAGTTCGTCGGTGCTGCCGCGGCCCAGTTCGATGCGGGCCCCGCTGTCGAGGTCGGCGCTCCAGCTGCCGCGTTCGTTGAGCTGGAGACGTGTCACGCCCATCTCCAGCCGGCCGAATTCGGTCTGCAGGCTGCGGAACAGGGACCAGACCTGGGCCGACTCGTGGTCAGGACCGGCCAGCTCGGGCAATTCATCGCCTTCGTCCGGACTGGCCTCGAACACCTCGCCAAGGGAGTTGACCAGCCGGCCGGAACCGGACTCGCCCCACCAGGCCACGGCCTGGTGTTCTTCGATCGTGACCTTGAGACGGTTCGGGAAGTCGCGCTGCACCACCGCGCTGCGCACCCAGGGCGCAGCTTCGAACAGCTGACGCACCTGCTGCAGGTCCAGCGTGAGGAAGTTGCCAGCCAGGGGGCCCTTCATCTGCGTGGCCAGCTGTGCACGGAAGGTCACGGCATTCTGGTGCCCCACATCGCCCTGCACCGAGATGGCCCGCACCGTCCACACCGGGTGGCGCAGCGCCCAGAAGACCAGCGCCGCTGCCACGAGCACACCCAGCAGCACGACCAGGGCGCGGGTGGCCACGGTCATGAGCTTGATGTCCAGGGGCAGTTCGGCGTGTTCCATGGTGTTCCGGGTCAGACCTTCTTCGCGGGGGCGTTGTCCAGCGCCGCGCTGGCCAGCACCTGCAGGCAGAGGTCCTCGTACGACAGGCCGGTCGCGCGGGCCGACATGGGCACCAGCGAATGGCCGGTCATGCCGGGCGAGGTGTTGATCTCCAGCAGGTAAGGCTGGCGGGTCTTCGCGTCGATCATCACGTCGGCGCGCGCCCAGCCGCGGCAGTCCAGCGCGCGGAAGGCCTTGAGCACCAGCGCCTGGATGGCCGCTTCTTCGCCCTCGGGCAGGCCGCAGGGCACGAGGTACTGCGTGTCATCGGTGAAGTACTTGTGCTGGTAGTCGTAGTTGCCACCGGGCGCGACGATACGGATCACCGGCAGCGCGCGGGCCTGGTCACCGGTGCCCAGCACCGGCACGGTCACCTCGTCACCCGCGATGAACTGTTCGCACATCACCATCGGGTCCTGGCCCGAGGCGAGGGCGTAGGCCGCGTCGCACTGATCGAGAGACACCACCTTGGTCAGGCCGATGGTCGAACCCTCACGCACGGGCTTGACGATCATGGGCGATCCCAGCACCTCGAAAGCGGCGCGCGTTTCGGCCGCGCTGTGCACCTGGCGCCAGGCCGGTGTGGACAGGCCTTCGGCGATCCAGATGCGCTTGGTCATGAGTTTGTCCATGGCCACGGCCGAGGCCATGACGCCCGGACCGGTGTAGGGAATACCCATGAGTTCCAGCGCGCCCTGCACCGTACCGTCTTCACCGAAGCGGCCGTGCAGCGCGATGAAGACGCGGCTGAAACCTTCGCGCCTGAGGTCGCTCAGGTCCCGCTCTGCGGGGTCGAAGGCGTGCGCGTCCACGCCCTTGGACTTCAGCGCGGCCAGCACGCCGGTGCCGGACATCAGCGAGACCTCACGTTCGGCGGAGCGCCCGCCCAGCAGCACGGCCACCTTGCCGAGCGATTTCACATCCACAGGATTCACAACAGCTCCCACGTTCAAGCCTTTGCCTTGTTGGCCAGTTCGACCACCTGCCCCGCCACCGCGCCGATGGAACCCGCGCCCATGCACAGCACCACGTCGCCGTCGCGCGCGTTGTCCAGCACCGCCTGCGGCATGGCGGCGATGTCGTCGACGAACACCGGTTCCAGCTTGCCGGCCACCCGCAGCGCGCGCGCCAGCGAACGGCCGTCGGCCGCAACGATGGGCGCTTCACCGGCGGCGTACACCTCGGCCAGCAGCACCGCATCGGCCTGGCCGATGACCTTCACGAAATCCTCGAAACAGTCGCGCGTGCGGCTGTAGCGGTGCGGCTGGAAGGCCAGCACCAGGCGCCGGCCCGGGAAGGCGCCGCGCGCCGCGGCCAGCGTGGCCGCCATTTCCACCGGGTGGTGGCCGTAGTCGTCCACCATCGTCGCCACGCCACCCGACGGCAGGGCCGCATCGCCGTAGCGCTGGAAGCGCCGGCCCACGCCCTTGAACTCGGCCAGGGCCTGCAGGATGGCGGCGTCGGGCACGCCGATTTCGACCGCGATGCCGATGGCCGCCAGGGCGTTGAGCACGTTGTGGTGGCCGGGCAGGTTGAGCACCACGTCCAGGTCGGGCAGTTCGACGCCGTTGCGGCGTTGCACGGTGAAGTGCATCTGGCCGCCGACGGCGCGCACGTTCAGGGCGCGGATCTGCGCGTCCTCGCTCACGCCGTACGAGGTGATGGGCCGAGCGATCTGCGGCAGGATCTCGCGGATGGCCGGGTCGTCCACGCAGACCACGGCGGCGCCATAGAACGGCATCTTGTGCAGGAAGTCCACGAAGGCCGCCTTGAGCTTGCCGAAGTCGTGGCCGTAGGTGTCCATGTGGTCGGCGTCGATGTTGGTGACGACCGAAAGCACCGGCAGCAGGTTCAGGAAGGAGGCGTCGGACTCGTCGGCCTCGACCACGATGTACTCGCCCGAGCCCAGCTGCGCGTTGGCGCCGGCGCTGTTCAGTCGGCCGCCGATCACGAAAGTTGGGTCGAGGTTGGCTGCGGCCAGCACGCTGGCCACCAGACTGGTGGTGGTCGTCTTGCCGTGCGTGCCGGCGATGGCAATGCCCTTCTTCATGCGCATCAGCTCGGCCAGCATCACCGCGCGCGGCACCACCGGCACCAGCTTCGCGTGCGCGGCCACCACCTCGGGGTTGTCTTCCTTGACGGCCGTGGAGGTGACGATGGCGTCGGCGCCCTCGATGAACCGGGCATCGTGCCCCTTGTGCACCTGGGCACCCAGCTGCACCAGGCGGCGCGTGGCCGCGTTCTCGCCCAGGTCGGTGCCCGAGACCACGTAGCCCTGGTTGAGCAGCACCTCGGCGATGCCGCTCATGCCGGAACCCCCGATGCCCACGAAGTGGATGTGGCGGATGGCGTGCTTCATGCTGGTTTCACTTTCGCGAGTTGCTCGCAGGCGGTCACCACGGCCGCCACGGCGTCGGTCTTTTTCATCTGCAGGGCCTTGCCGGCCATCTCCATCAACTGATCGCGCTGCAGGCTTTGCAGGCGCTGGGCCAGCGCGGCCGGCGTGAATTCGGGTTGCGGCACCAGCCAGGCGCCACCGGCGTCCACCAGGAAGCGGGCGTTGGTGGTCTGGTGGTCGTCCACCGCATGCGGGAACGGCACGAACAGGGCGGCGGCGCCGACGGCCGCGATCTCGGTCACGGTGCTGGCGCCGGCGCGGCCGATGACCAGATCGGCCTCGGCAAAAGCCTGCGCCGTGTCCTGGATGAACGGGGTCAGCGTGGCCTGCACACCCGCGGCCGCGTAGTTGGCGCGCAGCGCGTCGATCTGCTTTTCACCGCTCTGGTGGATCACCTGCGGACGCTGCCCGGCCGGGATCAGGGCCAGGGCCTGCGGCACGGTGTCGTTCAGCGCCTTGGCGCCCAGGCTGCCGCCCACCACCAGCAGGCGCAGCGGGCCGCTGCGCCCTGCAAAGCGCTCGGCCGGCGGCGGCTGGCGCAGGAACTCGGCGCGCAACGGATTGCCCACCCACTCGGCTTTTTTGAACACACCGGGGAAGGCGGTGAACACGCGGTCGGCGATGCCGGCCAGCACCTTGTTGGCCATGCCGGCCACCGAGTTCTGCTCGTGCAGCACCATGGGCTTGCCCAGCAGCGTGCCCATCATGCCGCCGGGGAAGGTGATGTAACCGCCCAGGCCGACGAGCACGTCGGGCTGCACACGGCGCACCACACCCAGCGCCTGCCAGAAGGCACGCAGCAGCTTCAGGGGCAGCAGGAACAGGGTCTTGAAGCCCTTGCCGCGCACGCCACCGAAATCGATGGTTTCCAGTGCGAAGCCGCGCGGCGGCACCAGCCGGCTTTCCATGCTGCCGGGTGCGCCCAGCCAGTGCACGCGCCAGCCGCGCTCGCGCAGCGCTTCGGCCACGGCCAGGCCCGGGAAGATGTGGCCGCCGGTGCCACCGGCCATGATCAATGCACAAGGAGCCTTGCTCATGCCCGGCCCCCCTTCATCAACGATGCGTTCCGCATCGGCAGCCGCTGCGCGCCTGCCCGTCGATTCTGAATAAACCGCCGGCTGGTCATGACCGCCCACCTTTCATCAGCCGGCGGTTTTCGAAATCCACCCGCAGCACGATGGCCAGCGCCACCAGGTTGAGCAGGATGGCCGAGCCGCCATAACTCATCAAAGGCAGGGTCAGGCCCTTGGTGGGCAGTGCGCCCAGGTTCACGCCGATGTTGATGAAAGCCTGGAAACCCACCCACAGGCCCACGCCCTGCGCCACCAGACCGGCGAACACCTGGTCCAGCGCAATGGCCTGGCGGCCGATCAGCATGATGCGACGGGTCAGCCACAGGAACAGCGCGATCAGCGTGAGCACACCGATCAGGCCGAATTCCTCGCCGATGACCGAGAGCAGGAAGTCGGTGTGCGCCTCAGGCAACCAGTGCAGCTTTTCCACGCTGCCACCCAGCCCGACGCCGAAGATCTCGCCGCGGCCGATGGCGATCAGCGCGTGCGAGAGCTGGTAGCCCTTGCCCAGCGCGTGGTCCTCGCTGAACGGGTCGAGGTAGGCAAAGATGCGCTCGCGCCGCCAGGGGCTGGTGAGCACGATCATGGCAAAGGCCGCCACCACCAACAGCGCCATGAGGAAGAACATGCGCGCGTTCACACCACCCAGGAACAGGATGCCCATGGCGATGACCACGATCACCATGAAGGCGCCCATGTCGGGCTCGGCCAGCAGCAGCATGCCCACCACCAGCACCGCCAGCGCCATGGGCAGCACGGCGCGGAAGAAGCGTTCCTTCACCTCCATGCGACGCACCATGTAGTCGGCCGCGTAGAGCAGCACGCCCAGCTTGGCCAGTTCGGAGGGCTGGAAGTTCATGACGCCCAGCGGGATCCAGCGGCGCGCGCCGTTGACGCCCTTGCCAATGAAGGGGATGAGCACCAGCACCAGCAGCAGCAGGGCTCCGGCGAACAGCCAGGGCGCGAGCTTTTCCCAGGTGGACAGCGGCAGCTGGAAGGCGATGAGGGCCGCGCCGACCCCGATCAGCATGGACATGGCATGGCGGACCACGAAGTGGGTCTGCGCGTAGTTGGCAAAACGCGGGTTGTCGGGCAGCGCGATGGAGGCCGAATACACCATCACCAGCCCCCAGGCCAGCAGCGTCACCACCACCCAGACCAGTGGCTGGTCGAAGCCGAGCTCGCGCACCGCGACGTTGCCGGTGCCGGCGTAGCGGCGGCTGGACAGGCGCACGGGCAGGCCGTCGGCGCCCGCCCCGGCCAGCTCGCCGCCGGACAACAGGTTGCGCAGGCGTTCGATGAGGGACTGCAGCCGGGCCTTCACAACGTGCCCTCCAGGTCAACACCTTGCGCGGCGGCCAGTTCACGCACCGCCTCGATGAAGACGTCGGCGCGGTGCTTGTAGTCGCGGAACATGTCCAGGCTGGCGCAGGCGGGCGAGAGCAGCACGGCGTCGCCCGCCTGCGCCAACGCAGCGCAGGCCTGTACCGCCTCGGGCAGGCTGGCGCAGTCCTGCAGCGGCACCCCAGCCACCTCGGTGACGGCCTGCACCTGTTCGCGGATGCGCGCCGCGTCGCGGCCGATCAGCACCACGGCGCGCGCGTGGCGTGCCAGCGGCTCGGCCAGCGGCGCGAAGTCCTGCCCCTTGCCGTCCCCGCCGAGGATGACCACCAGCTTGCGGTCAGCGCCCAGGCCGCGGATGGCGGCCAGTGTGGCGCCCACATTGGTGCCCTTGCTGTCGTCGAAGTACTCCACGTCCTGCAGGATGGCGACCGGTTCGACGCGGTGCGGTTCGCCCCGGTAGTCGCGCAGGCCGTGCAGCATGGGCGCCAGCGGCGCGCCGGTGGAGGTGGCCAGCGCCAGCGCCGCCAGGGCGTTGGCGGCGTTGTGGCGGCCGCGGATGCGCAGCGCATCGGCCGGCATCAGACGCTGGAAGTACAGCTCCTCGTCCTCGTCGGCCTTGCGACTGCGCTGACGGGTTTCGTCCAGCGCCAGGGCGCGCACCAGCCAGGTCATGCCGTTGACGGTTTCCAGACCCCAGTCGCCGGCGCGGGCGGGCTCGTCCAGGCCGAAGGTGGCGAACGGACGGGCCGGGCGCTGGCGGTTGCGGCCCCCGATCTTGACCGTCACGTTGGCCGGCTGCATGGCCGAGACCCGCGGGTCTTCGCGGTTGAGCAGCATCAGCGCCTGTGCGCCGAAAACGGCCTGTTTGGCCTGCGCATAGGCGACCATGGAGCCGTGCCAGTCGATGTGGTCTTCGGTGATGTTGAGCACCGTGGCCGCGGTGGGCACACTGTCCCAACTGCCGCCGGCCGTGCCATCGAGCTGGAAACTGGAGAGTTCGAGCACCCAGGCCTGCGGCAGATGCGGCGGCTGCACCGGTTCGGGTGGGGGCGGCACCAGCATCAGGGGCGCGTCGTCGTCCTCGTCGGGTGCGGCCGGCGGCGGCGGCTCTTCATCGGACGGCAGCAGATCGCCCTGTGCATCGTCGGCGGTCTCGGGCTGCGCAGGGACCGGGTGTTCGGACGGCGTGACGACTGGCGTTTCCGGTGCCGGGTTGGCCTCGGCCTTCGCGGCCTCCGCTTCGGCGTCTGCACGGACTTCTTCGTCCAGCGCCGCGGCCAGCACGTCCAGCAGGGCGGGCCCGATGTTGCCCGCCACCGCCACCCGCAGGCCAGCGCGCTGCAGCAGCAGGCCGGTCAGCGAGGTCACGGTGGTCTTGCCGTTGGTGCCGGTGATCGCCAGCACCTTGGGTCGGTAGGGCAGCCCCTCGCGTTGCGACAGGTCGCGCAGGGCCCGGGCGAACAGGTCCAGCTCGCCCACCCAGGCGGCACCGTGCTGCTGCGCCCAGGCGTGGGCCGCGGCCAATTGCGGGGGCGGCAGGCCCGGGCTGCGGGCGATCAGGCTCCACGGCGCACGCGCCAGCAGCGCATCGTCGAACGCACCGGCCACGAAGCGGGCCTGCGGGCACTCGGCGCGCAGCGCCGCCAGCGAGGGCGGGTTCTCGCGGGTGTCCGCCACGGTCACGGCCGCGCCGTGGCGCACGCACCAGCGCGCCATCGACAGGCCGGAGATGCCCAGCCCGAGGATCAGAACCTGTTGGTCTTTCAGGTCGTTCATCGCAGCTTGAGGGTGGACAGGCCGATCAGGCACAACAGCATGGTGATGATCCAGAAACGGATCACGACCTGGGTCTCTTTCCACCCCTTCTTCTCGAAGTGGTGGTGCAGCGGCGCCATCTGGAACAGGCGGCGGCCCTCGCCGTATTTCTTCTTCGTGTACTTGAACCAGCTGACCTGCAGCATCACCGACAGGGCCTCGACCACGAAGATGCCGCCCATGATGGCGAGCACGATTTCCTGGCGCACGATGACGGCGATGGTGCCCAGCGCGCCGCCGAGCGCCAGCGCGCCCACGTCGCCCATGAAGACCTGGGCCGGGTGGGCGTTGAACCAGAGAAAGGCCAGACCGGCACCGGCCATGGCGGCGCAGAAGATGAGCAGTTCACCCGCGCCCGGGATGTGCGGCAGCAGCAGGTAACGCGAGAACACCGCACTACCCGTGACATAGGCGAACACGCCGAGGGCAGACCCGACCATGACCACCGGCATGATGGCCAGACCGTCCAGGCCATCGGTGAGGTTGACCGCGTTGCTGGCGCCCACGATGACCAGGTAGGTCATGACCACGAAGCCGAACACGCCCAGCGGATAGGCCACCTCCTTGAAGAAGGGCACCATGAGGCCGGCGCGCGGCGGCAGTTCCATGGTGAAGCCCGAGGCCACCCAGTCGAAGAACAGCTGCAGCACGCGCAGGTTGCTGGTCTCGGCCACGCTGAAGGCCAGGTAGAAGGCGGCCACCAGACCGATCAGCGACTGCCAGAGGTATTTCTCGCGCGAAGGCATGCCCTCCGGGTCCTTGCGCACGACCTTGCGCCAGTCGTCCGCCCAGCCGATGGCCCCGAAGCCCAGCGTGACCAGCAGCACGATCCAGGTGAAGCGGTTGGACCAGTCGAACCACAGCAGGGTGGACAGTGCGATGGCGAACAGGATCAGCACACCGCCCATGGTGGGCGTGCCGCCCTTGCTCAGGTGCGTCTGCATGGCGTAACCGCGCACCGGCTGCCCGATTTTCAGTGCCGTCAGCATGCGGATGAAGTACGGGCCGGCGAACAGACCGACCAGCAGCGCCGTCATGGCGGCCATCACGGCGCGGAAGGTGAGGTACTGGAAGACCCGCAGGAACCCGAATTCGGGCCCCAGGCCTTGCAGCCATTGGGTCAGGCTAAGCAGCATGCGTTGTGTCCTTGTGTTCTTGTGATGCGCTCACCGCCAGCGTCTGCACGGCCTGCACCACGCGCTCCATGCGCATGAAACGCGAGCCCTTGACCAGCAGGCTGCGCACGGGTGGCCGATGGGCGACCATCTGGTCGCGCACGTGCGCGGCCAGCGCCTCGACATCGGTCCAGTGCTCCGGCACCGGTTCGCCGGCGGCGCGCAGGGCCTCGACGGCCTGGCGCATCCACTCGCCCGCACAGTGCACGGCGTCGATGCCGCTGGCCTGCGCCTGGCGCAGCACTTCGAGGTGGAAGGCCAGCCCCTGTTCGCCCACTTCGCCCATGTCCCCCAGCACCAGCCAGCGCGGCGCGGGCAGCTCGGCCAGCACGCGGATGGCGGCCACCACCGAATCGGGGTTGGCGTTGTAGCTGTCGTCGATGAGGGTCAGGGTGCGGTCGGCCAGCGCCACGGCCAGCGCGCGCGAACGGCCGCCCACTGGTTCGAACGCATCGAGCCCGCGGCCGATGTCGGCCAGCGACACACCGGCGGCCAGCGCACAGGCCGCCGCGGCCAGCGCATTGCGCACGTTGTGGCGGCCGGCGATGCGCAGGCGGCAGGCCTGTTCGCCCGCGGGCGAGGTGAAGCGCAGCGCCCAGGCGCCGTCGGCCCATTCGGCGCTCAGTGCGCGCACCTCGGCGGCCGGGTCGGTGTCGCTGAAGGTCAGCACCGGCCGGCCCTGCGCCAGCTCGCGCCAGACAAAGCTGTGCTCGTCATCGCTGGGGAACACCGCCGTGCCACCCGCGCGCAGCGCCGCGATGACGGCCCCGTTCTCGCGCGCCACGGCCTCGACCGTGCCCATGAATTCCTGGTGTTCGCGCTGCGCGTTGTTGACCAGGGCCACCGTGGGCTGTGTCAGCCCGGCGATGTAGGCGATTTCGCCCGGGTGGTTCATGCCCAGCTCAACCACTGAGAGGCGGTGCGCGGCGGTCAGCCGCAGCAGCGTCATGGGCACGCCGATGTCGTTGTTCAGGTTGCCCTGCGTGGCATGGGCCGCATCCCCCACGGCCGCGCGCAGGATGGACGCGATCATCTGCGTCACCGTGGTCTTGCCGTTGCTGCCGGTCACCGCGATGAGCGGCAGCTCGAACTGTTCGCGCCACCGACGCGCCAGCTCGCCCAGCGCCCGCCGGGTGTCCGGCACCTCGACACCGGGCAGGCCCGCAGCCGCCAGCCCTTGCTGGGCGATGGCGGCCACGGCGCTGGCCGCGCCGGCCTGGGGCAGGAAGTCGTGGGCATCGAAGCGCTCACCCCGGAGCGCGACGAACAGGTCGCCCGGCTGCAGGCTGCGGGTGTCGGTGTGCACACGGCGCGCATCGATACCAGCGAGATCGCCCACCACGCGGGCACCGGTCAGCAGGGGCAGCAGTTGCAGCACGGTCTTCATGCCTCGCCCCCCGACGTTGCCAGCCGTGCCAGCAGGGCCTCGCGGACCTGCGCCACGTCGGAGAACGGGCGCTTGACGCCCATGACCTCCTGGTAGTCCTCGTGCCCCTTGCCGGCCACCAACACCACATCCTGCGGGCCAGCCATCCGCACCGCCTGCGCGATGGCCCGGGCACGATCGGCCTCAACCACCGCCGCGTCGGGCCGGACCAGCCCGGCGCGCATCTGCGCGAGGATGGCCAGCGGGTCTTCACTGCGGGGGTTGTCGCTGGTCAGCACCGTGTGCTGCGCCGCGCGCTCGGCCACAGCGGCCATGAGCGGGCGCTTGCCCGGGTCGCGGTCACCACCGCAACCGATCACACACCACAGACGGCCGCCTCGTTGCGTCGCCACCGGCTGCAAGGCCTGCAGGGCCTTTTCCAGCGCGTCGGGCGTGTGGGCATAGTCCACCAGCACCAGCGGCTGGCCAGCCGCTGCATCCACCTGTTCCATGCGGCCGGGCACCGGGGTCAATGCCGCGCAGGCCCGCAGGGCGTCGGCCAGCGGCACGCCGAGTGCACGGACAGAAGCGATCACGCACAGCAGATTGGACACGTTGTAGCGGCCGATCAGGTCGAGCGCGAGTTCGCCGCGTGCCACTTCCGTGCCACGCTCGTCGCGCTCCACCACGGCCAGACGCATGCCGCGGTCGGTGTAGCGGATCCCGCGCGCCATCAGGCGCGCCGGGCGGTCGATGCCCACGCTCCAGCGAGCGATGGCCGGCCGGCTGGCCAGCGCCTGATCCAGCGCCACGCCCTGTTCGTCGTCGAGGTTGACCACCGCATGGGTCAGTCCGGTCCAGTGGAAGAGGCGTGCCTTGGCCGCCCAGTAGTCGGCCATGCTGCCGTGGTAGTCCAGGTGGTCCTGGGTGAAGTTGGTGAACACCGCCACGCGCACGCGGGTGGCGTTCAGACGCCCTTCGACGATGCCGATGGACGAGGCTTCGATGGCACAGGCCTTCACGCCCTCCCCGACCAGCGCCCGCAGGCGGGATTGCAGCATCACCGGATCGGGTGTGGTCAGGCCGGTGGCCACGATGCTGGACGGCCGGTCCGGCGTAGGCGGCAGGCCGATGCCCAGGGTACCCACCACGGCACAGGGTGAGTGCAGCGCCGACAGCAGCTGGGCGGTCCACCAGGCACAGGAGGTCTTGCCATTGGTGCCGGTGATGGCGACCACGTCGAGCTCAGCGGTCGGGTCGCGGTAGAAGGCGCTGGCGATGGGGCCGGCCTGTGCCTTCAGATCGGACACAGCCAGGATGCGCGGATCGGCAAAACCATACGACTCGACGCCCTCGCGCTCCACCAGCGCGGCTGCCGCGCCGGCCGCCAGGGCCGATGCCACGTAACGGCGGCCGTCGGTGGCCGCCCCCGGCCAGGCCACAAAACCGTCGCCGGGCCCGACGCGACGGCTGTCGCATTGCAAGCCACCGGTCACGCGTTCGCGCAGCCACTCGGCCACGGCCTGGGGATGCTGGAGCGTGTTCATCAGAACGACTCCTCCACGCCTTCGGCCACGATCTGCGGCTTGACATTCATGTCCGGCTGCACCCCCAGCACGCGCAGGGTCTGCTGCACGGTCTGGCTGAACACCGGCGCGGCCACCAGACCGCCGTAGTACACGCCGTTGTTGGGTTCGTCGATCATCACCGCCACCACGATGCGCGGCTGCTCGATGGGGGCGATGCCCACAAACCAGCTGCGGTACTTGTTGGTGGCGTAGGCCTTGCCCTCCTGCTTGTGGGCAGTACCCGTCTTGCCACCGACCGAGTAGCCGATGGTCTGGGCCTGCGGGGCCGTGCCCCCCGGTCCGGTGGCCAGTGCCAGCATGCGCCGCACCGCCACGGCATTGGCAGCGCTGAAGACGTGCACGCCGCTGACCGGACCTTCGCTCTTGCGCAGCGAGATGGGAATGAGTTCGCCGTCGCGCGCGAAGATGGTGTAAGCCTGTGCCAGCTGCAGCAGCGAGGCCGACAGGCCGTAGCCGTAGCTCATGGTCGCCTGCTCGATCGGACGCCAGCTCTTGTAGGGCCGCAGCCGGCCACTGACCGCGCCCGGGAACGGCAGTTGCGGCTTCTGTCCGAACCCGGCCTGGGCGTAGGTCTCCCACATTTCGCGCGGACTCATCTGCATGGCCAGCTTGACGGTGCCGACGTTGCTGGACTTCTGGATCACCTCGGCCACCGTGAGCACGCCGTGCGGGTGGGCATCGCTGATGGTCGACCCCCCGATGGTGATGCGGCCGGGCGCGGTCTGGATCGGCGTGGTCGGCTTGACCAGACCTTTTTCCAGCGCGAGCGCGGCGATGAAGGGCTTCATGGTCGAGCCGGGCTCGAAGCTGTCGGTCAGCGCGCGGTTGCGCAGCTGCTCGCCGCTGAGGTTGACACGCTTGTTGGGGTTGTAGCTGGGGTAGTTGGCCAGGGCCAGCACCTCGCCGGTCTGTGCGTCGAGCACGACGGCGCTGCCAGCCTTGGCCTTGTGCTCCTTCACCGCGTCGCGCAGCTTTTCGTAGGCGAAGAACTGCACCTTGCTGTCGATGGACAGCTGCAGGTCGGGCCCATCCACCGGCGGCACCACATCGCGCACGTCTTCCACCACCCGGCCCAGACGGTCCTTGATGACACGGCGCGAGCCGTTCTTGCCCGCCAGCTGTTTGTTGAAGGCCAGTTCGACACCTTCCTGCCCGCGGTCTTCCACATTGGTGAAGCCCACCACGTGCGCAGCGGCCTCGCCCTCGGGGTATTCGCGCTTGTATTCGCGGCGCTGGTAGATGCCCTTGATCTCCAGCGCGGCAATCTGCTTGGCCACCGGCTCGTCGACCTGGCGCTTGACCCAGACGAAGGTCTTGTCCTCGTTGGCCAGCTTCTTCTTCAGATCGGCCAGCGGCATCTCCAGCAGCTTGGCCAGTTCGCGCAGCTTGGGGTGGTTCTTGTCCACATCCTCCGGAATCGCCCAGATGCTCTGCGCCACCACGCTGGAGGCCAGCAGCAGGCCGTTGCGATCGAGGATGCGGCCGCGGTTGGCCGGCAGTTCCAGCGTGCGGGCAAACCGCACCTCGCCCTGGCGCTGGTAGAAGTCGTTGCCGATCACCTGCACGTAGGCGGCCCGTCCGGCCAGACCCGCAAACCCCAGGGCCAGCGCGGCGACGATGAACTTGCTGCGCCAGACCGGCGTCTTGCTGGCCAGCAGCGGGCTGGCGCTGTAGTTGATGCTGCGGCTGGGCCGCTGGTCGGCGCGCTGCTTCATGGGCGCACCTCCTGGCCAGCCGGACTGGGTGCCACAGCGCCTGCCAGCGTGACGTACTGCGTGATGGCCGGGTTCACCGGCCGCATCTGCAGCTGCCGCGTGGCCAGCTGCTGCACCCGGGCCGAGGCCGCCTGCTCGCGCTTCTGCACCTGCAGCTGCTCGTGCTCGGCCGCCAGCCGACGCGACTGGGCATTGGCCTTGTCGATGGCGGTGTACAGGCGACGCGACTCGTACTGGGTGTGCACCAGATAGAACGCACTGGCCAGCACCGCCACCAGCAGCATCAGATTGAGTCTGATCATGCTGGCGCCTCCGTGCGCGGGGCCACGCGCATCACCGCACTGCGCGCGCGCGGGTTGGCGGCCACCTCGGCATCCGACGGCATCACGCGGTCCACATCGGCCAGCGGCATGGGGCGTGGCTCGGCAAAGGGCACGCGACGGTCCACCACGGCGCGCGAACAGCGCGCCATGAACTGCTTGACCATGCGGTCTTCCAGCGAATGGAAGCTGATCACCACCAGACGGCCCCCGGGACGCAGCACATGCAGACTCGCCTCTAGCGCCTGTTGCAACTCTTCAAGCTCGGCGTTGATGAAAATCCGAAGAGCCTGAAATGTGCGCGTTGCAGGGTCCTTGCCCGGCTCGCGGGTTTTGACCGCGCCAGCCACGACTTCGGCCAACTCGCCGGTGGTTCGAAGAGGGCCCCGTTCCTGTCGGCGACGATCAATCGCCTTTGCAACCTGTTGAGCAAACCGTTCTTCGCCGTATTCACGAATGACCTCCGCGAGGGTGGAAACATCGGCTGTTTCCAGCCATTGGGCAACGCTCTGGCCGCGCGTGGTGTCCATGCGCATGTCCAGTGGTCCGTCGTTGCGGAAGGAAAAGCCCCGCTGCGGATCGTCGATCTGCGGCGAGCTCACCCCCAGATCCATCAGCACCCCGTCGGCACTGGCCGGCTCCAGTTCGCCAAGGTGGCAGAAACCCTCGTGCCTTATGAAAAAGCGGCCATCGCGGGCCGCCATTTCCTGGGCCACCGCCACCGCCTGTGGGTCCTTGTCGAAGGCCGTCAGCCGCCCCCCCGCCGACAGCTTCGAGAGGATCAGCCGCGAGTGCCCGCCACGCCCGAAGGTGGCGTCCACGTAGTGCCCGTCCGGGTTGATCGACAGCGCCTCGACGGCTTCGTTCAACAGGACGGTCTGGTGTGTCCATGCGTCTTGCACCACCATCCTCTAGAAAGAGAAGTCCTTGAACACATCGGGCATTTCGCCCTGCATGGCCTCGGCCTCCTGGGCCTGGTAGGTCGCGGCGTCCCACAGCTCCAGATACGAACCCATGCCCAGCAACACGGCGTCCTTGCTGATGCCAGCCGCCGCCCGCAGCTCGGGCGTGACCAGCACGCGCCCGGTGGCGTCCATTTCCAGGTCCATGGCATTGCCCAGGAAGACCCGCTTCCACCACTGCGCCTGCATCGGCAGCGCGGCAATGCGTTCACGGAAGCGGTCCCACTCCAGACGGGGGAAAATCATCAGGCAGCCGTGGGGGTGCTTGGTGATGGTCAGCTGTCCCGCGGTGGCGCCCAGGGCGTCGCGGTGCCGGGTCGGCACGGACAACCGCCCCTTGGCATCGAGACTGAGAGAGGAAGCACCCTGAAACACCGCGTTGAACCTTTAGATGGCAGTTTCCACCACTTAATTGCACTTTTTCCCACTGTATCAGGAAACACCTGCGACGCAAGGTCGCGCGTTCAGGATTTTTTCTTTGAAATCAACCACTTAGCGCCGATTTCGAAGCCACATGACACAGAAATTTTCAGCAAAAGCAAGCACTTACAAAGGGGTCTGCAGGTAGTGCATGAAGACCCTTCGGTCCGCGGGACTTTGTAACCAGACGCGAACGCCCGACAAGCGGCAAAAGCCGCCTTCCGGCCCGCTTGCAACGAAAGACCACAAAAAAAAAACCGCGTGCCGGCAACGGTCACGCGGTTGGCTGGGCAGGCCGGTCCGGCCGACCGGCAAAAGCACTCAGAGGATGTAGCGCGAGAGGTCCTCGTTGCGACTGAGTTCCCCCAGGCGCGCGTCCACATAGGCGGCGTCGATCACCACCGTCTGCCCCTCGCGGCGCGCTGCGTCGAAACTGACCTCGTCGAGCAGGTGCTCCATCACCGTGGCCAGTCGGCGCGCACCGATGTTCTCGGTGCGTTCGTTGACGTCGCAGGCGATCTGCGCCAGCCGCCGGATGCCCTCGGGCGCGAACTCCAGCGTCACGCCCTCGGTGGCCAGCAGCGCCTGGTATTGCTTGACCAAGCTGGCATGGGTGCTGGTGAGGATGGCCTCGAAGTCGTCCACCGAGAGCGACTGCAGCTCCACCCGGATCGGGAAACGCCCCTGCAGCTCGGGAATCAGGTCGCTGGGCTTGGACAGGTGGAAGGCGCCCGAGGCAATGAACAGGATGTGGTCGGTCTTGACCATGCCGTACTTGGTGGACACGGTCGTGCCCTCCACCAGCGGCAACAGGTCGCGCTGCACGCCCTGGCGCGAGACCTCGGCGTTGCCGCCGCCTTCACCGCCACGCGAGGCCACCTTGTCGATTTCGTCGATGAAGACGATACCGTTCTGTTCGGTCGCCTGCAGCGCGCGCGTCTTGACCTCTTCCTCGTTGACCAGCTTGCCGGCCTCCTCGTCGATCAGCAGCTTCATCGCCTCGCCGATCTTGAGCTTGCGGGTGCGACGCTTGTCCTGCCCCATCTGGCTGAACATACCGCGCAACTGCTCGGCCATCTCCTCCATGCCGGCCGGTCCCATGATCTCCATCGCCGGGCGCGGCTCGGCCAGGTCGATCTCGATCTCACGGTCGTCGAGCTGGCCCTCGCGCAGCTTCTTGCGGAAGGCCTGGCGCGCGGTGTTGTCGACGGC
This sequence comes from uncultured Hydrogenophaga sp., assembly GCA_964550405.1. Lineage (GTDB taxonomy): Bacteria > Pseudomonadota > Gammaproteobacteria > Burkholderiales > Burkholderiaceae_C > Hydrogenophaga. The sequence continues at coordinate 18,811 of CAZJZD010000027.1, read as the reverse complement.
GGCGGGCTCGAAGCCCACGCTGCGCGGCGGCGGCACCAGCACATCCAGGATGCGGTCCTCGGCCGCGTCTTCGGCGCGCATGCGCTGTTTGCGCGCCTCGGCCTCGCGCGCCTGCTTGACCGCCATTTCCACCAGGTCGCGGACGATGCTGTCCACGTCCTTGCCGACATAGCCGACCTCGGTGAACTTGGTTGCTTCGACCTTGATGAAAGGGGCGTCGGCCAATCGGGCCAGGCGGCGCGCGATCTCGGTCTTGCCCACGCCGGTGGGACCGATCATCAGGATGTTCTTGGGCGTGATTTCGGGGCGCAGCTTTTCATCGACCTGCTGCCGGCGCCAGCGGTTGCGCAGCGCGATGGCCACGGCGCGCTTGGCGCCGTTCTGGCCGATGATGAACCGGTCGAGCTCGGAGACGATTTCCTGGGGCGTCATGGAGGACATGTTTCAAAGCACCTCAACCGTGTGGTTCATGTTGGTGTAGATGCAGATTTCGCCGGCAATCGCCAGCGACTGCCGCACCACGTCTTCGGCGCTGAGTTCGGTGTGCTGCACCAGTGCCCGCGCCGCCGCCTGCGCATAGGCGCCGCCGGAGCCGATGGCGACCACACCGTGTTCGGGCTCCAGCACATCGCCGTTGCCGGTGATGATGAGCGCCGCGCTGCGGTCGGCCACCGCCAGCATGGCTTCGAGCCGGCGCAGCACGCGGTCGGTGCGCCAGTCGCGCGTCAGCTCGATCGCCGCGCGCACCAGATGGCCCTGGTGTTTTTCCAGCTTGGCCTCGAAGCGCTCGAACAGGGTGAAGGCATCGGCCGTGGCGCCGGCAAAGCCCGCCAGCACCTGGTCGCGGTACAGCTTGCGCACCTTGCGCGCCGTGCCCTTGACGACGACGTTGCCCAGGGTCACCTGGCCGTCACCGCCGATGGCGACCTGCACCCCCTGCGGCGTCTCGCGCCGCACGCAGACGATGGTGGTTCCGTGAAAAGTTTCCATAGAAGAAAGAAATGTAGGCACCGGGGCCAAACTCAAGCCCGCCTCGCGAAATGCGGGGAAGTCGTTCCAGGGCACCGCGGAACAGGCTCCGCCGGGCCGCCAGTGCCGCCCCCTGGGGGGTGACGCCGCAGGCGGCGCGGGGGGTCAATCGTTTCTCACCACCACCTTGGCGTACTCGGTGATGCCGATGACGTGGAAGAACGCCGAGACCAGGCGGTGCACGTCCACGAACTGCACCAGGCGACCCTGGCTGTGGTGACCGGTCACCCAGTTGAGCAGGGTTCCGGCCGCGGAAAAGTCGACGCGAATCAGATTGCGGCAGGAGATGATCATCACATCCACGCCCTGCAGTCGGCGCTCCAGCGCCTCCAGGATCTGCTGGGGATCGCCACGGATCTCGCCCGACAGCTCGACCAGCCCGAGGTTGTTGACCTCGGAACTCTGGGTGTCCATACCCGAGTCCCCATGGAAGCTGGACGGCACCTGCTCCAGCACGACTTCACCGAGGACAGATCCCCCCTCCTCGGCGGCCTCCCCGTTGCTGTGTGCCAGGGCCAGGAAGTGGCAACCAGGCTTTTCCCAGCCGGGTGGCGAGACCTCATAGGTCACACAGAAATCCAGCGCAGTCAGCTCGAACTCATCCGGGCGATTCATCACCCGCAGCACCGCCATGCGCAGTTCCCACCAGAGCTGCTCCACATCCCGCCGCCCGGAAGGCGTCAGCTTCTTGAGCAGCTCGCGCAGGTCGGTGGACCCGAGGAATCGCAACTCCACATCCTGGTCACCCCAGAGGGTGAACAGCCCCAGCAAGGCGCGGGCGGCCTTGACATCGATGGATTCGATGGGTGACCAGTCCAGCACCCAGGGCTGGCTGGCGCGCAACAGCACGTTCTGCAGAGTGCCCACCGCATGAGCATCCAGCTCCGACTCGGTCACCCAGACCGCCCGGCTCGGGCCGGTGGCGGGCTTGTAGACCTTGCCGCTGAGCTGGGACACCAGACTGGGCATGTCGAACCACTGGGGAGCGGATCGGCCAAAACGGTTGACGAAATCCACCGCCTGGCTTTCGAACGGGGCCAGCTGCCCCGTGGCCCGATAGAGATCGAACAGGGCCAGCCAGTCGTCGATGCGCCCCATGCCCGAGCCTTCGGCCCCCAGCGCATCGAGCAACCCCTGCTCCGCTCCGGCGTCGTCACCATTGGCAAACCGGATCGATGCTTCCTCGACCTCGGGGTCTTGGGCGATTTCCTGCACGTCGAGCGCATAGAAATGGGACGCTGAAAACGCCGAGTTGCCATCGGCATCGGTGGTGGCTGAGCGCGGGGCCATCAGGCCGGTGCGCCCCGCCGCGGGCGCGGGAGCCGGGGCCAGCGGCACCTGCCCCGACGGCACGGCTTCGGCACGAGCGGACGGGTTGTTGCGCGTCTGGAAGGACTTGACGGGCGTGTCAGCAGGCACCTGCGGCGGCGGTGCGGGGGCCGTGGTCGCATGCCCCGGACCGGTGTTCAAGGGCGAGGCCTCGGTCTCGTTGTACTGGGCCGTGCGCCGACGCACCTCGGCGCTGGCCGCGGCAGGCTCCTTGCCATCGGGAGCATCCTTGCGATTGAGGGGCGTTCCACCCGTGGTGTGCGCACCGGAGTTGAGGCTGGAGCCCGTGGTGGCCAAGGAATCCGGCCCCTTGGTCTTCCACCACTGCATCGACATCTGGGCCTCGATCTCGTCGATCTTCTTGAGCGTCATGGCCCGGTCGTCCGGCTTGGACGGCAGGCTGCTCTGGAAGAAGGACGGGCGCACCCCCTGGATGCCGTCAGCGCTGCCCTCACGGCTGCGGATCTTGCGCAGCATGTCGAACTCGCGCTTGCGCACAAAGTCGTTGCGACGCTTGCGCTCGATCATCTCCTTGAGCGCAGCCTTGCTGTATTCGCTCTCCCGATCGGCGGTGCGCGTGTCCAGATCCGACCAGCTGGTGGTCGGATGGCGCACGAACTTCACCACCTTGGACAGGAAGCCGCCACCGTTGGACTCGTCTTTGGACATGGGCGCTCAGCGACAGGACAGATGCGGGTGCAGGGAACGCAAACGGTCAGTCCCCGAACATCTTCTGCTTGAGTTCGCGGCGTTGCTGGGCTTCGAGCGACAGGCTGGCCGTCGGCCGCGCCATCAGGCGACCGACACCAATGGGTTCGCCGGTCTCTTCGCAGTAGCCGTAATCGCCACTGTCGATACGGGCGATCGCCTGCTCGATCTTCTTGAGCAGCTTGCGCTCACGATCGCGGGTACGCAGTTCCAGCGCATGTTCTTCCTCGATGGTGGCCCGGTCCGCCGGGTCGGGCACGACCACAGTGTCCTCGCGCAGGTGCTCCGTGGTTTCACCGGCATTGGCCAGCATGTCGGCCTTGAGCAGCATGAGCTTGCGCCGGAAGAACGCCAGCTGCACATCGTTCATGTACTCGGCATCGGGCATGGCCGTGATGTCCTGATCGGCCAGTTCTTCGACCGGCAGCTTTTTCCAGTTGTTGGCCCGCTTGGGGTCTTTCTGGATGCTGGGGGGCGCGGGAGGTGTCATGACACGTTCATTCATGGTGAAAAAGGTGGCCTTGGGGGCATCGGGAGCATGGGTCGGCTGGGCGGTGGCCTGGGACATCTGCTCCATCATGGCTTTCTTGATGGCCCGTTTGCCGGAAGCCCTCACAGGACTCTCAGGAACAGCGGCCATCGGTGCAGGCGGTGGGCTGGCCGGCTGGAGCACAAGCGGTGCCGGCACCGCCTTGGCAGGCGCGGCCTTGACAGAGCTTGGCTTGACGGGCACCGCCTTGGCCGTTTTCGGCTGGACCGGCGCCGCCTTGGTTGCCGGCTTGCTGGCCACGGCCGGCGTCTTGGTTGCGACCTTCGCAGGGGCTTTTTCCGGCGCTTTCACGGCCGGTTTGGCGACTGTCTTGGCCGCCGCTTTGGCAGCGGGCTTGACCACCGGTTTGACGGGTGCCTTGGCCTTCACGGCCGCCTTGACGGGGGCCTTGACCACCGGCTTGCTGACGGGCACCTTCTTGGCCACAGGCTTCGATGCAGTCTTGGCGACAGGCTTCGGTGCTGTCTTGACCACCTTCTTGGCGGCTGCCTTGACGGCGGGCTTGCCGGCCGGAACAGGGGGCTTCGTCTGACCGGCGCGCCCTTTGGCCGCCGTGCCGACGGTCTTGGTGGATTTCGCTGTCCGGGTGGCCGGGGCTTTCACAAGGGATCTCCTCTCAGTGCCTGACGAAGCCTGCTCAGGGGGCCGGTTGCGACCTTCGACCAAGGCCGTTGACGCAACCGATACAGCCGGTAACACCGGCGCTTTTGTGGTTATACCCCGTTTGCGCTCCGCCACCGGACTGCGCGCGGCCCGCAGGCTGACGGCAGGCCTGGCCTGGCGCTGGGCGCCCGACTTGGGCGGCGATTGTAGCGACGGCGTCGCAGTGGGCACTGACACCGGACCCGAGGGAAAACCCAGGCGTTGGAGAAGAGAGACAAAGAACACGCCAGGCCTGCTATGTGATGGTCGTCGACAACGAACCGGCTCAGACGAGTGACTGGTCCAAGCCCTGGACCAGGATGTCCCGGGGCAGGTCGATGCCGATGAACACCATCTTGCTGGTGCGGGCCTCGCCCTCGGCCCACAACGGCCCGAGGTCGCTGCCCATGAGCTGGTGCACGCCCTGGAAGATCACCTTGCGGTCGGTGCCCTTCATGTTCAGCACGCCCTTGTAGCGCAGCATCTTGGGCCCGTAGACCTGCACGACGGCGCCCAGGAAGTCCTCCAGCTTGGCCGGATCGAAGGCGCGGTCGGACCGGTAGACGAAGCTCTTCACATCGTCGTCGTGATGGTGGTGGTGACCGTGGGCATGCCCGTGCTGGTGCGAGGGGTGGTTGCAGTGCTCGCCGTGTTCGTGGTCATGGTCGTGGTGGTCATGACCATGGTCGTGGTCGTCCACGCTCAGGAAGTCCGGGTCGATGTCGAGCTTGGCGTTCAGGTTGAAGCCGCGCAGATCGAACACGTCCTTGAGCGCCACATCACCGAAATGCACCGGGCGCATGGGGGAGCGCGGGTTCATGTGCTTGAGGCGGTGGATCAGCGCGTCCACGTCCTCCTGGCTGACCAGGTCGGCCTTGCTGATGAAGATCTGGTCGGCAAAGCCCACCTGGCGGCGGGCTTCCTGGCGGTCGTTGAGCTGCTGGGCGGCGTGCTTGGCGTCCACCAGGGTCAGGATGGAGTCCAGCAGGTACTGCTCGGCCACCTCGTCGTCCATGAAGAAGGTCTGCGCCACCGGACCCGGGTCGGCCAGGCCGGTGGTCTCGATCACCACGCGCTCGAAGTCCAGTTCGCCCTTGCGCTTCTTCTGTGCCAGGTCGGCCAGCGTGGCGCGCAGGTCGTCACGGATGGTGCAGCAGATGCAGCCGTTGCTCATCTGGATGATGTTTTCCTGCGTGTCGGCGACCAGGATCTCGTTGTCGATGTTCTCTTCACCGAACTCGTTTTCGACCACGGCGATCTTCTGCCCGTGGGCTTCGGTCAGCACGCGCTTGAGCAGCGTGGTTTTGCCCGAGCCGAGGAAACCGGTGAGGATGGTGGCGGGGATGAGCGACATGGCGGGTTCCGTATGCAAAAAGCAGGCCGGGAGTGTAGTGCAGCGGGGTGACCCTGGGCTGTCTAGAGTTTTTTCATCACCACCAGGCCCTTGAGGTACTCGCCCTCGGGGAACGCGGTGGTCATCGGGTGGTCGCAGGCGCCGCCCAGGCGCTGCAGGATCGCGCCATCCACCCCCGCGTCGCCGGCGGCGGACGCCACGATCTTGTGGAACAGCTCGACCCCGATGCCGCCCGAACACGAAAAGGTGAACAGCACGCCACCCGGCGGCAGCAACTTGAAGGCCAGGCGGTTGATGTCCTTGTAGGCGCGGGCGGCCCGCTCGGCGTGAGCAGCGGTGGGCGCCAGCTTGGGCGGGTCGAGCACGATGGCGTCGAACAGGCGGCCTTCGGCCACGAACTGGCGCAACGAGGCGTTGACGTCGGCGTCGATGAAGGTGGCCTGGGCCGGATCCAGACCGTTGAGCAGCAGGTTGGCGCGCGCCTGTTCCAGCGCCGGGCCGGACGAGTCGATGCTGGTCACGTGCCCCGCCCCACCCGCCAGTGCCGCCACCGAGAAGCCCCCGGTGTAGCTGTAGCAGTTGAGCACCTGGGCGAACTTCAGGCGCTTCGCATATTCGTGCAGCGCCAGCCGGCTGTCGCGCTGATCCAGGTAGTAGCCGGTCTTGTGGCCCAGGGCGATGTCCAGACCCAGGCGCCAGCCGTGCTCTTCCAGCTCAAAGGCCGTGGGACCGTCGCCGCGCAGCCAGCCCGTCACCTCGGGCAATCCCTCCAGCGCGCGCGAACTGGCGTCGGAACGTTCGTACAGGCGCGTGCACCCGGTCAGGGCGAGCAGCGCGTCGGCAATCACGTCCTTCCAGCGCTCGACACCCGCAGCGCCGAACTGCGCCACCAGGGTGTCGCCGTAGCGGTCCACCACCAGGCCGGGCAGACCGTCGGATTCGCCATGCACCAGACGTTGGCCGTTGCTGGCAATGCCCATTCGTTCGCGCAGCGCGATGGCGCGCCGCAGCGTGTCATGAAAGAAAGGGGCGTCGATGCGTTGTGCCTGATCGAAGCTCCAGGCGCGCACCCGGATCTTGGATTGGGGTGAATACGCGCCCCAGGCGAGAAACTGGCCATCGGCACTGTCCACGCGAACGGTTTCGCCGGCATCAGCGCCACCCTTGGCGATGGCGCCGTCGAACACCCAAGGGTGTCGTCGCTGCAGCGAGCGCTCTTTGCCGGGCTTGAGTCGGATGATCTTCATGCGGGGATTGTGCCCCGCGCACAGTCAAGGCCTCAGGTAGACGAAGCCTTCGCGGGCCTGCAGGCGGGCCACTTCGGCCACGCCGGACGGGACGATCTTCGCTTCCATCGCCACTTTGGCCGGGTCGATCTTGCGCGAGACCAGGGTGTTGTTGCACACCCGGAACTCCACGCCCTTGCCGGCCAGTTCGCCGATGGCGCCGGCAAAGGGCTGCTCCATCTGGTTGGTCGCGCCCTCGAGCAGGAAGTCGATGCCCAGGCCGTGGGTGACGACGACGATCTTGGCCTTGGGGTCGGCCGCCAGGTGGTTGCGGATGTTGTTGATGGCACGCGAGGCCTGGGGGATGCCTTCGCTCATGTGGTAGACGGTTTTGATCACGTCGTCGGCGGCCAGCGAGGGTGCCGCAGCGACAAAACACAGGGCCATCAGGGCGGCCTTGAAGGCCAGCAGCAGTCGGTTCATGTTGTCTCCTGTCAGGGGAAGGCGGTTTTAATAATCAAGCGAACAATGATATTTGCAATCACCATTTTGCAGACGGCCGCCCCGCTGTCGAAGCGGGTATTCCCTCCCGGCCGCCAGCGGCTCAGGGCTTGGCAGGCCCCTTGGTTTTGGCCCGCGGGTGCGCCGCGTCGTACACCTGCGCCAGGTGCTGGAAGTCCAGCCGGGTGTAGACCTGTGTGGTGCCGATGCTGGCGTGCCCCAGCAACTCCTGCACCGCGCGCAGGTCGCCGCTGCTCTGCAGCACGTGGCTGGCAAAGGAGTGGCGCAGCATGTGGGGGTGCACCGGCGTGGACAGGCCGGCCAACAGCGAGCGGCGCTTGAGCCGCACGCGGATGTGCTGCGGCGACAGGCGCTGGCCGCGGCTGCCGATGAACAGCGCCGGGTCGTCCCGGGCCCAGTCGCCGCGCACCGCCAGCCACTGCGCCAGCGCCGCGAGCGCGGCGCCGCCCACCGGCACGCTGCGGCGCTTGCTGCCCTTGCCCAGCACATGGGCCTCGCCGGCCTGGGGGTCGATCCAGCCGCGCGCGTTGTCGCTGGCCGCCACGTCCAGCCCCACCAGTTCGCCGATGCGCAGGCCGCAGCCGTACAGCAGTTCGGTGATGCAGCGATCGCGCGCTTCCAGGCGCGGGTCGTCTTCGGTCTGCTCGTGCGACGCCAGTGCCACCGCGTCGTCCACGCCCAGCGCCTTGGGCAGGGGCTTGCCGGCCTTGGGTGCGCGCACATCCTGCACCGGGTTGTGGGTGATCAGGCCCTGGCGCCCCAGCCAGACGTAGAGGCCACGCCAGCCCGAGAGGATGAGCGCGATGCCGCGCGCGCTGCGGCCGCCACTGTGCATCTGCGCCACCCAGCGGCGGATGTGGGCGTTCTGCACCTGAAGCAGGCCGACACCCGCCTCGCGGGCATGGGCCACGAGTTTGTCCAGATCGGCGGTGTAGAGCGCGACCGTGCGCCCGGCCAGGCGCTTTTCGACGCGCACATGGTCCAGGTAGGCCTGGACCTGTTCGGCGTCGGTGGCCGCAGCGGACACGCTCAACCCGGCAGTAGACGCGACAGGGAGGCCGCGGTCAGCTCGCCGATACGTTCGAGGAAGTTGGTGCCCATGTCGGCCGCGAAGCGCTGTGCGTCGGGCGAGGCCAGCACCAGCAGACCGAAGGCCTGCGGACCGTCCCCCGCGCGCAGCGGGATCAGGGCCAGCGACGCGGCCGCGGCCGGATCGGCCAGCCAGGTGGCGGCCTCCAGACCCGGGTTGCCGCCGCAGTAGGGTTTGGACAACGAGGTCGCAAACGCCTGCGCGTCGTCGCTGGCGCCCTGGGCGCAGGGCAACGCCGCGAAGGCCGGCGCCACGCCCCAGAGCTTGACCACCACCTGCGGCACACCGAAGTGCGCCGCCACGCCGCTGGTCGCCACCTCGGGCAGGTCGGCGGCTTCGCGGGTGTTGAGCAGTTGCAGGGTCCAGCGCTGCAGCTTGTCGGCGATGGCGGTGTTCTCGTGGCCGTGGCGGATCATCTCGGCCGCCTTGAGCTCCAGGCCCTTGATCTTCTCGCGCAGCATTTCCGCCTGGCGTTCCTGCAGGCTCACGGCCCGGTTGCCGTGCGGGCTGGTCAGCTGAACGGCCGCCAGCAGGCCGGCGTGGCGCTCGAAGAAGTCGGGCGTGTTCGCCAGGTAGTTGGCGATGTCGTCTTCGGTGATCGGGGGAATGGTGGCGTCGGTCATGGGGCGTCCCTGCAGGGTGTTCAGGCCAGATCGGGAATCTCGATCTGGCCCTCGAATACGGAGGTGGCGGGGCCGGTCATGAAGACCGGCGCGTCGTGGGCGGGCGTGTCCTGCCATTCGATGGTCAGCACGCCGCCGTGGGTCTGCACGTCCACGCGCGCATCCAGCAGGCCCAGGCGGATGCCGGCCACCACGGCCGCGCAGGCGCCGGTGCCGCAGGCCAGGGTTTCGCCCGCGCCGCGTTCGTACACCCGCAGCCGCACATGCGAGCGGTCCACCACCTGCAGGAAGCCGGCGTTGACGCGGGCCGGGAACTGCGCGTGGCGTTCGATCTGTGGCCCCCAGGCGGCCACCGGCGCGGTGTCCACGTTGTCCACCAGCAGCACGGCGTGCGGGTTGCCCATGGACAGCACGGCCACCGGGGCCACGTCCCCGCCCGCCAGCGGCAGGGACCAACGCTCGAAATGGCCCATGGGCGTGGGCGTCAGGCCGCTGGCATCGAAGGGCACGCGTGCCCGGTCGAAGATGGGCGCGCCCATGTCCACCGTCACGCGGCCGTCGTCGTTCAGGCGCAGGCTGAGCTCGCCATGCTTCACTTTCACGCGCACCGGATTGCGGTCGGTCAGACCCTTGTCGCGCACAAAGCGCACGAAGCAGCGTGCGCCGTTGCCGCAGTGTTCGACCTCGCCGCCGTCGGCGTTGTGGATCACGTATTCGAAATCCACCCCAGCCGATGGCGCCGGGCGCACGGACAGGATCTGGTCGGCGCCGACGCCGAAGTGGCGGTCGGCCAGGAAACGGTACTGGGCCGCGCTCAGGCCCAGGCGGCCGCGCGTCTCGTCGAGCACGACGAAGTCGTTGCCCGCACCCTGCATTTTGGTGAACTGCACTCGCATGGGTCGATTATCCGTCCAGCCCGGTGCGCATCGGGTCGGTGCACACGCACCGCAGCGGGCCACCACGCACCCGGCCGGACCGACTGCGCACAAAGCCGGTGCGGTTTTGTATGCAATCTGGCTGAAATTGCATACAAAACAGTTGGCACGGCTCGTGCAAGACAGCGGGAATGGACGCACCCTCCTCCGCCCCCTCCGCCGTCGAACTGATCGCCCTGACCAAACAGTATGGTCCGGGCGCCACCGCGGTCGACGCCATCGACCTGCGCATCGCCGCCAACAGCTACTGCTGCCTGCTGGGCCCCTCGGGTTGCGGCAAAAGCACGACCTTGCGCATGATCGCGGGCCACGAGAGCACCACCAGCGGCGACATCCTGCTGGAGAACCGCAACATCACCCGCCTGCCCGCCGCCGAACGCGGCACGGCCATGATGTTCCAGAGCTTCGCGCTGTTCCCGCACCTCTCCGCGCTGGACAACGTGGCCTTCAGCCTCAAGATGAAGGGCGTGGCCAAGGCCGAGCGCCACGCCCGCGCGCAGGACCTGCTGCAGCGCGTGGCCATGGGGCACCTGGCGCACCGCAAGCCGGGCGAACTCTCCGGCGGCCAGCAGCAGCGCGTGGCACTGGCGCGCGCCCTCATCACCCAGCCACGCGTGCTGCTGCTGGACGAGCCGCTCTCCGCGCTCGACCCCTTCCTGCGCATCCAGATGCGCGCCGAGCTGCGCCACTGGCAGAAAGAACTGGGTCTGACCTTCATCCACGTCACGCACAGCCAGGAAGAGGCGATGGCGCTGGCCGACACCATGGTGGTGATGAACCACGGCCGCATCGAACAGGCCGGCCCGCCGCACACCGTCTACAACCGGCCGGCCAGCGAGTTCGTGGCGCGCTTCATGGGCGGCCACAACGTGCTGCAAACCGCCGACGGCAAGGTCGCCGTGCGCAACGACCACATCCGCCTGACCGAGGCCGGCAGCACCGGCTGGACCGCCACCGTGAGCGACGTCGAGTACCAGGGCACCTATGTGCTGCTGGGCCTGCAGCTCGACGGCGACGGCGCAGACCGCGGCGTTTCGGTCATGTTGTCCGAAGCCACCTTCGTCGACCGTCCCTGGACCACCGGCGAGCGCGCCGACCTGAGCTGGAACCCGGCCCAGGCGCACGCCCTGGCCGCCTGAGCCCACCCGCTTTCCCTCCCCTGTCCCTCCCCCCGAACCCAAGGAGTTCTCCATGTCCGATTCCATCGACCTCCCGCAAGACGGCCTGTCGCGCCGCAGCCTGCTGCAAGGCACCGCCGGCCTGGCCGGCATCCTGGCCAGCGGCCTCTCGCCGGCCATCGCGCAAGAGAAGATCACCCTGCGCTACCTGGGCACCGCGGTGAACCAGGACAAGACCATCGCCGAGAAGTTCGAGAAGGACACCGGCATCAAGATCCAGTACGTGGCCGTGACCACCGATGACGTGACCAAGCGCGCCGTCACCGCCCCCAACAGCTTCGACCTGATCGACACCGAGTACTTCTCGCTCAAGAAGATCGTGCCCACCGGCAACCTCAAGGGCATCGACGTCAAGAAGATCAAGAACGCCGACAAGATCACCCCGCTGTTCACCACCGGCACCGTGGCCGGAAAGGCAGTGGGTGACCAGGGCACCGCGCCCAAGAAGGTGATCTTCCTGGAGGGCGAGAAGAGCAAGGTCTTCGCCAAGAGCCCGACCCAGTTCATGAGCCTGATCCCCACCGTGTACAACGCCGACACGCTGGGCATCCGCCCCGACCTGATCAAGCGCCCCATCTCGTCGTGGGCCGAGCTGCTCAACCCCGAATTCAAGGGCAAGGCCGCGATCCTGAACATCCCGTCCATCGGCATCATGGACGCCGCCATGGTGGTGGAAGCCATGGGCATCCACAAGTACAAGGACAAGGGCAACATGACCAAGGCCGAGATCGACCTGACGATCAAGACCCTGATCGAGGCCAAGAAGGCCGGCCAGTTCCGCGCGCTGTGGAAGGACTTCAACGAGTCCGTCAACCTGATGGCCTCGGGCGAAGTGGTGATCCAGTCCATGTGGAGCCCGGCCGTGACCGCCGTGCGCACCAAGGGCATCGCCTGCAACTTCCAGCCGCTCAAGGAAGGCTACCGCGCCTGGGCCGCCGGCTTCGGTCTGCCGGCCACCCTGTCGGGCCGCAAGCTCGACGGCGCCTACGAGTTCATCAACTGGTTCCTCGACGGCTGGGCCGGCGCCTACCTCAACCGCCAGGGCTACTACAGCGCGGTGCTGGAGACCGCCAAGGCCAAGATGGAAGCCTACGAGTGGGCCTACTGGATGGAAGGCAAGGCCGCCACCCAGGACATCAAGAGCCCCAACGGCGACGTGCTGGCCAAGGCCGGCGCGGTGCGCGACGGCGGCAGCTACGAGCAGCGCATGGGCGGCATCGCCTGCTGGAACGCGGTCATGGACGAGAACGAGTACATGGTCAGGAAATGGAACGAGTTCGTCGCTGCGTGACGAACTCTGCCCCCCGCGCCGCCTACGGCGTCACCCCCCGGAGGGGGGCGCCACTGGCGGCCCGGCAAAGCCGGTTCCGCGGTGGCCTGGAGGGGGCTTCGCTGCGCTCGCCGCGTCGTCTTCTCCCACCTTCGCTTATTTGATTGACCCTTCCATGAGCAGTCCATCCACATCAGTAACGGCGCTGGTCACCGACAGCCCCAACCGCACGGTGCCCGCCTGGTGGCAGGCCACGCCGTACACGCTGGTGTTCGTGCTGTTCTTCCTGATCCCGCTCGGCCTGGTGCTGATGGTCAGCTTCTGGGACTTCAACGAGTACGAGCTGATCCCGGCCTTCACGGTCCGCAACTACCTGTCCATCTTCGAGGGCTGCTCCACGCTCACCGAACACGGTGATTTCTGCGTCACGCTCTCGACCTATTTGTCCACGCTGAAGTTCAGCTTCCTGGTGTGGCTGATCACGCTGGTGCTGGGCTTTGCGGTGGCCTATTTCCTGGCCTTCCACGTGCGGTCCTCGGGCATGCAGACGGCCCTGTTCGTGCTCTGCACCGTGCCCTTCTGGACCTCGAACGTCATCCGCATGATCTCGTGGGTGCCGCTGCTGGGCCGCAACGGCCTGGTCAACCAGAGCCTGCAGGGCATCGGCCTGATCGACCAGCCCATCGAATGGCTGCTGTTCTCCGATTTCTCGGTGGTGCTGGCCTTCGTGCACCTCTACACCATGTTCATGATCGTGCCCATCTTCAACAGCATGATGCGCATCGACCGCAGCCTGCTCGAAGCCGCCAGCGACGCCGGTGCGAGCGCCTGGCAGACGCTGTGGAACGTCATCGTGCCGCTGTGCAAGACCGGCATCATCATCGGCTCCATCTTCGTCATCACCATCGTCATGGGCGACTTCGTGACCATCGGCGTCATGGGCGGCCAGCAGATCGCCTCGGTCGGCAAGATCATCCAGGTACAGACCTCCTACCTCCAATTCCCGCTGGCCGCGGCCAACGCGGTGATCCTGCTCGCGGTGGTGCTCATGATCATCTGGGGCCTGACGCGCCTCGTCGACATCAGAAAGGAGCTGTGACCATGCAAGCGCGCACCTCCGATACAAGGGCCGCCGGCTTCTGGCCCCTCGCGACTATCTTTGCCCTGTTCGTGCTGTTCATGTACGGCCCGATGGCCGTCATCTTCGTGCTCTCGTTCCAGGGGCCAGAGGGTGGCCTGACGTTCCCGCTGCGCGGCACCTCGCTGCACTGGTTCCGCCAGCTCGCCGAAGGCCTGGGCACGGTGGACATCGGCGCCGCCTTCACCCGCTCGCTCATGCTCGGTGCCGTGGTCATGGCCTTCACCGTCGTGCTGTCGGTGCTGGCCGGTCTGGCCTTCCGCAAGAAGCTGGGTGGCGGCAACGCGCTGTTCTATGTGACGGTGGCCAGCCTGATCATGCCGTCCATCATCGTGTCGCTGGGCATCGGCCTGCAGTTCCGCCTGCTCGACGGCGGTCTCAAGTGGTTGCTCGAAGCCGTGGGCGCGACCACCACGCTGGAGGAGTACGGCACTGCGCTGGGCCTGTTCACCTCGGCCCTGGGCGCGCACCTGACCTGGACCCTGCCCTTCGGCCTGCTGATCATGTTCGCGGTGTTCAACCGCTTCAACCCCGCCTACGAAGAAGCGGCACGCGACCTGGGCGCCACGCCCTGGCAGACCTTCCGCCACGTGGTGCTGCCCCTCATCGGCCCTTCCGTGGTCGGCGTCGGCATGTTCGGCTTCACCCTCAGCTGGGACGAGATCGCCCGCACCTCGCAGGCCATCGGCGACGTCAACACCTTGCCGCTGGAACTGCAGGGCCTGACGGCCACCGTCACCACGCCAGCCATCTACGCGCTGGGCACGGTGACCACCGTCGTGTCCTTCGCCGTGATGGGCATCACCGTCGGCCTCGCCCTCTGGCTGAAAAAGAAATGAAAACCTCCGCAACGCCGCTGTCCGACCAGGCGATCTACGAGCGCATGGTGTCGGCCATCCTCGACCACCAGCTGCCGCCTGGCACCAAGCTGGTCGAAGACCGGCTGGCGGCGGCCTTCGGCGTCTCGCGCACGCGCATCCGGCCGGTGCTGGTGCGGCTGGCCAACGAGAAGGTGGTCACGCTCACGCCCAACCGCGGCGCGGCCATCGCCGAACCCAGCGAAGCCGAAGCACGCGAAGTGTTCGAGGTGCGGCGCATGATCGAGCCGCTGCTGGTCGAACGTTTCATCGCGCGCGCCAGCGCTGCCCACCTCCAGGCGCTCAAGACCTGCATCCGGGACGAAGAGGCCGCGCGCAAGGCCGGCGACATGCGCCGCGCGATCCGCCTCTCGGGTGACTTCCACCTGCAGATCGCCGAACACGCCGGCCACCAGACCCTGGGCGGCATCCTGCGCGAACTGGTCTCGCGCACCTCGCTCATCCTCATGGCCTACAGCGCGCCGCACGCCCAGGCGCGCGAGGACGCCACCGCCTGCGGCTGCCAGGAACACCGTGCCCTGCTCGCGGCCATCCAGCTGCGCGACGCCAAGGAGGCCGCGCGCCTGATGCGCGAGCACCTGGAGCGGCTGGAGTCCCAACTGAGTTTTTCCGCCACGCCCGAGGCGGCACCCGACCTGCTGGCGCTGTTCGGCTCATGAAGCGGTTATTGGTCATCAACCCCAACACCTCGGAGCGCGTCAGCGCGCTGCTGCAACAGCACGTGCAGGCTGCCGCCGGATCGCATGTGGTGGTGCGCACGGTCACCGCGCGCTTTGGCGCGCCCTACATCGCCGACGAGGCCAGCTACGCGGTGGCCGCGCACGCCGCGCTCGACGCATGGGCCGCAGCCCTCTGCGGACCGGAGCCCTCGCCCGATGCGGTCCTCATCGGCTGCTTCGGCGACCCGGGCCTGATGGCGCTGCGTGAATCCAGCCCCGCGCCGGTCACCGGTCTGGCCGAAGCGGCCTTCATCGAGGCCGCGCGCCACGGACGGTATGCCATCGTCACCGGCGGCGAGCGCTGGGGGCCGATGCTGCAACGCCTGGCGCAAGCGCTGGGTCAGGCGCAGCAACTGGCCGGCATCCACACCGTCGCGCCCACCGGCGCCCAGCTCGCCGCCGACCCGGCGGTCGCCCACCGCCTGCTGGCCCAGGCCTGCCGTGACGCGGCCTATCAGCTCGGGGTGCAGGCCGTGATCCTGGGCGGCGCCGGCCTGGCCGGCATGGCCGCCGCCGTACAAGGCCAGGTGCCCGTGCCGGTGATCGACAGCGTGATCGCCGGCACACACTGGGCGCTTCGCACCACGCCCTTGCCACCACAACGCGCCACGCCGGGTTTCGACATCGCCTGGCAGGGGCTCTCTCCGGAGATGTCGGCCCTCAGTCCGCCCGCCTGACCCCCGAGCAGCGGCGACAACACCAGTCCCCGAGTCGCCGCACAATCGGCGCATGGTCCGCCCCACCCAACTGCTCCACCCCCAGCGCGCACCCGCCCCGGTGCGCCCCGCCGCCACCGTCCTGCTGCTGCGCGATGCGCCGCAAGGCATCGAGGTGCTGATGACGCGCCGTTCGATGACGGCGAGCTTTGCGCCCGGCGCCTACGTCTTTCCCGGGGGTGGCATCGATGCTGCCGACGCGCAGGCGCATGACCTGTCCACGCGTCGCCCCACCCAAAGCGACCTGCACCTGACGCAGGCCATCGCCGCCATCCGTGAGAGCTTCGAGGAACTGGGCGTGCTGCTCGCGCGCCGTGCCGATGGCTCGCACCTGGACACCGCGCAGATCGCCGCGCTCGACCGCCAGGCCCCGTTCGCCGCACAGTGCGCCGCGCAAGGCCTGACACTGTCGGGCGCCGAGGTGTTTGTGCTCGCGCACTGGGTCACCGACCGCGACCTGCCGCGCCGCTTCGACGTGCCCTTCCTGGTGGCGCGCATGCCCGAGGGCCAGGACCCGGTGGCCGACGAATCGGAACAGTTCGAGCCGCTGTGGGTGCGCCCGGCCGACGCGCTGGCGCGCCACGCCGCCGGCCAGTTCTTCATCATCTTCCCGACCATCCGCACGCTGGAGCGGCTGCAGGCCTATGCCTCGGTGGATGCGGTCCTCAAAGCCTGTGCGGTCAATGACGAGCCTCTGTTCACCAGTTGCCCGCGCGCCGGGCTGATGAACGGCCACGAGTCGCGCCACATGGAGCAGGAGCCACCCTACGGCGAACTGGCGCTGGTCTGCCCCGACGGCCAGATCGTGCACGAGCTGGCCTGGCAGACCGGGCGTCCGGTGCCGCTGCTGAAAAACGTGCAGCGCCTGACCGCGCCCAACCCCGGGTTCATGACCGGCCCGGGCACCAACAGCTACGTCGTCGGTGACCCGGCCACCAGCCACATCGTGATCGACCCCGGGCCGGACGACGCTGGACACATCGAACGCCTGTGGCGTGCCGCGGGTGGCGACATCCGCGCCATCGTCTGCACGCATTCGCACCCCGACCATTCACCGGGCGCGGCGCGGCTGCAGGCGCTCTGCACGAACCAGCCGCCCATCCTGGGCCTGCCCAGCGCCGCCACCTCGCGCACCGACAGCCGCTTCGCCCCCGAACGTGCGCTGGCCGACGGCGAACGCCTGACGCTGAGCGCCCCCGATGGCACGACGCACACCCTGCAGGTGGTGCACACCCCCGGTCATGCGGCCAACCACCTGTGCCTGTTGCTGGAAGAAGACGGCCTGCTGTTCAGCGGCGACCACATCCTCAACGGCAGCACCACCGTCATCGACCCGCCCGACGGCAACATGGGCGACTATCTCGACTCGCTGGACAAGCTCGGCCGGCTGTGTGCGCAGCACGGCGTGCACTTCATCCTGCCCGCGCACGGTTATGTGCTGGGCGACCACCCGCGCAGCGCCGACAACCCTGGCGCCCCCGAACACGGTGGCGCCCGCGCAGCCATCGCCCACCTGAAGGCGCACCGCCTGGCGCGCGAAGCCAAGGTGGCCCGCGCCCTGCAGGCCCTGCCGGACGGCACCATGGACGACTGGGTGAAGATCGCCTACGACGACGTGCCCGAACGCCTGTGGCCGGTGGCCAAACGCTCCATGCTCGCGCACGTCGAACACATCCGCAGCCTGGGAGGGTTCAACGCATGACGCGACGCATCCAAGCCGTTGCCTGGTGGTTCGTGCTGATGGCCGGCGCTTTGCCCCTGGTTGCACAGGCCAGCATGAACCTGGCGCTGGACAAAGGCTGTCTGAACTGCCACGGCACGCCGCCCAAGGGCAAGGCGCCGACCCTGGCCGAGCTCGCCGCCCGCTACGCGTCCGCCAAGGGCAACGAAGCCGAGATCGAAAAGCTGTCGGCCCACTTGCGCGAGCACCATCTGTTCGGCGGTGTGCCGGCCCACGAACGCCTGAGCGCCGACGAGGCCGAGCGCTTCGTGCGCTGGCTGGTGGACGGCGGCCACTGAAGGCACCCATGCGCATCGCCTTCGTTTCCGACATCCACGGCAACCTCGCCGCACTCGACTCGGTCATCGACGACATCGCGCGGCGCGGTGTCGACGCGGTCGTGAACCTGGGCGACACCCTCAGCGGCCCGCTGCTGCCGCTGGAGACCGCCCGGCGCCTGCACCCCCTGCCCTGGCTGCACGTGGCCGGCAACCACGAACGGCAGGTGCTGCGCCTGCCGATGGCGCGCCAGAATCCGTCCGACGCCTACACCAGCGGCCGGCTGGGCGACGCCGACAAGTCCTGGCTGGCCAGCCATGCGGACCCTTGCGACCCGCGCCTGCACCGCGGCGAGGTCTGGCCCGAACGCCTGGGTCCGGACGTGGCCCTGTGCCACGGCAGCCCGCGCAGCGACATCGAATACCTGCTGGAAACCCCGGTGGGCGAAGAGGCCCGGCTGGCCACGCCCGACGAGATCCGGGAACGGCTGGGGGGCCGCATCCCGCCGCACATCACGCTGCTGGCCTGCGGGCATTCCCATGTGCCGCGGGCCGTTCGACTGGACAGTGGCCTGCTCATCGTCAACCCGGGCAGCGTGGGCCTGCCGGCCTACGACGACGACCACCCGTACCCGCAATCGAGCTACCACCGCATCGAAAACGGCAGCCCGGATGCGCGTTACGCGATCGCCGAGAAACGCGATGGCCGTTGGTGCTGCGAGCTGGTCAGCGTGCCCTATGACCACGAAGCAGCCGCTCAGCAGGCCGACCTGCGACAGCGTCCGGACTGGGCCCATGCGCTGCGCACGGGGTGGATGCCGCGCTGAGGCAGCCGCAGAGCGTGGAGGAATGGAATTCAGCGCCGGGCCGCCCCAAGCTGAATTCGCTCCCCCTCGGGGGGCAGCG
>CAZJZD010000026.1:0-55584 GCA_964550405.1 uncultured Hydrogenophaga sp. | reverse complement strand
CCATGGGCCCCGAGTACGTCGGCGCCTTCACCATCGGCGACCAGCTGCTGTGGGGAGCCGCCGAACCCCTGCGCCGCATGCTGCGCATCCTGCTCGACGCCTGATCAGGCCTTCGCACACCCGACAAAGCCGGCCACCGAGCCGGCTTTGTCGTTGCATGACCACAACGCCATCCGACCAACGGTGGCCTCTGAAACTCAAGCGGATTCTCAGCTTGTCACCGTAATGCGTTGATGTTATGGTCAATTCTCGGTTTTTAACGTCGAGGTTCTTGTGCCCAACAACATCCGCCAAACCCTGCCTCAAGGGGCCATTGCCCAACCCGAAAAAACCGGTGTCCGCAACCTGACCCGGTTGCATGCGGTGGCAGCAGCGGCGATCCTTTGCACCTGCCTGGTTGTCCCCCAAGACGCGTTGGCACTGGCCCTCGGACGCATCACCGTTCAGTCCGCTCTGGGTGAACCCCTCAGGGCCGAAATCGACGTTCCCGAAATCAGCGCTGAAGAGGCGTCCAGTCTTCGCGTCGGTGTGGCCCCGGTGGAGGCCTTCCGCTCAGCCGGCATGGACTACAACCCCGCACTGGCCGATCTGCAGGTCAGCCTGCAGCGTCGGCCGGATGGTCGTCAGTACCTGCGCGTGACCAGCCCGCGCCCGGTCAGCGAACCGTTCATGGACATGATCCTGGAGGCCAACTGGTCGTCGGGCCGCATTGTCCGGGACTACACGCTGCTGTTCGATCCGCCGAACCTGCGGCAGAGCGGGCCGGCTCCCCTGCCTCCCGCGGCGTCGGCGCCGGCACCCGCTCGTGCACCGTCAACCGTCGCTCCGACCGCGCCAGCCGCCACGCCGACTCAGGTGACGCGTCCCGCCCCGGCACCTGCACCGCGCCAGCCGCGCGAAGTGCAGGCCCCAGCCCCCAAACCCGCAGCCGCACCCCGTACCACCGATGCAACGGCCCAGTCGGTTCGGGTACGCGCCGGCGAGACCGCCAGCCGCATCGCCTCACGCAATCTGTCCTCCTCCGTTTCGCTGGACCAGATGCTGGTGTCCATGCTGCGCAGCAATCCGGACGCCTTCATCGGGGGCAACATCAACCGCATCAAGGCGGGCGCCGTTCTGGATCTACCCTCGCAGGAACAGGCCAGTTCGATCTCCAAGGACGAAGCTCGGCAGGTGATTGCGGCCCAGAGTCGCGATTTCAATGAGTTCCGTCGTCGCCTCGCCGGCAAGGTGCCGGCCGCGGCAGTGGCCGCACCCGAGCGCGAGGCCACCGGGCAGGTTCAGGCTGAAGTGGATGACAAGAAGCCGGCCGCCAAGACGCAGGACCGGCTGACCCTGTCCAAAGGTGCCACGCCCGCGCAGGGCGTCCAGGAAGACAAGATCGCGCAGGAACGCCAGCGCAAGGAAGCCGCCGACCGCACAGCCGAACTCTCGCGCAACATCGAGGAACTGGCCAAACTGGGGACCAGCACAGCCGCTGCGCCCACGGCGCCGGCCGCCGCAACCACCACGGCCCCCGGCCTGACGGTGTCTGGCGCAGCCGCGACCACCGTGACCGCTCCGGCCAGCACGCCGACGGCCGCGGTCGCCACGCCCACCGCCACTGTGGCCGCCGAACCGACAGCGACCGCGGCACCGGCGGTACAGACCCCGACGGCGGCAGCACCCGCTCCGGCTCCCCAGCCGGCTCCGGCGTCCGAGGAACCCGGATTCATGGCCCAGCTGATGGAGAACCCATTGGTCCTGCCAGCCGCGGGTGGCCTGCTGGCACTGCTGGCCGGTCTGGGCATTTACCGCATGCGCCAACGAAAGAAGGGCTCAGCGGTGGACAGCTCGTTCCTGGAGAGCCGCCTGCAGCCCGATTCCTTCTTCGGTTCCAGTGGCGGTCAACGCATCGACACCGCCGAAGCGGCCGCTTCCGGCTCCTCCATGGTCTATTCGCCGAGCCAGCTCGACGCGGCCGGTGATGTCGATCCGGTCGCTGAAGCGGATGTGTACCTGGCCTATGGCCGGGACCTGCAGGCCGAGGAAATCCTCAAGGAAGCGATGCGCAGCGCCCCCACGCGCGTTGCCATCCACAGCAAGCTGCTGGAAATCTACGCCAAGCGCCGCGACGCAAAGGCCTTCGAAGTCGTGGCCGCAGAAGCATATGCCCTCACCCAGGGGCAAGGCCCCGAGTGGGAACACGCTTGCGAACTGGGCAAGGAGCTTGATCCTTCCAATCCGATGTACCAGCCCGGTGGAGCCCCCGCGCCCAAACCGGGTGCTCCGCTCTCAGGCGCCACCGTCCCCTTCGGCGTGTCCACCCTGGCCCAGCAGTCCCGCCCCGGCGCCACCGTGCCGGGCGCCCTGCCCGATGTCGGACTGGAGCTCGATCTGGATCTGGACCAGCCCACGGGCCACGGCGATCTGGAACCGTCGGCGTCTGCCCCGCTCGAAATGCCGATGTCGGGTCTGGACGACCTCCAGAGCACCGAGTCGCTGACCCGCACGCCGGAGGCCAAGCCCGGTGACGCTCCGTCGTCCATGTCCATGGACTTTGATCTGGACTTCCCGTCGGAACCCGCCAGCTTGTCCCAGCAGCTCGAAGCAAAAGCCGCCGCCCCGATGGAACCCACGTTCGACGATGCGGAGATGCTGCCCGACCTGTCCCTGGACGAGCCTCCGGTGTTGCGGCCGGTGTTCGACGAGCCCCAGGTGGGCCTGCCTGTGGCCGAAGCCGAAGCACCCGCGCCGGCCGACATGCTGTCCTTCGACCTGAACGACATCAACCTCGATCTGGAAGACCGGAACGGCGGTGCGAACCCGGCCACGGTCCCCTCCGAACTCAGCGGTCTGACCGCAGAGAACCCGCTCGAAACCAAGCTGTCGCTGGCAGAGGAATTCCGTGCCATCGGTGACCTGGAAGGCGCGCGGTCGCTGGCCGAAGAAGTCCTGGCAGAAGCCACGGGCTCCCTCAAGAGCAAGGCCAGCGCTTTCCTGGCGGACCTCACCTGATTCACCAGCCCGACCCTGCATCGCGCCTGGATGCGCCCACGCCGGCCTTGTCGCCCCGTGGGCGCATTGCATTGGGCGTGGCATACAACGGCCGCACCTACGACGGCTGGCAAAGCCAGCCGAGTGGCAACACGGTGCAGGACCGGCTGGAGCGCGCCCTGGCCCGCTTCCTGGCGGTCCAGCAGGTCAACACGCTCTGTGCCGGTCGCACCGACGCGGGCGTGCACGGCCTGAACCAGGTGGTGCATTTCGACAGCCCGCTGGAACGCCCGGACAACGCGTGGGTGAGGGGCACCAACAGCTTCCTGCCGCCCGACATCGCTGTGCAATGGGCGCGACAGGTGCCGCCCGGCTTTCATGCGCGCGCCAGCGCCACCGGCCGGCGGTATGCCTATGTCCTGCTGGAGTCGCCGGTACGCCCCAGCGTGGACAGCGGGCAGGTGGGGTGGGTCTTCCGCCCCTTGAACCAGAACGCGATGCGATTGGCCGCTGACGCTCTGCTCGGCGAGCACGACTTCACATCCTTCCGCGCGTCGTCCTGTCAGGCACACAGCCCGGTCAAGGACATGCGGCGCATCGAGATCGCCCGCCGCGGGGCCTACTGGCGCTTCGAGTTCGAGGCCTCGGCCTTCCTGCACCACATGATCCGCAACATCATGGGCTGTCTCATCGCTGTCGGCACCGGCAACCGGCCGCCGTCGTGGATGGCCGAGGTGCTGGCCGCGAAAAGCCGCGATGCCGCCGCACCCACTTTTGCACCCGACGGCTTGTACTTCCTCGGACCGGTCTACGATGCGTCGTGGAACATTCCGGAACGCACGCCCGCCTTCGACTGGCTGCCCTGAGCCCCATGCCCCACCGCACCCGCCTCAAAATCTGCGGCCTCACGCGTGAAAGCGACGTGGCCGCCGCCGTGCACGCTGGCGCCGATGCCATCGGCTTCGTGCTCTACCCGCAGAGCCCGAGGTTCGTGAGTCCGGAGCGAGCCGCAGAGCTGGCCAGTCGCCTGCCGCCCTTCGTCACGCCGGTGCTGCTGTTCGTCAACGCCAGCCCCGAGTTCATCGCCCAGGGCGTGGCAGCAGTGCCCAACGCCCTTTTGCAGTTCCATGGTGATGAGACCCCGGCCGACTGCCTGGCCGCCGGACGCCCGTTCATCCGCGCCGCGCGCATTCCCCCCGGCCCGGCCGGCGCGGGCTTCGATCTCCTAAAATACGCGTCTGACTTCGCCGCAGCGCAGGCCATCCTGCTCGACGCCCATGTCGAGGGTTATGGCGGCGGCGGTCAATCCTTCGACTGGAACGCCTTCCCTTGGTCACATCCGCTACTAAACGCCAGCTCTCGCCTCGTTTTGTCTGGTGGACTCACGCCTGCAAACGTGACCGATGGCATTCGCCTCGTGCGGCCCTGGGCCGTTGACGTGAGTTCCGGCGTCGAGGTGTCGAAAGGCATCAAGGACACCGACAAGATCCACGCCTTCGTAGCCGCCGTGCGCGCGGCCGACACCCCGTCATCCCGTCCGAGCTGAACCCGCCGCAGGGTCGCTCGGACCACCGAATCGAGAGACCCCATGGACACCTACCAGCAACCCGACGCCCGCGGCCACTTCGGCATCTACGGTGGCAGCTTCGTGAGCGAAACGCTCACCCACGCCATCAACGAGCTGAAAGCCGCCTACGCGAAGTACCAGCACGACCCCGCCTTCCTGGCCGAATTCCGCAAGGAACTGGCCCACTTTGTCGGCCGCCCCAGTCCGGTCTACCACGCCGAGCGCATGAGCCGCGAGGTCGGCGGCGCGCAGATTTTCCTCAAGCGCGAAGACCTCAACCACACCGGCGCGCACAAGATCAACAACGTGATCGGCCAGGCCATGCTCGCCAAGCGGATGGGCAAGCCGCGCGTGATTGCCGAGACCGGTGCGGGCCAGCACGGCGTGGCCACCGCCACCATCTGCGCCCGCTACGGCCTGGAATGTGTGGTCTACATGGGCAGCGAGGACGTCAAGCGCCAGAGTCCCAACGTCTACCGCATGAAGCTGCTGGGCGCGACCGTGGTGCCGGTCGAGTCGGGCAGCAAGACGCTCAAGGACGCGCTCAACGAAGCCATGCGCGACTGGGTCGCCAACGTGGACAACACCTTCTACATCATCGGCACCGTGGCCGGCCCGCACCCCTACCCGATGATGGTGCGCGACTTCCAGAGCGTGATCGGCAACGAATGCCTGGTGCAGATGCCGCAGATGCTGAAAGAAGCCGGTTGCGAGGGCGAGCAGCCTGACGCCGTGGTCGCCTGCGTGGGCGGCGGCAGCAACGCCATGGGCATTTTCTACCCCTACATCAACCACAGCGGCACGCGCCTGATCGGCGTCGAGGCTGCCGGCGAAGGCCTGGACAGCGGCAAGCACTCGGCTTCCCTGCAGAAGGGCAGCCCTGGTGTGCTGCACGGCAACCGCACCTATGTGCTGCAGGACGACAACGGCCAGGTCACCGAGACGCACAGCGTCAGCGCCGGCCTGGACTACCCGGGCGTCGGCCCCGAGCACGCGTTTCTGAAGGACATCGGTCGCGCCGAGTACGTCGGCATCACCGACGCCGAGGCGCTGGAAGCCTTCCACTACCTCTGCCGCACCGAGGGCATCATCCCGGCGCTCGAATCCAGCCACGCCGTGGCCTACGGCATGAAGCTGGCCAAGACGATGAAGCCGACGCAGTCGGTGCTGGTCAACCTGTCTGGCCGGGGTGACAAGGACATCGGCACCGTGGCCGACCTGTCCAAAGCAGACTTCTACTGCCGCCCCAGTTGCCGCGGACAGTCCGTCAAGGGCGGCGCCGAATCTGTTGTGAAGGTTGCCAAATGAGCCGCATCGAAAAGACCCTGAGCGCGCTGAAGGCGCAGAACCGCAAGGCCCTGATTCCCTTCGTCACCGCCGGCTTCCCCTACGCCGACATCACGCCCAGGCTGATGCACGGCATGGTCGAGGGCGGTGCCGACATCATCGAACTGGGCGTTCCGTTCTCCGACCCGTCCGCCGACGGCCCGGTGATCCAGAAGGCGGGCGACCGCGCGCTGGCCCTGGGCATCGGCCTGGCACAGGTGATCGCCATGGTGCGCGAGTTCCGCAAGGACAACGACACCACGCCCGTCGTGCTGATGGGCTACGCCAACCCGATCGAACGCTACGACCAGAAGCACGGCGCCGGCAGCTTCGTGCGCGACGCGTCGGCCGCCGGTGTGGACGGTGTGCTGGTGGTGGACTACCCGCCGGAAGAGTGCGAGGACTTCGCCGCTGCCCTGCGCGCCGCGAACATGGACCTGATCTTCCTGCTGGCCCCCACCTCCACCGACGAGCGCATGGCGCAAGTGGCGCGCGTGGCCAGCGGCTACGTCTACTACGTCTCGCTCAAGGGCGTGACCGGCGCCGGCACGCTGGACGTGGGCCATGTCGAAGCCATGCTGCCGCGCATCCGCGCGCACGTGAGCATCCCCGTCGGCGTGGGCTTCGGCATCCGCGACGCCGAGACCGCCAAGGCCATCGGCAAGACCGCCGACGCCGTCGTCATCGGCAGCAAGATCATCCAGCTGATCGAGGACGAACCGTTCGAGAAGGTGGTGCCGGTCGCGGCCCACTTCCTGCGGGGCATCCGCAAGGCTTTGGATACCTAAGGCCCCCACGCTCCGCCGCTGCGCGGGTCGCTGCCCCCCCACGGGGGCTGATCCGGCTTGGGGCGGCCCGGCGCCGGATTGCCGTGGTTTAATTCCGCCGTCGTTAAGGAGAGAACCCATGTCCTGGCTCGAAAAACTGCTGCCGCCCAAGATCACGCACACCGACCCGGCCGAACGCCGCAGCGTGCCCGAAGGCCTGTGGATCAAGTGCCCCAGCTGCGAGGCCGTGCTCTACAAAAACGATCTGGAAAAAAACCAGAACGTCTGCCCGCATTGCAGCCACCACCACCGCATTGGCGCGCGCGCGCGCCTGAACGCCTTCCTCGACGCCGAGGGCCGCTACGAGCTGGCGCAGGAAGTGCTGCCGGTCGATGCGCTGAAGTTCAAGGACAGCCGAAAGTACCCCGAGCGTCTGAAGGAAGCCCTGGAAACCACGGGCGAGACCGACGCGCTGATCGTCATGGGGGGCGCGGTGCAGGGCATCAGCCTGGTGGCCGCCTGCTTCGAGTTCGACTTCATGGGCGGCTCCATGGGCTCGGTGGTCGGTGAGCGCTTCGTGCGCGGCGTCGAAGAAGCCATCGCCCAGAAGGTGCCTTTCGTCTGTTTCACCGCCACCGGTGGCGCGCGCATGCAGGAAGGCCTGCTGTCGCTGATGCAGATGGCCAAGACCAACGCCTCGCTGACCCGCCTGGCCAAGAAGGGCCTGCCCTACATCAGCGTGCTGACCGACCCGACCATGGGTGGCGTTTCCGCCGGCTTCGCCTTCGTGGGTGACGTGGTGATCGCCGAACCCAAGGCACTGATCGGCTTCGCCGGGCCGCGCGTGATCGAGAACACCGTACGCGTGAAGCTGCCCGAAGGCTTCCAGCGCGCCGAGTTCCTGCAGACCAAGGGCGCGGTGGACTTCATCTGCGACCGGCGCGAGCTGCGCAGCACCGTGGCCAACGCCCTGGCCATGCTGCAGCGCCAGAGCGCGGACGCCGTCGTCGCCGATTGAGGGTGACGGCTTGTCAAGTGAAGCGGCTGCGCCGCTGACACTGCAGCAACTGCCCCTGTTCCCGTTGCAGACCGCCCTCTTCCCCGGCGGCTGGATGCCTTTGCGCATCTTCGAGGTGCGCTACCTCGACATGATCAGGCGCTGCCATGCCGCGGGCGCACCGTTCGGAGTGGTCTGCATGACGGAGGGCAGCGAGGTGCGACGCGCCGACCCGGCGTCTCCGGATGGCTTTGCGCCCGAAGACTTCTTCAACGTCGGCACCCTCGCCCGCATCGAACAGGTCGCAACGCCCCAGCCCGGCCTGATGCTGATCCACTGCCGCGGTGAGCAACGCTTTCGCATCGCCCACCGCCATCGCCTGCCGCACGGGCTGTGGGTGGCCGACGTGGCGCTGGACGACCCCGAGCCTGTGGTGCCGGTACCCGAGCACCTGGCCACCACCCGCGATGCACTGCAGCGTGTACTGGCCAACCTGCAGGAACGTGAACCCGAAGGCATGAACGCCCTGCCGCTGCAGCCGCCGTACCAGTGGGACGACAGCGGATGGGTCGCCAACCGCTGGGCGGAACTGCTGCCTCTTCCAGCCGAACTCAAGCACCGGCTGATGGTGCTGGACAGCCCGCTGCTGCGACTGGAGCTTGTCTCGGACCTGCTCGACCGAATGGGTGTCGAGCGCTGAACGCTCAGGGCAACAAGGACAGCGCATGCATGTAGCGCGCGCTGACCATCAGAGCATCCCAGTCCACCGCCTCGCCATGGGGCAGCAAGGCCAGGCGGCGCTCTTCGCTGGCCGGGTTGGGCAACCAATCGCCCTGCACCATCGCCTTGGACAAAGCCTCGATGGCCTCGTCGATGGGCGCTCCGCCGTCCACCACGCTCTGGTTGCACAGCAGCACCATGTCGCCACCGGCGGTGAGCGCGGCCAATGCGGCTTCGGTGAAGCTCACGTCACGTCCTTCGATGTGGCGCGCCGCCTCCATGCTCAGGTCGTCGCTGAAGATGGCGCCGGTGAAGCCCAGGCGGTGGCGCAGCACATCCTGCAACCAGCGGGACGAGAAACCCGCCGGCCGTGTGTCCACCTTGGGGTAGATCACGTGCGCGGGCATCACCGCATCCAGACTGGCCGACAGCCAGCCATAGGGCGCGGCATCGTCGGCGAGGATCGCCTTGAGACTGCGCTTGTCCACGGGAATGGCCAGGTGCGAGTCGGCCTTGACGAAGCCATGACCTGGAAAGTGTTTGCCGCAGTTGCCCATGCCGCTGCTGCGCAGACCCGCCATCAATGCCTGCGCCAGCAGGCTGACCACGCGCGGATCACGACCGAAGGAGCGGTCACCGACGACCGAACTCTCGCCGTGGTCCAGGTCGAGCACGGGCGTGAAGCTCAGGTCCACGCCGCAGGCCCGCAACTCGGCGCCCAACACATAGCCGGCTGCGGTCGCGGCGTTGGTGGCGCGCAGGGCCGGGGCGCCCTCACCTTCGCCCTTGTTCGGCGCCGACAGCCACAGCTGGCCGAACGCTGCCATCGGCGGCAGGTGGGTGAAGCCACCGGTACGAAAGCGCTGCACGCGCCCACCTTCATGGTCCACCGCGATCAGCAGGTCGCGCCGCACCGCCTTGATCTGCCGGCACAGGGTGGTGAGCTGCTCGCGGTCTTGCCAGTTACGGCCGAACAGGATGACCCCGCCCACCAGGGGGTGAGCCAGGCGCGTGCGGTCGGCAGCGGTCAGGCTCAGGCCGGCGACGTCGATGATCAGGGGTGCATGCATGGTGTGTTCCATCAGAGCGAACCACCAAAGCGGCCGAGGATGGACCGGTCGGTGGACGGGGTGGTAGCGGCCGGTGCCGGTGCGGCGCCCAGGACCGTCTGAGGAGCGGGTTCGGGCGCGGCCTGCCCCGGTGGTTCAGCGGCCGGCAACGCGGCCGGCGCAACCGCCGCGGCCACCTCCACCACCACATAGCTGGCCGCGTAGTCGGTCTCGTCGGTCACGCTCACATGGGCCTTCAGACCCCGGTCTTCGAACCACTGCTTCAGGTCACCGTGCAGCACGATCTGCGGCTGGCCGCTGGGCGCATTGGTGATCTCGCAGCGACGCCAGGTCATGGGTAGGCGCATGCCCAGACCCACGGCCTTGGAGAAGGCTTCCTTGGCCGAAAAGCGCGTGGCAAGGTAGCGCATACCCCGCTCCGGTGAGCGCGCGCTGCGCTGCTGCCAGACCAGCCACTCGGCGTCGCCCAGCACCTTGCGCGCAAAGCGTTCCCCTTGGCGCTGAAACGTGGCCTCGATGCGGCGCACATCGCAGATGTCGGTGCCGATACCGAAGATCATGTCAGGCGAACGCTTGCTCGATGCAGCGGTTGTAGTCGGCCACCGTGGCGGCGTAGCCCAGCTCCAGCGCGTCGGCCATCAGGGCATGGCCGATCGACACCTCCTGCACGCCGGGCACGGTGCGCAGAAAAGCGGTGAGGTTTTCGCGGTTGAGGTCATGACCAGCGTTCAGGCCCAGGCCCGCGTCCAGCGCGGCCTGCCCGGCGACACGGAAGCGTTCGAGCTGGACCGAACGCTCGGGCGTGTGCCAGGCGGCGGCATAGGGTTCGGTGTAGAGCTCCACACGATCAGCACCCACGGCCCGGGCACCGGCCATCTGGTCGGGCTCGGCGTCCATGAACAGGCTCACACGCACGCCCAGCGTCCGGGCCTCGGTGACCAGGGGGCGCAGGCGCTCGGCGTCCTGCGGAAAGCTCCAGCCGTGGTCACTGGTGAACTGGCCTTCGCTGTCGGGCACGAAGGTCAGCTGGTGCAGCGGCAGTCCGCGCGCCTTGACCTCGCGCGCAATGTCCATGAGGTTGTGGAAAGGATTGCCTTCGATGTTGTACTCGCGGTCCGGCCAGGCCTGCATCAGCTCGGCCAGCTCGAACACGTCGTGCCGGCGGATGTGGCGCTCGTCGGGCCGCGGGTGCACGGTGATGCCGCGCGCACCGGCCTGCAGGCACAGGGTGGCCGCGCGCGTGACCGAGGGAATGCCCAGGTGGCGCGTGTTGCGCACGAGCGCGACTTTGTTGAGGTTGACCGACAGCGCGGTGGGGTGGAGTGCCTGGGTCATGGAGCGCTCAAGGCGAAGGGGAATCGGAGAAGCTGCGGGGGCGGCCGATGGCCTGCATGTCCAGCATCAGCTGGCGCGTGCGGAACACGCGCACGCCGCTATGGTAGTGCAGCAACTGGCGCAGCTGCGGCTGCAGGGCCTGCTGGCAGCCGGCACAGGCGCGCATGGCTGCAATCAGCGGGTCATGGTCATGCAGGGCCCGCTGGAGGCCGCGCCATTGCAACCCGCTCAGGGTCTGGGTGTCGTCATCTTGGGCGGGGCGCAGCCCGCTCTCGGGCAACAGCACATAGGGCTGCCCGTCGTGCAGCGGCGCCAGGCTGCTGCCTTCGCAGCCCAGGTCGGGCAGCAGGCCGACGTCCTGCAGCAGCAAGAGCTCGAACGCCCGCAGGATCAGTTGCTGCACATCCCCCCGCTCGGCCAGCAGCTGCACCGCCAGCGCGTAGTGATCGAACAGGCCGGTGTGCGGGTCATCGCGCGCCAGCAGGCGCATCAGCAATTCATTGAGGTATCCACCCGAAATGAGCGCCTCACCCGTGGGCATGACGTGACCACCCTGCCACTGCGCCGCCTTGAGCGTGCGCACCTCTGCATCACCACCCCAGCTCAGCAGCAGCGGCTGCAACGGCAGCAGCACCGGACGGAATTGCGAGGTTGGCTTCTTGACGCCTTTGGCCACCAGCGCGATACGGCCGTGGTGGCGGGTGAAGACTTCGAGGATGAGACTGGACTCGCTCCAGTCGTAGCGGTGCAGGACGAACGCAGGTTCTTCAGATGTGCGGCGCGTGGCCATGCAACATCACTCGTAGCCAAACGAACGGACACGCGCATCGTCATCGGCCCAGCCTGAGCGGACCTTGACCCACAGCTCCAGAAACACCTTGCAGTCCCAGAGCTTCTCGAGCTCCGTGCGCGCCTCGGTACCGATGCGCTTGAGCTTCTCACCCTTCTCGCCGATCACCATGCCCTTGTGGCCCTCGCGTTCGACCACGATGGTGGCCGCAATGCGCTTGAGCTGCCCCTCCTGCTCGAACTTGTCGATGATGACGGTGGAGGTGTAGGGCAACTCGTCACCGGTCAGTCGGAACAGCTTCTCGCGCACCATCTCGGCGGCCATGAAGCGCTCGCTGCGGTCGGTCAGTTCCTCGGGGTCGTGCATCCAGGGCTGCTGCGGCAGGTACTTGGCGCAGATCGCGAACAGGCGCTGGATGTCCTTGGGTGCCTTGGCCGACATGGGCACGAACTCGGCGAAGTTACGCCGCTCCTGCATGGAGCGCAGCCAGGGCGCCAGGTCGCCACGGCGGTGCACCAGATCGAACTTGTTGGCCAGCAGGATCACCGGAATGTTGGTCGGCAACAGGTCCAGCACCTTGGCGTCGGCCAGATTGAACCGCCCGGCCTCAACCACGAACAGGATCAGGTCCACATCGGCCACCGCGCCCAGCACAGTCTTGTTCAGTGAGCGGTTGAGCGCGTTGCCGTGCAGTGTCTGGAAACCCGGCGTGTCCACGAACACGAACTGGTTGGGTCCTTCGGTGCGGTAGCCGGTAATGCGGTGACGCGTGGTCTGCGCCTTGCGCGAGGTGATGCTGATCTTCTGACCCACCAGCGCGTTCAGCAGCGTGGACTTGCCCACGTTGGGCTTGCCGACGATGGCCACGAAACCGCAGCGCTGATCGGCCGGGTCCACGGGCTCGGGAGCAGCGGGTTCCGTCTCGGCGGGTGCCTCTGCTGCGGGCACCTTGCCCAACGCCCGCGCGAGCATGGCGTCCAGTTCGGCGTTGGACTCGGGGACCGGAGGTGTGCTTTGAGGGGGTTGAGCCATGAAAAACGATACGGAGAGGTCGGTCAGACCGGTTGGGCCAACAGGTGTTGCAGCATCGCCGCCGCCGCTGCCTGCTCGCCAGCGCGGCGCGAGGCACCGATGCCGCGCTCGCTGTGACCGGTTTCGGTGATGGTGCACTCGACATCGAAGGTCTGCTTGTGGGCCTCGCCCAGCGTCGCCACCACCCTGTACACCGGGAGCTTCATTTTGCGACCCTGCAGCCACTCCTGCAATTCGGTCTTGGGATCCTTGCCCATCGCACTCATTTGGGCATTGAGCTCGATGCCGGCGTAAAGGCGACGCACCAGTGCGTTGCCGGGCGCAAAACCACCATCCAGGTAGACCGCACCGATCACGGCTTCCAGCGCATCGGCCAGGATGGAGGGGCGCTTGTGGCCCCCAGAACGCTTCTCGCCATCACCCAACCGCAGACAGGACGAGAGATTCAGGCCGGTCGCAATCTGGAACAGGGTGTCCTGCTTGACCAGATTGGCGCGCACGCGCGAGAGATCACCCTCGGGCAACTGTCCCAGCTTCTCGAACAGCAGACCGGACACCGCCAGATTGAGCACGGAATCGCCGAGAAACTCCAGCCGCTCGTAGTGGTCGCTGGAAAAACTGCGATGCGTGAGCGCCCGCTCCAGCAGGTTTGCGTTGGCGAAGTTGTAGCCCAGGCGCTTTTGCAACGCCTGCAGATCCCGGTTCACAGTGAGGGACACCCGACGTCACGCGGGCCCGCGCTCACTTGGAACGCCCCGCGTACTTCATCACCACGTAGGCCGGTCCCCCGATGTGCACCTCTCGGGTGTACGCGAACGAGACGACCACGCGGTCACCTTCCTTGCCAATCTCCAGATCCTTGCCCTGGATCGAACGGATGTCATCGATCTGGGCAGACTTGTCGAACATGCTGCGCACCTCCGCCACCGTGGTGCCGGCCGCCGCCTTTTGCGCGGCTTTTTCAACCGCCAGGAACTCGATGTAGGTGGGCACCAGCTGCGCCACGATCACACCGGTGAATGCGAGCAGGCCGCCCACCACGATCAGGCCCAGAAAGGTCAGGCCACGCTGCTGTTTGTGTTTCATGTGTGCCATCTCCAGAGAATCCATCCGTCATTCAAAGGAACCAATGCGCCCGAGGTCACCGAAGTTCATCCAGACAAAGAAAGCCTTGCCCACGATGTTGGCCTCCGGCACAAAGCCCCAGTAGCGGGAATCGAGCGAGTTGTCCCGATTGTCACCCATCATGAAATAGTGCCCTGCCGGCACTTTGCACACCACGCCTTCGACGGTGTAGTTGCAGTTCTCGCGAAACGGAAAGTCGGAAGCGCCCGGCACGAATGCGGGTCGCTCGTCGTCATTGAGGGTGCTGTAGTGACGACCGTCGAGTTGTTCGCGAAACGCCTTGGTGTAGCGCATGCTGTCGGGATCAAAGAATTCAGGCTCCGCCTGGCGGGGAACCGGCTGGCCATTCACCGTCAGCTGCTTGTTCAGATAGGCGACTTCGTCACCAGGCACCCCAATCACCCGCTTGATGTAGTCCAGACTGGGCTGCGGCGGGTAGCGAAACACCATCACATCGCCACGCTGCGGTGCATGGTTATCGATCACCTTGGTGTTGAGCACCGGCAGGCGGACCCCATAGTGAAACTTGTTGACCAGGATGAGATCGCCCACACGCAGGGTCGGAATCATGGAACCCGACGGAATCTTGAACGGCTCGAACAGGAAGCTGCGCAGCACGAACACGGCCAGGATCACCGGGAAAAGTCCGGCGGTCCAGTCCAGCCACCAGGGCTGCATCAGCAGCTTCTGCCGGGCCGACTCGACATCACCCTCGATTTCGCTGAACCCCTGCTGCTGGAGGGCCAGCTTGCGGGCGTTGTGCTCGTCCAGCATGCGTTGTGCTTCGGCGCGTCGCTGGGGCAGGAAGACAAGCCGCTCCAGAACCCAGTAGACGCCTGTGACCAGGACCGCCAGCAGCAGCAGCAGGGCAAAGTTGCCCTCGACCGCACCGAGATACCACGCACCACCGTAGGCGACAAAGGCCGCCAGGACCACCGCCGTGATCGCGCTCATCGTGTTGTGCATCACTCCTCCACCTGCAGGATGGCGAGAAAAGCCTCCTGGGGCACTTCGACCGAGCCGATCTGTTTCATGCGTTTCTTGCCTGCCTTCTGTTTTTCGAGGAGCTTGCGTTTGCGGGTGATGTCACCGCCGTAGCATTTTGCCAGCACGTTCTTGCGCAACGCCTTGATGGTTTCACGCGCGATCACGTTGCCGCCGATGGCAGCCTGGATCGCCACGTCGAACTGCTGGCGGCTGATGATCTCGCGCATCTTCGCGGCCACCGCACGGCCGCGGTACTGCGACTGCGAGCGGTGCACGATGATGGACAGGGCATCCACCTTTTCGCCGTTGAGCAGGATGTCGACCTTCACCACGTCGGAGGCGCGGTACTCCTTGAACTCATAGTCCATGGATGCGTAGCCGCGGCTGACCGACTTGAGCTTGTCGAAGAAGTCCAGCACGATCTCGCCCAGCGGCATGTCGTAGGTCAGCATGACCTGTTTGCCGTGGTAGGCCATGTTCAGCTGCATGCCGCGCTTCTGGTTGGCCAGCGTCATCACCGCGCCCACGTATTCCTGCGGCATGTACAGATGCACGGTCACGATGGGTTCGCGGATCTCTTCGATGCGCCCCTGGTCGGGCATCTTGGACGGGTTCTCGACCATGATGACTTCGCCGTCCGGCTTGACCACCTGGTAGACCACGCTGGGCGCGGTGGTGATCAGGTCCTGGTCAAACTCGCGCTCCAGGCGTTCCTGCACGATTTCCATGTGCAACAGGCCCAGGAAGCCGCAGCGGAAGCCAAAACCCAGCGCCTGCGACACCTCGGGTTCGTAGTGCAGCGCGGCGTCGTTGAGCTTGAGCTTTTCCAGCGCGTCGCGCAGCGCGTCGTACTCGCTGGCCTCGGTCGGGTACAGGCCGGCAAAAACCTGCGGCTGCACTTCCTTGAAGCCGGGCAGCGCCTGCTCGGCCGGGCCGAGGTTGTTGGGCAGCTTCTTTTCCAGTGTGATGGTGTCGCCCACCTTGGCCGCCTGCAGTTCCTTGATGCCGGCGATGATGTAGCCCACCTCGCCCGCCTCCAACGATTCGCGCGGCTGGTTGGCCGGCGTGAACACACCGAGGTTGTCGGCGTTATAGGCGGCGTTGGTCGCCATCATCTTGAAACGCTCGCCCTTGCGCAGATGGCCATCGACCACGCGCACCAGCATCACCACCCCCACATAGGTGTCGAACCAGCTGTCCACGATCATGGCGCGCAGCGGCGCGTCGGGGTTGCCCTTGGGATGCGGGATGCGGGCCACAACGGCCTCGAGGATGTCCTCAACGCCCATGCCGGTCTTGGCCGAACAAGGAATCGCGTCCGTCGCATCGATGCCGATCACGTCCTCGATCTCGGCCTTGGCGTTGTCGGGGTCGGCGTTGGGCAGGTCCATCTTGTTGAGCACCGGCACCACCTCGACACCCAGGTCCAGCGCGGTGTAGCAGTTGGCCACCGTCTGCGCTTCCACGCCTTGGCTGGCGTCCACCACCAGCAACGCCCCTTCGCAAGCGGACAACGAACGCGAGACCTCATACGAGAAGTCCACGTGCCCGGGCGTGTCGATCAGGTTGAGGTTGTAGACCTTGCCGTCGCGCGCCTTGTACTGCAGCGCAGCGGTCTGTGCCTTGATGGTGATGCCGCGCTCTTTTTCGATGTCCATGGAGTCGAGCACCTGTTCACTCATCTCGCGGTCGGACAGGCCACCGCAGCGCGAAATGATGCGATCGGCCAGCGTGGATTTGCCGTGGTCGATGTGGGCGATGATGGAGAAATTGCGGATGTGATGCATCAGGAAACCGACTCGAATGGGGCGCTTGGCACGGGGTGCAGGCCTGCGCGCGGAGGCCATAAAAAAGGGCGCGTCAGCTGCTGACGCGCCCTAACCAACAATCAATGGCAACTGCGATAGTTGGGGTTTCATTTTAGGCAAAAAGCCCGGAACGCACACCCTCGGATCGCCCGCCAGGGCTCGTTGCAGCGCAACAACAGGAAATTTATCTACAGCTTATCCACAGATTGTGTGGACGATGTGGTGGGTCTCTTGTGGATGGTGTCTGGACAAGCTGTGAACTTCCCGCATGGTGAATCACAGGTCCGGATGAACGGTGAGATTGTCGCCAATAACACGCCGATTTTATCGGACGCGCCAGGTCCATTGTCGATGAATTGTGAGCATTCACTGACTTATCATCGACAAACACCCCGCCTGACCGCTTGTCGGGCTGTGGCAAAACCACCACCCCACAAGAAAAACCCCCGAAACCCGGTCAGGTTCGAGGGTTTTTGCTGACAGCCCGGGGGGCTCTGTGCCGTTAACGCCCCGGCCGGATGATGGCGTACTGCGCCCATTCACCGCGACGGAAAAGCACGCTCACCGGCTTGGTGCGATCCAGCCGCGCCAACGCCGCCTCGACATCCTTGACGGTGTTCACCTCGACATTGGCCACCGCCACGATGACGTCGTCTTCGCGCAGGCCGGCCCGTGCAGCGGGCCCTTCGGCGGCCACCACCTTGACCCCACCCTTCATGTCCAGCGACTTCTTCTCCGCTGCGCTCAGGTCGGCCAGGGTCAGACCCAGGTTCTGCGCCATCGCAGAAGCGGGGGGCTTGGCCGGCTCGGCCGCGGCAGGCCGACGTTGCCCCTGTTCAGGCTCAAGCTCGGCCACGGTCACCGTGAGTTCACGCTGGTTGCCGCGGCGGAACACCGTCATGCTGCTCTTGTTGCCGGGCTTGGTGTTGCCCACCAGACGCGGCAGGTCCACCGATCGATCGATGTCCTTGCCATCGAACCGGAGGATGATGTCGCCCGGCTCGACGCCCGCCTTGGCGGCCGGGGAGTTGGGTTCCACACCACGCACCAGGGCGCCGCGCGGCTGTCCCAGCCCGATGGACTCGGCCACCTCTTTGCTCACCTGGTCGATCTGCACACCGATGCGGCCGCGCGTGACCCGGCCACTGGATCGCAACTGATCCGACACGCGCACCGCCTCGTCGATGGGAATGGCGAACGAGATGCCCTGGAAGCCACCCGAGCGCGAGTAGATCTGGCTGTTGATGCCGACCACCTCACCGCGCATGTTGATCAGGGGCCCTCCCGAGTTGCCCGGGTTGATGGCCACATCGGTCTGAATGAAGGGCAGGAAGTCACCGGTGTCGCGCTTCTTGGCGCTGACGATGCCGGCGGTCACCGTGTTCTCCAGTCCGAAAGGTGAGCCGATGGCCATCACCCACTCGCCCACCTTCAGCCGGTTCACGTCGCCGATCTTCACAGGGTACAGCCCGCTGGCCTCGATCTTGACCACCGCCACGTCGGTACGCCGGTCGGCGCCGACGACCTTGGCCTTGAACTCACGCTTGTCCGGCAGGGTGACCACCAGTTCGTCGGCACCGTCCACCACGTGCGCATTGGTCATGATCAGCCCATCGGCGCTCAACACAAAACCAGACCCTACACCCCGCGGCTGGGCCTCCTCCGAGCCGCCCCGGTCTTGCCGGCCACGGGGTGTCGCTCCCGGTGGCACCGGTATACCGAAGCGGCGGAAAAATTCGCGCATCTGCTCGTCGGCATCACCACTCGAACTGGCACTCACCTTCTCGAGGGTGCGGATGTTCACCACCGACGGACCGACCGATTCGACCAAGTCGGTGAAGTCGGGCAAAGCCCTCGTGGGCGCCGATGCGCCCTGGGCCCAAGCCGGGCCCCCCCCCGCCAGCAGCAGGCAGGAAGCCACCAGGACGCCGGCCAGATGGTGCCGGACAGGTGCGCGAGTCAGGTCATGAAGCATGTAGCAGGCTCCTCAACAGGAAAAACAACGGGAACATGATCGGACGGCAGCCTGCTCTCGGAGCCGGCGCTGCCGCCGGAGACTTCAGCGGGTCCGTTCCAGCGACTGGGCGAAACGCAGCAGGGTTGGCTGCGGCACCTCGCCCATGACCGTCAGCCAGTGCTGGCCAACGCGACGTGTCAGCGAATGGGTGGCACCCATCACAGCCTGCGTCTCGGCGGAATGCCGCGCCGGATCGAACAGCTCGATGAACAGGGACACCGACGCCAGACCATCGGAAAACACCCACTGCATCGGCGCCTGTCCGGCAGTCTGACCTTCCACCGCGCGCGTATGACAGCTCATGGGCAGGAAGCCTGGCACCTGCTCACGCAGGCGCCAGCCCTCAGCCTCGGGTGTTGTCTTGCGCAAGACCGGTCGGTGCAGTTCGTAACCCCGGGTGTCGGCCATCATGCGCTTGAGCTTGTCCATGCGCACCGGGGCATCCAGCTGGAGCTCCGTGAAAGCCATCTGCTCAAGGACGGTGGATCGGTTGGCCAGGGTCTGCATCTTCACCACCAGCCCGGTTTTCTGCTCGGACCAGATGCGGTAGCCAAACCGCAGATCGTCCTTGGGCTGGATGTTCACCACATCGGCCAGATGGCCCGCCACGCGTTCGGTGCCTTGCTCGCTGACACCGTAAAACGACGGAATGAGGTTGCCGGGCGTGCGCAAGAGCTCGGGAAACAACCCCAGGGACTCCCGTTTCTCGACCCAGGCCACCTTGGACTCGGGCGCGAAGGTGACCACCTCGTTGTCGCGGCGCACCGTGATGCGTGGAACCCCGGTCAGCGTGTCCACCCGCTCCATCTGCTGACTGCCGTCGCAGACGTGCCAGATACGAGATGCCGACATGTTGGGACCGGCCGTCACCACCAGCGTCCCCTGGAAGGCCCTGCCACGGGAGGCCTCGTGCATGCGCGTGAGCCATTCGGTGACGCTGCGGCCGGAGGAAGCCGCAGTCTGGGCCAGCACAGGCAAAGCCGACGAGCACAGGCAGGCCACCAGCAAGAGACCCGGCCAACGGCCGCGAACCGATCGCCATGCCTGGAGCGGATCAGGAAGCATAAAGACACTCATGGGCCATCAGCGCCGGGGTTCGTTCTGGTGGGTGGCATCACGCAGGAAACCAGCCGGCATCTGAAGGGCCGACATGCCACCGTACTGGCGGTGCTCCGCCAACAGCTCTTCCAGGCGTGCGTCACGTATCACGGGGCCCTGCGGCGTGTTCACGACCACCGCGCCGGATGGACCGGTACCGGCCACCGTCATGACCGCCGCCGCACCGGGCGCACGTTGGGCAAGCTGCTGCCCGGAAACATCGGCCGCGCCGGGCACCAGGCCGAGCAGGCTCCAGCCCACCGCCATCACCGCCGCCACCGAAGCCAGACCAGCCACCAGCTTCCATCGGAACACCGCGTCGTTCGCGGCCTCGACCACCACCCGCTGAGGCGCGGCAGGCGTCGGCTGCGGTTGCTCGGCCTGCAAACGGGCGCGAACACCGCTGACAAACGTGCCGGGCGAAGCCCCATGCGAAGGCGCTGCACCGCGAATGAGGTCGCCGATCTGGTGATAGCGCAGGCAGGTGGCTGCGTACCCGTCATCTTCCGCCATGGCCTGCAGGACGGTATCCAGCTCTGCCACACCAATCTCACCGTCCACCAGTGCAGACAACTGCTCGCCCGGCGAGCCGGAGGACGAATGGGCTGCCAATGCGGTTGGGGAGCGAGCGGGTTCGGCGTTCATGATGGCATTCCGGTTCTTCAACTGACTGTGTTTGGCCGCCAAGGTTCACCAGCGTTTGCCGGACTGGCGATCCAGCATCGGCTTGATGCGACTGGAAATGGCTTCCCGCGCACGAAAAATGCGCGAGCGCACCGTACCAATCGGGCAATCCAGGGCCTGCGCGATCTCTTCGTAGCTCATGCCGTCGATTTCCCGCAGGGTGATGGCCATGCGAAGCTCCTCGGGCAACGCCTCCAGCACGGCATTCACCGCTTCCGCGATTTCCTTGCTGGCCAGCACTGCGTCGGGCGTCTCGGCATCCGCCACCTGCGCACTTAGTTCGCGTTCCGGTGCGGAAGTTTCATCTTCATCGGAAGACTGCAGCTGCGACTGGAAAACCAGCGGATCACGCTTGAGCTCCAGCAACTGCTTCTTGGCGGTGTTGACGGCGATCCGGTAGAGCCAGGTGTAGAACTGCGCATCCCCCCGGAACTGGGCCAGCGCGCGGTAGGCACGCACAAAGGTTTCCTGCGCAATGTCCTGCACCAGATCAACGTCGCGAACCATGCGACCGATCAGGCGCTCGACCCGGCGCTGGTAGCGCAGCACCAGCAGGTCGAAAGCCCGCGACTCCCCCGCGAGAGTGCGCTGCACCAGCATGGCGTCGCTGTCGGGCGTTGGAGGTGCGGTGTGGTCGTCGGATAGGGACATCTGGGCGGCTCAAAGGCCGGGGAAATATAACTGAATCCCCCAGGGCCAGTCGGTCAACGGCCATGGGCCATAAGCGCCCGACGCAGTGCATCCCAGTTCAGCGGGTCCCGACGCCGTTCCAGCCAGACCCAGCGGCCCGGTCCTGCGCCCGACTGCAGACGCAACAGAATCAAGCCTTGAGCGTCCAGCGCCCAGACCAGCTTGTCCAGCACCTGCACGGAACCATCGGAGCCCAGCCAGCGCCAGACGCCCTTCCGCCCGTTCTCAAGCGATGCAACCGCCAGAGAGTCCCACTGAAGCTGCCCTGCAGGGGTGGCTCGCCAAGACAGCCAAGCCAGCGCCGACCACAACAGCCAGGCGGCGGCACCCAGTGCCGTCAGCCAGGTCAACGGAGCGGCCGACAGCCACCACCACAGCGCCCAGGCCAGCACAGCCAGGACACCGATGGTGATCAACAACCAGCCCTGAAATGCACAACGCCCCACCGGGTAGGTCACCGATGGGGCGCTGCGCATGCGATGGGCTGGGTGATGGAATCAGGCGCGTCTGAACACGAGCGTGCCGTTCGTTCCGCCGAAGCCGAAGTTGTTCTTGACCGCGACATCAATCTTCATGTCACGCGCCGTGTTGGCGCAGTAGTCCAGGTCGCACTCGGGATCCTGGTTGAAGATGTTGATGGTCGGCGGGCTCTTCTGGTGGTGCAAGGCCAGCACGGTGAACACGCTCTCGAGGCCACCGGCACCCCCGAGCAGGTGACCGGTCATGGACTTGGTTGAATTCACCACCACCTTCTTGGCATGGTCGCCCAGCGCCGCCTTGATGGCGTTGGTCTCGTTGACGTCACCCAGCGGCGTGGATGTGCCGTGCGCGTTGAGGTATTGCACCTCATCGGCGTTAACACCCGCGTTGCGCAGGGCGTTGACCATCGCACGGCGCGGGCCATCCATGTTGGGGGCCGTCATGTGGCCGGCATCGGCACTCATGCCGTAGCCCGAAATTTCGGCGTAGATCCTGGCTCCGCGGGCTTTGGCGTGCTCGTACTCTTCAACCACCATCACGCCTGCACCCTCGCCCAGCACGAAACCGTCACGATCCTTGTCCCAGGGGCGGGACGCGGTGGCCGGATCATCGTTGCGGGTGGACAGGGCGCGCATGGCGGCAAAGCCGCCGACACCCAGCGGGGACACCGTGCCTTCGGCGCCACCGGCGACGATCACGTCGGCGTCGCCGTACTCGATCTTGCGCGCGGCTTCACCGATGCAGTGCAGGCCCGTCGTGCAGGCGGTGACCACCGCGAGGTTGGGCCCCTTGAAGCCGAACCGCATGGACACGTGACCCGAGATCATGTTGATGATCGAGGCCGGCACGAAGAAAGGCGAGATGCGGCGTGGACCGCGGTTGACGTACTCGCCATGGGTCTCTTCGATCAGCGGCAGACCGCCGATGCCTGACCCGATGATGCAGCCGATGCGCGTCGCTTCTTCCTCACCCAAGGCCTCGCCCGTGGGCAGGCCGGAATCAATCACGGCCTGGTGGGCCGCGGCGATACCGTAGTGGATGAAGGTGTCCATGGTCCGTGCCTCTTTGGCACTGATGTAGGACTCCAGATCAAATCCCTTGACCTCACCCGCGATCTTGCACGCGAAGTTCGACGCATCGAACTTGGAGATGAGGCCAATGCCAGATTGACCAGCGAGGATGTTGGCCCAGGCTTCAGCGACCGTGTTGCCCACGGGACTGATGCAGCCCAGGCCGGTCACGACGACGCGGCGACGGCTCATGTGTGCATCAGGCCTTCTGGTGACCCACCGCGTAATCGATGGCGTTCTGCACCGTGGTGATCTTCTCGGCGTCTTCGTCGGGAATCTCGATACCGAATTCGTCTTCGAGGGCCATCACCAGTTCCACGGTGTCGAGCGAGTCGGCACCCAGATCGGCCACGAAGGCTTTCTCATTGGTGACCTGACTTTCTTCCACGCCGAGTTGTTCGGCAATGATTTTCTTCACACGTGCTTCGATATCGCTCATAAGTCCCTCTGAGGGTGGTTGAAATACAGACCGCCATTTTAGCCGTCCTAGGGAGGAGTCCCTAGCCAGCCCGCCGGGCGGCCTTCTCGGCGAGGGAGAGTATCAGGCCATGAACATGCCGCCGTTGACGTGCAGTTCCTGCCCCGTCACGTAGGCGGCCTGCGGGCTGGCCAGGTAGGACACCGCATGGGCGATGTCGGCCGGCTTGCCCAGGTGACCCAGCGGAATCTGACCCAGAAGGGCCTTCTGCTGTTCTTCGGCCAGCGACGCGGTCATGTCGGTTTCGATGAAGCCCGGCGCCACGCAATTGACGGTGATGTTGCGGCTGCCCAGTTCACGCGCCAGCGCGCGCGTCATACCCGCCACGCCGGCCTTGGCCGCTGCGTAGTTGGCCTGCCCCGGGTTGCCGGAGGCGCCGACCACGCTGGTGATGCTGATGATGCGGCCGTAGCGCTGCTTCATCATCGGGCGGATCACGGCGCGGCTCATGCGGAACACGGCCTTGAGGTTGGTGTCCAGCACGGCGTCCCAGTCTTCGTCCTTCAGGCGCATGGCCAGCATGTCGCGGGTGATGCCGGCGTTGTTGACCAGCACATGCAGCGCGCCGTGGGCCTTGGTGATCTCGTCGATCAGCGCCTCGGCGGCGGCCACGTCGTTCACGTCCAGTTTGGCACCGCGGCAGCCGTCGGCCGCACCGGGCAGCGCCTTCAGGGCGGCGGAGATCTTGGCCGCGCCTTCATCGCTGGTGGCCGTGCCGACCACGATCAGGCCTTTGGCCACCAGTTCGGCGGCGATGGCCGCGCCGATGCCACGCGAGGCGCCGGTCACCAGGGCCACCTGGCCTGCAAATTTCACTTCGGTCATTCGGGTCTCCTTGTGCGGTGGCGCTCAGGCCAGCAGGGTCTTCACCTCGGCCAGCGTGGCCGGGTCGAACAGGGGGGCACCGGTCAGTTCGGCGTCGATGCGCTTGGTCATGCCGGCCAGCACCTTGCCGGGGCCACATTCCACCAGCGTGGTGATGCCGCGTGCCTTGATGGCCTGCACGCATTCGACCCAGCGCACCGGACCAAAGGCCTGGCGGAACAGCGCGTCGCGGATGCGGTCGGCATCGGTTTCCACCGCCACGTCGATGTTGTTGACCACCGGGATCTGCGGCGCCGCGAAAGCCGTGGCGGCCAGGCGCTCGCGCAGCTTGTCGGCGGCGGGCTTCATCAGGCTGGAGTGGAACGGCGCCGACACCGGCAGCGGCAGGGCACGCTTGGCACCATTGGCCTTGAGCACTTCGCAGGCCTTTTCCACCGCAGCCTTGCTGCCGGCGATCACCGTCTGGGCCGGGTCGTTGAAGTTCACGGCCTCGACCACCTCGCCGCTGCCTGCCGCAAAGGTGGCCTGCGCCTCGGTACAACCGGCCTTCACCTTCTCGGCGTCCATGCCCAGGATGGCGGCCATGGCGCCAGTGCCCACCGGCACGGCTTCCTGCATGGCAGCGGCGCGGAAGCGCACCAGCGGCGCGGCCTGTGCCAGCGTCAGCACGCCCGATGCCACCAGGGCGCTGTACTCGCCCAGCGAATGGCCGGCCACGGCCGCCGGCAGTGCGCCACCGTCGGCACGCCAGACGCGCCAGGCGGCCACACCGGCCACCAGCATCACCGGCTGGGTGTTGGTGGTCAGGGCCAGGGCTTCCTTGGGGCCGTCCTTGATCAGGAGACCCATGTCCTCGCCCAGGGCGTCGGACGCCTCTTTCAGCGTCTCGGCCACCACGGGGTGATCACCCCAGGCGTCGAGCATGCCGACGGACTGCGAACCCTGGCCGGGAAAGACAAATGCAAATGCGCTCATGACAGACATTCCTGCGAGAAAAAGAACGGGGGTCAGAAATCGACCAGCACCGCGCCCCAGGTGAAGCCGCCGCCGACTCCTTCGAGCAGCAGCGTGTCGCCGCGCTTGACCTGGCCAGCGCGCACCGCATGGTCCAGTGCCAGCGGAATGGACGCGGCCGAGGTATTGCCGTGCTGGTCCACCGTCACCACCACCTTGTCCATGGGCAGCTTGAGCTTGCGCGCGGTGCCGGCCATGATGCGGATGTTGGCCTGGTGCGGGATCAGCCAGTCGATGTCGGCTGCGGTCTTGCCGGCTTTTTCCAGCGCAGCGCGGGCGGTGTCTTCCAGCACGCCCACCGCCAGCTTGAACACGGCCTGGCCGTCCATCTTGAGCAGCGGATCGCCCATGACCTGACCGCCCGACACATGCCCCGGCACGCAGAGGATGTC
Organism: uncultured Hydrogenophaga sp.; assembly: GCA_964550405.1. Lineage (GTDB taxonomy): Bacteria > Pseudomonadota > Gammaproteobacteria > Burkholderiales > Burkholderiaceae_C > Hydrogenophaga. Next base: position 30,336 of record CAZJZD010000026.1, on the reverse strand, counting down.
CACGTGCTTGCCGTCGGCGTGGATGTCGGTGGACAGGATGCCCGGCTGGTCGGACGCTTCGAGCACCACGGCGCCGGCGCCATCACCGAACAGCACGCAGGTGGTGCGGTCGTTGAAATCGAGCAGACGGGAAAACACCTCGGCGCCGATCACCAGCGCCTTGTTCGCGGACCCGGTGCGGATCATCGAATCGGCCACCGTCAGCGCGTAGATGAAGCCGCTGCAGACCGCCTGCACATCGAACACCGGGCAGCCGGCGATGCCCAGCTTCTGCTGCACGATGGCCGCCGTGGACGGGAACACCATGTCCGGCGTAGACGTGGCGACGATGATGAGGTCGATGTCCGAACCCTGCACCCCCGCTGCGGTCAGCGCGTTGCGGGCGGCTTCGGTGGCCAGATCGCTGGCGAACACGCCCTCGCCCACAAAATGCCGGGCCCGGATCCCGGTGCGCTCGACGATCCAGTCGTCGCTGGTTTCCACGCCACGCGCCGCCAGGCGGGTCACCATGTCGGCGTTGGTCAGGCGCTGGGGTGGCAGGCAGCTGCCGGTGCCGGCGATGCGGGCAAAACGTGTCATGCGCTGGGGGCCGTGAAGGCTCAGATGGTGGGGATTTGCTTCAGGTCGCTGGGCACCGCGTCGGGATTCGTCAGCAGCGCCGCGTGGGCAATCCGCTCCTGCACACTTTCGAGCAGGCGGTTGCGGGCCGCATCATAAGCCCGGGCCAGCGCCTGCTCGAACGCGAAGGCGTCGGCCGACCCGTGGCTCTTGAACACCAGGCCGCGCAAACCCAGCAGCGCCGCCCCGTTGTAGCGCCGGTGGTCGGCCCTGTTCTTGAAGGCCTTGAGCACCGGGTAGGCACACAGCGCAGCCAGCTTGGTCAGCCAGCTGCGCATGAGCTCTTCCTTGATGAAACCGGCCAGCATGGAGGCCACACCCTCGCTGGCTTTGAGCACCGCATTGCCGACAAAACCGTCACAGACCACGATGTCGGCCGTGCCCTTGAAGATGTCGTTGCCTTCCACGTTGCCAACGAAGTTCAGGTCACCGCTGGCAGACGCATTGCGCAGCAGCACGCCGGCCTGCTTGATGACTTCGCTGCCTTTGATGATTTCCTCGCCCACATTGAGCAGGCCGACGGTGGGCTCCTGGCGGCCCGAAATGGCCACCACCAGGGCAGAGCCCATCACCGCGAACTGCAGCAGGTGTTCGGCCGAGCAGTCGACGTTGGCGCCCAGATCGAGCACCGTGGTGGCGCCCCCGCGGGCGTTGGGCAGCTGAGTGGCAATGGCCGGACGGTCGATACCGTCGAGCGTCTTGAGGATGTAGCGCGAGATGGCCATCAACGCGCCGGTGTTGCCGGAAGACACGGCCGCCTGGGCCGCGCCTTCCTTGACCTGCTGGATGGCCACGCGCATGGAAGAGTCCTTCTTCCTGCGCAGCGCCACTTCCACCGGGTCGTCCATGGTGACCAGTTCGGTGGCAGGCACGACGCGGCACCGCACGTTGTTGATCAGCTGGGGATTCCCCTGCAGGACCTCGGGCTTGCCAACCAGCAGCAACTGGGCCTCGGGGTGGCTGGCCAGGAAAGCGGCACAGGCGGGCAGCGTGGCGGCAGGGCCGGCATCACCGCCCATGCAATCCACGGCAATGGTGATCATGCGGACGATCCAGATCGGGTGCGAAAAACCGCACCACCAGAATGAAAAAGGCCCGCATGCTGCATGCGGGCCATGGCCTTGGCAGCGTCTTCCACCCCGAACACAAGGGTCCGATCAGGCGGCAAGACCACCGCAGACTCAGGCTTCGGACTTGTTCTTGAGCACCTGACGACCACGGTAGAAGCCGTTGGGGCTGATGTGGTGACGCAGGTGGGTTTCGCCAGTGGTCGGCTCGACGGCGATGCCGGGCACGGTCAGGGCGTTGTGCGAACGGTGCATGCCGCGCTTGGAGGGGGACTTCTTGTTCTGCTGGACAGCCATGTTGGGCTCCTGAAATCGGTGGTAAGGAATGCGCGCCTGATCCAGGATCTGGGGTCGTTGGCAGCGGCAAACCATGCCGCAGCGCCATTCGGATGCCAGCGCAAAGCCGTGCATTATAGCCCGATCTGCCAACCCTGACCAGCCGGCGTCATTTCTTGAGCTTGGCGAGCTCCGCAAAAGGGTTGCGGCGCGGGGCCGGCTCCTCGGCCGCGTCGTCCGCGACCGGGTCGGCCGGCGCGGCCAGCGCCTGCGGGCAGCTGTCGTGCATGGGCACCAAGGGCAGATCCATCAGCAACTCGTCCTCGATCAGCTCGCGCAGGCTGGGCCGGGGCTCCAGTGCCAGCACATCCTCTTCGCTGTCCTCATCCTCGGCGGCGGCGGTGGCCTCGTCGGCCACAAAGCGGAACCAGCGGTCCACCGCCAGCGCCGTGTCCACCGGTGCCAGGCAGCGCTGGCAGCTCAGCGGCAGCAACACTTGCGCCTGCAGGTGCAGCCAGACCGAAGGTTCCGATCCACGCGGGCCGGGACGCAATTCACCCACCACCTGCCAGTCCACAGTCCGGCCATCGGCGCTGGCCTCGTCCGGCGCCTCGGCCAGCAGGCGGGGAAACAGGGGCAGCGGCTCCTGAGCCGCCAGCCGGGCACCGGCTTGGGTGAAGGCCCGCACATCGAAGCGGTCGGGGTTCCAGGAAGACTTGGGCGCTGCAGACATGCCGGCAGTGTAAGAGAACGTTCCCGGCCCGAACGGCGTCCGCGCTGCTAGGACAATACGGCATGCCGATTGCCATCCCCTCCAATCCCCGCACCCTGATTCTGGGCTCCACCTCCCGCTACCGCAAAGAGCTGCTGAGCCGCCTGGGCATCCCCTTCGAAACCGACAGCCCGCAGGTGGACGAAACCCCGCAACCGGGCGAAGCCCCGGCCGACCTGGCCCGGCGCCTGGCGCTGGCCAAGGCGCACGAAGTGGCGCAGCGCCACCCTGAAGCCGTGGTCATCGGCAGCGACCAGGTGGCCGACCTGAACGGCCAGCCGCTGGGCAAGCCCGGCACCCACGAACGCGCCGTCGCCCAGCTGCGTCAGATGAGCGGGCAGACCGTGATCTTCCAGACCGCGCTGGCCGTGGTCTGTCGGGCCACCGGCTTCGAGCAGATTGACCTGGCCCCTGTGCGCGTGGTGTTCCGCTCCCTGGGCGACGCTGAAATCGAGCACTACCTGCGCACCGAACAACCTTACGACTGCGCCGGCAGCGCCAAGAGCGAAGGCCTGGGCATCGCCCTGCTCGATCGCATCGACAACGACGATCCGACCGCGCTGGTCGGGCTGCCGCTCATCCGCACCTGCCGCATGATCCGCGCCGCCGGCGTGCCTGTGCTGTGAACGCCCCGCGCCCGGCCCCCGGCAGCCTTTACCTGGTGCCCACGCCGCTGGACTTCGGCTGCGCCCTGCCCGACGGCGCCGCCGCGCTGCCGCTGGGCCTGTTCCTGCCCGACGAGACCATCCGCACCGCCGCCCGCCTGGGTTGCTGGATCACCGAAAACGCCAAGAGCACGCGCGCCTTCCTCAAGCGGGTCGATGCCCTGCACCCGTTGGCTGCGCCGCTGCAGGCGCAGCAGATCAGCGAACTGCCGCGCCAGGTGCACAAGAAGGGCGACCACCAGCCCGGTGGCGACGAGAGCGCGGTGCGCACCCTGCTCGCCCCGGCCCTGGCCGGGCAGGACATCGGCCTGGTCAGCGAAGCCGGCATGCCCGCCATTGCCGACCCCGGCAGCTCGGTGGTGCGCGCCGCCCACGCGCTCGGCCTGCCGGTACGACCGTTGGTCGGCCCGGTATCGCTGATGCTGGCCCTGGCCGCCAGCGGTCTGAACGGCCAGCACTTCGCTTTCGTCGGCTACGTGCCGCAGGACGCGGCCGAACGCGGCAAGCGCCTGCGGGAGCTCGACGCCCTGGCGCACAAAACCGGCCAGACCCAGATCCTGATCGAAACCCCCTACCGCAACCCGGCACTGCTGCAGGCGCTGCTACAAAGTCTGCAACCCGGCACGCGGCTGGCGGTTTGCTGTGGACTGGGCCTGCCGGGCCAGCAGGTGCGCAGCGCCCCGGTGGCCGACTGGAAACGCCGCCCGCTGGCCGACGACTTGCCGCTGGCCGACCCTGCGGTTTTCCTTTTTGGGCGCTGATTCCCAAAAAGCGTGCAGTAGTGCCCACTTATTACAATGCCGGGCTGTCACGACCGTTCCCAGGTGCCCCGGCACCCCAGCGCACCGCGCCACGGTCCCGCCCTTTCCGCCATCTGAGCGCGCCCTGCGCCTGAACCTCCGCAGCCGCCCACCCCACCCAGATATGCGACTTCTCCTCCTTCTTTCCACCGCCTTCTGGCTGATCACGGCCCAGGCGCAGGACGCCACCCCGGGCGCCGTCACCGCTGCGCCGGCCATCACGGCGGCGCCCACCACGCTTCAGCTCAACGCCCCCGCTGCGGCCGCCGACGCGGCCGCCGCAGCGGCCGGCGCCGACGCCCAGGGTGCCGAAGCGGCCGACGCTGCCGACGGCGACAGCCCCGATGCCCTGCGCGTGCGCGCCGCCCGCCGCGCCACGGCGCCCAGCCAGTTCCAGCGCTTCGTGCAGGAAGCCACCGGCCAGCTGCTGCCCATGTACGGCAGCGAACTGTTTGGCAACGCCCGCGCCTACGCGACCGACACCGCCCAGCCCGCCCCGGCCGACTACGTGCTCGGCCCCGGCGACGAGATCAATCTCCAGGTCTGGGGTGCCGTGGAATTCGCCGGCGCCTTCACCATCAACCGCAACGGCCAGATCGCCCTGCCCAAGGTCGGCACCATCACCCTGTCGGGCGTGAGCGTGCGCAACCTCGAAGGCGTGCTGCAGAACCAGCTCGGCCGCGTCTTCACCAACTTCAACCTCAGCGCCAACCTGGGTCGCCTGCGCAGCATCCAGATCTATGTGGTCGGCCAGGCCCTGCGCCCCGGCACGCTCAAGGTCTCCAGCCTCAGCACGCTGGTGAATGCCGTGTTCGCCAGCGGCGGCCCCAGCGCCACCGGCTCCATGCGCAACATCCAGCTCAAGCGCGGCGGCCGCGTGGTCAGCACGCTGGACCTGTACGAATTCATCGCCCGCGGCGACAAGTCCAAAGACCTGCCGCTGCAAGCCGGCGACGTGATCGTCATCCCGCCGGCCGGCCCGCGCGTGGCTGTCACGGGCGCGCTCGACACCGCCGCCATCTACGAACTCAAGCCCGGCGCCGAGACCATCGGCGACGTGCTGTCCCTCAGCGGCGGCGTGCCGGCGCTGGCCAACACCGGCAAGGCCCTGCTCGAACGCATCGACCCCAGCCAGACCCCACCGCGCCGCGTGCAGGACGTGGCGCTCGACACCACCGGCCAGCGCACCGCCCTGCGCGACGGGGACGTGCTCACCGTTCTGGGCATCAGCCCGGCCTTCGGCAACGCCGTCACGCTGCAGGGTACGGTGGCCGCGCCGCTGCGTTACGGCTGGTTTGCCGGCATGAAGCTGCTGGACCTCATCCCCGAGCGCGACGCCCTCATCACCCCCGACTACTACAAGCGCAAGAACCTGCTGGTGCAAAGCACCAACACCCAGGGCGCCGGCGGTGGCGTGGCCAATCGCGCCCGCAACCTGGCCGACCAGATCAACTGGGACTACGCCGTCATCGAGCGCCTGAACCGCGAAACCCTGGCCAACGACCTCATCCCCTTCCACCTGGGCAAGCTGGTGCTGCAGCGCGACGCCTCGCAGAACCTGCCCCTGCAACCGGGCGACATCGTCACCATCTTCAGCGACAGCGACATGCGCCTGCCGCAAAGCCGCCAGACCCGCCTGGTGCGCGTCGAAGGTGAAGTGGCCGCCCCCGGCGTTTACCCCGCCCTGCCCGGCGAAACCCTGCCCCAGCTGCTGCAGCGCATCGGTGGCCTCACGCCCAACGCCTACCTGTTCGGCACCGAACTCACGCGCGACTCGGTACGCCGCCGCCAGCAGGAAAACCTCGACGTGCTGATCCGCCGGCTCGAAGCCCAGGCCCAGGCCCAGGCCAGCAACGTGGTCGCCAACCTGGGCAGCGCCAGCGCCGAGCAGGGCCAGTTGCTGCTGCAACAGCAGCGCGCCCAGATGCAGTCGCAGATTGCCCGGCTCAAGACCATGCGCAGCAACGGCCGCATGGCGCTGGAACTGGACACCAAGGGCCAGGCACTTGCCGCCCTGCCCGCCCTGCCGCTGGAAGACGGGGACCGGATCGTCGTGCCGTCCGTGCCCGGCTACGTGGCCGCCTTCGGCTCGGTCAACAACGAAAACGTGTTCATCTACAAGCCCGGCAAGACCGTGGCCGACATCATGAAGAGCGCCGGCCTGACCGAAGACGCCGAACCCGACCACGCCTTTGTGCTGCGGGCCGACGGCACCATCGTCGCCCGGCGTGACCGCGGCGGCCTGTTCGGTCGCAGCTTCGAGTCCATGGAGGTGATGCCGGGCGACACCCTGGTGGTGCCGGCCCAGATCGACCGCGAGAGCCGCTACAACTTTGTCACCCGCGCACTCAAGGACTGGACGCAGATCTTCAGCAACTTCGGCCTGGGTGTGGCCGCCCTCAAGACCATCCGGTCGCTCTGACCCCCTGCCCCATCGCATGACCGAGCACCACACACCCCCACCGGCGGGCACCGAAGCCGACGACGAAATCAACCTGCTGGACCTGCTGCACACCGTGGTGGACAACCTGCGCCTGCTGGTGCTGGGCCCGCTGGCCGTGGGCCTGCTGGCCCTGGGCATCAGCTTCCTGGTCACCCCCACCTTCACCGCCACCACCAAATTTCTGCCGCCTCAGCAGCAGCAAAGTGCAGCCGCCGCCATGCTGCAAAGCCTGGGCGCGCTGGGTGGGCTGGCCGGTGCGGCCAGCGGCGTGAAGAACCCCAACGACCAGTACGTGGCCTTCCTGCAAAGCCGCAGCCTGCAGGACACGCTCATCAAGCGCTTCAATCTCATGGAACGCTATGAGTCGGAGTTTCTGGAGGACGCACGCACCGCACTCACAGGCAACTCCAATATCAATGCAGGCAAAGACGGCCTGATCACCGTGAGCGTGGACGACCACGACCCGGCTTTTGCCGCCGAACTGGCCAATGCCCACGTACAGGAACTGACCGGGCTGCTGGGCCGCCTGGCCGTGACCGAGGCGCAGCAGCGCCGGGTGTTCTTTGAAAAGCAGCTGGCCGAAGCCAAGGACAAGCTCACCCAGGCCGAACAGGCCTTGCAGGCCAGCGGTGTCAACGTCAGCGCCCTCAAGGCCAACCCGGAAGCGGCGGTGACCGGCCTGGCCAACCTGCAGGCCAGCATCACTGCGCAGGAAGTGAAGGTGGCCACCATGCGCAGCTATCTGACGGAGAACGCGCCCGACTTCCAGCAGGCGCTGACACAGCTCAGCGCCCTGCGCGCCCAGTTGCGCAAGGCCGAAAGCAGCCAGCCGCGGAGCGGCAACGCCGACGAAGCCGACTACGTGGCCAAGTTCCGCGACTTCAAGTACCACGAAACCCTGTTCGAGCTGTTTGCCAAGCAGTACGAACTGGCCCGGGTCGATGAAAGCCGCGAAGGTGCTGTCATCCAAGTCGTCGACCTGGCACTACCTCCGGAAAGAAAGAGCAAGCCAAGGAAAGGGATCATCGCAGTGTTGGTTACCCTTGGTACCGGCCTTTTGCTACTGCTTTTCGTTTTTGTGCGTCAGGCGATGCGTAACGCCGCACAGGATGTCGAATCAGCAGCCAAACTGCAGAGCCTGCGCACCGCCTGGGCCCGTGCCCTGGGACGCCAAGCACCCTCTCCCGCGAAATGACGGCCGACACCCACCATGCCCTGCTCCTCGGCCTGGCCGTTTCCTTTGGCGTGGGCCTGCTGCTGGTGCTGACCCAGCGCTGGCACGGCCGCTTCAGCCTGGACCACACCCACGGCGTGCAGAAGTTCCACACCCGCCCCACGCCACGCATCGGCGGGGTGGGCATTGTGGCGGGCCTGGTGGCCAGCTGGTGGTTGGCGCCCGCCGCCGCTCAAGACCTGCTCGGCCCCCTGCTGCTGGCCGGCATACCGGCCTTTGCCGCCGGTCTGCTGGAGGACATCACCAAGAAGGTGGGGGTCACCGCCCGGCTCGTGGCCACCATGATCAGCGGCTTCCTGGCCTGGTGGATCACCGACATTGCGCTCAACCGGGTGGGCATCCCGCCACTGAATGTTCTGCTCACCTGGACGCCACTGGCCATCGCCTTCACGGCCTTTGCCGTGGCCGGTGTGGCCAACGCCATCAACATCGTGGACGGCTTCAATGGCCTGTCCAGCGGCACGGCGCTGATCGCCCTCACTTCGCTGGGGGCCATGGCCACGGTACAGGGCGATGTGGCCCTGGCCCAGACCTGCATGCTGGTGGGCGTGGCGGTGCTGGGCTTCTGGTTGATGAACTTTCCGCTGGGCAAGATTTTTCTGGGGGACGGCGGGGCCTACCTGGTGGGTTTTGCACTGGCCTGGCTGGCCGTGCTGCTGCTCATGCGCAACCCGGCCGTCTCGCCCTGGGCGGCCCTGCTGGCCTGCGGCTACCCGGTCATTGAGGTGCTCTACAGCATGTGGCGCCGCTGGCGCAACAAGATGCCCGCCGGCGAGCCCGACAAGCTGCACCTGCACAGCCTGGTCAAGACGCAGGTGATTCTGCGCACCGTTCCCCACTGGCCGCAGCGTCTGCGCAATGCCGCGGTGTCACCCATCATGTGGCTGTATGCCGCCCTGCCGGCCGCACTGGCCGTCTGGCTGGAAGGCGAATCCCGCCTGGTGCTGGCCACGGCGTTTGCTTTCTGTGTGGGGGTCTACCACCTGTTCTACCAACTGCTGGCAGCACGTCAAATCGAACACTTCATCCCCGACAGCAACCATGTACCGCTGGAGGCATCTCAGCCCAATCGGCGAGACGGCCCCAACGGTACCTAAAGCAGTCTGATTCACATCTCACTCACATACGGTAAGGAAACGGAACAACACATGCTCGGCAAACTGAATGACCCTCGTATCGCGATCATTGGCCTTGGTTACGTGGGCTTGCCGCTGGCGGTCGAATTCGGAAAAAAGCGCCCTGTGCTGGGTTTTGACATCAACCAGGCCCGCATTGCAGAACTGCAAGGCGGTCGTGATCACACACTGGAAGTCAGCCCCGAAGAACTCCAGCAAGCCACCCAGTTGCGCTTCAGCGCAGACCCCGCGGCACTCAAGGACTGCAACTTCTTTGTGGTCACCGTCCCCACCCCCATTGATGAACACAAACAGCCGGACCTGACCCCGCTGATCAAGGCCAGCGAGACCATCGGTAAGGCGCTCAAACGTGGCGATGTGGTGGTCTACGAGTCCACCGTCTACCCCGGCGCCACCGAGGAAGACTGTGTGCCTGTGCTGGAAAAACACTCAGGCCTGAAGTTCAACGTGGACTTCTTTGCCGGCTACAGCCCCGAGCGCATCAACCCCGGCGACAAGGAACACCGCGTCACCACCATCAAGAAGGTCACCAGCGGTTCCACCCCCGAGGTGGCCGACCTGGTGGACGCCATCTACCGCGAGATCATCACGGCCGGCACCCACAAGGCCCCCAGCATCCGCGTGGCCGAAGCAGCCAAGGTGATCGAGAACACCCAGCGTGACGTGAACATCGCGCTGATCAACGAGCTGGCGCTGATCTTCAACCGCATGGGCATCGATACCGAGGCCGTGCTGCAGGCCGCCGGCACCAAGTGGAACTTCCTGCCCTTCCGGCCCGGACTGGTGGGCGGTCACTGCATCGGCGTGGACCCCTACTACCTGACACACAAGGCCCAATCCATCGGCTACCACCCCGAGATCATCCTGGCGGGCCGGCGCCTGAACGACAGCATGGGCGCCTACGTGGTGACCCAGCTCGTCAAGGCCATGACGCAGCGGCGCATTCATGTGCAGGGCGCGCGCGTGCTGGTGATGGGCCTGACCTTCAAGGAGAACTGCCCCGACCTGCGCAACACCCGTGTGGTGGACATCGTGCGCGAGCTGGGCGAGTACGACGTGCAGGCCGACGTGTACGACCCCTGGGTCAGCGCCGAGGAGGCGCAGCACGAGTACGGTATCAACCCGGTGCAGCAACCCGAAGCCGGTGCCTACGACGCGATCATCGTGGCTGTGGCACATCAGGAGTTCAAGGCCATGGGCACCAACGCCATCCGCGCCCTGGGCAAGGCGCAGCATGTTCTGTTTGATCTCAAATACATCCTGCCCGCCCAAGACAGCGACCTGCGTCTGTGATTCCCATGAGCACTGCCTACGAGAACATCTGCACGCAGCTGCAGCAATCCCCGAAAACCTGGCTGGTCACCGGTGTGGCCGGCTTCATTGGCAGCAACCTGCTGGAAAAGCTGTTGAAGCTGGACCAGACCGTGGTGGGCCTGGACAACTTCGCCACGGGCTACCAGCGCAATCTGGACGAAGTGCAGTCACTGGTGAGTCCGGAGCAATGGCGTCGCTTCCGGTTCATTGAAGGTGACATCCGACAGCTGGAGACCTGCCAGCGGGCCTGCGCCGGCGTGAACCACGTGCTGCACCAGGCGGCGCTGGGCTCGGTACCGCGCTCCATCAACGATCCCATCACCACCAACAGCGTCAACATCGACGGCTTCCTGAACATGCTGGTGGCCGCACGAGACGCCCAGGTGGATAGCTTCACCTATGCCGCGTCGAGCTCCACCTATGGCGACCATCCGGGCCTACCCAAAGTGGAAGACCGCATCGGCAAACCACTCTCACCCTATGCGGTGACCAAATACGTCAACGAGTTGTACGCAGACGTGTTTGCGCGCAGCTACGGCTTCCAGACCATCGGTCTGCGCTACTTCAACGTGTTCGGCCGCCGCCAGGACCCGGACGGCGCCTACGCAGCCGTGATCCCAAAGTGGACCGCCGCCCTGCTCAAGGGCGAGACCGTGTACATCAACGGCGACGGGGAGACCAGCCGGGACTTCTGCTATGTGGCCAATGCGGTGCAGGCCAACATCCTCGCGGCCACCACCACAAACCCCGAGGCAAAGAACCAGATCTACAACGTGGCCGTGGGTGACCGCACCACGCTCAACACGCTGTTCGGGCTGTTGCGCGAGAACCTGCTGGCCGATGGGGTCTCACCCGATGTCCAGCCGACCCATCGGGATTTCCGGGCCGGTGATGTGCGCCACAGCCAGGCCGCCACCGACAAGGCCCAGTCGCTGCTGGGCTATGCGCACTCCCACCGCTTGGGCGACGGCATCCGCGATGCCATGCCTTGGTATGTCCGTCTGATCAATGGTGCGCCAACCTGAGGCACTGGTTGGTGCATGCCGTCGCACGCACGGTGGCACCGCCATGACCACGACATGAACTCCGCACCCGTCCGCCGCGCGCTGTTTCTGTTTCCGACGGATCAGATGGGGGGCGCAGAGCGAGTGACGCGCATGCTGGCCGAAGCCGCCCTGAAGTCTGACCGCTTCGATGAAGTGACCTGCTTCGTACTGGCCCGACCGCCACAAGGTACGCTGGATGCGCTGACAACGCATCCGCGTGCGCGAGTGATCCACACAAGCGCGCGCAAAGAGTTTCTGGGTGTTCCAAAACTGCTGCGCCTGCTCGCCTCGGAACACTTTGAGCTGGTCTTCTCGTCTCACACCCATCTGAACGCATTCGCGTCGCTCGCGCGCGGACTTGGTTTGCTGCGAACCCGGCGCCTGGTCACCCGCGAGTCCACCCTCATCTTTGAGAGAAAGATGGGCTGGCGAGGGAGCGTCATCCGCAGCCTCTACCGCTTCTACGGAGCTCAGGACCTCATCGTGTGCCAGACACAGCGCATGGCTGCGTCGTTGGCACATCACACACAACATCGGTTCGATCCGATCACCACCACCCTGGCGAATCCGATCGACTTACCAGCCATCGCCAATGCCCGCCTGCTGCCAGCGCCGCAACTGGACCATGTGCCCAAAACCGCCTTCAAGATCGTGTGGTGCGGGCGCCTGTCGTCGGTGAAATCGCCCCTCCGGGCCGTCGAAACACTGGAAGAACTGCACAAGGCCGGAAAAACCGATGCCCATTTGGTCATGATCGGTGATGGCCCCATGCGGGATCAAATTGCCAGCCATGCAGAAAAACTGGGGATTGCAGCGCACCTGACGCTGGTTGGATATCACCCCGCTCCGGCTGCCCTGATGCAGCACTGCCAAGCCGGTCTCATGACTTCTGATGTCGAAGGCTTCCCCAATGTCATTCTTGAAATGCTTGCCGCAGGGGTCGCTTTTGTCGTTACAACTGACTGCGCAGGCGATCTGACAGAGATCCCCAACACTGCAATTACAAAGAAGAAAACCTCGTCGGATCTAGCACAAAAAATTCTCGATCAAACAATCAACTCACCCGACAAGACAGAGGTCGAAAGACACCTAAAAGAACGGGATCCTACTGAATTCATCAGAAGGATTACCCAATGAAGATACAACAAGAGCCTACAAAGCCCCCAAAAAGGAAAAGCAGGTTTTACCTGACCCCTGCGTTTCTGTTGCTAATTTCAACAGCATTGTATTTCACACCCGCACTTTTCGGCGGATTTGAAATGACCTGGAGCAGCGGCGCCAGCATTTCCACAGTATTTTCCAGGGAAACCATCACAATCTCTGCACTTATACTGACAACGCTAGCCATTGTCGCATTCGCATGGCCGCGACATGAAATTCGATACAAGACATTTGAGAGAGAGCAAATCGAGTCCCGTATATTGTTGGCAGTTGTTATCCTGCTGATGCTGTACACACTGAGAACCCCCGCGCTCTTCTCACCAACAAAATCTGAAGTTTTGGCGGCAACTGACAGGCTACACTTCCTATTCTACAATTCATGCATGGTTGGGTTCTTATTTTGCCAACTCACCAACTGGAAAAAACACAAGCCATTAATGCTGACGAGTACGCTCGGACTTTTGCTAGCAGTCTATATTGGACACAGATCCTATCTGGCAATTTCTATTGCCGGACTAATCTACCTGAGCTTCAGAAGCAAGTCCGTACTATCCATAAAAAAATCCCATTTTTTTATGATGATAGTAATTCTCCTCTCCTTGATGCTTTACAAGCCAATTTATTCCGCCATAAAGGATGGCAATCTCGAACTTATCCTCTACCGGATTTCCCCCGAGAACATATTGATATCACTTGCCATTGGGTCCGAACAATTCATTACCTACTCCATTTTGGATCAAGTAGTGAATATCGACTTTCAGCTTCGCTGCAGCAACCTGTGGTTCACCCCGTTTACCATAATTCCATTCACAGATTCCCTCATTGATCTGAAAGACTGCACTTTCAATAATCAGTTTCAGAGTGCCTTTTTTTCCGATTTTTCAGGCGGAATTGCAGCAAATATCTGGGCAGAATTCATTGCAAATTTTGGAATCGCCGGCATTCCAATTTTCATCATTTCATCCTTGGCGTTGTGCTCCGCAATTGAAAAACTCTCCACCGCCACAAGAAGCGCAGCATTGATTTCTGGGTTGATCATTATGATAATTCAACTCACCTTCTATGTTCAACGCAATGAGTTTCTGTCAGGATTTCTTTTGGGCAAAAGAGCAGTAATAGCCGCCCTTGTTGTCTTTTTAATTGCACTAATCATTCAAAAAAGCCAAGCACCAAAACTCGAAAAGAATCACAACAAGCAATGAACAAGAGGGGCGGACTAATTAAGTTACTGTCAAGCAATGTGCTTGCACAATTATTAACTGTCGCCGTATTACCAATACTCGGACGAATCTACTCACCTCAAGATTTTGGTCAACTCGGCTCTGTACTAGCCCTTGTTTCCCTCACATCTGTAGTAATTCACGGTCGCTATCACATGGCCATACCGGTCGTGAACGGGGAGTCGATGGCCGGTGCACTGCTGCAGCTGGCCTTGTTTTGCAGTGTCCTGCTGTGTCTGCCGGTGACCGGACTTCTCTGGTTTGTTTTTGGTGACACGCCAGATGGGATGCCCCTCTGGCTACTGCTGCTGCTGGCTGCTTCACTGAGTCTGGCCACAGCGATGCTGGATGTCTTTGCGTATTGGCGCAGTCGCTATCAGCGGTTCAATGTCAGTGCAAGGAACTCGGTTGCACGCAGCGTCTCCACTTCCGCAGCGCAGCTTGCCCTATCGCCGGTTGGATCATCTGGTCTGCTGCTGGGCACGATTGCAGGCACGCTGTTGGCCATGGTGCTCGCCCTGCGGGATGTGGCCGCACATGCAACGAGGCCTTGGCTGTGGCCATCTTTCAAACGCATGCAGGTCGCGGCTCGCCGTTTCAAGACGTACCCGCTTTTCGGCGTGCCACAAGGATGGGTGGCGGCCGTATCGTGGAATGCATTGCCGCTGTTGCTGCTGCGTTTCGACGGCACAGCGGTCGCCGGCCAGTACTGGGTGGCATACAGACTGCTGGTGGCGCCGCTGTCTTTGTTCAACGGCGCGTACAGGCAGGCCACGCTTCCCAAACTTCGCCACGCCTCATTGCAGGATGCGCGAGCGCTGGTCCTCAAGGACTCCATCCGATTGCTGCTGCTGGGCGGCGCCCCTCTGCTGGTGCTCTTCCTGCTGGGCGACAGATTGTTCGAACTCTTGATGGGGGCCAACTGGAAAATGGCTGGCACCATTGCCGGCTGGATGGCGATTGGCATTCTGGGCGACCTGGTCAAGATTCCTGCGCTGTGTCTGCTTCAAGGGCAGGGCAACCAGCGCCGAATCCTGATCTGGGAGATCGGTATTGTGCTTGCCAGGTACGCATTGGCCATTCCCTTGCTCAGTCATGGGCGAACCATTGAGGCCATCGCAATGTTCAGCGGTTTGGGGCTGGCGGGTTGGTGCTTCTTCGTTGTGCTGGAACTTAAGTTCCTGAAACAACGCCCAACCGAAAAGTAAAGGAATCAGAGCATGTTCGGAACCTTGAAAAAGGTCGTCAGGGCAACAGCGGACCTTGTGTTTTTCTTTGTCAAGGGTGGCGTGTATGCCGCACGGCGCAAAGGTGTCACGGTGGGGAACAACTGCCGCATCTACATCCACTCGTTTGGCAGTGAGCCGTTCCTGATCTCCATGGGCGACTCGGTCACCATCACTTCCGGTGTCAAGATCATCACGCATGATGGAAGTACGGGTCTGGTCCGCGATGAGCAGGGGAGACGCTATCAACGGTACGCGCCCGTGAAGATTGGAAACAATGTCTTCGTTGGCGTGAATTCAGTCATCCTGCCCGGCGTGACCATTGGCTCAAATGTGGTGGTGGCTGCAGGTTCCGTCGTCACACGGGACGTACCCGACAACAACATCGTGGGTGGTGTTCCGGCACGGCACATCATGAGTTTTCAAGCGTTTTCTGAACGCATTGCTGCTTCGTGTGCCAATGACGGTGAACTGGACCAGGTCCCTGAATACAGGGCACGTGTTGCGCTGGCGATGCAAATCGAAGCGGAGCGAAGAAGCCAGCTTGGCAATGTGCACCGAGAACGCAACCGCACTGAGCAAACAATGCCATGACGAGCCAACACATGAGCATGCAGACAGAACCGCCTCGCTTGGCGGAGCGAGAATCGACTACTGAACCTCGGCAGAAACTGAAGATTGTCCTGTTCGCAAATACAGACTGGTATCTGTACAACTTCAGAAGATCAATGGCGATGGCCTTGGTGGCGTCCGGACACGATGTGCTCCTGCTTTCGCCTCCTGGGCAATACGCCGAGAAGCTGCGTGCACTTGGACTGCGTTGGGAACCTGTCCCAATGGACCGGAGAAGCCTCAACCCCTTGCGGGAATTGATACTGCTGAACTGGTTGCGAAACCTGTTGATCCGTGAACGGGTGGATCTGATTCACAATTTCACCATCAAATGTGTCGTCTACGGTTCGCTGGCAGCACGCCTGAGCCAATGGAGCAACAAAAAGGCCAGGACAGGCCGGGTGAATGCCGTAGCGGGCATGGGTTATGTATTCACCAGCACGGAACTCAAAGCTCGGATTCTCAAGCCATTGGTCAAGGCATTGTTTCGCTTTGCGCTTGGTGGAAAGGACGCACGACTGATTCTCCAAAATCCGGATGATGTCGCGTTGTTCAATGCCACTTCAATCATCGAGCCACAACGCATCAGGTTGATTCAAGGATCCGGCGCCGACTGTGATCGGTTCTCACCGGCCACCGAGCAGAGAAATGACGGCACGTTCAAGGTGCTGCTACCGGCCCGCCTGCTTTGGGACAAAGGCATAAAAGAATATGTCGAAGCGGCAAGGACCCTTCGTGAGCAACGGCCGGACATCCAATTCCTGCTGGCCGGCGACCCTGATGAAGGAAACCCCGCGTCTGTGCCATTGGAGACGGTACATGCTTGGGTAAAGAGTGGAGCCATTGAATGGCTAGGACATGTGGACGACATGCCACCACTTTTTCGGAGGGTAGATGTAGTGGTGTTACCCAGCTATCGGGAAGGCTTACCCAAAGGACTTATTGAAGCAGGCGCTTCCGGTGTAGCGCTTGTGACCACTGACGTCCCGGGTTGCAGGGAAGTGGTTGCAGACGGTATTGACGGATTGCTGGTTCCTCCAAGAGATTCAAAGGCCATCGCCAACGCGGTCCTGTCCCTCTACAACGATCAAGCGCTCCGAAAGCGGCTTGCTGCCGCAGCACGGGCCAAAGCCCTTTCACATTTTGACGAAAAGCTCGTCATCAGAAAAACGCTGGATGTCTACCAAGAGCTGCGCTGAACAGCTCGTCGTAGCACTCCGAAGATCCACCACCTATCTCCCAGTAACGTCAATGAATACCCGTGAAAATGACTCCAAGCAAGTCAAGCTGGCACAACACCAGATAGAGGCGTTCTATTCAGATAGGCTCGCCAACGATCAAATAGTTCACTTCCAAAAACTTGTCGGAAGCGATCTACTTTCAAAGATTCAGGTGGCGGTTGATGTCGGAGGAGGATGCGGTCATTTTGCTCGCCAACTGGCCGAGAAAACCGGACTGCAGACGAGGGTCATCGACAGTGATCGGCAATCCATCGAAAACTGCAAAAAGGACTACGGAGATCATCTGCAGGCCGAGGTGGGAGATGCGCTGAAGCCTCAGATTCATGGCGATGAAGATGTTGTATGTTTCAATCTGATTCTGCACCACCTTGTGGGTCCCACCGAAGGGGAAACCAGAGCGCTCCAAAAACAGGCGTTGATCGCATGGAGGGAGCAGGCAAAGACCATCTTCATCAACGAATACATCTACGATTCCTATATAAAAGGATTCAGCGGACGCATGATTTATGAAGTAACTCGCAGCCCCCTCCTATCCGCAATCGGACGTTTTGTCAGCAAATTCGCACCTTCCTTAAAAGCCAACACGTTTGGCACCGGCGTAAGGTTTCGCGCACATGACGAGTGGATTGAGCTGTTCGAAGAGTGCGGATTCAGATTGATCAAATCCGAACATGGACGACTCGAAAGAATTTCATTGCCACGCAGAATTCTTTTGATCAAACGCAAGAAGCGCGACTCCTTCTTGATTTGTCCAGCCGCAAGTCATATCGCCTGAAACCGGATAGTCGCTCGAAGCGCCTGAGTTCGAATCCACCCGTTAGAACAAAGTCTTGGGCTACAGCGTATCGGGGCTCGACAGCACCACGACAAACTGGATGCGGTGGGTCGAGACGAAGATGTCGACAAGAGAGCCACCCAAACGCAAAACAGCCGCGCAGATGACGACTTTCAACACCTGCCGATATTGGGCTTTGGCGGCATTCTGCCCAGAGGCCGCGTCGTTCGGGCGCTGCGGGCCAGCAGCCGCTTGGCCCGCCAGCGGCTAGCGCAGCTGCACACCCGCCCCGGCCGCGGCCTTGTAGAACCCTTGCCCGATGCTCACGCCGAACTGGCGGGCCAGGCGCATGCCGACGTTTTCGCGCTGGGTGTAGTCCACGATGTCTTCGGCCTTGACCACTTCGCGGGCCACGTGGTCGAGGTTGCCCAGGCCGTCGGCCAGGCCCAGGGCCACGGCTTCCTGGCCGCTCCAGACCAGGCCGCTGAAGGTGTCCGGGGTTTCCTTCAGGCGGTCGCCACGACCCTTTTTGACCACGGCGATGAACTGGCTATGGATCTGGCCGAGCATGTTCTGGATGTAGGCCTTCTGCGCTTCGTCCTGCGGGCTGAAGGGGTCGAGCATGGCCTTGTTTTCGCCTGCGGTCATGAGGCGCCGTTCGACGCCGAGTTTGTCCATCAGGCCGGTGAAGCCGAAGCCGTCCATGAGCACGCCGATGCTGCCGACCAGACTGGCCTTGTCGACGTAGATTTCGTCGGCAGCGGCGGCAATGTAGTAGGCGGCCGAGGCGCAGGTTTCTTCCACCACGGCGTACACCTTCTTGTTGTGGACGGCCTTGAGGCGGGTGATTTCGTCGTTGATGATGCCGGCCTGCACGGGGCTGCCGCCGGGCGAGTTGATGAGCAGGACGACGGCCTGGGCGCCGCTGTCCTTCATGGCACTGTGCAGGGATGCGACCACTTTTTCGGCGCTGGCATCGGCGCCGTCGGCGATTTCACCCTTGATTTCAATGAGGGCGGTGTGGGGGGTGCTGACGGTGCCTTCCAGGCGGTCGGCGTTCCACATGGCCCAGACGATGGCGCCCACGGCGGCCAGCCAGAGCAGGCGGAAAAACAGCTTCCAGCGGCGTGCGGCCTGCTGTTCCTTGAGCTGGGCGAACAGCAGTTTTTCGATGGTGGCGCGTTCCCAGCCGGCGTTGGGCTGCTGGCTGCCGCCGGGCTGGATGTTGAAGTCTTCGGACATGGTGGGGGAGCGCTGCGGGCGCTCAGAAGGTCACGGGTTTGAGGCGGTATTGTGACTGCCAGTGCACGACGCCGTCGTGTTCGACGAGGTCGATTTTGACCAGCCCGCCTTTGCAGGGGCCGCCCATGCAGGCGCCGGTGTCGGGCTCGTAGTGGGCGCCGTGGGTGGCGCAGAGCAGCCAGCGCCCGCTGTCGTCGAAGAAGTGGTCGGGCTTCCAGTCCATTTCCATGGCGACGTGGGTGCAGCGGTTGAGGTAGGCGTGGGGCCGGCCTTCGTAGCGGATGGCAAAGGCGCGCACGGTTTCACCGGCGTAGACGACGTCGAAGCCGACGGCCATGCCGCCTTCGGCCAGGTCGGCGCTGTTGCACAGGGGGATGAGCGGATCGTCGGGCTGGGCGTCCATGGTGCGTCGCGGAGGTGGGTTCAGGCGTTCTGCAGCAGCCAGTCGTGCAGGTCGCGCACCGAATGGGCGATGTGCAGGGGTTGCTGTTCGTGGAAGGCGTCGGGTTCGTGGGCGCCGTAGCTCACGCCCACGCTGGCGCAGCCGGCGTAACGGGCCATCTGCAGGTCGTGCGTGGTGTCGCCGATCATGAGGGTGCGTTCGGGGTCCACGCCGAATTCGCGCATGAGTTCGCGCAGCATGAGCGGGTTGGGCTTGCCGGCGGTTTCGTCGGCGGTGCGGGAGCCGTCGAACACGCCTTTGAGCTGCACGCTGTGCAGGGCTTCGTCGAGCCCGCGGCGGCTCTTGCCGGTGGCCACGGTGAGCCAGTGGTGGCGGGCCTTGAGGTCGGCCAGCAGCGGGAGCACGCCGTCGAACAGGGTGATGTCGTTCTGGTGCGCGATGTAGTGGTGCTTGTAGCGTTCGCCCAGCAGGGGGTATTTGGCGGGCGGCACGTCGGGGGCGGCGTGGGCCAGGGCCTGCATCAGCCCCAGGCCGATGACGTAGCTGGCGGCCTTGTCGGTGGGCACGGTGCCGCCCACGTCGGCCACCGCGGCCTGGATGCAGCGCACGATGATGGCGGTGGAGTCGAACAGGGTGCCGTCCCAGTCGAAGGCGATGAGGTCGTATTGGCGGGGGCGCATGGGGTGGTGGAGAAAGCGGACGCCGGATTATCGGCAGTCCGCGAAGGCACCGGCAGGTGCGGGGTCAGGCCAGGCCGAGGGCCTGCGCGTGGTGGCGCAGGTGGTCGTCGATGAAGCTGCTGATGAAGTAGTAGCCGTGGTCGTAGCCCGCATGGCGGCGCAGCGTGAGCGGCTGACCGGCCTGGGCACAGGCGGCCTCAAAGGCTTCGGGGTACAGCTGTTCGGCCAGGAATTTGTCGGCCAGGCCCTGGTCGATGAGGATGCCGCCGGGGTACGGTGCGGTGGTCTGCGCGGCCATGAGCAGGCTGGCGTCGTGCGCGGCCCACGTCGATTCGTCCTGCCCCAGGTAACCCAGAAAGGCTTTGTGACCCCAGGGGCACTTCGTCGGCGCGCAGATGGGCGCAAAGGCCGAGAGGCTACGGAACACGCCGGGGTGGCGCAGCGCCAGCGTGAGCGCGCCGTGGCCGCCCATGGAATGGCCGGTGAGGCCCAGACGGTCGCCGTCGAGGCCGAATTCGGCCACCACGCCAGGGATCAGGTCCTGCAGCAGGTAGCTTTCCATCTGCCAGTGGCCGGCCCAGGGGTGTTCGGTGGCGTCGAGGTAGAAACCGGCGCCCACACCGAAGTCCCAGTGGTGGTCTTCGCCGTCGATGCCGCTGTTGCGCGGGCTGGTGTCGGGGAACAGCAGGGCCAGGCCCAGCTGTGCGGCCAGGCGCTGCGCACCGGCTTTCATGGTCGCCGTCTCTTCGGTGCAGGTCAGACCGGCCAGGTAGGTGAGCAGCGGCACTTTCTGCCCGGCCTGCGCCTGCGGTGGCAGGAAGAGCGCGAAGCGCATGGGCAGGCCGATCTGGTTGACCGAGAAGTGTTTGTAGAAGCGCTGCACGCCGCCGAAGCAGCCGTGTTCGCTGAGCAGTTCGAGTCGTTCGAGGGCCATGGTGGGGTTCGCTTGATTTGAAAAAGGTCAGCGGCGGACCAGTTCGAGCACCGCATCGGCAAAGGCGCGCGGTGCCTCCTGCGGCAGGTTGTGGCCGATGCCGGGCAGGATGCGGTGCTGGCGTGGGCCGGTGAAGCGGTGGGCCTGGGCGGCGGCGGGCTCCCAGGGGCGCACGCCGTCGGCGGTGCCGTCGAAACTGATGGTGGGCACGGTGATGGGTGGCTGGGCGGCGATGCGGCGTTCGACATCCGCCACGGCCGGGTCGCCCGGCACCAGGCCGAAGCGGTGGCGGTAGGAATGGATGACCACCTCGACAAAGTCGGGGTTGTCGAACGCGGCGGCGCTGCGCTCGAAGGTCGCATCGTCAAACGCCCAGGTGGGCGACCACAGCTGCCACAGCCGGCGGCACAGGGCGCGGCGGTCCTGCATCAGCGCTGCGCGCCCGCGTTCGCTGTGGAACAGGTACTGGTACCACAGGCGCTGCTCGTTCTCGGGCGTGTCCGGCACCATGGCGCGGGCGATGTGCTGCAGGTTGTAGCTGTTGACCGTGACCAGACCGGCGCAGCGTTGTGGCCACAGGGCCGCGACCACGCAGGCGGCACGCCCGCCCCAGTCGTAACCCGCGAGCACGGCGCGTTCGATGGCGAGCGCGTCGAGCAGGGCCAGCAGGTCGGCACCCAACACGGCCTGCTCGCCCGAGCGCGGCGTGGCGGCGTCGAGGAAGCGCGTGCCGCCGTAGCCGCGCAGGTAGGGCACGACCACGCGGCAGCCGGCGGCGGCCAGCATCGGCGCCACGTCCACGTACGCATGGATGTCGTAGGGGAAACCGTGCATCAGCAGCACCGGCAGGCCGTCCGCCGGACCGGCCATGTGGCAGGCCACGTCGAGCACACCGGCGCGCACGCGGGTGTCGGCGTTCAGCAGCGGCAGCGCCATGGCGGCTTCAGAACTCCACGACGGAACGGATGGACTCGCCGCGCTTCATCAGCGCGAAGCCTTCGTTGATGTCTTCCAGCTTGAGCTTGTGGGTGATGAGGCTGCCGATGTCGATCTTGCCTTCCATGTACCAGTCGACGATCTTGGGCACGTCGGTGCGGCCGCGCGCGCCGCCGAAGGCCGAGCCTTCCCACTTGCGGCCGGTGACGAGCTGGAACGGGCGCGTGCTGATCTCGGCACCGGCTTCGGCCACGCCAATGATGATGCTGCGGCCCCAGCCCTTGTGCGTGCACTCCAGCGCCTGGCGCATCACCTTCGTGTTGCCGATGCATTCGAAGCTGTAGTCGGCACCGCCATCGGTCAGCTGCACGATGGCGTCGACGATGTTCTCGTGGTCCTTGGGGTTGAGGAAGTGCGTCATGCCGAACTTCCGCGCCATGGCCTCGCGCTCAGGGTTGAGGTCGATGCCGATGATCTTGTCGGCGCCGACCATCTTCGCGCCCTGGATCACGTTCAGGCCGATGCCGCCCAGGCCGAACACCACCACGTTGGCGCCGGCCTCCACCTTGGCGGTGAAGATCACCGCGCCGATGCCGGTGGTGACGCCGCAGCCGATGTAGCAGACCTTGTCAAAGGGTGCGTCCTCGCGGATCTTGGCCAGCGCGATCTCGGGCACCACCGTGTGGTTGCTGAAGGTGCTGGTGCCCATGTAGTGCAGGATGGGCTGGCCGTCGATGGAAAAGCGGCTGGTGGCATCGGGCATCAGGCCCTTGCCCTGCGTGCCGCGGATGAGCTGGCACAGGTTGGTCTTGCGGCTCAGGCAGAACTTGCACTGGCGGCATTCGGGCGTGTAGAGCGGGATGACGTGGTCGCCCTTCTTGAGCGTGGTCACGCCGGGGCCAACGTCCACCACCACGCCCGCGCCTTCGTGGCCGAGGATGGCGGGAAACAGGCCCTCGGGATCAGCCCCCGACAGCGTGTAGTAGTCGGTATGGCAGATGCCGGTGGCCTTGATCTCGACCAGCACCTCGCCGAGCTTCGGCCCCTGCAGATCGACGGTTTCGATGGTCAGGGGTTCGCCAGCCTTCCAGGCCACCGCAGCGCGTGTTTTCATTCAGGGTCTCCCGTGGATTGGAAAACCCTGAGGGTAGCGCAGGAAGCCTCAGTTCACCGGGGCACCGGCCTTGAACCACTGCGCGAACAAGGCCCGTTCGTCCTCGGTCAGGCCGGTGGCGTTGTTCATCGGCATGAGCTTCTGCACCACGACCTGCTGGTAGACCATCTGGGCGTTCTTCTTGAGTTCGTCCGCCGAGTCCAGGCGCACGCCCTTGCTCTGCAAGGCCTCGCCGTGGCACATCACGCAGCGCTGCGCCACCACCGGCTGCAGCTGGGCATACCCCACGGTGGCGGGCGCCGCTGCCGCCGGCGCGGTGGGCGCGGGACGGAGCCAGACGATCAGGCCCAGCAGCACCGCCACGCCCACGGCCGCGTACTTCCACGGGTGCGGGTTGCGGCCCAGCTTGTAGCCGTGGCGCATGACGAAGAACTGGCGGATGGCCGCGCCCGCGAACATCATGCCGATGAGGATGAGCCAGTTCTGCGGGTGCGCGTAGGTGAAGCTGTAGTGGTTGCTGAGCATGGCGAACAGCACCGGCAGCGTGAAGTAGGTGTTGTGCACGCTGCGCTGCTTGCCGCGGATGCCGTGGATCGGGTCCACCGGGCGGCCGGCCTTCATGTCGGCCACCATGGTGCGCTGGCCCGGGATGATCCAGAAGAACACGTTGGCGCTCATGGCGGTGGCCAGCATGGCGCCCATGAGCAGGAAGGCGGCGCGGCCGGCGAACATCTGCGTGGCCGCGTAGGCCGCGATGCAGACCAGCACCAGCACCAGGGCACCGACCTTGGCGTCGCCGTTCTTCGTCTGCCCCAGGGTGCGGCAGATGATGTCGTAGGCAAACCAGAACACCACCAGGAAGGCCAGCGCGGCGGCGATCGCGCCCGCGGGGGACCACTCCATGATGCGCGGGTCGATCAGGTAGACGCTGGGGCTCCAGAGGTAGGAGATGAGGAACAGCGCAAAACCGGACAGCCAGGTGGAATAACTTTCCCAGTAGAACCAGTGCAGGTGCTCGGGCAGTTTGGGCGGCGCGGCCTTGAACTTGACCGGGTGGTAGAAGCCGCCGCCGTGCAGCGCCCAGAGTTCGCCGCTGACGCCGTCTTTCTTGAGCTGTTCGTCTTCGGGCGGCGTGAGGCTGCTGTCGAGGAAGACGAAATAGAAGGAGGACCCGATCCAGGCGATGGCGACGATCACGTGCAACCAGCGCAGCAGCAGATTGGCCCAGTCGAGCAGGTAGGTTTCCATGGCACCTCAATGCGAAGACGGCCAGGCCGTCGGTTGGGGCGACTCACCACCGCGGGCGCTCTGAGTCGACTGAGGGCCGCGTAATGAGTGCCGGCTGGATGGCACCCGCTCCGCTGCGACCGATGGACAAAGTGTATACACTTTTTGGCGACAGTTGTGCAAGGGAGAACCCGGGTCAGCGGTCCGTGCCCGCCGCCGGGGTCTGCGCATCGAGAAGCAACAACTGCGCCACGACGGACGCGGCGATGACCTCGGGCGTCTTGTCGGTGATGCCGGGCAGGCCGATGGGACAGGTCACGCGGTCGAGTTCGGCGTCGGCAAAACCCCGTTCGCGCAGGCGGCTGCGAAAGCTGGCCCATTTGGTGCGGCTGCCGATGAGGCCGATGAAGCGCAGGTCGCCCCGCTCGCGCTGGCGGGCCAGGGCGGCGGCCACGATGTCGAGGTCCTCGGCGTGCGAGAAGCTCATGATGAGCAGGTGGGCGCCGGGGCTGACGTCGGCCACCGCGGCCTGCACCGGATCGGAGTGGTCGGTCATCACGCCGGCCGGCCGGTCGGCGGGGAAGATCTGGTCGCGGCTGTCGATCCAGTGCACCGCATAGGGCAAGGGCGCCAGCGCCTGCACCAGGGCACGGCCCACGTGGCCACCACCGAACAGCGCCACCGCCTGCACCGGGCGCGCCAGCGCGCTGCGCAGTGCGTCGATGTCGGCCGCGCCCACCACCCGGTGCTGCAGCACCAGGCGGCCGCCGCAGCATTGCCCCAGGCTGGGGCCGAGCGACACCGGCACGTCCCAGCTGCCGCGGTCGCCGGCCAGCAGGCGTTCACGCGCCTGGCGGGTGGCCGACCATTCCAGCTGACCGCCGCCGATGGTGCCCAGTTCGTCCTGCGCAAACACCGCCATCCAGGTGCCGGTTTCGCGCGGAACCGAGCCCTGGGTGCGGGTGATGGTGAGCAGCACGGCCGGCTCAGTCGCCAAGCGGTTGAGGAGGGTGTCCAGATGGCGCGTCATCGTGATTCAAAAACGGGCAAAAGGTGTAAAAACGCAGTGCACCGGGAGCTCAGCAGTATCGCGTCAGCCCACCGGTCATCGTCCGGCGTTGCGCCATACCTTGCATACGCCGGCTTTTATAGAGGACGCCGGAGCGGTCATGCCGCCTGGCGATTGCTGTCCACCCCACGCCACGAGACCTGCCATGCTCCGTCAGCCCCTCCGATCCAGGAACACCGCCGGTGTCCTGCTTGCCGCCCTGGTGGCCGCCCTGCTGGCGGCCTGCTCGACCCCGCCTCCGCCGGTGGCCGCACCCAAGCCAGCCCCCGCCCCGGCGCCGGCATCCCGGCCCGCCCCCCCCGTGACCGCCGCGCCCGCGCCGGCACCGCTGCCGCCGGGCACCAAGCTGTCGTCCGCCGGGTCACCGCAGGAGTACCGCAAGGACGGCGCCCGCCACATCTACGAAAAGAACAGCCACCGCATCTTCAAAGGCAAGATGCCGCCGCTGCTGCAAGGCGTGGGCGTGATGCAGATGGACATCGACAGCCTCGGCCGCGTGGTGTCCCTGAGCTGGCTGCGTCCGCCGAGCCATGCGGGTGCCAAGGCCGAGATGGAGCGCACCGCGCGCGCCGCGGCCCCCTACCCTGTGCCCCAGCGCATGGGCCGTGTGACCTACACCGACACCTGGCTCTGGGACCAGAGCGGGCAGTTCCAGCTCGACACGCTGACCGAAGGTCAACGCTAGACCGCTGAAACCGTCTTCTCCAAGCCTCAAGCCCGCCACCTGGCGGGCTTTTTTTCGCTCAGCTGCCGCGGTACGTGGAATAGCTCCACGGACTGACCAGCAGGGGCACGTGGTAGTGCTGGTCGGTGTGGGCCACGCCGAAGTCCAGCGCCACGCGGTTGAGGAAGTTCGGCTCGGGCAACGCGACGCCCTTGGCGGCGAAATAGCCCTTCACATCGAACACCAGCCGGTAGGTGCCGGCCTTCAGGCTGGCGTTGTCGTACAGCGGGCCGTCCGGGTTGCGGCCGTCGTGGTTGAGCGTGAAGCGCTTGACCAGCGTGGCCTGCTCGCCCTCGGTGGTGTAGAGCTCGACGGCCATGCCGGCGGCCGGGCAGCCGTGCATCGTGTCCAGAACGTGGGTGCTCAGGCCCATGGTGAAGTCCTCATGAAATTCGGTCGACTGAAAGTGTATACACTTTTTGTTTTTCTGGATATGATGACTTCATGGAAACCTCCAGCACCGCCCAGATCGTCGAGTCGCTGACCCGCGCCATCGTCGAACACCGCCTGCACCCGGGCACCAAACTGGCCGAGCAGAAACTGGCCGACCACTTCGGCGTTTCGCGCACCCTGGTGCGACAGGCGCTGTTCCAGCTCTCGCAGAACCGGCTGATCCGGCTCGAACCCGCACGCGGTGCCTTTGTGGCCGCCCCGTCGGTGGACGAGGCCAAGCAGGTGTTCGCCGTGCGCCGCATGCTGGAGATCGAGATGACGCGCGCCTTCGTGCGCCAGGTCACCCCTAGCAAGATCAAGGCCCTGCGCGAACACGTGGCGCAGGAGAAGCAGGCCGTGGCCAGCCAGGACGTGCCGGGCCGCACCGAACTGCTGGGCGACTTCCACGTGCGCATGGCCGAGCTGATGGGCAACCACGTGCTGGCCGAAATGCTGCGCGACCTGATCTCGCGCTGTGCGCTGATCACGCTGATGTACCAGAGCACCACCGCCGCCGAACACTCGAACGAAGAACACGTCGAGATCGTCAAGGCCCTCGCCGCCAAGGACGAGACGCTGGCCGTGCAACTGATGGACGAGCACCTGCAGCACGTGGAAGCGGGCCTGACCTTCGACCGCAAGCTGCCCACCAACGACCTGTCCCTGGCCCTTTCTTCCTGAACGTCACCGCATGATCTACGACAGCACCGCCCCCTACCCCCGCGACCTGATCGGCTACGGCCGCGACGTGCCCCACGCCCGCTGGCCGGATGGTGCCCGCATCGCGGTGCAGTTCGTCCTCAACTACGAAGAGGGCGGCGAAAACAGCGTGCTGCACGGCGACAAGGCCAGCGAACAGTTCCTCTCGGAAATGTTCAACCCGGCCGCCTTCGAGGCGCGCCACATCAGCATGGAAGGCATCTACGAATACGGCTCGCGTGCCGGCGTCTGGCGCATCCTGCGCGAATTCGAAAAACGCCAGCTGCCGCTGACCGTGTTCGGCGTGTCCACCGCGCTGCAGAAACACCCGGAGCTGACCGCGGCGTTCCGGGAACGGGGTTACGACATCGCCTGCCACGGCCTCAAGTGGATCCACTACCAGAACGTGGACGAGGCCACCGAGCGCGCCCACATGGCCGAGGCGATGCAGATCATCGAAGGCCTGACGGGCGAGCGGCCGCTGGGCTGGTACACCGGCCGTGACAGCCCGAACACGCGCCGCCTGGTAGCCGACTACGGCGGCTTCGAATACGACAGCGACTACTACGGCGAGGACCTGCCGTTCTGGATGAAGGTGCGCAAGACCGACGGCAGCGACGCGCACCAGCTCATCGTGCCCTACACCCTGGACTGCAACGACATGCGCTTCGCGCTGCCACAGGGCTATTCGCACGCCGACCCGTTCTTCCAGTACATGAAGGACACCTTCGACGCGCTCTATGCCGAAGGCGACCCGGACGGCCTGGACCGGCCCAAGATGATGAGCATCGGCATGCACTGCCGCCTGCTCGGCCGTCCCGGCCGCATCACCGCGCTGCAGCGCTTCCTGGACCACATCCAGTCGCACGACAAGGTCTGGGTGGCGCGCCGGCTGGACATCGCGCGGCACTGGAAGGCCACGCACCCCTTGCACACCGCCGGCTGAGCCGGGAGAACCCGACATGCCCCTGACCCTGGACCAACTCAACGCGGCGCCCCTGCCCGAGGCGCTGCAAATGCTCGACGGCCTGTACGAGCATTCGCCCTGGATCGCCGAGCGTGCCCTGTTGCGCAGGCCCTTCGCCTCGCTGGCGCAGCTCAAGCATGCGATGACGCGTGTGCTCGACGAAGCCGGCGTCGAGCCGCAGCTGGCGCTGATCCGCGCCCACCCGGAACTGGCCGGCAAGGCCATGGTGAGCAAGACGCTGACGGCCGAGTCCACCAACGAGCAGACCAAGGCGGGCCTGACGAACTGCACGCCCGAGGAGTTCGCGCACATCCAGCAGCTCAACGCCGCCTACAACGCGCGCTTCGGTTTCCCCTTCATCCTGGCGGTGCGCGGCCCACGCGGCACGGGCCTCACCAAGGCGCAGATCATCGAAGCCTTCGAACGCCGCGTGCACGGCCACCCGGACTTCGAGCGCCAGGAATGCCTGCGCAACATCCACCGCATCGCCGAGATCCGACTGAACGACAAGTTCGGCTTTGAACCGGTGGACGGGCAGCTGGTGTGGGACTGGCAGGAAAAGCTGGCGCAGCACAGCGACCCGGGCTACGCCGAAAAGGGCCAGCTCACCGTCACCTACCTCACCGACGCACACCGCGCCTGCGCCCAGCGCATCAGCCACTGGATGAAGGACTGCGGCTTCGACGAGATCGAGATCGACGCCGTGGGCAACGTGGTCGGGCGTTACCACCCGGCGGCGCCAGGCGCCAAGTACCTGCTGACCGGATCGCATTACGACACCGTGCGCAACGGCGGCAAGTACGACGGGCGCCTGGGTATCTTCGTGCCCATGGCCTGCGTGCAGAAGCTGCACGCGGCCGGGAAACGCCTGCCGTTTGGCATCGAGGTCGTGGGCTTCGCGGAAGAAGAAGGCCAGCGCTACAAGGCCACGTTCCTGGGCTCCGGCGCGCTGACCGGCCACTTCGACCCGGCCTGGCTGGACCAGAAGGACGCCGATGGCATCACCATGCGCGAGGCCATGCAGCACGCCGGCCTGTGCCTGGACGACATCCCCAAGCTGCAGCGCGACCCGGCGCAGTACCTGGGCTTCATCGAGGTGCACATCGAACAGGGGCCGGTGCTCAACGAACTGAACCTGCCGCTGGGCATCGTCACCAGCATCAACGGCAGCGTGCGCTACCTCGGCGAGGTCATTGGCATGGCCAGCCACGCCGGCACCACGCCCATGGACCGCCGCCGCGACGCCGCGGCCGCGGTGGCCGAGCTGATCCTTTACGCCGAACAGCGCGCCGCACAGGACGGCGACTCGGTCGCCACCGTCGGCATGCTGCAGGTGCCCAATGGTTCCATCAACGTGGTGCCCGGTGCCTGCAAGTTCAGCCTGGACATGCGCGCGCCCACCAATGCGCAACGCGACGCACTGGCGCAGGACGTCTTGGCCAAGCTGGCGGAGATCTGTGAACGCCGCGGTCTGCGCCACACCCTGGAAGAAACCATGCGCGCCGCCGCCGCGCCCAGCGCCCCCGAATGGCAGGCGCGCTGGGAAGCGGCCGCCACCGCCCTGGGCGTGCCGCTGCACCGCATGCCCAGCGGCGCGGGCCACGACGCGATGAAGCTGCACGAGGTGATGCCGCAGGCCATGCTGTTCGTGCGCGGCGAGAACAGCGGCATCAGCCACAACCCGCTCGAATCCAGCACCGCCGACGACATGGACCTGGCCGTCAGGGCCTTCGACCACGTGCTGCAACAACTGTCCCACTGAAAGCCCACATGACCACCGCCCAACAGCAACTCGACGCCTGGATCGATGCCCACTTCGACGAAGAAGTGAAGTTCCTGCAGGAACTCCTCCGCGTGCCCACCGATACGCCGCCCGGCAACAACGCGCCGCACGCCGAGCGCACCGCCGAGCTGCTGGCCGCGATGGGCCTGACCGCCGAGAAACACGCGGTACCGGACGCCGAGGTCAAGGCCGCCGGGCTGGAGACCATCACCAACCTGATCGTGCGCCGCCGCTTCGGCGCCGGTGGCCAGACCATCGCGCTCAACGCCCACGGCGACGTGGTGCCGCCCGGGGAGGGCTGGACCCACGACCCTTACGGTGGCGAGATCGTGGACGGCAAAATCTACGGCCGAGCCGCCGCGGTGAGCAAGTGCGACATCGCGAACTTCACCTTCGCCATCCGCGCGCTGGAGTCGCTGGGCGCGCCGCTGAAGGGTGGCGTGGAACTGCACGTGACCTACGACGAGGAATATGGCGGCGAGGTGGGACCGGGCTGGCTGCTGGACAAGGGCCTGACCAA
>CAZJZD010000025.1:0-57980 GCA_964550405.1 uncultured Hydrogenophaga sp. | reverse complement strand
GGCACCTTCTTCTTCATGAACCTGTTCGGCTTCACCATCAACATGATCACGCTGATGGCGCTGACGCTGTCGGTGGGGCTGCTGATCGACGACGCCATCGTGGTGCGCGAGAACATCGTGCGTCACGTGCAGATGGGCAAGAAGCCCTACCAGGCCGCCATGGACGGCACGCAGGAGATCGGGCTGGCCGTGCTGGCCACCACCCTGTCCATCGTCGCGGTGTTCCTGCCCATCGGCTTCATGGGCGGCATCATCGGCAAGTTCTTCCACGAGTTCGGGATCACCATGGTGGCGGCGGTGCTGATCTCGATGTTCGTGAGCTTCACGCTCGACCCGATGCTCTCGTCGGTGTGGCATGACCCGGAGATCGAGAAGCATGGGCAGCACCTGGCCCCGGTGAGCCTGTACGACAGGACCATCGGCCGCGTCACTGCCTGGTTCGACCGCGTACAGGATGACTTGGCCGATGCCTACCAGGACGCATTGCGCTGGTCGTTGGCGCACAAGCTGGCCACGCTGGCCATTGCGGTGGTCACCTTCGCCGGCAGCATCGCCCTCATGCCGCTGCTCGGTACTGAATTCGTGCCCAAGGCCGATTTCTCGGAAACGCAGGTCAGCTTCCAGACACCGGTGGGTTCTTCGCTGGTGGCGACCGAGGCCAAGGTGCGCCAGGTCGAAGCCATCCTGCGTGAATTTCCGGAGGTGAAGTACACGCTCTCCACCATCAACACCGCCAATGCCCAGGGCAAGAACAACGCCAACATTTACGTGCGCCTGGTGGACCGCAAAGAGCGCAGCCTGAACGCCGATGCCATGGCGGCCCGGTTGCGCGAGCGTCTGCGCAGCGTGCCGGGCATCACCGTCACGCACGCCGGTCTGCTGGACCCGGTGGGTGGCAACAAGCAGATCGAGTTCTCCATCCAGGGCGACGATCTGGCCGAACTCGAGCGCCTGAATACCTTGGTGCTGGACAAGATCCGCGACATCCCCGGCCTGGTGGATCTGGATTCCTCGCTCAAGCCGAACAAGCCAACGGTGGACGTGGCGCTGCGACGTGATCTGGCATCCGACGCCGGCCTGAACGCCGCCGCCGTGGCCAGCAACCTGCGGACCCTGGTGGCCGGGCAGACGGTGGGCAACTGGCGCGCAGCGGACGGCGAAAGCTACGACGTCAACGTGCGCCTGGCGCCAGAACAGCGCGAACGCACCGCCGACCTGGCCGCCCTGCCCTTTGTGGTGGGCAACAACGCCGACGGCAGCGCCCGTGTGGTGCGGCTGGGCCAGGTGGCGAACGTGGTCGAGGGCACCGGCCCGAACCAGATCAACCGCCGCAACCTCAACCGCGAGGTCGCCATCAACGCCAACGTTTTCGGCCGCTCGGCCGGCGAGGTCTCGGGGGAGATCAAGCAGGTGCTGGAGACCATCGCCCTGCCGCCGGGCTACCGCACCGAGTTCGGCGGCTCGACCAAGAACATGCAGGAATCGTTCGGCTATGCCGTCTCGGCCCTGGCCATGGCCATCATCTTCATCTACATGATCCTGGCCAGCCAGTTCCAGAGCTTCCTGCAGCCGCTGGCCCTCATGACCTCGCTGCCACTGACCCTGATCGGCGTGGCGCTGGCGCTGCTGATGTTCGGCTCCACCATGAGCATGTTCTCGGTCATCGGCATCGTGCTGCTGATGGGACTGGTGACCAAGAACGCCATCCTGCTGGTGGATTTCGCCATCCGCGCGCGCCACGGCATTGACGGAGCCGCGCCGCTGGACCGCGAGAGCGCGCTGTTGCTGGCGGCCAAAGTGCGGCTGCGCCCCATCCTCATGACCACGCTGGCCATGGTGTTCGGCATGGTGCCGCTGGCCTTTGCCCTGACCGAAGGCTCCGAGCAGCGCTCCCCCATGGGCCAGGCCGTCATCGGTGGTGTCATCACCTCGTCCGTCCTCACCCTGGTGGTGGTGCCCGTGGTGTACTGCTACATGGACGACCTGGCCGGCTGGTTCCGGCGCCTGATGGGCAGCCCGGCCGCCGGCGCCAGAGACCCTGCCCGGTAAAATGCATCAGCATCGGCTAATATACCCACCGGAGTATCAAAAATGACTTCCACAAACACCATCGACCTGGCCCAGGCGCGCTTCAACATGATCGAGCAGCAAGTCCGCCCCTGGGAGGTGCTGGACGCTGCCGTTCTGGCGCTGCTCGACAGCGTGCCACGCGACAGCTTTGTGGCCGACGCCCACCAGGCGCTGGCCTACGCGGACATGGAGCTGCCGCTGGGCGCTGGTCAGGTCATGCTCGCCCCGCGCGTGCAGGCCCGGCTGGTACAGGACCTGGCCGTGCAGCCCACCGACAAGGTGCTCGAAATCGGCACCGGCAGCGGCTACACCACCGCCTTGCTGGCCCGTCTGGCGCAACGGGTGGTGTCGCTGGAAATTGACGAAGCCCTGGCCTCCCAGGCCCGCGAGAACCTGCAGCGCGCCGGCATCAGCAACGCTGACGTGCGCGTGGCCGATGCCACCGCCAACAGCTTTGCCGCCTGTGCCGCCGAGGGCCCGTGGAACGCCATCCTGCTGGGTGGCTCGGTGGCCGAGGTGCCCCAGGCCCTCCTCGACCTGCTGGCGCCCGGCGGTCGCCTGATCGCCATCACCGGACAGGAACCCATGATGCGCGCCACCCTCATCACGCGGGCCGACGGCGCCCACTTCAACAGCACCCAGCCCTGGGATGCCCTTACACCGCGCCTGCGGAACTTCCCTGAACCCTCGCGCTTCAGTTTCTGACCATGCAAGCCATCCGCCCCGCCCAGTTCGACGCCTGGCTGCAACACATCGCCACCGAGCACCCCGGTGTCAAGCCGGTGCTCTTGGACGTGCGCGAGCCTTGGGAATTCCAGACCGCCAGCGTCAAGGGCGATGAGCGCTTTGACGTTCTGCCCATGCCCATGCGCACCGTACCGGCCCGCTACATGGAACTGGACCGCAATCACCCCATCGCCTGCCTGTGCCACCACGGCGCCCGCAGTGCGCAGGTGGCGCATTTCCTGATGCAGCAGGGGTTTGGCAACGTGGTCAACGTGCATGGCGGGATCAACGCCTGGACCCATGAACGCGACCCGAGCGTGCCGAGTTACTGAGCAAGGACCAATTGACATGACCGCCCCGACCTTCCGCCGCCATCCTCTGACCCTGGCCCTGCTTCTGCTGGGTACCACGTCTGCTGTGCAAGCCCAGAGCCTGGCCGAGCTGTACGAGTCGGCCCGCGGCTATGACGCCACCATCCTCTCGGCCCGCTCGGCCTATGACGCCAGCCTGGCCCGGGCCGAACAGGCCCGCGCAGGGCTGCGCCCCCAGGCCGGCCTGTCGGCCGGCGCCAACTGGAACCGCCGCGACAGCTCGGCCCCGCCGCTGGACAACACCAGCTTCAACACGCAGAACATCACCCTCTCTGCCAGCCAGCCGCTGTACCGCCCGGCCAACGCCGCAGCCGACCAGCAGGGCCAGCTGTCCATCGACATTGCCAAGGCCCAGCTCGACAGCGCAGAGCAGGACCTGATCGTTCGCACCACACAGGCCTACTTCGACGTACTGGCGTCTCAGGACACGCTCAGCGTGGTGCAGGCGCAGAAGAAGGCCGTGAGCGAGCAACTGGCCGCCGCCAAACGCAACTTCGAAGTGGGTACCACCACGGTGACCGACTCACGCGAAGCCCAGGCCCGGTTCGATCTGGTGGTGGCGCAGGAGATTGCGGCCGAGAACGACCTGCGCGTCAAGAAGCTCGCGCTGGATCAGCTGGTGGGCAAGAACAACGTCGCGCCCAAACCCCTCGCCGCCCCCGTGACGCTGCCCCCGCTGCAGCCCACCGATGTGCAGGCCTGGGTGGACCGGGCCGAGTCCACCCACCCGGCCGTTCTGCAGGCCGGCAAGGCGCTGGAGATCGCCCAGCTGGAAACGCAGAAGGCCCAGGCCGGCCACAAGCCCACGCTCGACCTGATCGGCCAGTACCAGATCACGCGGGCGCCCGTCAGCGGTTTTGCCGGCAACGTGCGCAACAACACCGCCACCGTGGGCGTGCAGTTCAACCTGCCGCTGTACGCAGGGGGAGCCGTCCAGAACCGCGTGAAGGAAACCCTGGCGCTGGAAGACAAGGCCCGAACCGACCTCGATGCCGCCAAGCGTGCGGTGAGCCAAGCCACACGCAGCGCCTTCTTCGGCGTGCTCTCGGGCCAGGGTCAGGTCAGGGCGCTGGAGACGGCCCAGGCATCGAGCCAGAGCGCACTCGATGCGAACAAACTCGGCTACCAGGTGGGCGTGCGCATCAACATCGACGTGCTCAACGCGCAGAGCCAGCTGTTCCAGACCCAGCGCGACCTGTCCGTGGCGCGCT
Source organism: uncultured Hydrogenophaga sp. (assembly GCA_964550405.1). GTDB lineage: Bacteria > Pseudomonadota > Gammaproteobacteria > Burkholderiales > Burkholderiaceae_C > Hydrogenophaga. The sequence goes on along the minus strand of CAZJZD010000025.1, from coordinate 53,602 downwards.
ACAACGTGCTCATTGGCGGCCTGCGCTTGAAACAGGCCAGTGGGCAACTCAAAGTTGAGGACTTGATGGCGGTAAACGGGCTGCTGGTCAACTAGTTCGCCTTCCTCACCCGCCCCATCACGCAGTCGTGACATCTCTCGAAGCGAGAAGTTGAGCACAGGCCCCGTGGGCGGCACGTCTTTGTATCTCCCTTGCTGCGTGCTGCGAGAGCTTGGGCATTCGACTGATTTTGGGGATCAGTTACCGACCGAGAATGTTTGAGGCCCGGACGGCTGCTCACATTCTCGCAGCCTGTGGTGTCAGGCTAACAGCAAAGTACCTAGAACTACAATCTTAGGGCGACTGGCAACTGCCGACCGCTCGGCAAGGCCTCCGCCACACACAACAAACGACTGAAATGCAGCGGGATTGATTGCGGCTCCATCAGTCCAGAGAGAACCGATCCGAATCGACGTCTTTATACAAGGCGGTCCGGACAACGTATGCGTTCCAATCGCATTCCATATGTATCACCAACCGTTCCTCGCCTCGTCGGCTCCGGGCTGCGTTTCAGCACGCACTGAGAAGCGACCTCCGCCCCACCGCCGAAAGGCATTGTTCCAGAACGTCACCCGTCAGACGCTCGACAACACAAGAGCTCGCCCTGTGGCCGATTACTCAGGGACACTTGCATGAGTATGCTTGACGTGCTGTGGCGTTACAGAGGCTTCATTCTGGGCAATGTGAAGCGCGAGTTCCAACTCAAGTACCGAAACTCTCTACTAGGAGCTGCCTGGACCTTCATCAATCCATTGGCGATGATTTTTGTCTACACGGTCGTTTTTGCGCAGGTGATGCGCACCAAACTTCCTGGGGTAGACAGCACCTTTTCCTACAGCATCTATCTGTGCGCCGGGGTGCTGACCTGGGGCTTGTTCGCGGAGGTAACCGGGCGCAGCGTCAGCATGTTCCTGGACAACGCGAACCTGCTCAAAAAGCTGAACTTTCCCCGCCTGTGCCTGCCCATCACCGTGGTGCTGACAGCGAGCCTGAACTTCACCATTGTCTTTGGCCTGTTCACGGCATTTCTCATCGTCTCTGGCAACTTTCCAGGATGGCCGATTTTGGCCATCCTGCCCGTCGTGGCCATCCAAATCGCTCTGGCGGTCGGGGTGGGCATCACCCTCGGAACCCTGAACGTCTTCTTTCGCGACGTGGGCCAGTTGTTCGGCATCGTTCTGCAATTCTGGTTCTGGCTGACTCCGGTGGTCTATTCGGTCAACGTGCTTCCCGAACGGATCAAACCCTTGATGGCACTCAACCCGATGACCCATCTCGTTGGCGCCTATCAGACCATCCTGGTGCACGCACAATGGCCGAATTGGCAATCTATTTGGCCAGTCGCGGTGCTGGCGTTTATGCTCTGCATGTTCGGGTTGCGCCTTTTCCGCCGCCACGCAGGTGAGATGGTGGATGAGCTCTGACATGGGAACCATTACCGTCGCTCAGCTGGGCAAGGCCTACAAGCAATACCCTTCTCGCTGGTCAAGACTGCTCGAATGGATCATCCCGTTCAGCAAGCCACGGCACCAACTGAAATGGGTTCTTCGGGACATCAACTTTCAGGTGCAAGCCGGCGAAGCCGTTGGGATCATCGGCATCAACGGAGCTGGCAAGAGCACCCTGCTGAAGATGATCACCGGCACAGCGATGCCGACAACCGGCAGCGTACGGCTTCATGGCCGGGTTGCCGCCCTGCTTGAACTGGGCATGGGATTCCACCCTGACTTCAGCGGACGTCAGAACGCCGTGATGGCGGGTCAGCTCCTTGGATATTCCCGCGACGAAATCGAAAGCCTCATGCCCAGCATTGAGGCTTTCGCCGAGATCGGCGACTACATCGATCAGCCCGTACGGGTCTATTCCAGCGGCATGCAGGTCCGTCTGGCATTTTCCGTGGCCACAGCCATTCGCCCGGACATTCTGATCGTCGACGAAGCCCTGTCCGTTGGCGATGCGTATTTCCAGCACAAGAGCATCGAACGCATCCGCGAGTACCGCAAGCTAGGCACAACGCTGTTGATCGTCAGTCATGACAAACAGGCCATTCAAAGCATCTGCGACCGTGCAATCTTGCTTAACGCCGGGCAACTCGCCATGCAAGCCGATCCTGAAGCTGTCATGGACTACTACAACGCGCTGTTGGCAGGACACCAAGATCAGATCATCACACAGATACTGCGCGAAGACGGGCGCATGCAGACGATTTCCGGCACCGGCGAAGCGACTGTCACAGACGTGTGCATGCTCGATGAACAATCACAGCGCATCGAGGTGGTCGCCGTCGGACAAGCGGTCACGCTTCAGATCGAAGTAGCGGTGCACGACAATATCGAGCGACTGGTCCTGGGATACGCCATCAAGGACCGGCTGGGGCAGGTGATTTATGGCACAAACACCCACCACAAACGCCGACCGCTTACCCACCTGAAGGCTGGATCACGCTGGCGTTTTCGAATCGCATTTTCGGCCAACCTCGGTCCAGGCAACTACTCCATCCAAACAGCCCTGACCAGTTCCGATACCCACCTGGCCAACAACTACGAATGGCGCGATCTCGCGCTGGTCTTCCAAGCAATCAACTCGAATCAACCCGGCTTTGTCGGCTTGGCGTGGATCGATCCGGCAATTGACTTTGAACAGATATGAGTTTTGTTTCTTTCGCGCAAAACTTCGAAGATGTGATGCTCTGGCGAGCGCTGGGCCACGTGTCACGCGGGTTCTATATCGACGTAGGCGCCAATGACCCGAACCTGGACTCCGTAACGAAAGCTTTTTATGACCGTGGCTGGAGTGGCATCAACATCGAGCCGTTACCCCATCACTTTCGTGAACTGCAGAGAGACCGCCCTCGTGACATCAACCTTTGCCTGGCAGTAGGTGCGCAAGAAGGTGAAGTTGAAATCTGGGAGTCCGACGTTCGGGGCTGGGCATCTGTAGATGCCGACGTGATTCACACTCACGCCCAACAGGGACACACCGGTCAGCTGCGACGCGTTCCCATGCAAACATTGGCAAGTATATGCAGCGAGCATGCGGCACCTGACATCCACTTCCTCAAGATAGATGTGGAAGGACTTGAAGAGGCTGTCCTAGCAGGTGCGGACTTCGACCAGTTTCGGCCGTGGATTGTTGTGGTCGAGGCCACACGCCCCAACTCAATGGACGAAACACACGCTACATGGGAGCACCTGCTGCTGAGTGCACGGTACCGGTTTGCCTACGCTGATGGTTTGAACCGCTTTTACGTTTCAGAAGAGCGGGCCGATCTGAATGCGAAGCTCCGGTACCCGCCAAACCCTTTCGACAATTTTGTCCTCAGCGCCACCGCGGAGGCTCAAGCACGTGCGCGCGTGGCAGAAGCAAGTGCTCAGGAAGCACGACAGCAAGTCAATGCCATGTTGGCCAGCAGAAGCTGGCGCGTCACCTCACCGCTGCGCTGGACCTCGCTCCAGTGGCGACGTTTGTGCGATGAAGGCTTGAAGGTCAGGGGCAAGGCCGGCCTCAAAAAGCTACTTAGACATGTCGCGTCTTTCGTCGATGCACACCCAGCCGTTCGTGCGACCCTGGTGACGTGGTCACACCGGCTCGGCATCTACTCGGTGCTTAGGTCACGCTACCTGCGCACCATCAGCTCGACAGCACTGACCAAGACTCAAGTTGAGGGAGGCATGCTTACAACCGAAGATCAGCTAACCCCACGGGCAAGGATCATCCATCAGCAGCTTTCCGATCTCATCCAGAATCACCGGAGCCACTGAAGCATGCGAATAGTCATCGATATGCAGGGTGCCCAATCGGAAAGCCGTTTCCGCGGGATCGGACGCTACAGCTTGGCACTGGCACAGGCCATCGTGCGGAACCGGGGCGATCACCATGTGATGCTGGCACTCAGCGGACTGTTTCCAGACACGATCGAACCGATCCGGGCAGCGTTCCAGGATTTGATGCCGCAAGCTGACATCAAGGTCTGGTATGCAGTCGGACCGGTTCAGGAAATAGACCCGGATAACCAGCTGCGACGCGAATCCGCTGAACTGCTTCGCGAAGCATTCCTCGGGTCACTGGAGCCGGACTTCGTCCTCATCACCAGTCTCATCGAGAACCCGGGTGACGAAGTTGTGACCAGCATCAGCGCAAGTGCAGTCCCCACAGCCGTGGTCCTGTACGACTTGATCCCTCTGTTGCGCCCAGACGAGAACTTCAATAAGAGCGCGGTACACAAGGCACACTACAAGCGCAAACTTGAGGACTTGAAGCGAAGCCATCTGTTGCTTGCCATTTCAGAAAGTGCCCGCCAGGAAGCTCTTCTCGCCTTGCCCGGTGAACTTCACGCGACAGCCACGATCTCGGGCGCTTGTGACGAATGCTTCCAAGTCGTGGTGATGTCGTCCCAACAACGATCGTCACTGACCACCAAGTACGACATTCGGAAACCGTTTGTGATGTACACAGGCGGAGCCGACGAACGGAAGAACCTGCAGCGGCTCGTGCAGGCCTTCGGGTCCCTCCCTCATGCAGTACGAGACACCCACCAACTCGTTTTTGCCGGAAAGATGCCGGCCTTCCATGTGTCCGACTTGAAACGGATCGCGGCATCCGTCGGGCTGCGGGACGGGGACGTGGTTTTCACAGGCTACGTTCCCAATGAAGATCTCGTAAAGCTCTACAACACCTGCAAAGGCTTCATCTTCCCCTCGCTTCACGAAGGGCTTGGCTTGCCGCCGTTGGAGGCAATGGCTTGCGGCGCGCCCACCATCGCAGCAAATGCCACCAGCCTTCCCGAGGTCATCGGGCTGGACGAGGCATTGTTCGATCCTCAATCTGTAGAGGAAATGACCGAACGATTGATGCAACTCCTCACAGATGAGAGTTTCCGGAAACGCCTCATTGATCATGGGCTGCAACATGTTCGTCACTTTTCATGGGACACCACCGCACAACTGGCCATCGATGCCATTGAACACGCTCATCGAGCCGAAGGCAACTGCAGGATCCAACCGGGCAAGACACAACAAGAACGCATCCAGAATCTGCTCAATCAGCTCTCAACTCTCTTGAGGCGCCAAGATAGAAACGATCAAAAACTGCTACTGAACCTGTCCCAATGCATCGCAGACAACGAGCCATGTGAACGAAAGCCCCTGTTGATGCTGGATGTCTCGGTGATCGTCCATGGTGACGCCAAGTCAGGCATCCAGCGTGTCGTCCGCAGTCTCCTGACCGAACTGATCCAGCAACCGCCCCAAGGGCGACATGTTTTGCCCATCTATTTTGATGGTGGGATTTTCCGTGTGGCGGAGCAGTTCATTCTGAGCGCTGACAAGGATGCGTCCGAAGCCATCGCTCCAGCTGTGGCGTTCGCATCTGGCGACCAGTACCTCGCGATTGATCTCAACATGCACCTCGCCGAAGCCATGCACCCCTTGCTTGGCCGCATGCGGGCCCGCGGCGTGTCGATGAACTTCATTGTCTATGACTTGCTTTTGGACCAACACCCCGAATGGTGGGTTCAACCGATGCCCGAACTGTTTCAGTCTTGGTTGACGTCAATCTCTGAAGTGGCTGACCGGTTGATCTGCATCTCAGACGCCGTTGTCAGTGACATGCGGGATTGGCTTGCACGTCACCCCCCCCAGAGGACACGAGGGCAACCCCAGGTTCTGAGTTTTCACCTGGGCGCTGATATCCAAAGCAGCATGCCCAGTTCAGGGTTCCCACCGGATGCCGAGTCCCACCTCACCTTGATGCGCAAGCGCCCCAGCCTGCTCTCCGTGGGGACGATCGAGCCTCGCAAAGGGCAGGCCCAATTGCTTGATGCCATGGAAATCCTCTGGGCCAAAGGGGTCGACGCGAACTTGGTTCTGGTGGGTAAGAATGGGTGGAAAGTCGATGGCCTCGTAAAGCGATTGCGTGCACATCGCGAACTCAATCAACGCCTGTTCTGGCTCGAAGGCATTAGCGACGAGTATCTGGAGAAGGTGTACGACGCCTGCTCGTGCTTGGTTGCCGCTTCGCTAGGCGAAGGTTTTGGGCTACCGCTGATCGAAGCAGCACAGAAGAAGATGCCGATTCTGGCCAGAGATCTACCCGTCTTCCGGGAGGTGGCTGGCAACCATGCCAGCTACTTTCACGGCACAGAGGCCGAGGCACTGGCCAGAGCCATTGACCGGTGGTTGGCTCAGTTCTCCATGGGTGAGCACCCAAGGTCTGACCACATGCCTTGGTTGACTTGGAAGCAAAGTGCAACAGCCTTGCTCGCAACGTTGGACCTCTCTGAAAAACTAGAATCGGCCTCACAACAGCATTGACAAACGAAAGAATTGAATGAGCAAGACTGCATTGATCACCGGCGTCACCGGTCAGGATGGCGCCTATCTGGCCCAGCTGCTGCTGGAAAAGGGATACAAGGTCTACGGAACGTATCGACGCACAAGTTCCGTGAACTTCTGGCGGCTGGAAGAGGTTGGCTCTCTGACACATCCCAATCTTCACCTGGTCGAGTACGACCTGACCGATCTGGGTACCAGCATTGCTCTGGTCCAAAAAATTCAACCCGACGAAATCTACAACCTGGCAGCTCAGAGCTTTGTGGGGGTGTCATTCGAGCAGCCCAGCACCACTGCGCAGATCACCGGCGTTGGCGCACTCAACTTGCTGGAAGCCATCCGTTTGGTCAACCCCAAGATCCGCTTCTACCAAGCCAGCACATCGGAGATGTTTGGCAAGGTTCAGGCCATCCCGCAGAAGGAAGACACCCCCTTCTACCCTCGCAGCCCCTATGGCGTAGCCAAGCTCTACGCGCACTGGATGACCGTGAATTACCGCGAAAGCTACGGAATCTTCGGTAGCAGCGGCGTCCTGTTCAATCACGAGAGCCCCCTGCGCGGTCGTGAGTTCGTCACCCGCAAGATCACCGACAGCGTTGCAAAGATCAAGCTGGGAAAGCTCGAATGCATGGAGCTTGGCAATCTGGATGCCAAGCGTGACTGGGGCTTTGCCAAAGAGTACGTCGAAGGCATGTGGCGGATGCTGCAGGCCGATGCACCTGACACCTTCGTGCTGGCAACCAACCGTACGGAGACGGTTCGCGACTTCGTTCGCATGGCGTTCAAGGGCGCCGGCATTACCGTTGACTTCAAAGGGACGGCAGAAGGCGAAACCGCTGTCGATACGGCGACAGGAGTGACTGTGATGCGTGTCAACCCGAAGTTCTATCGTCCGGCCGAAGTGGAGCTGCTGATCGGAGACCCGGCTCACGCCAGAGCCAAGCTCGGCTGGGAACCCAAGACGACGCTGGAACAGCTTTGCCAGATGATGGTTGAGGCCGACCTGCGGCGCAACCAGCAGGGGTTCTCGTTTTGAATATCCTGCTCACCGGCGCCAATGGCTTCACTGGGCAGCATTTCTCAGCGCAGGCCCAGGTAGCCGGACATGCGGTTGTTCCCCTGGATGCCGACCTTCGCGACGCTCGCGCGATCTCGGCAGCGGTAGATGCTACCGACTTCGATACAGTGGTCCACTTGGCCGCCATCAGCTTTGTGGGACATGCTGACGACACGGCTTTTTATGCCGTGAACGTCGTCGGCACGGCGAACTTACTGCAGGCGCTGGCCAGGAAGCAAAAAAAGCCCCGGTGTGTGCTCGTGGCAAGCAGTGCCAACGTGTATGGCAACTGTGATTCGTCGCCGATTGCGGAGACGCAAGCTACAGCGCCGGTGAACCACTATGCGGCAAGCAAGCTGGCAATGGAGCACATTGCCAGGACCTATGGTGACCGGCTGCCCATCGTGATCACCCGACCGTTCAACTACACCGGACCGGGTCAGGCTTCACAGTTTCTGATTCCCAAGCTGGTCGGCCACTTCGTAAGTAGAGCTCCCCGTATTGAGTTGGGGAACGTGGACGTCGAACGTGAATTCAATGACATCCGTTTGGTTTGCGAGGCCTATCTGCGCCTGTTGGAGCGCGGTGTACCGGGGCAAACCTATAACGTCTGCACGGGCCAGCCCCACACGCTCAAACACGTCGTTGCGACGTTGGAGAAACTGACCGGTCACCAGATGGATGTTCTAGTCAACCCGGCGTTTGTGCGTGCGAATGAGGTCCACCGACTGAGCGGCGACCCATCTAAGCTGCTGGCATGTGTCGGTCCCTTGATCTCGCTGGAGCTGACCGACACGCTCCGATGGATGCTTGACAGCCAGACATGAGAGTCGGATTGGGCGTCACAGCCTGGAGCAGAGGGGTCCAGGCCGGTCGCATGGACGGCATAGCCCACTATACCCAGGAACTGTTTCGACATCTCAAAGCGCCAAGGGTCGTTCCGACGGTGTTCGGGCAAAAGGGCAGCGGCGATGTCGACGGCGTTGCCGTCAAACGTTTGCCGTTGTATAGCGCCAGCGCATTCAGTTCGGCTGTCCTCGGCGTGCCGTTCCCGTGCACGCGTTCGCTGCAGACCTCGATGGACTTGTTCCACGCAACAGATCACTTCACGCCCAAGCTATCTGACTTGCCTGTCGTGGCAACGCTGATGGATGCCTTTCCTTTGTCGCACCCGCAATGGGCCAGCCAACGCGCCAGAAAGCTCAAGAACTGGCTCTGGCGAAGGAGTGGCCATTGGGCTGATCACGTGATCACCATTTCGGAGTTCTCCAAATCGGAGATCACTCGCCACTTCGGTATCCCGGAGGACAGGATTTCGGTCACACCGTTGGGTGTAGATGAGCGCTATTTCGAAAGGATCGCGAACGCTGAATCTGAGGAATGGCTTAGATCTATGAAATTGCCTGAGCGGTTCTTCCTGTTCGTCGGAACCTTCCAACCACGAAAGAACCTCGCCCGCATTCTTGATGCACACGAGTCACTTCCGTCGAATTTGCGCAAGTCTGTCCCTTTGGTGATCGCGGGACACAGCGGCTGGGGATCTGAATCGCTCGTTGATCGCCTCAGTCGGAATGGGCCTGCTGGCGAAGTTCGCTGGCTGAATCACGTGGATGACCGATCCAAACGCATGCTGATGCAGCGCGCTGTGGCACTGGTGTTCCCATCGTTGGCTGAAGGCTTCGGGCTGCCTGTGCTCGAAGGCTTCGCCAGTCAGTCCCCAGTGATCACATCGAATACAACTTCACTACCAGAAGTTGCCGGTCATGCGGCATGGCTGGTGGACCCACTCGATGTCAGTGCCATCGCTGAAGCCATGGCCACCATGGCGCGCGAAGACGCGGTTCGACGTGATTTCATTGACAAAGGCTTGGATCGCGCCCATGCCTTCACATGGGCATCGTGTGCGAATAGGACTGAAGCCGTCTATTCACGTGTTCTGCAAGGGCGTTGAAATGACGGATCATGGCAAACGATCAATGCGTACAAACGGGGACGATCGTCCTGAGTCGAACTTGATCGATGCAAAAGGTGTGATCGACATGAAGGTTGCCATCGTCCATGATTGGTTCGTCAGCTACGCGGGCTCTGAACGTGTCGTGGAACAGATCCTGCATTGCCTGCCCCATGCAGATGTGTTCACGCTCATCAACGCACTTGATGCCTCGGACCAAGCGTTCCTCGGTGGGCGAACAGTTCAAACATCTTTCCTGCAAAAGATGCCAGGGGCACTTGGGCATCACAGCCGATACCTTCCCCTCATGCCACTGGCTATCGAACAGCTGGATTTGTCAGGCTACGACCTGATCGTTTCCAGTTCCCACGCGGTCGCCAAAGGTGTTCTCACCGGCCCTGATCAACTGCACATCTGTTACTGCCACACGCCCATTCGCTACGCATGGGACCTGCAACATCAGTACCTGCACGAATCCGGACTGTCCCACGGCATCAAGGGATGGATCGCGCGCTGGCTGCTGCACAAACTGAGAATCTGGGATACCCGAACGGCCAACGGCGTCGATCACTTCATTGCCAACTCTGCGTTTATCGCCCGCAGAATCCACAAGGCCTATCGAAGAGAGGCCGAGGTCATCTATCCGCCGGTGGACGTGAACAGCTTTGTTCCTGTCTCGGACAAAGAAGACTTCTATCTCACGGCGTCACGACTTGTTCCATACAAGAAAGTGCCCCTGATTATCGAGGCCTTCAATCAAATGCCCGACAAAAAGCTGGTCGTGATCGGAAGCGGTCCGGACGACGATCGATGCCGAAGCATGGCGGGTGCCAACATTGAGCTGCTCGGCTATCAGAGCACCGACGTTCTGCGCCGCTACATGCAAAGGGCTAAGGCCTTTGTCTTCGCAGCCGAGGAGGATTTCGGCATCACACCCGTCGAGGCCCAGGCATGTGGAACACCGGTGATCGCGTTGGGCAAGGGCGGTGCGAGAGAAACGATCCGGGGACTGGACCGCGAATCGCCCACCGGAGTCCTCTTTCGCGATCAGACCTCGACAGCCATCTGTGACGCAGTGCGATCTTTCGAAGCGAACCGCCATCGAATTGCGCCAGAAAGCTGTCGGGAGAACGCAGAACGTTTCTCCATCGACAGGTTCAGAGCAACGTTTTCCGAGTTCGTCTCGCAGCGCGTGAGGGACTTTCAGTCATCGAATGCGGACTCGTGACCATGCCGATCAATAACGCTCGCTGGCTCGACAAGAAAGGCAGCTTCTTCCGCATCAGAGCATCGAAACTGATCATGCTGCTCAGCGATCTGATTGCCTGCATGATCGTCGCTGTGATCGCCACGTTCATCAGTGTGGTCACGTCGGGGTTCACCAGTTTTGATGCCTGGGCAAGCTCGCAGTCGGCACTGCGCTACTGGGCATGGTTCGCCATTGTGCTGACCGGCTTGTTCATTTTCCTCGCCCGCTTCCAGCACTACAGCGAACGCAAGCCGTTCTGGACGGAACTTGGCGAGGTGTTGCAAAACACCTTTTGGCTGGCCCTGCTGGACATGGCCCTGATGTCTGCAGCACGCTGGAACGCTTCGCGCATGTGGTGGCTTGTGACGTGGCTGCTGGTTGCGGTGTGCATTCCGCTGCTCAGATACCTTACCCGCAAGGGGCTTGCCCGCATGGACTGGTGGCAACGCCCGACCGTGCTGATCGGATCCGGTCCGAATGCCCGGGAGGCGCTGCTGGCTTTGCGCAGCGAGCCCCAGCTGGGCTTTGAGGTCCTTGGCTGCGTGAACGTCAGCCCAGGCATGACTTCGATCGAATCGAAGTCTCAAGCCAGCATCGACATTCCACTGCCCACGACACTCGACCCATCCCAGGTGGAGGAACTGGCCAGTCATGCCGGACTGCAAGTGGTGATTGCGGTGGAACACAATCAGTCACTGCACCGCGAACAGTGGCTGCGTCAGCTCGCACGCTGGAAGGTACAGGATGTCTGCGTGATCCCCGCGTTGCGCGGTATCCCGCTCTACGGTACGGACATTTCATGGTTTTTCTCGCACGAGGTCGCCCTCCTTCGCGTGCGAAACAACCTCAAACGCTGGCCCGCCCGGTTGACCAAGCGGGTGTTCGACCTGGTGGCAGCGATGCTCTTGCTGGCGGCACTCACCCCGCTGATGTGCTGGCTGACATGGCGCATCCGGCAAGACGGTGGGCCAGCGCTGTTCGCCCACCCCCGAATCGGCCGTAACGGTCGGACATTTCCCTGCTACAAGTTCCGGTCAATGGTGGTGGACGCGCCTCAACGATTGGAGAAATTGCTGGCCAGCGACCCAGCGCTTCGAGCCGAATGGGAACAGGACCACAAACTCAAGGACGACCCACGCATCAGTGGGGTCGGCTATTTCCTCAGGCGCACCAGTCTCGATGAGCTGCCACAGCTGTTCAATGTGCTCCGTGGAGAGATGAGCTTGGTCGGTCCCCGCCCCATCGTATCCGCCGAACTCGAGAAGTACGGTGAAGACGTCGAGTACTTCCTCATGGTCCGGCCCGGCATCACAGGTCTCTGGCAAGTCAGTGGACGCAACGATGTTGACTACGATACCCGCGTCTACCTGGACACCTGGTACGTGAAAAACTGGTCACTCTGGTACGACATCGCCATCCTCTTCAAGACCGTCCGCGTCGTGCTTCGTCGCGACGGCGCCTATTGATTTCTTTGATGACCGCAACCGCCCGCACGCCGTCGCTCCACCGCTTTCAGCATTTCGCTCTCATCCTGGCCCGGGTGAGTGTGGTTGGCATGGCCGTCAGCATGCCGACCTCGCGCGCCATCTTCAACATCTGTGCTCTCGTCATGCTGCTGGCCTGGCTCGCCGCCGGCCAATGGACCGAGCGCAAGGAGCTGCTCAAGAGGTCTCCGGTCGCCTGGGCAAGCCTGATGCTCTTTGGCGTGTGCGCACTGAGCCTGGTGTTCACTCAGCAGCCCGATGCGGAAAACTGGGGACAACTGCTGGTGTACAGCAAGCTGCTGTATGTGCCCATCATCATGAGCCTCATGAATGAGCCCACCTGGTCGAACCGGGCTTGGCTGGCCCTGCTGGCCGGCCTGTTGCTGACCTTGGGGGTGTTCGTCCTGGACATCTGGCTGGAGATACCTGGCACCGTTACCTACGGCCAGAATCTGGCGGGGCATGGTGTGTTCTATCACCACATTGCGCAGGGCATGGGGTTGACGTTCATCGGTGCCTACGGCTTGCACAAGGCCTTCTCGGAACCGACGGGCAGGAAGCGCGCCCTTTGGACAATTGTGGCGTTGCTGACAGCGGCCCTCCTGATCTTTGTGGGTATAGGGCGGACGGGGCAACTGAGCGTGCTGGCCGCCTACGGTCTGGTGACCCTGATGCACCTGCCCAGACGCTGGAAGATCGCCGGCTTCGTCGCCGCCGGTCTTGGCTTCGGGGTCATGATTGCGCTCTCGGGCCAGATGCAGGAGCGGTTTGCGTTGGCCATCCGGGAGGCCAAAACCTTCCAGCAGGACGGCGATTCCACTTCCATCGGTGCCCGGCTCAAAGCCTGGGAGTTGTCACTGGACCTGATCGAACAGCGGCCCATGACGGGTCACGGGGTGGGCAGCTACCGCTCCCTGGCCTACGAACATTTTTCCGGCTCCAGCATCTGCGGACTGGGTGTGTGCGAACAACCCCACAACCAGTTTCTGATGACCGCGGTGGAAGCCGGCTTGCCCGGTGCTCTGGCGCTGCTGTTCTTCCTGGCCGCTCCCCTCTTCAGTCGGCGGCGTTCCTGGTCGGAGCACGACGCGCTCGTACCGGCGTTCATCGCGATTGTGGTCATCACCGCGATGTTCGACAGCGCCCTGTCCATCCGACCGGAGGGCTATTTCACCGTGACGGTGCTGGGGCTCCTGATGGCCAGCCGGTACCGATCAGATCAGCCGCCCCAGATGCGGTAGGTGTTCCTGAAGTAGTCCACGCAGGCCTGGTTGGCCTCGGTGCGGCCGTGGCCTTCATGCACCAGCTTGCGCAGGGAGGCTTCCTTCACCTCGTTGGAACTGCCTTTGGTGCGCCGAGGATCGTCAGCGTTGAGCCAGATCGGCACCTGGTTGAGCGCCAGTTGACCGGAGAGCCAGATGTCGTCGACGGTCCAGAGGATGTCGGGGATGTCGAACGCTGCGTCGGTGAAAAACTCGGGGCGCACCAGCACGCCGCCCCAGCCTTCGAGCATGTCCACGTAGCCGCTGCCCACGTTCTTGCGCGGCTTCCACAGGCCCAGGCTGGCCAGCCGTTTGAGGCGGTAAGCCAGGTCCTTGGGGCGACGGCCCGAGCGGGGTTGCCGGTCGCCGCGGAAGGCGTGGTTCGAGTAGTCGCAGACGTCACCGCCCTCTTCCACGATGCAGCAGCCCGGGTGCTGGCGGCTGGCGTCCATGAAACGTTGTGCCCAGTCGCGGTCGTAGACCTTGTCGTCGTCACCGAACAGGATGGCCACGTCCTGCCCCTGGTACTCGCGCACGGCGGGCAGTACCTTGGTGGCAGGGCCCAGGTCTTCGTCCACCAGGCGGATGTTCACGCCCGCCGGTACCGACGGCAGTTGGGACGGATCCCATTCGAAACGGCGGTAGCGCCGCGGCAGGTACAGGTTGACGGCCGCCACATTGGCCTTCTGGTCCAGCAGCGATTGCAGCGTCTGCGACAGGAAGGGGAAACGCGGGGGGATGGCGGTGAGGGAGAGAACGAGCTGGGTCATGGCGTCCTCAGACCTGTCCACCGAAACGCTGCCAGTAGGCCTGCATCCACGAAACGGCGCCGGAACCGTAGTGCGGGAAGCGATCCCAATTGCCCTTGGGAGGGCGGATCAGGTCGATCGGTCGAGGGCGTCCGTGGAAAGCCAGGATCTTCGCGGCAGCCGGTGGCGGTGAGGGTTCCCTGAACCGGTCGATGAGGATCGGCTGGCGCAGGTGGTACTTGAAGCTCACGATCCATTCTTGCGGCCAGTAGCGGATGTCGGGCACCTCGCCGTGCAGGTAGTCCTGCTCGATGAAGTACTTCTTGACCAGCGCATCTCGGTCGGCCTGCAGACGGTCCACCACCCAACCCAGGGAGCCCAGTTCAAACGAAAACACCGAGCTCATGGTCCGAGGCGCGCCGGGCTTGCCTTTCCACGGTTGCGAATCCATGGCCACGAGCGTGCCGGGCACTTCGAACATCTCGTCCAGGCTGCCACAGATCACCGAGTCCAGATCGATGAACAGCGCACGGCCTTGCAGGCCGTAGAGGTCCTGCGAGAACACGCCGATCTTGGGCCAGGCGCCGTTGTAGTAGTGCCAGTTGTCCAGGCCGAACAGGGGAATCGGATGCGCCTGAACCTCGGGCAGCAGCCCATCGGTCTCGTTGGTCAGGCACACGAACCGGAAATCGCCCGTGATGTACTCGCGGCAGGCGCGGTAGAGCACGTTGACGTATTCGGCGGGGTACAGCGTGCCCCACTTCATGCAGAGCACCACACGGTTCGGATTCATGTTTCTTCTTTCAAGGGCAAGGCCGTGGAACGCGGTCGCAGCCGTCCCGTGCGGGCGAGGTAGACGATCCGGCCGAACAGGTTGCGGGTCTGCTCGGCGTACTTGGTCCAGCGGCGGCTGAGCGGGTAACGCCGGACATGGCTGAACCGTTCGCCGGTGATGGTGCTCTGGCCTTCGTCCTGCGGATGGGCCGGGAACGGCTCCAGGCTGAAGTGGCGGATGTCGTGGCGGTGCACCTGCTCCAGCTCGCGGTCGATCGGTGCGCGGATCGGCAGCAGCTGCGGCAGCAGGCGCCGCGCCGTCTCGCGCTGGATCAGGTAGGCGCCAAAGCCGGTGAAGGCCCCGATGCAGGCGTTCAGCCGGTACGGCCCCAGCAGACCCTGGCAGACCGGCTGTTTGGCCCGGATCTTGGCCAGCTTGAGCATGTCCCAGTGCGCGCGGCCGCGCAGGGCGATGCGCAGTGCGTCCATGAAATCGTCGTGGAAGACCATGTCGTCCTCCAGCACCAGCAGCACCTGGGCATCGGACGCCACCAGGCGTTGCCAGGCCTGCAGGTGCGAGTGGTAGCAGCCGATCTCGCCAGGCAGCACGTCGCCGCCGGCATGGCGCTGGAACGCAGGCAGGTCCACACTGGGCAACAGCTGGTCCCACTGTGCACGACCATCCACCGCGGGCAGGAGTTCATAGTCCAGCCCCAGTGCCGCCAGGCGCTGTTCCATGCGCGCGCGCCGATCGGTCGAACGCGGCAGGTTGATCAGCAGCACCATCAGCCCGGGCAGCCGCTGCGCAGCGCTCATGAGGCGAACACCTTCTGTGCCGGGCGGTTCCAGTAGTCGGCGCTCTGCAGGATCTCGGCGAAGCGCGCCGCCGCATCGCCGGCACCGAAGGACGCGTCCATGCCCGTGCGATGCCCCCAGCAGGTGGCGAGAAAATGGTCGATACCGGCCTGGTCGAAAGCCGAGGCGGCATGCACCGACGCGGCCTGCGCGCGATTGGTCTGGCGGGTGCCCACGTCCAGGCTGGGCAGCCCCAGGAAGGGTGCCTCGCGAACACCGGCGCTGCTGTTGCCCACCATCACCGCGGCGTGCTTCATCAGCTCGCTGAAGTAGTTGAAGCGCATCGACGGGATGAGTCGGAAGCGCTCCTTGGGCAGGCGTTCGAGCACCGCAAAGATGTCTTCGGTGCCGGGATCGTTGTTGGGGGCGATGACCACGAAGCACTTGCCGCTGGCCTCGAGCCGGCCGAACAGCGACGCCGCCTGGACCCCGATGGTGTCGGCCTCCGATGTGACCGGGTGGAACACCGCGATGCCGAAGTCGTCGAACGGGATGGCGTAGCGCGACTTGACCTCTTCAATGCTCACCCCCGAGGGGCGCGCATGGGTGTCGAGTTCCGGCGAGCCGATGTTGTAGACGCTGTCGGGCGCTTCACCCAGCGCCAGCACGCGGGCCTTGGCCGCGTCGGAACTGACGAAGTGCGTCGCGCAGAGCTTGGTGTTGCAGTGGCGGATGCTCTCGTCGATGGTGCCCGAGACCTCGCCGCCTTCGATGTGCGCCGAGGGGATGTACTTCATCGCGCAGACGATGGACGCGGCCATGGCCTCAACCCGGTCGCCGTGGATGACCACGAGATCGGGCCGGTGCTCGTGCACGAAGTCCGAAAACCCCAGGATGGTCTTGGACAGGATGAACTCCTGCGCATCGCCCTCACGCTGGTTCACGAACTCGAAAAACTCGGCCCCGGGGAAGCGCCGCACCTCCAGCCGCGTCTCGCCGTAGCGACGCATCATGTGCATGCCGGTAATGAAGAAGCTGATGGCAAAGCCGGCCTGCTGGGCCGCCACGGCCAGCGGCTCAAGCTTGCCGAAATCGGCTCGCGTGCCGGTGACGAAGAGCAGTCGCTTGGACATCAGGTCAAGATCAGCTGTTCACCAGCGGTGCCACGCCGTCCAGATCGCTCCACAGCAGCTGCTGGTTGCGCCTCACGGCACGCATGAGCTTGGCGCCGACCAGGCGGTCGAAGTGCTGCACCGAGATTTCGCCCGAACCGGGGCGACGCGCCCAGATGTCCTTCTCTCCGATCACATGGCCGGCCGGCAGATCCTGGTCGGCCACGATGGAGCCGCGCGCGAAGCGGTAGACGTCCTCCTCCGGGCCAGTACGCACCTTGGGGTTGTGCAGCGCGGTGTGGATTTCCTTGGAGCGGTCGATCAGGAAGCGCAGCTCGGCAGGATCCATCGAGCACGGAATGTCCGGCCCCTTGCGGTAGCGCGTGTCGGTGAAGTGGCGCTCCAGGATGCAGGCGCCCAGCGCGACCGAGGCGATGGCCATCTCGGGACCGATGCTGTGGTCCGAGAAGCCGATGACCGCGCGCGGGAAGGCCTTGCGCAGCTCGTTGATGCCCTGCAGGCTCACGATCTCGGGCGGCGAGGGGTAGAGGTTGGTGCATTCGAGCAGCGCGTAATCGATGCCCGCGTCGTCCAGTGCCTGCACCGAGGGGCGCAGCGATTCGATGGTCTGCATGCCGGTGCTCAGGATCACCGGCTTGCCGAAGCTGGCGATGTGGCGGATCAGGGGCACGTGATTGGCTTCGCCCGATCCGATCTTGAAACCGGCCACGCCGATCTCGGCCAGGAAGTCGGCCGCGGCGCGCGAGAACGGCGTGGAGATGTAGATCATGCCGAGCGACTCGGCATGCTTTTTCAGCGCGATCTCGTCGTCCTTGGAGAGGGCGCAGCGCTGCATCACCTCCCAGATCGACACGTCGGCGTTGGGCGGGAAGATGGCCTTGGCCTCGTCGGTCATCTCGTCTTCGACGAAGTGCGTCTGGTGCTTGACCATCTCGCAGCCGGCCTTGTGTGCGGCGCTGACCATGGCCTTGGCCACGTCCAGACTGCCGCCGTGGTTGATGCCGATCTCGGCAATGACCAGCGGGGGCTGATTCGGTCCGATCTCGCGGTGTGCGATCTTCATGGTGTGCTCCTCGGGTCAGACGGCGGTCCAGCCGCCTTCAACGAAATACTGTTGGCCGGTGCAATACGCCGACGCGTCCGAGGCCAGGAAGATCATCATGCCCACCATGTCCTCGCGGCGCGCCATGCGGCGCAGCGGCGTGCGTTCGGTGTAGCGGCGCACGAACTCGGGGTCGTGGTTGTTCTGCACGCCACCGGGCACCAGGGTGTTGACGCGGATGCCCTTGTCACCCCAGTAGGTGGCGAGCCAGCGCGTGAGGCCGTGCACACCGGCCTTGGCCGCGGCGTAGCTGGGCAGGGAGTTGAACTTCATGCCGTCGTAGATCCGGTGGTCGGGACCGACCACGCCGTAGGTGCTGGAGACGTTGACCAGGCTGCCGCCACCGCTCTTGAGCATGGCCTTGCCGCCTTCGCGCGCCACCAGGTAGACGCCGGTCAGGTTGACGCGGATGGCCGATTCCCAGACCGCCAGCGTCGAGTCTTCAAAGGAAGTGAACACCGCGCCCTGGCGCATCAGGTGTTCGCCGGTGGCGGCGGCGTTGTTCAGGACCACGTCCACGCGGCCGAACCTGGCCATGACCTGTTCGAACAGGTTGACCACGTCGGCTTCGGAGCTGACGTCGCAGGCGATGCCGAAGGCCTCACGCCCATCGGCGGTTTTGATGGCCTTGGCCTTGCCCACCGGGTCGGCGGCGGCCAGATCGGCCATCACCACCTGGGCGCCGTGCTCGGCCATGCCCTGGCAGTACGCCGAACCCAGCAGGCCGGTGCCACCGGTGATCACCACGACCTTGCCGGTCAGATCGAAACGTTGTGTCGTCATGTTGTGTTCTCGTGAAGGTTTCAGGTCAGCAGGCCGAGGCGCTTCTTCATCAGGTATTCGACGAACTCGAAGTCGAACTCGCTGTCGATGTCCGGGCTCTTGGCGGTGCCGATGTCGTAGCCGTGCGTCCGGCCCGACAGCAGGCCGGTGCCGCGGCGCAGGTAGTCGGGCGAAAGCACGTAGATCGAGGCCACGTGCTCGAACACCCGGGGCGCGTCCTGCCGGCGCACGATGGGCTTGGGCAGCTTCTTGCAAATGCGCAGGATGCCGTCCTCTTCTTCAAGCATGTTGAAGTACGGGTTCTTGCGCGCATCGCAGACGGTGAACACGGCGTCCACGTCGGACGCACGGAACTGCGCAATGGCCTTGGAGATGTCCTCCACGTCGCGCAGCGGCGAGGTGCAGTCCAGGTCCACGAAGAGATCGACAGGCTCACCGTAGTGCGCCTCGCAGGCGGCCAGCGCGTGCTGCCACACCTCCCACTTACCGGCGGTGTCGTTGGCCAGTTCGGCCGGGCGCATGAAGGGCGTCTCGGCCCCCGCCGCGCGCGCCGCCTCGGCAATGGCCGGGCTGTCGGTGGAGATGACGACGCGGTCGATCTCGGGGCAGGCCAGGGCCTGCTCGATGGACCAGGCAATCAGCGGTTTTCCCAGCAGCGGCCGGATGTTCTTGTTGGCCACGCCCTTGGAGCCGCCGCGGGCGCCGATGACACAGGTGGTGCTCATGTTCTGTCGGTGTTCGTTGGAAAAGATGCCATCAGCCTTGCAGATCCGACGGACGCACGTGCTGGCGCTGCTCGGCCGAGCGGTGCGCCGCCAGCGCCACCTGCAGCACCGACACCGCTTCATCCAGCGGTGAGGATGCCGGCAGTGTCGGCGATTGCAGGCGCAGCAGGAAGTGCCGCATGTGGGTGAGGAACAGGTGGTTGCGCACAAAGTCTTCGGGCACGCGGTGCACCTCGCGCGGCGCCTGGCCGGCGGCTTCGAGCGTCACCACGCCTTGCACATAGTCCCAGCGCAGCACACCCCGGCGGCCGACGATTTCCATCTCGCGGCCGTAGCCGGGGCGCAGGTAGTCCAGATGCACCTGGGCCAGCGCGCCGCTGGCCAGTTGCAGGCCGATCTGGGCCACGGCTTCGGTCTCGATTTCCAGCGCCGCGGCCTGTCGCATCATGGCCGTCACGTCGGCCACCGGCCCCAGCAGCCACTGCACCAGGTCGAGTTCGTGGATCAGGTCGAAGGTGACGCCACCGCCCAGGGCCTTGAAAGCGCCATAGCCCTGGCGGTGGTCGGTACCGGGCCGCCAGTCGGGCAGCCACTGGCCCACGGCGGCACGCATGTGCCAGATCTCGCCCAGCAGACCTTGCGCAAGCTGCTCGCGGATCCACAGCAGATTGGGGTGCGAATGCAGCATGAAGCCGGCCTCCACCACCAGGCCTTTTTGCTGCGCGGTGGCCACCAGTTCGCCCACGCCGGCCATGGAGGCCGCCAGCGGCTTTTCGAGGAACAGGTGTTTGCCGGCACGCGCCGCCTGCAGCGCCACGGCCATGTGCTGGTCGGTGCGGTTGGCCACCACCACGGCGTGCACGTCGGAAGCCAGTGCGGCGGCCAGATCGGGCACGCGGGTCACACGCGGGTCCAGGGTCTGCGCGTCGGGCCGGTAGCTGAAGGCTTGCACCTGGGCCCCGAGTTCAAGCAGGTTGCCGATGTGGCGTTTGCCGATGGAGCCGGTGCCGACGACGAGGACTTTCATGGGGCGGGAAGAGCGGGCGCTGGCGCGGGGAATCGGATGATCGGTCAGGTGGTCCGGCAGGACCGCGCGCCCTGTCTCGCGGGCGCAGACCGTTACTATACGTGGCCCTGTCCCCTGCCCAGCCGATGCCCGCTTCCCCAACCCCGACCAGCCGCCCCTTCCCGCCGACCGCGCGGCTGTCGCTCATGATCGGGCTGTACGAACTGCTCTGGCACCTGCTGCTGCCGGTGCTGCTGCTGTTTTTGTGGCGGCGCGGCCGCAAGGAGCCGCTGTACCGCCAGTTCTGGGGCGAACGGTTCGGCGCCGTGAGCACCCGGTTGCAGCGGCCCTTGTGGGTGCATTCGGCGTCGATGGGCGAGATCCGCGGGGCCGCGCCACTGGTGCGTGCCCTGCTGGCCGCCGGCCAGCCGGTGCTGGTCACCACCCTCACGCCCGCTGGGCGCACGGCCGCGCAGAAGCTGCTGGCCCAGGAAATGGCCGACGGCCGTGCCGAGG
This sequence comes from uncultured Hydrogenophaga sp., assembly GCA_964550405.1. Taxonomy (GTDB): domain Bacteria; phylum Pseudomonadota; class Gammaproteobacteria; order Burkholderiales; family Burkholderiaceae_C; genus Hydrogenophaga. The sequence continues at coordinate 32,648 of CAZJZD010000025.1, read as the reverse complement.
TGGCCTGGGTGCCGCTGGAACTGGGCTGGGCGGTGCGCCGCTTCATCCGCCGCGTGCGGCCGCGTGCCGCGCTCATGACCGAGATCGACACCTGGCCGGTGCTGGTGGCCACCATCCGCCGCCAGGGCGTGCCGCTGGGCATCGCCAACGCGCAGTACCCGGCCAAGAGCCTGGTGCGCGACCGCCAGTGGTTCGGCTTTCGCGCCGGCCTGTTCCAGGCCTACCAGCTGGTGCTGTGCAAGTCGGAAACCCATGCCCGGCGCTTCCGCGATGTGGGCTGTGAACGGGTCGTGGTGGCGGGCGAAACCCGCTTCGACCTGCCGGTCTCGCCGCAACAGATCGCGGCCGCTCACGATCTCGTGGCGCGCTGGAACATTGCGCCCGGCCAACGCCCGGTGGTCGGTTTCGCCAGCGCCATCGTCGGTGAGGACGAGCAGTTCCTGCAGGCCTTCCGCCAGATCCAGACCGCACTGACCGAGAAGGGCTTGCCGCGCCCGCTGTTCGTCTACGTGCCGCGCAGCCCGCAGCGCTTCGACGCTGTCGCCCAGCTCTTTGAAAGTGCGGGCCTGCGCGTGGCGCGCCGCAGCCGCATGCTCGACACCGCCCTGGCACCCACCGCCGACGCTCCCGACATGGCCGGCGTCGACCTGCTGCTGGGCGACTCGCTGGGGGAGATGTACTTCTACCTCGCGCTGGCGCAGGTGGTGGTGGTCGGCGGCTCGTTCGTGGACAGCGGCGCCCACAACGTCATCGAACCGCTGGCCCTGAAAAAGCCGGTCATGGTCGGCCCCAGCATCTGGGGCATCGAATACCCCGGCGTCGAGGCGCTCGACGCGCAGGTGCTGCAACAGCACATGACCATCGAAAGCCTGTCCGAGGCGCTGGTGCACCTGCTGACCGATGCACAGGCCTATGCCGACGCCATCGCGGGAGCAGAGGCGTTCTATGCCGAGCACGGCGGTGCCACGGGCAAACACATGGCGGTGCTCACGCCCTGGCTGGAGCAGGCCAGGTGAGCATGCGCCCACTGGCCTTGCGTGCCTATGGCCTGCTGGCGCGGGCGCTGTCGCCGGTCTGGCGCATCGGCCTGCGGCGGCGCCTGGGTCGTGGCAAAGAAACCCCCGCCAGCGTGCAGCAGAAGCTGGGCCTGGCCTACGAAGCGCGACCGGCCGGAACCCTGGTCTGGGGCCATGCGGTGGGTGTGGGCGAATCGCTGGCGCTGGCCGGGCTGTTCGCGCGCCTGGGCGAGCGCCGGCCGGACCTGCACTTCCTCATCACCACCACGGCGCGCACCTCGGGCGACGCGCTGAAAGGCCGGCACGGCCAGTCCATCCTGCCGCCGCGCTGCCAGCACCAGTTCGCGCCGGTGGACACAGCGGATGCGGTGGCGCGCTTCCTCGATCACTGGCGGCCGGCGCTGGCCGTGTGGTGCGAGATGGACCTGTGGCCCGCACTGATGGACGCGACCGATGCGCGCGGCATCCCGCGCGTGTTGGTCAACGCGCGCCTGTCGGCCGCTTCATTGGCCAAACGCCGCTGGGGTCGCTGGATTTACGCCGCGCTGCTGCCGGGTTTCCGGGCCCTGTTCGCGCAGAACGCCGAGTCGGCGGATGCGCTGGTGACCCTCGGCGCGCCGCGAGAGCGGATCGCCGTCACCGGCACCATCAAGACCTTGTCGCCCCCCCTGCCTTGCGACCCCGATGCCCTGCTGCGCTGGCAAACGGCGCTGGCGGGGCGTCCGGTCTGGCTGGCGGCCTCCACGCACCCCGGTGAAGAGGCCCTGGCCCTGCAGGCCCACGAAGCGCTGCGCGCTCAGCACCCGGATGCCCTGCTGCTGATCGCCCCCCGCGTGCCGACCCGGGGCACCGAGGCGCTGGCCCTGTGCCCGGAAGGCACACTGCAGCGCAGCGCCGACCCATCCACGCCGCCCGGTGCAGGCGCCAGCGTCTACCTGGCCGACACCATCGGCGAACTCGGTCTGTGGTACCGGCTGGCGCCGGTGGCCCTGGTGGGCGGCTCCATCGCCGAAGTCGGCGGCCACAACCCGCACGAACCGCTGGCCCTGGGCTGCGCTGTGCTGCATGGGCCCAACGTGTGGAACTTCAGCGAAAGTTACGCTGACCTCGACGCACAGGGCCTGAGCCGGCCCATCACCCACGCCGAAGAGCTGGCTGTGGCCGTGCGTGCCCACTGGCAGAACGCCCATCCCCGCACGCCCCACCGCCCACACGATCCCAAGATCGAGGCGATGGTGGAGCAACTCGACGCGCTGCTGAAAAGCTGAAGCCGCTCAGTGGGCGGAGGCGCCGACCACCGCGTCGGGCTTCACGGTTTTCAGAAGCTTGAGCATCTCGCCCTCGATGCGGTGCAGCGCCTCGGGTGTGTGGCCCTCGAAGCGCAGCACCAGCACCGGCGTGGTGTTGGACGCGCGGATCAGGCCAAAGCCGTCCGGCCAGTCCACCCGCAAGCCGTCGATGGTTGAAATCTGCGCCGGCGCCGCGAAACGCGCCGTCTCCACCAGCTTGGCCACCACGGCGTGCGGCTCGCCTTCGGCACAAGCCACGTTCAGTTCGGGCGTGCTGTGGCTGCTGGGCAGACCTTCAAGCACGGCGTTCGCATCGGCGCTGCGGCTGAGAATTTCCAGCAGGCGGGTGCCGGCGTAGCTGCCGTCGTCGAAGCCGAACCAGCGTTCCTTGAAGAAGATGTGGCCGCTCATCTCGCCGCCCAGCGGGCTGTCCAGTTCCTTCATGCGCGCCTTGATCAGCGAGTGCCCGGTCTTGTAGATCACCGGCACGCCGCCGGCCGCAGCAATGGCCGGGGCCAGGCGCTGCGAGCACTTGACGTCGAACAGGATGTGGCCGCCCGGCACGCGCGAGAGCACGTCCTGGGCGAACAGCACCATCTGGCGGTCCGGGAAGATGTTCTGCCCGCTCTTGGTGACGATGCCCAGGCGGTCGCCGTCGCCGTCGAAGGCCAGGCCCAGCTCGGCATCGGTCTCGCGCAGCGCCTTTTGCAGGTCCACCAGGTTCTCGGGCTTGCTCGGGTCCGGGTGGTGGTTGGGGAAGTTGCCGTCCACCTCGCTGAACAGTTCGATCACCTCGCAGCCGAGGGCGCGGAACAACGCGGGCGCGGTCGCACCGGCCACGCCGTTGCCACAATCGACCACCAGTTTCATCGGGCGCGAGAGCTTCACGTCACCGACGATGCGGTCGCGGTAGGCCGGCCACACATCGACGTTGCGCACGCTGCCGCCGGCCTGCAGGGTCCAGTTTTCCGCTTCCATCATGCGACGCAGGGCCTGGATGTCCTCGCCGTAGATGGCCTTGCCGGCCATGACCATCTTGAAGCCGTTGTAGTCCTTGGGGTTGTGACTGCCGGTCACCTGGATGCCACTGCGGCACAGCGTGGCGGCCGCGAAATACAGCATGGGCGTGGTGACCAGGCCGACGTCGATGACCTCAACGCCGGCGGCCACCAGGCCACGGACCAGCGCGGCCGACAACGACGGTCCGCTCAGGCGGCCGTCACGGCCCACGGCCACCATGGTTTCGCCCTGCTGGCGCGCCACGGTGCCGAAGGCGCGACCCAGCGCTTCGGCCACGGCCTCCGTCAGGGTGCTGGGCACGATGCCCCGGATGTCGTAGGCCTTGAAGATGGATGCGGCGACTTGCAAGCGGAACTCCCGAAAGGTGGTTGGACTGAACCGGATTGTAGGTAGCAAGCGCTATGCCCATCGGTCCATGCGCAGGTCCGGAAACGGCCAGTCGTCTGACCGCCCGCGCCGTACCATCGCCCCATGAACACGCCACAGCGCCCCGACGACGACGCCCGCTACCGCGCGCTGTGCTCGCACGACGCGCGTTTCGACGGGCGCCTGTTCGTGGGCGTCACCACCACCGGCATCTACTGCCGGCCGGTGTGCCGGGTGCGCACGCCCCGGCGCGAGAACTGCCGCTTCTTCGACCATGCCGCCCAGGCCGAACAGGCCGGCTTCCGCCCCTGCCTGCGCTGCCGCCCCGAGCTGGCACCGGCGCTGCGCCACTGGTCCAGCGAGGACGCCGCGAGCATCCTGGTGCAACAGGCCACGCGTTGGCTCGACGACCCGCAACACTGGAACGGCGATGACAACCGGAGCCCGGCGCTGGCGCGGCTGTCGGCCCGCCTGGGGGTCAGCGAGCGGCACCTGCGCCGCGTGTTCGAGGCCCAGCTCGGTGTGCCACCGCTGCAGTACCTGCTCACACGCAAGCTGCTGTCGGCCAAACAGCTGCTGGCCGACACCCGCCTGCCGGTGGCCCAGGTCGCACACGCCAGCGGCTTTGCCAGCTTGCGACGCTTCAACGCCGCCTTCGCCGGGCACTACGGTCTGAACCCCACGCAGATGCGCGCTGGTATTCCAACCCCGGCGAGGCTCGGTCCACGCCCCGTTGCGCTGTCGTGGCGGCCGCCCTACGACGCATCGGCCTTGCTGGGGTTTCTCGCGACCCGGCAAGTGCCCGGTGTGGAACACATCAGCGCCAACCCGGCGCTGGTGCTCGAACGCACAGCCCGGCTGACGCACGCGGGCCTGACACACAGCGGCTGGTTTGGGGTGCGTATCGAACCCGAGCGGCAGCGCCTGCTGCTGCAGGCCAGCGACGGCCTGCAGCCCGCGCTGCCCGCGCTGATCTGGCGTGTGCGCGCCCTGTTCGATCTGGACGCCGATCCGGAACCGGTCAACGCCGTGCTGCACACCGACTTTCCCTCGGGTGACGGCCTGCGCCTGCCTGGCGCCTTCGACGGGTTCGAGCTTGCCGTGCGGGCGGTGCTGGGTCAGCAGATCACTGTGAGCGCCGCCCGCACGCTGGTAACCCGCCTGGTCGAACGCCTGGGTGAAGCGCTGGACACGGGCCACCCCCATCTGACCCGGCTGTTCCCGGACGCCGAGGCGCTGGCCCGCGTGGACCCGCAGGTGCTCGGTGAACTCGGCATCGTGCGCCAACGGCAAACCGCCCTGCAGGCCATCGCCCGCGCGGTGCTGGACGGCACACTCGATCTGTCGGCCAGCGCAGACCCCGAACACTGTGCACAGGTTCTGCTCGCCCTGCCCGGCATCGGCCCCTGGACGGCGCAATACATCGCGATGCGTGCCCTGCGCTGGCCGGATGCCTGGCCTGTGGGCGATGTGGCCCTGACCCAGGCCCTGGGACTGCCCTCACACCGCAGCGCGAAGGCCCACCGACAGGCCGAGCAGGCCGCCGAACGCTGGCGCCCCTGGCGCAGCTACGCCGTCATCCGCGCCTGGGCCGGCGCACACATTGCACCGGAGGCTCCGTCATGACCCCCCCCAACGAAGGCAGCTGCACCACCCACGCAACCCCGCTGGGGACGGTATTGCTCTGCGCCAGTGCCCAGGGTCTCGCTGGCCTCTGGTTCGACGGACAACGCCACCATCCGGCACCCGATCGCGTGGCCGGTTGGAGTGTTGATCCGGCGCAACCCCTGTTGCGTGCGGCCGTCGCGCAGCTCGACGACTGGTTTTCGGGCCGTCGCACCGCCTTCGACCTCCCCCTGGACCTGTCGGGCGGCACCGGTTTCCAGCAACAGGTCTGGCGCGCACTGCTGGACATCCCGCCCGGCCAGACCCGCAGCTACCGCGACCTGGCCCAGGCCATCGGGCGGCCGCGAGCGGTGCGAGCGGTCGGCGCGGCGGTGGGCCGCAACCCGCTGAGCATCTTGGTGCCCTGCCACCGCGTGCTGGGCAGCGACGGCAGCCTCACCGGCTACGCCGGAGGGCTCGATCGCAAGCGAGCCCTCCTGCGCCTCGAAACCGATTGATCCCCGAAGCGCATCAATCTTCCGGCAAATCAGCATCAGCCCCGACAAGACCGGAAGCGCTCCCAGCCTCACACTGCCCCCATGACACTGGCGCTCGGACTTGAATTCCTCCTGCTGGCGGCCCTTTGGGGATCGTCCTTTCTTTTCATGCGCGTGGGTGCGGCCGAGTTCGGTGCGCTGCCCACCGCCGGACTGCGCGTGGCGCTGGCGGCACTGTTCCTGCTGCCCGCCTTTCTGGTGCCCGGTGTGTGGACCGGCTTTCGCCGGAAAGCGCGCGCCATCCTGTTCGTCGGATTGCTGAACTCCGGCATCCCGTTCGTTCTGTTCGCCTACGCGGTGATGCACATCCCGACCGGCCTCACGGCCATCCTCAACGCCACCGTCCCGCTGTCCGGCGCCGTCGTGGCATGGCTCTGGCTGGGCGAACGCCCCGGTGCTTCACGTGCGCTGGGTCTGGTGATCGGCTTTGCCGGTGTGACGCCGCTGGTCATCGGCAAATCGGGGCTTTCGTCGCTGACCGGCGTCGGGCAAGCAGGCAGTCTCGTGGCCATGGGCGCCTGCCTGCTGGCCACCCTGCTCTACGGCGTTGCCGCCAGCTTCACCAAACGCCACCTCACCGGGGTGCCCCCGCTGGCCACCGCCACCGGCAGCCAGATCGGCGCGGCGCTCGGGCTGGCCCTGCCGACGCTCTGGCTCTGGCCCGAGCAGACCGCCAGCGCGACCGCCTGGGGTGCCGTCGCTGCGGTGGCGCTGCTGTGCACATCCATTGCCTACATCCTGTTCTTCCGCATCATCGCCAAGGCAGGTCCCTCCAAGGCGCTCACCGTCACCTTCCTGGTACCGGTGTTCGCACTGGCCTATGGCGTGTGGTTTCTGGGAGAGACCATCACGACCTGGATGGTGCTCTGCGGGCTCGTCATCGTCTGTGGAACCGCCCTCTCCACCGGACTGCTGAAGCTCGAAAGGCTGGAGACGGCCCGCTGAACCGGCCAGTGGCGCACAAAGCAAAACGCCCAAGCCTTGCGACTTGGGCGTTTTTCATTTGACTGGCGGAGTGGACGGGGCTCGAACCCGCGACCCCCGGCGTGACAGGCCGGTATTCTAACCAACTGAACTACCACTCCGCAGTGGTGCAGCTTTTTGCCTGTTGCTCGCGCTTCAGGCCAAGTGCCACAAACTTGGCGACCCTACGGGGATTCGAACCCCGGTACTCACCGTGAAAGGGTGATGTCCTAGGCCTCTAGACGATAGGGTCAAAACCTAAGAACCGAACTGTGCATTGTAGCAAAACCACTTTGCCCAGTTCTTCAATTTTTGGTGGAGGTAAGCGGGATCGAACCGCTGACCTCTTGCATGCCATGCAAGCGCTCTCCCAGCTGAGCTATACCCCCACGATATCCATTTCTGGGATGCTGATTTTTACTTTGTTGCGAACAACTCAGTGCGAATCAGCAAGACTCAAATTATAGACCATTTTTCAGGCCTTCTGCAACCTCGTCAAAATTGTTTGTCGATTTTGCAGTTCCAGCACTGCATCCAGCGACGGCGTCTGGGCCGTACCCATCACCAGCACACGCACCGGCATGGCCAGTTGCGGCATTTTCAGGCCGTGGGCGGTGATGGTTTCCTTGATGGCGGCCGAGAGGCTGGCCTTGTCCCACGCACAGTCGGCGAGTTTGGCGGCCAGGGTCTGCAGCGCGGGGCGAACCGCGTCGGTGATGTGCTGCGCGCGCTCGGCATCCGACGGTGTCACATCGGTGTAGAAGGCCGCTGCCCAGTCGGCCAGCGCCACGGTGGTGTCGCAGCGGTCTTTGAACAAGCCGCAAATGCGCGGCAGGCGCTCGTCGGCGGCGATGCCCCGCTTGGACAACTGTTCAGCGACCAACGTCGACAGCGCCACGTCGTCCATCGCCTTGAGGTGCTGCGCGTTCACCCACCGCAGCTTGGCGTCGTCGAAGCGGCCTGCACTGGTGCCCAGGTGGTCCAGGTTGAACCACTGCAGGAACTGCTCGCGGCTGAAGATTTCGTCGTCACCGTGGCTCCAGCCCAGGCGCGCGAGGTAGTTCACCATCGCGTCGGGCAGGTAGCCTTCGTCGCGGTACTGCGTGACCGGCTTGGCGCCGTTGCGTTTGCTCATCTTCTCGCCCTGCTCGTTGAGCACGGTGGGCAGGTGGGCGTACACCGGCGGCTCCTTGCCCAGCGCGCGGAAGATGTTGATCTGTCGCGGCGTGTTGTTGACATGGTCATCACCACGGATCACGTGGGTGATGGCCATGTCGATGTCGTCCACCACCACGCAGAAGTTGTAGGTGGGCGTGCCGTCGGGACGCGCGATCACCAGGTCATCGAGCTCGTCGTTGCTGAATTCGACGCGGCCCTTGCACTTGTCTTCCCACACGACCGAACCGCCCTGCGGGTTGCGGAAACGCAGCACGGGCTTGACACCTTCGGGCACCGGCGGCAACACCTTGCCCGGCTCGGGGCGCCACGTGCCGTCGTAACGCGGCTTCTCCTTGTTGGCCATCTGGCGTTCGCGCAGCGCGTCGAGCTCAGCCACGCTCATGTAGCAGGGGTAGACGTGACCGCCAGCCACCATCTCGGCCAGCACCGCCTTGTACCGGTCCATGCGCTGCATCTGGTAGAACGGCCCTTCGTCGTGGTCCAGGCCCAGCCACTTCATGCCTTCGATGATCACGTCCACCGCGGCCTGGCTTGAACGCTCGAGGTCGGTGTCTTCGATGCGCAGAATGAAGGTGCCGCCGGTGGCGCGGGCAAAGGCCCACGGGTAGAGCGCAGAACGGATGTTGCCCAGATGGATGAAGCCGGTGGGCGATGGAGCGAAACGGGTGCGGACGGTCATGGGAGGGAGAAGAAGATTCAAAGACTGGAGAGGCCGCGATCGAGGTCGGCGCGGATGTCGTCCAGGTGTTCAAGGCCCACGGCCACACGTATGAGGCCCTGGCCGATGCCGGCGGCCTGGCGCTGCGCTTCGGACAGCTTGCCGTGCGAGGTGCTGGCCGGATGGGTGCACAGGGTCTTGGTGTCGCCCAGGTTGGTGCACAGCGACAGGACCTGCAATGAATCGAGCACATGGAACGCGCGCTGGCGCGCCTGCTCGGCGCTGTCTGCTTTCACGTCGAACGACAGCACGGCACCACCGATGCCGTTCATCTGGCGCATGGCCAGTGCGTGCTGCGGGTGGCTGGCCAGTCCCGGGTAGTACACGCGGCCCACGGCAGGGTGGGCCTCCAGCCAGCGCGCCAGCGCCAGGGTCTGCGCACTCTGCGCCTTCATGCGAAGGTCCAGCGTCTCCAGGCCTTTGAGCACGACCCAGGCGTTGAACGGTGAGAGCACCATGCCGGAGTTCTTCTGCACCGGCAGGAACTTCTCGCGCACCATGGCTTCGCTGGCGCACAGGGCACCGGCCATCACACGCCCCTGGCCATCCAGGTACTTGGTGCCGGAGTGCATGACGATGTCGGCACCCAGCTCGATCGGGCGTTGCAGCGCCGGTGTGGCGAAGCAGTTGTCCACCGCCAGCAGCGCGCCGGCGTTGTGTGCCAGGCCGGCCAGGGCCGCGATGTCGCACACCTCGCCCAGCGGGTTGGTCGGCGTTTCGGCAAACAGCAACCGGGTGGTGGGCCGCATGGCGGCGCGCCAGGCCGCCAGGTCGGTCTGTGGCACCACCGAGGTCTCCACGCCGAAACGGGCGAACTCCGAACCGATCAGCTTGAGCGTCGAGCCAAACATGGACTGCGAGATGATGACGTGGTCGCCGGCCTTGAGCAGGCTGAAGCACATCAGCATGACGGCGGCCATGCCCGAAGCGGTGGCCATGCAGGCCTCGGCACCCTCCATGGCAGCCAGGCGCATTTCGAAGCTGGTGACCGTGGGGTTGCCCGAACGGCCATAGGTGTAGCCCTCTTCTTCGCCGGCGAAACGGCGCGCCGATTCTTCGGCGGAGGGCTGCACATAGCCGCTGGTCAGGTACAGGGCCTCGGAGTTCTCGCCGTACGGGCTGCGTTCGGACGCCAGGCGCACCGCCAGGGTTTCGCGGTGCAGGGCGCCAGCGGGTTGGTCGTTCGATGACATGGGCACTCAGGCGGTCTGGGCATTGGGCAGGGCCAGGCGCGAGCTGTCTTCCTGCCCTTCTTCGGTCTGGTCGCGGCCCTGGTTCATGCGGGCGATGGTCTCGGGCGTGATGTCGCCGGTGACGTAAACACCATCGAAGCAGGATGCGTCGAAGCCGGCCAGCTTGGGATTGAGCGCGGCGATGGCCTGCTTCATCGCGTCCACGTCCTGGTAGATCAGCGCATCGCAGCCGATGAGTTCGCGAATCTGCTCGACCGTGCGATCGTGCGCCACCAGCTCCGTGGCGGTGGGCATGTCGATGCCGTACACGTTGGGGTAGCGCACGGGCGGCGCGGCACTGGCCATGTAGACCTTGCGCGCACCGGCGTCGCGCGCCATCTGCACGATTTCCCTGGACGTGGTGCCGCGCACGATGGAGTCGTCCACCAGCAGCACGTTGCGGCCCTTGAACTCGCTGGCAATGACGTTGAGCTTCTGGCGCACCGACTTCTTGCGCACGCCCTGGCCGGGCATGATGAAGGTGCGACCGACATAGCGGTTCTTCACGAAACCTTCGCGGTAGGGCAGTCCCAGGATCTGGGCCAGCTCCATGGCGCTGGGGCGCGAGGATTCGGGGATGGGGATGACGACATCGATCTCGTTCGGCGGTACGGTGGACACCAGGCGCTTGGCCAGGGTCTTGCCCATGTTCAGGCGGGCCTGGTAGACCGAGATGCCGTCGAGCACCGAGTCCGGCCGGGCCAGATACACGTATTCGAAGATGCAGGGGTTGTGGCTGACCTTGTCCGCACACTGCTCGAAACTGGCCTGACCATCGAGGTCGATGAACACCGCCTCGCCGGGCGCCACATCACGCTCGAGTTCAAAGCCGTTGCCTTCGAGCGTGACCGATTCACTGGCCACCATCCGCGAGCCATCGGCGCTGCGGCCGATGCACAACGGGCGGATGCCGTAGGGATCACGGAAGGCCAACAGGCCGTGGCCGGCGATCAGTGCGATCACGGCATAAGAACCCTTGATGCGCTGGTGCACACCCCGCACGGCGGCAAACACGTCGGCCGGCTTGAGCGATGCTCCACGGGTGGACTTTTCCAGTTCGTGCGCCAGCACGTTGAGCAGCACCTCGGAATCGCTCTCGGTGTTGATGTGGCGGTGGTCGGTCTGGAACAGCTCCTGCTTGAGCCCCTGCGCATTGGTCAGGTTGCCGTTGTGCACCATCACGAGGCCGAACGGCGCATTGACGTAGAAGGGCTGGGCCTCTTCTTCGCTGAAGGCGTTGCCGGCGGTCGGGTAGCGCACCTGGCCCAGGCCCACATTGCCTGGCAGCGCGCGCATGTTGCGGGTGCGGAACACATCGCGCACCATGCCCTTGGCCTTGTGCATGAAGAACTTGCGCCCCTGCTGCGTCACGATGCCGGCCGCGTCCTGGCCCCGGTGCTGCAAGAGCAGCAGCGCGTCATAGATCAGCTGGTTGACCGGCGCCTGGCTGACCACACCCACGATTCCACACATGTTCGAATCCTCAACGACAAAACAAAAAAAATCAGGACAGGTGCCGGGCCAGTGCGTCGGGCAGCATGGGCCGGATGGTCTGCAGGGTGGAAGAAAGCTGGGCCGCCACCGGCGAGTCGCGCCAGCGCTCCTGCTTCTTCAGCGGCGTCATGTTCACCACCATGGTGACACCCATCAGGATGACCACGCCACGCAGCAGACCAAAGGCGCCACCAAGCACCCGGTCCACCGGGCGAAGGCCCACCGATTCCACCAATTTCTTGACCAGCCAGGCCAGTGCGCTGCCGGTGAACGCAGCCACCAGGAACACGGCGGCAAAGCCCATGGCCACCTGCAGCGGCTCCGAATAGTCATCCAGTGGCAACCAGGCCCCCGCCGAAGCCGCATAGGCCTGCGCCAAAAGAAAAGCCCCGACCCAAACGGCCACCGACAGCACCTCGTACACCAGGCCGCGCCAGAGTCCGATCACGGCCGACAGCAGCAGCACGGCCAGCAAGGTCCAGTCGAGCCAGCTCATGGCGTCGCGTTCACAGCGTGAGGATGGCCGCTGGCAATCCCAGCGCCTTCACCCGTGCAGCGGCCTTGTCGGCCTCGGCCTTGGTCGCAAACGGGCCCACCCGCACGCGGATGCGCTTGCCGTCCGCCGTCTCGGCCACATGGGTGTAGGTCTTCAGTCCGGCACGTTCAAGCTTCAGCCGCGCTTCGCGGGCACGGGCCACATCGGCAAAAGCGCCCACCTGTACGACGATGCGCTGTGCCGCCGCATCGGGCTTGTCGGCCGCCTGTCCGTCGAGCAGCGCGCGGGCGCGATCGGCGTCAGCCGGCTTGGTAACGGGCTTGGCTTCGGGCTTGCTGTCCGGCTTGGTTTCGGGTTTGGGTTGGGTCGCCGGCCTGGGGGCAGGCTTTTCTTCGGGGCGTGCCTCGGGCTTGGGCGCGGGGGCCGTGCTCACCACCTCCTCCCGCGGCCCCAGGCTTTCGGACGCCGCGACCGGCGCAGCCGCCGCGGATGCCGGCTTTTCCGCCACCGGCTTTTCGGGAACCGGAGCTGAGGCTGCCGGCGCCTTGGCCGCAGCGGGCGCGGGCGCCGCCCCCTTGGAAGGGATCACGATGGGGATGTCGACTGGCAGCGACCGCGGCTGCGTGTCGAACAGCAGGGAGAAGCCGATCACCCCGAGCAGCACCAGCACCGCAGCGCCGATGAGGCGATGCCGGGCGCGCCGGCGCACTTCCTCGATGCTGGGCGGGGCCGACGGGGCATGTCCCTGGGAAGCGGTGCGAGCGGTCTGCATGGGCGGAAATTCAGCCTGGCGGAGGGGCGTGATACGGCGTGTGCGCGGGGCTCAGGACGCCAGGTGTTTCGCGGACAGTCGAGGCACGCCGTCCTGCAAAACCCCACCCACGGTGTAGAAGGAACCGAAGACCACGATTCTATCAGCCGGGTCTGCTGCGGCGACCGCTGCGCGCAGGGCCTGGAGCGGGTCCGGGAACTGGCCGGCGACATGGCTGGCGCTGCCCGGCAACGGCCCGGGCAGCCCTGCCAGTGCGGCGGCCAGATCCTGCGCGGTGCTGGCGCGCGGCAGCGGCAGATCGGTCACATACCAGTGGTCGACCAGCGGTGCGATGCGGGCCAGCATGGTGTCCAGGTCCTTGTCGGCCATGGCGCCGAAAACCGCATGGGTGGCGGGGGAGAAACCCATGGCATCCAGGTTCTCGGCCAGCGCCGCCACCGAATGCGGGTTGTGCGCCACGTCCAGCACCAGCGTCGGCTGGCCGGGCACGATCTGGAAGCGGCCCGGCAGTTCCACCATCGCCAGGCCGTTGCGCACCGCCTGCGCGGTAACGGGCAGGCGCTCGCGCAGGGCTTCGACGGCAGCCAGCACGCCGCTGGCGTTGACCAGCTGGTTGGCGCCGCGCAGCGCCGGGTAGGCCAGCCCGCTGTACTTGCGCCCGCCGTGCGAGGGGTGCATGGCCCAGCCCCATTGCTGCTGATCACCGGCGAAGTGGAAGTCCTTGCCCAGGCGCCAGAGCTGCGCGCCCACCTCCAGCGCGCGGTCGAGCACACTTTGTGGCGGCACCGGATCGCTCACCACCACCGGCCGGCCGGTGCGCATGATGCCGGCCTTCTCGTAACCGATGGCCTCGCGGTCGTTGCCCAGCAGGGCCATGTGGTCCAGCGCGATGCTGGTGATGACGGCGCAGTCCGTGTCGATGATGTTGACCGCGTCGAGCCGCCCCCCCAGCCCCACTTCCAGGATGGCCACGTCGATGCCACTTTCCGACAGGGTGCGCAGGATGGCCAGGGTGGTGAACTCGAAGTAGGTGAGCACCAACTCACCTTCATCGCCCGATCCGCCGTCACCCAGGCGGGCGCGCTCCACTTCGGCAAAGGCTGGCAGCAGGGCATCGGGGGCCACCGCGTCGCGCCCGACCCGGCAGCGTTCCTCGAAACGCACCAGGTGCGGCGAGGTGTAAACCCCGGTGCGGTAGCCCGCCTCGCTGTAGATGGCTTCGAGCATGGCGCAGGTGGAGCCTTTGCCGTTGGTGCCGGCGACGGTGATCACCGGACAGGGCATGACAAGGTCCATGCGGCGCGCCACGCGCTGCACCCGGTCGAGTCCGAGTTCGATGCCGCTGATGCCTTGGGGGTGCTGGCGCTCGCAGTGCGCCAGCCAGTCTTGGAGCGTGTTCATGCCGGGATTATCCCGGTCCGCTCAGGTCGTCCATTGGGGCATGGCCATTGGGGGGCCTGCCCCACCAGTGGGGGAAATGCCCCACACCAACCCAGGTGCATTCGCGACACGCACTTGATTTCACTGGATTTTTCCCGTTTCAGGCCACTGGCACGGGTGCTGCATCAACGCCCGTGAATGTGCAATTTACACACCCACCATCCCCAACACCATGCTTTCGCCCCACAACTCCCTTCACGCCGACCAGGACGCCCTGTTGCTGGCCGTGGGCGCGGTCCTGGACCCGCTGGCTCAACTGTGCGTCGCCCGGGGCCTGCCGATCCAGGCGGTGGAAAGCCAGTTGCGCCGCAGCTTCGTGCAGGCGGCCTGGCAAGCCCACCAGGCCTCGGGCGTGGCGCCCAACACCAGCCGGGTCAGCGCCACCACCGGTCTCACCCGCCGAGAAGTCAGCCGGCACCTGGAAGGTGAGCAGGCCCCGGCCGGTCCGCGGCACTCGCCATCGTCCCAGCTGTTCACCCGCTGGCTGACAGACCCCGCCTGGCGCGACGCCGAGCAGCGCCCCATGGCGCTGCCCCGCCAAGGCCCGGCGCCGAGCTTCGAGGCGCTGGCGCAGTCCGTGACCCGCGACGTGCACCCGCGCACCCTGCTCGACGAACTCTGCCGGCTGGGCCTGGTCCGGCTGGACGAGACCACCGACACCGCCCACCTGGAGTCGGAATCCTTCGTTCCGCGGGGCGACTGGCCGCGCATGCTCGGCTTTCTCGGTCAGAACGTGGGCGATCACCTGCGCGCCGCTGCAGCCAACGTGCTGGGCGACGGTCAGCAGCACTTTGAACAGGCCATCCATGCCGACGAGCTGTCGCACCAGTCCATGCACGAAGTGCGACACCTGGTCAGCCAGGAATGGAAACGCCTGCTCGACACCCTGGTTCCGCAGATCGAGGCCTTGATCGAACAGGACCGCGCCGCCAGCCGCCCCATGGACCAGCAGGTGCGCATCGGTTTCTTCTCATGGTCCGAACCCATGTCCTCCACCTCCCCGTCTGTCACACCCCTCCACAGGAGCATCCCATGAGCACCCCTATCCACCTGCCGCCCGGCATCACCCGTCGTCAAACCCTGCTGGCCCTGCTGGGCGCCGCCGGCCTCAGTGCCTGCGGCGGCGGCGGCGACGTGGCCGGCGTGGGCGCCGGCGGGACCGGATCGTTCGCGGTCGGCCCCATCACCGGCATCGGCTCCATCATCGTCAACGGCGTCCGCTACGACGACAGCAGCGCCAGCATCAGCAGCGACGACAGCCCGTTCCGCCGCGAAGACCTGCGCCTGGGCATGGTGGTGGCGGTGCAGGGCTCGCCCGCCGTCAACGGCCAGTCCACCGCCACGCGCATCGTGCTCGGCGGCGAACTGGTCGGCCCGATCACGTCCAAGGGTACCGACACGCTGGAAGTGCTCGGTCAGACGGTGAACATCCTGCCCGGCACGGTGTTCGCCACCAGCGGCGGACTGGGTGCCCTGAACACCAACGATGTGGTCGAGGTGCATGGCATCGCCAACCCCGCCACCAACACCCTGGACGCGACCTACGTGGAGCGCAAGTCCTCGGTGTCGGAATACCGCATCCAGGGGCGCGTGGCGGCGCACGATGCCGTTGCCAGGACCTTCAGCATCGGCAGCCTGCAACTGGACTACAGCACCACGCCGGCGGACCGGGTTCGTGTCACGCCGGCGGCGGGGACCCTGGTGCGCGTGCGACTGGGCACCACGGCAACCGGTGGCGTCTACCCGGTCAACCGCATCCGCAAGCCAGAAGATTCGTTCAGCGGCTTCAGCGGCGAAGTGGAGTTCAAGGGCACCATCACCGCCTTCACCAGTTCGGCCAGCTTCAGCGTGAACGATCTGCCGGTGGATGCATCCGGTGCAGCCTTCCCCGAGGGAACCGGCGGCATCGTGGCCGGGGCCTTTGTCGAGATCAAGGGCGCGCTGGTCAATGGCGTGGTGGTCGCCACCCGGGTGAAGCCGGACGATGATGGCACCCCCGGCACCGTGGGGACCGAATTCGAGTTGCACGGCACGATCTCGGCCGCCACGACCGCCGGATCGGGCGGCAGCTTCACACTGACCTCCAGCGGCGGCGTGGCGGTGTCGGTGGACTGGACCAGCAGTGTGACCTTCCGCGACGGCACGGCCGCCAACCTGGTGAACGGCCGCCGGGTCGAGGTCAAGGGCACGCTGGCCAGCGGCAACCGCGTCAACGCCACCCGCATCAGCTTCGAGAGCTGATCCTGGCCGGGCGATCAGGCCGCGGCGAAGCGGTCGGTCGCCTCGATCAGGCGGTCCAGGATGCCGGGCTCGTTGAAAGCGTGCCCGGCATCGGGCACCAGGTGGAACTCGGCCTGCGGCCAGGCCCGGTGCAGGTCCCAGGCGGTGCGCGCCGGGGTGCAGGCGTCGTAGCGGCCCTGCACGATCACGCCGGGGATACCGGCCAGCTTGTGCGCATCGCGTATCAGTTGCCCCTCGTCCATCCAGCCGTCGTGCACGAAGTAATGGTTCTCGATGCGCGCAAAGGCCAGCGAGAAAGCGTCGTTGGAGTGTTTGGCGGTGTTGGCCGCATCGGGCAGCAGGCGGATGGTCTGGCCCTCCCACAGGCTCCAGGCGCGGGCGCAGGCCAGCTGGGCCACCGGGTCGTCGCCCGCCAGCCGTTTGCGGTAGGCACCGAGCAGGTCGCCGCGCTCGGCCTCGGGGATCGGGGCGAGGAAACCTTCCCACAGGTCCGGGAACAACCACGACGCACCCTCCTGGTAGTACCAGCGCACCTCTTCCCGACGCAGGGTGAAGATGCCGCGCACCACCAGTTCGGACACGCGATCGGTGTGCGTCTGCGCGTAGGCCAGCGCCAGCGTGCTGCCCCAGGAACCGCCGAACACCAGCCAGCGCTCCACGCCCAGCAGCGTGCGCAGCCGCTCCATGTCGGCCACCAGGTGCCAGGTCGTGTTGTTCTCCAGCGATGCGGTGGGCTTCGAGCGGCCGCAACCGCGCTGGTCGAACAGCAGCACGCAGTACTTCTGCGGGTCGAACAGGCGGCGGTGGTCAGCCGAGCAGCCCGAACCCGGCCCGCCGTGCAGGAACACCGCCGGCTTGCCTTGCGGATTGCCACAAAGCTCCCAGTAGATCTGGTGGCCGTCGCCGGTGTCGAGTACACCGGTGCGGAAGGGTTCGATGGGGGGATAGAAGCTGCGCAGGGTCATGGGCAAACGCAGCCTCCTCAAAGGGGCTGCGTGACAGAATCCAAGGATGACCACACTCTACGGCATCCCCAACTGCGACACCGTCAAGAAGGCGCGCACCTGGCTCACCGAACACGGCATTGCCCATGCTTTTCACGACTTCAAGAAACAGGGCGTGCCCGAGGCCGCGCTGGACCGCTGGCTGGCCGCCACCGGCCACGAGAAGCTGGTCAACCGCAAGGGCACGACCTGGCGCGGACTGGACGAGGCCACCCGCACCGCCGTGGTGGACAACGCCAGCGCCCGCGCCCTGCTGCTGCAACACGCCAGCGTCATCAAGCGCCCGGTGGTCGAGTGGGCCGACGGTTCGGTCACGGTGAGCTTTGACGCCGCCGGCTGGTCTGCCCGCGTCTAGCGCTCCCGCGTGGAAGCCGCGCACGCGCGGCCGCCTAAAATCGCGGTTTCGCCTTTCTTCTTTCCACCGGATTCCCCCATGAGCACCACCCAGATCAGCGGCGTTGCCGTCAACACCCAGGCCAGCGTCTATTTCGACGGCAAATGCGTCAGCCACGGCATCACCTTCCCGGACGGCACCAAGAAGTCGGTCGGCGTGGTGCTGCCCGCCACCCTGACCTTCAACACCGGCGCCCCCGAGATCATGGAATGCGTGGCCGGCGGCTGCGAATACAGGCTGGCCGGCACCGACACCTGGCTCAAGTCCGGCCCGGGCGAGAAGTTCAGCATCCCCGGCAACAGCAGCTTCGACATCCGCGTGACCGAGGCCTACCACTACATCTGCCATTTCGGTTGATCAACGGACGACACTGATGGCCACCATCCTGCAAAACCTGCCCGCCCAGCAGAAAGTCGGCATCGCCTTCTCCGGCGGCCTGGACACCTCCGCCGCCCTGCTGTGGATGAAGCAAAAGGGCGCCCTGCCCTACGCCTACACCGCCAACCTCGGCCAGCCCGACGAAAGCGACTACGAAGAAATCCCGCGCAAGGCCATGGCCTACGGCGCTGAAAAAGCCCGCCTGGTGGACTGCCGCCTGCAGCTGGCACACGAAGGCATCGCCGCCATCCAGTGCGGCGCCTTCCACATCAGCACCGGCGGCATCACCTACTTCAACACCACCCCGCTGGGCCGCGCCGTGACCGGCACCATGCTGGTGGCTGCGATGAAGGAAGACGACGTCCACATCTGGGGCGACGGCTCGACCTTCAAGGGCAACGACATCGAGCGCTTCTACCGCTATGGCCTGCTGACCAACCCCAGCCTCAAGATCTACAAGCCCTGGCTGGACCAGCGCTTCATCGACGAGCTCGGCGGCCGCAAGGAAATGAGCGAGTTCCTGATCGCCAACGGCTTCGACTACAAGATGTCGGTCGAAAAGGCCTACAGCACCGACAGCAACATGCTCGGCGCCACGCACGAGGCCAAAGACCTCGAACACCTCAACAGCGGCATCCGCATCGTCAACCCCATCATGGGCGTGGCGTTCTGGAAGCCGGAAGTCGAGGTCAAGGCCGAAGAAGTGACGATCCGCTTCGAGGAAGGCCAGCCCGTCGCCCTCAACGGCCAGACCTTCGCTTCGCCGGTCGAGCTGTTCCTCAAGGCCAACGAGATCGGCGGCCGCCACGGCCTGGGCATGAGCGACCAGATCGAGAACCGCATCATCGAAGCCAAGAGCCGCGGCATCTACGAAGCCCCGGGCATGGCGCTGCTGCACATCGCCTACGAGCGCCTGGTCACCGGCATCCACAACGAAGACACCATCGAGCAGTACCGCATCAACGGCCTCAAGCTCGGCCGCCTGCTCTACCAGGGCCGCTGGTTCGACCCGCAGTCCATCATGCTGCGCGAAACCGCCCAGCGCTGGGTGGCCCGCGCCGTGACCGGCGAAGTGACGCTGGAACTGCGCCGCGGCAACGACTACAGCATCCTCAACACCGAGAGCCCCAACCTGACCTACGCGCCTGAGCGTCTGTCGATGGAAAAGGTGGAAGACGCGCCGTTCAGCCCGCTGGACCGCATTGGCCAGCTGACCATGCGCAACCTGGACATCACCGACACGCGCGCCAAGCTGGGCATCTACGCCCACACCGGCCTGCTGTCCATGGGAGATGGCACGTCGGAGATCTTCAAGCTCGAAGGCGGCAAGTAAGCGCTTGGGCGCTTTCCCCACAAAAAACGGCCCTCCCCGGGCCGTTTTTTTGTCTGGTACTTCGGCCGGTCCGGTCACCCCGGGCACGCCGCGCGCCGCACCGACGGACACTTCCCGTGAAAGCGACAGCGTCAGCGCGGATCAGCGATCCGTTCGAAGCGCTGCTCGATCAGGAAGGGGTCGTCGAAGTGCCTGCGCCCCACAAAGGCGGTGGCGTGGTGGGCCCACTGGCGCTGGGCACCGGGGTCGGGCACGCCCATGGGCCAGAACAGCCAGCGTTCGCCGCGCTGGGTACCGGCCACGATGCCGTCTTCGCCGTACAGACTGCGGCGGGCCTGCGGTCCGCCCGCTGGCCAGGGCAGGCTGCGCAGCGCATCCTCGTCCGCGAAGGTGTACGCCGTCCCGCCCGGTTCGGGCGAGACGCCCACGGACATGAGGTAGTGGGTGGCGGCATCCAGCCGCAGAACCACCCGCTCGCCAGGGCCCGGACGCACCAATGGGGCGGGGCTGAACACCCACTCGATGCCGCTTTCGGGCGACGGCTTTTCGCGCAGCTGCGGGTCCGGGAAGAACAGGTGGTAGCACCCGCAGGCATGGATGCTGTCGTACAGCAAGGGCTGCCCCTGGCCATCGAGGGTCACACGCCAGATCACACCGTCGAGGCGCCCCCCCAGCAGGTCCAGCGGTCCGGTGCGGGGCCGCTCGGAGAACCAGACCAGGTACACCAGTTGCACCAGAGTCTCGCCCCCCAGACGGGTGAAGGCCAGTCGCCGGTAGACGACCGGTTCGTCTGTCTGCACCGCAGGCTGCCCGTCGGCCCCCCAGACCACCCGGCCCGGCCGGTCGTGCTCGGCCAGATGCCGGATCTCGAGCACCGGCGCGTGGCGGTCCAGCAAGGCAGTGCCCAGCTTGGCATCCAGCGCTGGCATGCCCAGGGCATCGCGCGGCACCGACGCCAGGACCTGCGACAGGGTGGCGTCAGCGGGTGGTTCGCCCGTGATCGCCGGTGCGTAGCGCCTGAACGGCGCTTCGGTCTGGGGGCGTGACGCTTCCCGGGCAAACACGGCGCGGGTCTGGTCCTGCCAGCGCTGCACGCCCCAGCTGAACGGAATGCGGCTCAGGGGGTACACACCCAGCCAGCGAGCCGCCGTGCGGTAGGCGTCGGGCACCGGGTCGGAAGCCAGCAGACGCGCCTGCCAGGCCGAAGACGCCTGCACCGCCGCCAGAAGCCGGTCGCCGCACTCGGCCAGACGCTGCCCCGCCTGAGCGCGGGCCATTTCCGCGTGCGGGGTGTCCATCAGCGCCGTCAGGGCCTCATCGGGCAGGTTGGCCAGTTCGACCCGGCGCCCGGCCATGCCCTGGCGTTGCAGCAGGCCGACCCAGTCGGCCATGGCCGCCGGATGGTGCGCCGCCTCGGAACGATACGCATCGCTCAGCCGGGACGCCCGCAGGCTCGGGAAGCCCCTGACCGGCACCTCCTGCGCGTCCCGCACGCCCGCCGCAGCCACCGCCCGGTCGAGTTCGTCCATCCAGCGCGCGCAGGCCGCGTCTTCGGGCCCCGCGGCCTGCCAGACCGGCGTGTCGGACCCGGTGAGACTCGCACAGCCCGCCAGCGCGAGCACGCTGGCCAGCAGCCCCGCACCCCAGGTCCACGCCTTCATCCCGCGCCCCTCGCCAGCCGCGCCCGGCGCTCGATCTCACCGACCAGCCCTTCGAACTGCCGGCGCAGGTTGTCGCGCATCACCGGCCGGGTCAGGAACACCGGCAGACGCGAAGCCGGCTCCACCACGCCCTGCCATTCCAGCAACTGCTGGCGGGCGCCGCCCGGACCTTCCACCGTCGAGAGCCGGTACTCCCCCTCCAGCCGGCGCAAATCGCCGCGCAGCAGCCTCACCCGCACGCGATCGGGTGGCAACTCGTCGACCGCGACCACCACGTCGACCGACAGGCCAAAAAACAGCACCTGCGCCTGTCCCGACTGGGCCACCGTGGCGCCATCGGGACGTCGCTCCAGGACCACGCTGCGCGTCATGCCGGGCACCCAGTCGGCCGCGTGTTCGTAGTCGGTGATGGTGTTCCAGACCAGGTCGCGCGGGGCATCCAGCACCACCCGCATGTGCAGCACCAGCGACCGCCCCTGTTCCTGGGTGCTGATATCGACCGGCGTGGCCAACAGCCGGACCGGCCAGACCAGGCTGCACAGCAGCCATAGCCACCAGCGCCCGGTATTGCCACCTGCAGAACCCGTGATCCCTTGCATGGCGGCGTCCCGACGAATCCCAGGGCTGTCGCCGTCAGATCACCACCGGCTCCGGCTCCAGCCGGATGCCGAAGCGTTCGTAGACGCTGGTCTGGATGGCTTTGGCCAGGGTCATGACTTCGCCACCGGTGCAGGGGTGCTCGGCGTCGCCCTTGTTCACCAGCACCAGCGCCTGCTTTTCGTACACGCCGGCGTGGCCCATGGTCTTGCCCTTCCAGCCGCAGGCATCGATCAGCCAGCCGGCGGCCAGCTTGATGCTGCCGTCGTCCATGGGGTAGTGCACCACCTTCGGGTCGCGCGCGATGATGTCGGCGCACTGCTCGGGCGTGACGGTGGGGTTCTTGAAGAAGCTGCCGGCGTTGCCGATGACGGCCGGGTCCGGCAGCTTGGCGCGGCGGATGGCGACCACCCAGTCGAAGATCTGGCGCGCATCGGGCTGGCGGATGCCGGTCTCGTCCATCTTGCGTTCCAGGTCCAGGTAACCCAGCACCGGCTTCCAGGCCTTGGGCAGCCAGAAGCGCACCCGGGTGATGAGCGCACGGCCGGCCAGGCCAAAGCCCTGACTGTCGGCCGCTGCGTGCTTGAACACCGAGTCGCGGTAGCCGAAGCCGCACTGCGCAGCGTCCAGCGTGAAGGTGTCGCCACTGACCAAGTCGATGGCGTCCAGCGAATGGAAGCGGTCCTGCAGTTCCACGCCGTAGGCGCCGATGTTCTGCACCGGCGAGGCGCCCACGGTGCCAGGGATCAGCGCCAGGTTCTCCAAGCCGGGCCAGCCCTGCTCCAGGGTCCAGGCCACGAAGCTGTGCCAGTTCTCGCCACCACCGGCTTCAAGCAGCCAGCCCTTGTCGGTCTCTTCGACCAGGCGCTTGCCATCGATCTCGACCCGCAGCACCAGGGCCTTGATGTCGCCGGTGATGACCAGGTTGCTGCCGCCGCCGAGCACGAAGCGCGGGGTGATGGCCCAGTCGGGCCGGGCCATGAGGGACCGCACATCGGCCTCGCTGCGGATGCGCGCGAACTGCTGCGCCCGGGCAGCGATGCCGAAGCTGTTGTAGGGCTGGAGAGGGACCTGTTTCTCGACTAACATGCCCCGGATTGTCTCATTCACCCTTTGCAGAACGACCTGTCATGCCTTCTTTCGACACCAAACTCGAAGCCGATTTCGTTGAAGTGAAAAACGCCGTGGAGAACACGGCCAAGGAGATCGGCACCCGCTTCGACTTCAAGGGCACCAGCGCCGGCATCGAGCTCAAGGACAAGGAGATCACCCTGTTCGGCGACGCCGACTTCCAGCTCCAGCAGGTCGAAGACATCCTGCGCAACAAGCTGACCAAGCGCAATGTGGACGTGCGCTTCCTGGACGTCGGCAAGGTCGAGAAGGTCGGTGGTGACAAGGTCAAGCAGGTCATCAAGGTCAAGAACGGCGTCAGCAGCGAAGACGGCAAGAAGATCCAGCAGGCCATCAAGGCCAGCAAGATGAAGGTGCAGGCTGCCATCCAGGGCGATGCGGTGCGCGTGACCGGCGCCAAGCGCGACGACCTGCAGGCCGCCATCGCGCTGATCCGCAGCGAGATGAAGGACCTGCCGCTGTCCTTCGACAATTTCAGAGACTGATGGCTCCCCCCGCGCCGCGCTGCGCGCGTCACCCCCCAAGGGGCGGCGTTGGCGGCCCGGCAGAGCCGGTTCCGCTACGCCCTGGAAACATGCACTTCTTGCCAACGCAACTGCTGCTGGCCGCCGTTGTTGGCCTGCTGCCATGGGCTGCTTCAGCCCAGTCCGTCGCGCTGTCGGGCGTGTCGGGCAGCAGGGCGCTGGTGGTCATCGACGGTGCGCCACCGCGCTTTCTGTCGGCCGGACAGTCGCATCAGGGGGTCAAGCTGCTGAGCCTCCAGGGCGAGTCGGCCACGGTCGAGGTCAATGGCAAACGGCAGACATTGCAGGTGGGTGATGCGCCAGTGAGCATCGGGCGGTCTGGGCCGGCGGAAGGCGGCGGACAGCGCATCGTGCTGACCGCCGACGGCCGCGGCCACTTTCTGCCATCCGGACAGATCAACGGCCGCACCGTGCAGTTCATGGTGGACACCGGCGCCACCAGTGTGGCCATGAGCGAAGCGGACGCGCGACGCATCAACCTGCGCTTCGAAACCGGCCAGCGCGTGATGGTCAGCACCGCCAACGGCGGCGCGGTCGCGCACCGGGTGCGGCTGGATTCGGTGCGCATCGGTGATGTGACCGTGCACGGGGTGGAAGCCCTGGTCACACCGCTGTCCATGCCCTACGTGCTGCTGGGCAACAGCTTCCTCAACCGCTTCCAGATGCAGCGGCAGAACGACCAGCTGGTGCTCGAAAAGCGCTTCTAGATCGGCCTCAGGCCTGGGCTGCCGTGACGACGACCTCGATCTTCCAGGCCGGATCGGCCAGCGCGGCCTGCACCGTGGCGCGCGGCGGCGCGGTGCCCGGCACCACCCAGGCGTCCCAGACCTCGTTCATCGCGCCGATCTCGCGGATGTCGGTCAGGTAGATCTGCGTGCGCAGGATGCACGACTTGTCGCTGCCGGCCTCCTGCAGGCGCTGCTCGATCTGCGCCAGCACATCGGCGGTCTGGCTGCGGATGTCGGTGGCTTCGCACTCGGGCACCATGCCGGCGAGATAGACCACGCCGTTGAACACGGCGGCTTCGCTGTAGCGCGCAGCCATGCCGATGCGTTGGATGTCGCGGCTCATGACTTCTTCGCTCCCAGCTTGCTTTCCGTGCCGGCGACCAGGCGGTTGATGTTCTCGGCGTGGCGCCAGACCAGCAGCAGCCCCATGAACGCCAGGCTCAGAACCATCGGGGTCGGCGCATTCCAGGCCACATGGTGGCCGAACAGGTAGTACGCGGGCGCGAAAACGGCCGTGACGATGGACGCCAGCGAGGAATAGCGGAAGGCGTAGGCCACGATGACCCAGGTCAGCAGGGCCGCCAGCCCCAGCCAGGGCTCGAAGCCGATGATCACGCCCGCTGCAGTAGCCACCCCCTTGCCACCGATGAAGCGGAAGAACACCGGCCACAGATGGCCGAGGAACGCGGCCAGCCCCACGAGGGCCACCGTGCCGTCGCCCAGCCCATAGGCTTCGCCCCACCACTTCACGGCCACCACCGGCAGCCAGCCTTTGATGGCGTCCAGCAGCAGGGTGAGGATGGCCGCTTTTTTGCTGCCCGAGCGCAGCACGTTGGTGGCACCCGGGTTCTTGCTGCCATAGGTGCGCGGGTCCGACAGTCCCATGGCGCGGCTGACGACCACGGCAAACGACAGCGAACCGATGAGATAGGCCACGACCGTGGCCAGAACGGGGTACAGGGCTTCCAAGATGCAGGTCCTTCAGGTGCCGCGCAGGAGCGGCGGGATCAGCCGGCTATTCTGCCAGCGCGCACTGCACCGGCCGGGCCCCCAGCGGGCCATCGAGCACGGCCGGATCGATGCCGACCAGGAAGCCGCGTCGGCCACCGTTGATCCAGATCTTCGGCAGCGCCAGCACGGTGGATTCGACGTACACCGGCATGTCGCGCTTCAAGCCGAATGGCGACGTGCCGCCCACCAGATAGCCGCTGTGCCGGTTGGCCACCTCGGGCTTGCAGGGTTCGACCGACTTGGCGCCGATCTGCCGCGCCAGGTTCTTGGTGGACACGGTGCGGTTGCCGTGCATGAGGATGGCCAGCGGCTTGCCCGCCTCGTCCTGCATGATCAGCGTCTTGACCACCGCGAAGGGGTCGAAACCCAGCACGGCGGCGCTGTGCTGCGCGCCCCCGTGCTCCAGGTACTCGTAGGGGTGCTCGGTGAACACCACGCCATGCGCCTTGAGCCAGGCGGTGGCGGGGGTTTCGCTGACGTGGGTCTTCTTGGCCATCACTGAGCGGGGTCGCGTATCTCCCACCGGATGGCGTCGATCTGCTTCAGCAGTTCGGGCGACAGCTGCACGGCCCACGCATCCAGACACTGGTCCAGCTGGGCGAGCGAGGTCACGCCGATGATGGTGCTGGCCACCTTGGGGTTGCGGTAGCAGAAGGCCAGCGCCAGCTGCGTGGGCGTCAGCCCATGCTCGCGCGCCAGCGCGTTGTAGCGCCGCGCGGCGGCCAGCGCCTCGGGGCGACCCCAGCGCTGCGCCTTCATGCTGTCGAACAGGGCCATGCGCCCGTGTGTGCCCACCAGCCCGGTGTCGTCGTACTTGCCGGTCAGCAGACCGAAGCCCAGCGGCGAATAGGCCAGCAGGTCCACGCCCAGCCGGTGGCAGGTTTCGTCCAGCCCGTTTTCATAGCTGCGGTTGATCAGGCAGTAGGGGTTCTGCACCGTCGCCACACGCGGCAGCCCCAGCTGGTCTGCGAGGCGCACAAATTCGTGTACGCCATAGGGCGATTCGTTGGACAGGCCGATGGCGCGCACCTTGCCGGCCTTGACCAGCTCGGCCAGGGCTTCGAGTTGCGCTTCGATGCCGGGCGCCTCCCGGTCCTTGGCCGGATCGAAATAGATCGCACCAAAGGCCGGCACATTGCGCGCCGGCCAGTGGATCTGGTAGAGGTCGATCACGTCGGTCTGCAGGCGGCGCAGGCTGCCCTCACAGGCTTCGATGATGCCGGCCTTGCTGACGGTCTGCCGCAGCCACGGCATGCCGCGCGCCGGTCCGGCCACCTTGGTGGCCAGCACCACTTTCTGGCGGACGCCGGGATGCCGGGCGAACCAGTTCCCGATGATGGTTTCCGTGGCGCCACTGGTCTCGGCCCGCGCCGGTACCGCATACATCTCGGCGGTGTCCAGGAAGTTCACGCCCCGTTCGAGCGAGCGGTCAAGGATGGCGTGCGCATCGGCCTCGTTCACCTGCTCACCGAAGGTCATGGTGCCCAGGCAGATGGGCGTGACGCGAAGATCGCTGTTGTGAAGGGGGATTGTCTGCATGAAAGGCTTTGTAAACGGGCATGCCGAACCCGGCCTTACCGGGGGTGAAAGGTGTAAGTTTAGGTGTGGCCGTCGCCATGCGTCGGTCGCCGGCGGGTCAGCCCGCACCGCCGGTCCCTGCGTTTGTCCCTCTGGAGATCCCCATGAAAACATCCATCCGCTTTCGTTCTGTTTCCCTGCTCGCCACATCGGTCGCGCTCGCTCTGGGCGGTTGCGCGAACATGAGCGAAACCCAGCAAGGCACGGCCAAGGGGGCGGCGATCGGTGCCGCGGCCGGTGCCGTGCTGGGCGCCGTCACCGGGGGCAGCAAGAGCGCTGGGAAAGGCGCCGTGCTGGGCGCGGGTGCCGGAGCCCTGGGCGGCTACATCTGGTCCAAAAAGATGCAGGAACAGAAAGCCGCGATGGAACAGGCCACGGCCGGCACCGGCGTGGCGGTTTCGCAAACACCCGACAACCGGCTCAAGCTCGACATCCCCAGCGACATCTCGTTCGACGTCGGTCGCTCGGCCATCAAGTCCGACTTTGCCGGCGTGCTCAACCAGTTCGCCACCAGCCTGAACACCAACCCGTCCACCGTCGTCTCCATCGTTGGCCACACCGACAACACTGGCAGCGATGCGGTGAACAACCCGCTGTCGGTGGACCGCGCCGAAAGCGCACGCGACTACCTGATCGCCCGCGGCGTGGCCGCCACCCGCTTCAACACCGAAGGACGCGGCTCGCGTGAGCCGGTGGCCGACAACAGCACCGCCGAGGGCCGCGCCAAGAACCGTCGGGTGGAGATCTACGTGGCCGAGCCCGCGTCCACTGCTCAAAAGTGATGTGCTGGGACGGGCTCACCCCCGCTCCGTTGTGGCTTTCCAGCGTGCTTCCTCCTGCAGGCGCAGCACGCGCCGCTGCACCTTGCCCGTGGTGGTCATGGGCAAGGCATCGATGAACTCGATCTCCTTCGGGTACTCGTAGGGCGCCAGCTGCCCTTTCACGTGCTGCTGCAGCGCGGCCACCAGCGCATCGTCGCCCTGCACACCCGGGGTCAGCACCACATAGGCCTTGACCACCGCGCCACGCTCGGCGTCCGGCTTGGGCACCACGGCGGCGTTGGCCACCGCCGGGTGCTTGACCAGGCAGTTCTCGATCTCGCTCGGGCCGATGCGGTAGCCCGCGGCCTTGAACACGTCGTCGCTGCGACCCTGGTACCAGAGGTAGCCGTCGGCATCGCGCACGGCCAGGTCGCCGGTGCGGCACCATGAACCGGCTGGCTCACCGGTGAACTTGGCGCGCGTGGCACCTTCGTTCTTCCAGTAACCCAGGAAGAAGATCGGATCGGGCTCGCCGTGCACGTCGAGCCGGTGCACCGCCACGTCGCCCGGCACGCCCACCGGGCATTCGTGGCCGTCGTCGTCGATCACCGCCACGCGGTGGCCGGGGTAGCCCTTGCCCATCGACCCCGGTTTGGCCGGCCAGAGTCGCGAACAATTGCCCACGATGTAGTTGATCTCGGTCTGGCCGAACATCTCGTTGACCGTGACGCCCAGCTGGTCGCGGCAGTAGGCGAACACCGCGTCGCCCACGGCTTCGCCCGCGCTCATGATCGCGTCGAGCCGGAAGCTGAAGTGCTCGCGCGGATGCGGGTAGGCCTTCATCATGGCCTTGAGTGCGGTGGGGAACAGGAAGGTGTGCGTCACGCCATGGCGCTGCAGCAGCTCGAACGCGGTCTGCGGCGAGAAGCGGCCGTTGTGGGCCACGATGGGCCGCCCGAAATACAGGGTGGGCAGCAGCGCGTCCATCAGGCCACCGGTCCAGGCCCAGTCGGCGGGTGACCAGAACACCGCATCGCTGGTCGCCGAGGCGTCCCAGGGGTCGAAGCCGAACCAGTTCTGGCTGCAGACGAAACCGGTGAGGTTGCCGATCAGCGCCCGGTGCGGAATGAGCGCACCCTTGGGGTTGCCCGTGGTACCGCTGGTGTAGATCAGCACCGCGGCTTCGTCGGCCAGGGTGTCCACCGGCCGGAAGTGACCGGGTTCCTGCGCCAGCACGGTCGACCAGTCCAGCACGCCCGCGCCGCCGCCCACGGCGACGATGCCGCGCAGGGCCGGACAGTCACCGCTGACGCCCTGCACCGCCGCCACTGTGCTGGCGTCGCACAGGGCCACCACGGCCTCGGAATCGTGCAGGCGGAAGGCCAGTGCGTCCGGGCCGAACAGCTGCGACAGCGGCATGCCCACCGCGCCCATCTGCAGCACGGCCATGTAGGCCACAGCGGTCTCAAAGCGCTGTGGCATGACGATCGCCACACGGTCCCCGCGCCGCACGCCCATGGCCACCAGCACGTGGGACAGGCGGTTGGCCTGCTCCTGCAGCTGCGCGTAGCTGTGGACCGTGTCGGGCTGGTCGGGCGCGGTGGCGATGACGGCGGTCTGCCCGGCGTGGCGGGGATCGTCCGCCCAGCGGCGCGCGCACACCTGCGCCATGTTGAAGCGCGCCGGCACCTGCCAGCGAAAACCAGTGTGCAGGGCCGGGTAGTGGTCGGTTGCGGGGCCGGTGGGGGTGTCGCGGCCTTGACGGCGTGCCATGCAATGTCTCCTGCGGATTCTTATGATGAATCGAATGTACCAAGCCAAACGCCCCGCCCGCAGCCGATTCGTGAACCTGCGCGACTGGCGCTACCACCTGCGCGAATGGGGGGAACCGGTGGCCGGCCGTCCCCCGCTGGTGCTGGTGCACGGCTGGATGGATGTGGGCGCCTCCTGGCAGTTCATGGTGGACGCGCTGGCGCAGGAACGCTGGATCGTCGCGCCCGACTGGCGCGGCTACGGACTGACCACCGGCCCCGGCCCAAGGCCTGATGCCTACTGGTTCCCGGACTACCTGGGCGACCTGGACGCCCTGCTGGACACGATTTCGCCCGAACAGCCGGTGGATCTGGTCGGCCACAGCATGGGCGGCAACGTGGCCATGATGTACGCCGGGGTGCGGCCGCAGCGCATCCGCCGCCTGGTCAACCTCGAGGGCTTTGGTCTGCCCGCCACCCGGCCGGCCCAGGCGCCGGGCCGGTTGGCCGAATGGCTGGACGAAATCAAGGCCCTGCGCCGCGGCGACATGGACCTGAAAACCTACGACAACGCCGAGGGCGTGGCCCGGCGCCTGATGAAGACCAACCCGCGCCTGGGGGCCGACAAGGCCGCCTGGCTGGCGCAGCACTGGGCTGCGCCCGACGAGCAGGGCCGGTGGGCAGTGCTGGGGGATGCGGCGCACAAGGTCGTCAACCCGCAGCTCTACCGGGTGGACGAGGCCCTGGCGATCTACGCCCGCATCACGGCGCCGGTGCTGTCGGTCATCGCCAGCGACGACAGCCTGGGCCAGTGGTGGAAGGGCCGCTTCACGCTGGCCGAACACCGCGAACGCATGCAACACGTTCCACAGCTGACCGAGGCGCAGATCGACAACGCCGGCCACATGCTGCAGCACGACCAGCCGGAACGGCTGGCGGCGCTGATCGAGGATTTCCTCGACTAGCGGCAGCCGATCGCGATCTCGCGCCAGGTCCGGTCGTAGCCGCCCGTCGGGTCGTCCTGGAGGTTGCTGTGCCCCAGCGGCCATTCCCGCCACTGGCGGGGCTCGGGCGCGGCCTCGTACAGCCGCCGCCCCAGCGCCATCGGCACCGTGTTGTCGAGGCTGCCGTGCAGGAACCAGACCGGCGGATCCACCTGCGCGATGCGGTCGATGGAGGCCATGCGTTCGCTGCCGGTCAGGCTCAACAGGCGCCCGCCCCAGCCCACGCCGGCGGCCGCCACATCCGGGAAGCTGGTGAACGCGCTTTCCAGCACCAGGGCGCAATAGGCGCCCTGCCCGCGCAGCCGCTGCGCCAGCCGCACCGCCACGGCCGAGCCCATGGAATGGCCGAAGATCACCCAGCGCACCGGCCGGCCATCGGCCGCCTGCGCGCCCTGCAGCGCCTGCCAGGCGGCCCAGGCGTCGTCGTGGATGCTCTGTTCGCTGGGCACGCGCGGGCTGGACGCGCCCCAGCCCCGGTAGTCGGGCAGAAAGACGTCCAGGCCCGCCGCGAGCATGGGGGCGGTCTTGCCCAGGTTCTGCCAGGCGTTGCGGTAGGTGCCGTGCAGGTAGAACACACGCACCGGCGACACCTGGCCCGGCTGCGCGGTCAGCTGCAACACCTGGACCTGGCCGGTCCCTTCGTCCACTTCGACGGTGCGGGCCGTTGCATCGGGCCGAGTGGCCAGCAGCCGCTGCCATTCGGCGGGACTCTCGATGGGGGTGGGGCGGTAGATTTTCTGGCGCTGCCAGTCGTTCCAGGCCGCGCAACCGGACAACAGCAAGGCCAGCGTCAGGACCATGCAGCCGCTCAAGCGCGCCCACCCGTCCGGGTGACCGTTCGGTTCAAGCGGGCTGGAAATCGGTTTCACACGTCGCTGGCACAATCGCGCACCTCGTACTTTGGACTTAAGGATTCTGGCATGTCGATCCGCGCCGCCGCCTGCACACTGGGCCTGTTGCTGAGCTCTCCCGCCTGGGCCATCGATTGGTCGGTCTGCCCGGGTTGGGACGAGGCCGCAGCCCAAGGCATGTCCAGCGGCTACTCGGCCTACGCGTCGCCCTACACCTACCACTGGTCTGACGAAAACAAGGCGCAGCACAAGCCGGTGTTCGCCTTCAGCCTGAGCCGCCAGCTGCCCAAGGACCGCTTCTGCGGCTTCAGCCTGTTCCGCAATTCGTTCGGCCAACCCTCGGCCTATGCGTTCACCGGCTGGAACTGGCCGCAACCCTTCAGTTCCATGCCGAACGTCTACGCCACTGTCAGCGCCGGCATCATCTACGGTTATGTCGGCGAGTTCAAGGACAAGGTGCCGCTGAACTTCGGCGGTTTTTCGCCGGTGATCGTGCCGTCCCTGGGCTACCGGGTCACACCCAGGCTGGGGCTGGAGGTCACCATCCTGGGCACGGCAGCGGTCATGTTCGGCGCCAGCTGGCACTTCTGACCGTTCGGTTCCCTGCGGCGCGGGGGCGCGGGTCGCGCATGAGAAAATCGGCGGTTTCGCGGCCACCGGCCGCGCCCACCGCTTTTTCGAGAAAAGACCATGGAAGCCGAACGCATCAACGCCATCCGCAATCAACTGGCCGACCTCAGCGCACGCGTGGTCGAGCTCCGGAGGTATCTTTGACTACGATGCCAAAGCCCTGAAGTTGTCGGAGGTCACCAGCGCGCTGGAAGACCCCACCGTCTGGGACAACCCCAAACGCGCCCAGGAGCTGGGCAAGGAAAAGAAGTCGCTGGAGGACGTGGTGGTCGTGCTCGACCGCCTTTCCAGCGAACTGGCCGACAACGGCGAACTGTTCGAGATGTCCGAAGCCGAGGGCGATGACGCCGGGCTGGAAACCATCGAAGGCGAAGCCCGGAACGTGCAGGCCGAGGTCGAGAAACTCGAGTTCCGCCGCATGTTCAACAACCCGGCCGATCCGCTGAACTGCTTTGTCGACATCCAGGCCGGCGCCGGCGGCACCGAAGCCTGCGACTGGGCCAGCATGCTGCTGCGCCAGTACCTGCGCTACGCCGAACGCAAGGGCTTCAAGGCCACCGTGGAAGACGAAACCCCGGGCGACACCGCCGGCATCAAAAGCGCCACCATCAAGATCGAGGGTGAGTACGCCTTCGGCCTGCTGCGCACCGAAACCGGCGTTCACCGCCTGGTGCGCAAGAGCCCGTTCGACAGCTCGGGCGGGCGCCACACCTCGTTTGCCTCGCTGTTCGTCTACCCGGAGATCGACGACTCGATCGAGATCAACATCAACCCGGCCGACGTGCGCGTGGACACCTTCCGTGCGTCCGGCGCTGGTGGCCAGCACATCAACAAGACCGACTCGGCCGTGCGCCTGACGCACATCCCGACCGGCATCGTGGTGCAGTGCCAGGACGGCCGCAGCCAGCACAGCAACCGCGACGT
>CAZJZD010000024.1:0-58874 GCA_964550405.1 uncultured Hydrogenophaga sp. | reverse complement strand
CCCTTGCGGGCCGCCTGGCGGATGCGCTGGGCAAACAACGGATGGTCTTTGCGCAGGTTGGAGCCGACCACCAACACGCGCTGCAGCGCCGACAGGCTGGCCACGGGCATGCCCAGCCAGCGGGCCGAGCCGGCAGCAGCGGCGTTGTTGAAGTCGGCGTGGCGCAGACGCGCGTCGATGTTCTGGCTGCCCAGGCCCCGCACCAGCGCGCCGGCCAGTGCCAGCTCTTCCACCGTGCTGTGCGGACTGGCCAGCAGTCCGATTGCCGCTGCGCCGTGATCGGCCTTGACCTGCTTGAGGCCGTTGGCCACATATTCCAAGGCGGTTTGCCAGTCAACCGTCTTCCATTCACCGCCCTGCTTGAGCATGGGCTGCGTCAGGCGTTGATCGCTGTTGAGGGCTTCATACGAGAAGCGGTCACGGTCGGCGATCCAGCATTCATTGACCGCGTCGTTTTCGAGTGGCACCACGCGCATGACCTGATGGTTCTTCACCTGGACGATCAGGTTGGCACCGGTCGAATCGTGCGGGCTCACGCTCTTGCGACGCGAGAGTTCCCAGGTGCGGGCGCTGTAGCGGAAGGGCTTGCTGGTCAGCGCGCCCACCGGGCAGACGTCAATCATGTTGCCCGACAGCTCGGAGTCCACCGACTGGCCGACGAAGGTCTCGATCTCGGCGTGTTCGCCGCGATGCGACATGCCCAGCTCCATCACGCCGGCAATCTCCTGGCCGAAGCGCACGCAGCGTGTGCAGTGGATGCAGCGGCTCATCTCCTCCATGGAGATCAGCGGGCCCACGTTCTTGTGGAACACCACGCGCTTCTCTTCTTCGTAGCGCGAACTGCCACCGCCGTAGCCGACAGCCAGGTCCTGCAACTGGCACTCGCCGCCCTGGTCGCAGATGGGGCAGTCCAGCGGGTGGTTGATCAGCAGGAACTCCATCACCGACTTCTGGGCCTTGATGGCCTTGTCGGACTTCGTGCGCACGATCATCCCCATGGTCACCGGCGTGGCGCAGGCGGGCATGGGCTTGGGCGCCTTCTCCACTTCGACCAGGCACATGCGGCAACTGGCGGCGATGGAGAGCTTCTTGTGATAACAGAAGTGCGGGATGTAGGTGCCTGCCTTCTCGGCCGCATGCATGACCATGCTGCCCGGGGGCACTTCGACCTTCTGGCCGTCGAGTTCGATTTCAACCATGGTGTGTTCCGTTGTCAGGCAGAGGTCGCGGTGTCGGCCTGGATCATGGCCGCGAACTCGTGACGGAAGTGTTTGAGCATGGCGCGCACCGGCATGGCCGCCGCATCGCCCAGGGCGCAGATGGTGCGGCCCATGATGTTTTCGGCCACGTTGTCCAGCAGGTCCATGTCGGCCGGCTTGGCCTCGCCACGCTGGATCTTGTCCACCAGGCGCCAGAGCCAGCCCGTGCCTTCACGGCAGGGCGTGCACTGGCCGCAGGATTCGTGCATGTAGAAATAGGACAGGCGCTTGAGCGACTCGACCATGCAGCGGGTGTCGTCCATCACGATCACCGCACCCGAACCCAGCATGGAGCCGGCCTTGCTGATGGAGTCGTAGTCCATCGTGCAGTCCATGATGATGTTCGCCGGCAGTACGGGCGAAGACGACCCGCCGGGAATCACGGCCTTGAGCGTGCGACCGGTGCGCACGCCACCGGCGAGCTCCAGCAGCTTGGCAAACGGTGTGCCCATCGGGATTTCGTAGTTGCCCGGCAGGTTCACGTCACCGCTGACCGAGAAGATCTTGGTACCGCCGTTGTTGGGTTTGCCGCATTCGAGGTAGGCCTGGCCACCATTGCGGATGATCCAGGGGACCGCCGCGAAGGTTTCGGTGTTGTTGATCGTGGTCGGCTTGCCGTACAGACCGAAGCTGGCAGGGAACGGAGGCTTGAAGCGCGGCTGGCCCTTCTTGCCTTCCAGCGATTCAAGCAGCGCCGTCTCTTCACCGCAGATGTAGGCGCCGAAACCGTGGTGGGCGTGCAGCTGGAACGAATAGTTCGAGCCCATGATGTTGCTGCCCAGGTAGCCGGCGGCGCGAGCTTCTTCCAGAGCGGCTTCGAAGCGTTCGTACACCTCGAAAATCTCGCCGTGGATGTAGTTGTAGCCCACCGCGATGCCCATGGCGTACGCCGCGATCGCCATACCTTCGATCACGATGTGCGGGTTGTACATGAGGATGTCGCGGTCCTTGCAGGTCCCCGGCTCACCTTCGTCGGAGTTGCAGACGAGGTACTTCTGACCCGGGAACTGCCGAGGCATGAAGCTCCACTTCAGACCTGACGGAAAACCCGCACCACCGCGACCACGCAGCGCGGAGTCCTTGACCGTGGCAATCACCTGGTCCTGCGTCATGCCGACGAAACCCGTCTCGGGATTCGGCGCCGAACCGTCCATGCCCAGCACCTTGCGCAGGGCTTGGTAGCCACCGCGTGCCTCGTAGTCCTTGAGCGACCAGTTGCTGCCGTTCAGATCCTTGTAGATCTGGGGGGCGATATGACGGCCATGGAAGCAGGTCTGCACGCCGGTGGCGCTGAACTGCGAAAGCACTTGCTGCGCGTTCATTGTTTGCCCTCCGCGGCCTTCAGACCTTCGATCAACTGGTCAAGCTTTTCGTTGCTCATGAAGCTGCACATGTGGCGGTCGTTGACCAGCATCACCGGCGAATCGGCACAGGCGCCCAGGCATTCGCTCTGCTGCAGCGTGAACAGTCCATCGGCCGTGGTCTCGCCCATGGTCACACCCAGCTTCTTCTCCAGATGGTGCAGCGCTGTGTAACCGTCGCGCAGCTGGCACGGCAGGTTGGTACAGACGTTGAGCTTGTACTTGCCCACCGGCCGCTGGTTGTACATGTTGTAGAAGGTCGTGACCTCGTGGACCGCCATCGCCGGCATACCCAGATACTCGGCAATCGCCTGCTCGGCTTCCGGGCTGACCCAGCCTTGTTCCTGTTGCACGATGGACAGGCAGGCCATCACGGCCGACTGCGCCTGGTCAGCCGGATACTTGGCCACCTCGCGCGCAAAACGGGCGCGCGTAGCGTCGGCCAGCATCATGGCCTGCACGGGTCCGGTGGTGGTCGGTGCGTGACTCATCGGTCGATCTCTCCGAAAACGATGTCCATGGTGCCGATGATGGCAACCGCGTCGGCCAGCATGTGGCCACGCGCCATCTCGTCCATGGTGGCCAGGTGTGCGAAGCCGGGCGCGCGGATCTTCAGGCGGTAGGGCTTGTTGGCACCGTCGCTGACCAGGTAGATGCCGAACTCGCCCTTCGGGTGTTCAACCGCTGCGTAGGCCTCGCCCTCGGGCACGTGGAAGCCTTCCGTGAAGAGCTTGAAGTGGTGGATCAACTCTTCCATGCTCGACTTCATCGCCTCGCGGGAAGGCGGCGCAACCTTGTGGTTGTCGGTGATGACCGGCCCGGGGTTGGCACGCAGCCAGTCCACACACTGCTTGATGATGCGATTGGACTGCTTCATCTCCTCCATGCGGACGAGGTAACGGTCGTAGGTGTCGCCGGTCTTGCCCACCGGAATGTCGAACTCCAGGCGGTCGTACACGTCATACGGCTGCTTCTTGCGCAGGTCCCAGGCAATGCCGGAACCGCGCAGCATCGGGCCGGTCATGCCCAGGTTGAGCGCTCGCTCGGGCGTGACAACGCCGATGCCGACCGTGCGCTGTTTCCAGATGCGGTTGTCGGTCAACAGCGTGTGGTATTCGGCCAGATAGGTCGGGAAACGCTGAGTGAAATCGTCGATGAAGTCGAGCAGCGAACCCTGGCGGTTGGTGTTCATTTCCGCGAGCGCCTTGGCGTTGCGGATCTTGCTGACCGTGTATTGCGGCATGGTGTCCGGCAGGTCGCGGTAGACGCCGCCCGGACGGAAGTAGGCCGCGTGCATGCGCGCACCCGACACCGCTTCGTACATGTCGAACAGGTCCTCACGCTCGCGGAAAGCGTAGATGAGGATGGTCGAGCTGCCACAGTCGTTGCCGTGCGAGCCGAGCCACATCAGGTGGTTGAGCAGGCGTGTGATCTCGCTGAACATCACGCGGATGTATTGCGCACGGATCGGCACCTCGATGCCCAGCAGCTTTTCGATCGCCAGGCAGTAAGCGTGCTCGTTGCACATCATCGACACGTAGTCCAGCCGGTCCATGTAAGGCAGCGACTGGATGAAGGTCTTGTGCTCGGCCAGCTTTTCGGTGGCGCGGTGCAGCAGACCGATGTGCGGATCGGCGCGTTGCACGACTTCGCCATCGAGCTCCAGCACGAGGCGCAGCACGCCATGCGCGGCCGGGTGCTGAGGACCGAAGTTCAGGGTGTAGTTCTTGATTTCAGCCATGATCAGTGCAGTCCGCCGTAGTTGTCTTCACGGATCACGCGGGGGGTGATCTCGCGCGGCTCGATGGTCACCGGTTCGTAGACCACACGCTGGCGCTCGGCGTCATAGCGCATTTCGACGTGACCCGACAGCGGGAAGTCCTTGCGGAAAGGGTGCCCGATGAACCCATAGTCGGTGAGGATGCGGCGCAGGTCGTTGTGGCCTTCAAAAACGATGCCGTAAAGATCGAAGGCTTCGCGCTCGTACCAGTTGGCCGAGTTCCAGACCCCCGTCACGGAGGACACCACCGGAAAGTCGTCTTCGGGGCAGAACACCCGCACGCGCAGGCGTTGATTCAGGCTCACCGACAGCAAGTGCGAAACCACCGCATACCGGGCACCTTCCCAGCGGCCATCGCCATAGGTGGAATAGTCCATGCCGCACAGATCAATGAGCTGGTCAAAACGGGTTTGCGGGGCATCGCGCAGGGTCTGCATGGCAACAAGGTAGTCGCTGGCACTCACCTCAAGCGTGACCTCGCCTCGCGCGACAGTGACCGAACGCGCGCGCTCGCCGAGAAGGGTGCGAACCTGCTCGGCGATGGTTTCGGCAGGCGTGGCGTACGGGGTATTGGCTTCGCTCATGGGCCGTCTTTCTGACTCAGTCCGACGCGCGTCAGGCGCGGGCAATGGTGTTGGTGCGGCGAATCTTCTGCTGCAGCTGGATGATTCCGTAGATCAGCGCCTCGGCCGTCGGCGGGCAACCCGGCACGTAAACGTCGACCGGCACCACACGATCACAACCGCGCACCACGGAATAGCTGTAGTGGTAGTAGCCACCACCGTTGGCGCAGGAACCCATGGACAGCACCCAGCGGGGCTCGGCCATCTGGTCGTACACCTTGCGCAAGGCTGGTGCCATCTTGTTGCACAGGGTCCCGGCCACAATCATCAGATCGGATTGGCGCGGACTGGCGCGGAACACCTCGGCACCAAAACGAGCCAAGTCATAGCGCGCGGTCGCCGCGTGCATCATCTCGACAGCGCAGCAGGCCAGACCAAAGGTCATGGGCCAGAGCGACCCGGTCTTGGCCCAGTTCACCACGGCGTCGTAGCTCGTGGTGACAAAGCCTTCCTTGAGAACACCTTCAATCATGTGCAGCTCCAGTACACCCGGTCAAACCAGGCATACACAAACATCAACCCATACCCGGCCCGAGGGGTCCGGCTCATTCCCAGTCGAGGGCGCCCTTCTTCCACTCGTAGACAAAGCCCACGACCAGAATCGCCAGGAACATGACACCCGCCCAGAAACCAGTGGCGCCGATATCACCAAAGGCAACCGCCCAGGGGATGAGAAACGCGATTTCGAGGTCGAAGAGGATGAACAGGATGGCCACCAGGTAGTAGCGCACATCGAACTTCATCCGGGCATCTTCGAAGGCCTCGAAGCCGCATTCATAAGGGGAGTTTTTGGCCGCGTCGGGCTTGTTGGGCCCGAGGATGTACCCCAGAAGCTGGGGAATGATGCCGACGGCGAGACCGACCAGGATGAACAAAAGGACGGGAAGGTATTGCTCTAGGCTCATCTTGGTGTGTCCGCGTGCATGGTGCGGGTCTCCATGCTGTCCAATGATTGGTGCCGACGGCGAGACTCGAACTCGCACAGCTTTCGCCACTACCCCCTCAAGATAGCGTGTCTACCAATTTCACCACGTCGGCTGGTCTGCTGTTGCGGCTCGCGAGGAAGAATGCGAGCACTGCAGAAAACCCATAGAGTTTACCCTGAATCCGCCCCTCTTTCGAGGCGATGGACCGGCTTTTTCATACCGGCGCCCCCGGGCTGCGGCGGCGCAAAAGCCCAGGCCAGCCAAGGTCTGCCGGCCTGGTTACTCCCAGGAGTTATTGCCCAGGGATCTGTGCTGCGCCGGTGCCCGAAGGGGCGGTCGGCGCCACCGTGGCAGGCACCTCGCCGGCACCCGGAATCTGCTGCGCCGGCACGGCCACGCCTTCGAGCACGCTGCCCGAACTGGCGGGCGCCGTGCGCAGGTTGCCGAAGTAGGCCAGGCCGAGCGTGGATACCAGGAAAACCGCGGCCAAAACGCCCGTGGTGCGGGAAAGGAAGTTGGCGCCACCCGATGCACCGAACAGGCTGGCAGAACCTGCACCACCACCACCGAAGGCGGCACCGGCATCCGCACCCTTGCCGTGCTGCATGAGGATGAGGCCGATCATGCCGATGGCGGCCAGGATCTGGAGGACTTGGAGGAGGGTCAGAAGGAAGTTCATGGCTGGATTTCGAGAGAATTTCAGGCGCCCGTCATTGGGCAGCAGCGACGATGGACAGGAAATCGGCGGCCTTGAGCGAGGCACCTCC
Organism: uncultured Hydrogenophaga sp.; assembly: GCA_964550405.1. GTDB lineage: Bacteria > Pseudomonadota > Gammaproteobacteria > Burkholderiales > Burkholderiaceae_C > Hydrogenophaga. The sequence goes on along the minus strand of CAZJZD010000024.1, from coordinate 52,158 downwards.
GATAAGGCCGCCGTCGATGTCCGGTTGCGACAACAGGCTGGCCGCGTTGCCAGCGTTCATGCTGCCACCATAAAGGATGGGGATGCGTTTCGGGTTCGTGGTCGCCGCCGCCAGCTGGGCGCGCAGCACAGCGTGCACCGCCTGCGCCTGTTCGGGCGTGGCGGTCTTGCCAGTGCCGATGGCCCAAACGGGCTCGTAGGCCACCACGATCTCGGTGATGCAATGACCCACGGTGTGGATCACAGCGGCCAGTTGGCGCTTGACCACGGCCTCCGTATCGTTGGCTTCACGTTCGGCCAACGTTTCGCCCACGCACACGATGGGGGTGACACCGGCTGACAGGGCACGCTGGGCCTTGGCGGCCACGAGCTCGTCGGTTTCACCGTGGTACTGACGGCGTTCGCTGTGGCCGACGATGGCGTAGCGGCAGCCGAAGTCCTTGAGCATGGCCACGCTGATCTCGCCAGTGTAAGCCCCCTGTTCGTGCGCGGACACGTCCTGCGAACCCCAGTGGATCGGGCTGCCATGCAGCAGCGACTGCAGCTGGGCCAGGTAGGGCGAAGGTGCGCACAGCGCCACGTCAGCCGCTGGCTGGCCGATGCCGGCCAGCATGGCCTGGATCAGCGCCTCATTGGCCGCCAGGCTGCCGTTCATCTTCCAGTTGCCGGCGATCAGTTTCTTGCTCATCTCAGTCTCCGAAAGGAATCAATCAAGCCCAGGTCAGCACGATCTTGCCGATGTGCTGGTTGGACTCCATCAAGGCATGCGCCTCTGCGGCGCGGGCCGCAGGGAAGGTGCTGTGGATCACGGGTTTGACCCGACCCCGTTCCAGCAGTGGCCAGACCTTCTCGCGCAGCGCAGCGGCGATGGCGGCTTTAAAAGCCACCGGACGCGGACGCAGCGTGGAGCCGGTGATCACCAGCCGGCGGCGCAGCACAAGCCCGGCGTTGAAGCTGGCCTTGACACCACCCTGCACCGCGATGATGACCAGACGGCCGTCTTCGGCCAGGCACTCGACCTCGCGGGCCACGTAGTCGCCCGCCACCATGTCGAGGATCACGTTCACGCCCTGCCCGCCCGTCAGCTCCTTGGCAACGGCCGAGAAGTCCTGCGAGCGGTAGTTGATGGCATGGTCCGCGCCAAGGCTCTGGCAAGCGGCGCACTTCTCGTCGCTGCCGGCCGTGGCGATCACGGTCGCGCCGAAGGCCTTGGCCAGCTGGATCGCGGTCACACCGATACCGCTGGTGCCACCCTGCACCAGCAGGGTCTCACCGGACTGCAGACGACCGCGGTCGAACACATTGCTCCAGACGGTGAAGAAGGTCTCGGGCAGGGCCGAGGCCTGCACGTCGTCAAACCCGGCGGGCACCGGCAGGCACTGGCCGACCGGCGCTACGCAGTACTCGGCATAGCCGCCACCAGCCACCAGCGCACAGACACGATCGCCCAACTGAAACCCCGCCTGCGCCATCGCATCGGCATCCCCCGACTCGATGACACCGGCCACTTCCAGGCCCGGCAGATCCGACGCGCCCGGGGGCGGCGGATAGCTCCCGCTGCGCTGCAGCACGTCGGGGCGGTTCACGCCCGAGGCACGCACGCGGATCAGCACTTCGCCGGAACCCGCGACCGGCGCCGGACGTTCCGTCAGGCGCAGGACCTCGGGCGCACCGAAGCTGCTGATCTCGACCGCTTGCATCACCGTCAACGGCAGCGCTTACTGCTGCTGTTGTTGAGCCTGCTCGCCACCGCCATTGCGGTCCAGCAGGGCCTTCATGGACAGCTTCACGCGGCCCTTCTCGTCGGTCTCGAGCACCTTGACCTTCACGATCTGGCCTTCCTTGAGGTAGTCCGTGACCTTCTCGACACGCTCGTGGGCGATCTGGCTGATGTGCAGCAGGCCGTCCTTGCCAGGCAGCAGGTTGACGAGGGCACCGAAGTCCAGGATCTTGGTGATCGGGCCTTCGTAGACCTTGCCGATTTCCACTTCAGCCGTGATTTCGGCGATACGGCGCTTGGCCTCTTCGGCCTTGGCACCGTCGGTGGAGGCGATGGTGATGGTGCCGTCTTCGCCGATGTCGATCTGGGTACCGGTCTCTTCGGTCAGCGCACGGATGGTGGCGCCGCCCTTGCCGATCACGTCGCGGATCTTCTCCGGGTTGATCTTCATGGTGTAAAGGCGCGGCGCGAAGTTGGAGATTTCCGTCTTCGCTTCGCCCATGGCTTCCTGCATCTTGCCCAGGATGTGCATGCGCGCTTCCTTGGCCTGGGCCAGGGCGACCTGCATGATTTCCTTGGTGATGCCCTGGATCTTGATGTCCATCTGCAGGGCGGTGATGCCGTTGGTGGTGCCAGCGACCTTGAAGTCCATGTCGCCGAGGTGGTCCTCGTCACCCAGGATGTCGGTCAGCACCGCGAAGCGGTTGCCTTCCTTGATCAGGCCCATGGCGATGCCGGCCACGTGGGCCTTCATCGGCACGCCGGCGTCCATCAGCGCCAGGCAGCCGCCACAGACGGAGGCCATCGAAGAAGAGCCGTTGGACTCGGTGATTTCGGACACCACACGGATCGTGTAGGGGAAGTCTTCCTTGGTCGGCAGGGCGGCCACCAGGGCGCGCTTGGCCAGGCGGCCGTGACCGATTTCGCGGCGCTTCGGAGAGCCCACGCGACCGGTTTCGCCGGTGGCGAACGGCGGCATGTTGTAGTGCAGCATGAAGCGGTCTTCGAAGTCGCCGGACAGGGCGTCGATGCGCTGCGCGTCGCGATCGGTACCCAGCGTGGCGATCACCAGGGCCTGGGTTTCACCGCGGGTGAACAGGGCGGAGCCGTGGGTGCGCGGCAGCACGCTGTTGCGGATTTCGATGGCGCGCACGGTGCGCGTGTCGCGGCCGTCGATGCGCGGCTCGCCGGCCAGGATCTGGCCACGCACGATGGCAGCTTCGATGTTGAACAGCAGGCCTTCAACGGCCACGCTGTCGAACTCCACGCCCTCGGCCTTCAGGCCGTCCATCACGGCGGCGTAGGCTTCGCGGCAGGCCTGGGTGCGGGCCTGCTTGTTGCGGATCTGGTAGGCGGCTTCGAGCTTGGCCTTGCCCAGGGCTTCGACCTTGGCGATCAGCGGCTCGTTCTTGGCCGGCGGCTGCCAGTCCCACTCGGGCTTGCCCGCGTCGCGCACCAGCTCGTTGATGGCGGCAATCGCGATGTTGCCCTGCTCGTGGCCGAACACCACCGCACCCAGCATGACTTCTTCAGACAGCTGCTCGGCTTCGGATTCGACCATCAGCACGGCGGCCTGGGTGCCGGCGACCACCAGGTCCATCTGGCTGTTCTGGCGCTCGGTCTGGCCCGGGTTCAGCACGTACTGGCCGTTGATGTAGCCCACGCGGGCGGCACCGATCGGGCCGTTGAACGGAATGCCGGAGATCGACAGCGCGGCCGAGGTGGCGATCATCGCTGCGATGTCGGCGTCCACTTCCGGGTTCAGCGACACGGTGTGGATGACCACCTGGACTTCGTTGAAGAAGCCGTCCGGGAACAGCGGGCGGATCGGACGATCGATCAGGCGGCTGGTCAGGGTTTCGTACTCGGACGGGCGGCCTTCGCGCTTGAAGAAGCTGCCCGGGATCTTGCCGGCGGCGTAGGACTTCTCGAGGTAGTCCACGGTCAGGGGGAAGAAGTCCTGGCCGGCCTTGGCATCCTTCTTGGCGACGACGGTGGCCAGCACCACGGTGCCGTCCATGTCGAGCAGCACGGCGCCGCTGGCCTGGCGGGCGATTTCGCCGGTTTCCATGCGGACCGTGTGCTGGCCCCACTGGAAGGTCTTGGTGACTTTGTTGAACATGGTCATGGTGTTCTCCTGTGTGTTGGGCGCATGGGCTGCGTCCGGAGCCTGGAGGCCATTGAGACAGAACACGATGCCATTCCAGCGGGGCTGAGGACCTGTTCAGGCCCGTTGGAATGACACAGCTTCGCTCTGCTTTTCAGCGGTCTCCGTGTGGATAAAGCGCAAAACGCCTGAGCCAGCGAACCAACCCAGGCGTTTTGTGCATGCTGCAGCGTGCGATTACTTGCGCAGGCCCAGCTTGGCGATCAGGGCGACGTAACGGTCGGCGTCCTTGGACTTGAGGTAGTCCAGCAGCTTGCGGCGACGGCTGACCATGCGAAGCAGACCGCGACGACCGTGGTGGTCCTTGGCGTGCTGCTTGAAGTGGGGGGTCAGTTCGTTGATGCGGGCGGTCAGGATGGCGACCTGCACTTCGGGGCTGCCGGTGTCGTTGGCAGCGCGGGCGTTGTCGGCCACAACGGCGGCCTTGACGGTTTTTTCAATCATGAGATTTCCTTGGTGTTGGACAGGCGACCCGTCGCAGCCGGCTCTTCACTGGAGTGCCGCCACGGGCGTGGAGATGCCACCCGAAGCGGGCGGCAACCGCGCATTATAGACCAGCCGGTCAGGATGCGGTGCGCAACCAGTGCTGCAGGCGCTCGGCGCCCTGCACGAGCCGCTGGGGGTCGCGGCTGGCGAAGCACCAGCGCAGCCAGCCCGCTGCCTCGGGGCCGAAGGCGCTGCCCGGCGCCAGGCCCAGCCCGGCCTCGCGCACCAGGCGCTTGGCGGTGTCCAGGCAATCGTCCTGTCCTGCCAGACGGAAGAAGGCGTACATGCCCCCTTTGGGCAGGCCCAGTCGCACGCCGGGCATGGCCCGCAGCAACGGCACCAGGGTGTCGCGGCAGACCTGCAGGTGCTTCACCAGCCCGGGCGTGACCTCGTCGCCGCGCTGCAGCGCCACCGAGGCCGCCCGTTGGGCGAACACGGGCGCGCAGGAGGTGTTGAACTCGATCAGCTTGCCGACCGGATGCGTCAGGGCCTTGGGCAACACCAGCCAGCCCAGGCGCCAGCCGGTCATGAGGAAGCTCTTGGAGAAGCTGTGGGCGACGATCAGCCGGTCTTCGGGCTCGGCCACATCCAGAAAGCTCGGCGCGGCACCGTTGCCCGTGTCGCCGGCAAAGTACAGGCGCTCGTACACCTCATCGGCGAGGATCCAGGTGCCGGTGCGCCGGCAATGCGCCAGGATGGCGGCCTGCTCATCGCGGGTGAGGGTCCAGCCAGTGGGGTTGTTCGGCGCGTTGACCACCAGCAGACGGGTCGCCGGGGTGATGGCGGCCAGCAGCGCCGCCAGGTCCAGCACCCAGGCACCGTCCGGCGACACCTGCAAGGGCATCGTGCGCACGCGAGCCCCCATGATCTGCGGCTGGGCCACCAGATTGGGCCAGGCGGGCGTGACCACCACCACTTCGTCGCCCGCTTCCACCAGCGTCTGGGAAGCCAGCATCAGGCCATTGACGCCACCGGAGGTGACGGCGATGTGGTCGAACCAGTGGTCGGTGGCGAGCTGCGGGTGCAGGCTGTGGGTGTAGCCGGCGATGGCGTGGCGCAGCTCGGGCAGGCCCAGGTTGTGGGCATAGAAGGTCTCGCCCGCGTTCAGGCTGGCGATGGCGGCTTCGCGGATGAAGTCGGGTGTGACCTCGTCGCTCTCGCCGAACCAGAACTTCAGCACATCCGGCAGGCCCATGCCCGCATTGGCCACCTCGCGGATGCGCGACTCTTCCAGACTTTCCACCACCGGCCGCATGAACGCTCCTACTGTCATCAAGGGCGGACCATGTTACAGGTGTGCGGCATCTCGGCCTGTTGGGGCGTGAGTTGCCGGATCACGCGGAAACCGTAGCCCGAACCTTCGACGTCGAACTTCGCCCCGGGGGCACCCTGCCGGTCCATCACCGCCACCGCCAGCGGCTGCTGGAACTGGTGGTCGGCGGCGCGCATGCGGGCGCTCTGACCGGCCAGCCGCACCTCGGCCTTTTCCAGCTGGGCGGCGATGTCGGCCGCCTTGACCGAGCCGGCTTTTTCGATGGCCTGCGCCAGCGACTCGATCATCAGCTGCATGCGCATGTGCACGTAGTCGTCGGCCGGGTTGGGGAAGCGCTGGCGGAAGGCCTGGTAGAAGGTTTCGGAAGCCTTGCCCGGCGTGTTCGGGAACCAGTCGGCCACCGCCACCACCTTGCCGATACCGGCCTCACCCATGGCCGCGGGCGCGCCCAGGGCGTTGCCGTAGAAGGTGTAGAAGCTGCCGTCGAAACCCACCTCGCGCGCGGCCTTGACCAGCAGCGTCAGGTCGTTGCCCCAGTTGCCGGTCAGCACCGCCTGGGCGCCGCTGGCCTTGATCTTGGCCGCGTAGGGCGCGAAGTCCTTGATGCGGGCCATGGGGTGCAGTTCGTCGCCGACGATCTTCACGTCCGGTCGCTGGGCGGCCAGCTGGCGGCGGGCCTCGGCCAGCACCGCCTGGCCAAAGGAATAGTCCTGCCCGATCAGGTAGATGCCCTTGAGCGACTTGTCCTGCTGGACGACGCTCATCAGCGCGCTCATGCGCATGTCGGCGTGGGCGTCGAAACGGAAATGCCAGTAGCTGCATTTCGCGTTGGTCAGCACCGGATCGACCGCCGAGTAGTTGAGAAACACCACCTGCCGCGCGGCATCACGCTCGTTGTGCTTGTTGATGGCGTCGATCAGACCGGCCGCAGCGGCCGACGAGTTGCCCTGCGTGACGATGGTGATGCCCTTGTCGATGGCCGAACGCAGGCCCGACAACGCCTCCTCGGTCTGGCCCTTGCTGTCGAAGCGCACGATCTCCAGTGGGCGGCTGCCACCGGGCAGCTTGACGCCGCCGCGGGCGTTGACCCGTTCGGTGGCCCACACGAGGTTGCGGTAGACCGCTTCACCGGCGTTGGCCAGCGGACCCGAGAGGCCTTCGATCATGCCGATGCGGATCGGCTCGGCGGCGGGCTGGGCCCAGGCGGGGGTGCAGGAGAGGGAGGCCGCGATCAGCGCGGCCAGCGCGCCGCGGCGCGAAAAGTGTTGGGTCAATGGCATCTTGGGTAACTCCGTGGTTCGCCGTCGCAATGTCACCTTGGCGACAGGGTGGCGGAGTCTAATTCATAATTACGACCACTGCTCCCCCCGGGTATGAAAGGGGATCAGGCCGTCGACAGTTCGGCCAGTGACCAGCGCGGACGCACATCGAAGTGGTAGCCGCCGGTGACCGACAGGTCGGCCAGCCCGGCCTGCACCCGCAAGCCTGCGGCCAGCGCGATCATGGCGCCGTTGTCGGTGCACAGGTGCAGCTCGGGGTAGTGCACGCGCACCCGGCGCTTGGCACAGGCGGCGTTGAGCTGCTCGCGCAGCCGGCTGTTGGCCCCCACGCCGCCGGCCACCACCAGGCGCTGCAGCCCGGTCTGGTCCAGCGCCGCCAGGGACTTCTTCACCAGCACGTCCACGATGGCGGCCTGTGCGCTGGCCGCCACGTCGGCCTTCTGTTGCACCGTCAGCGGATCGGCCAGGTGCGTGGTCGCCGGGCCGTCGGGGTGGGCCTGTGCCAGGCGCTTGACCTGGGTCAGCACGGCCGTCTTGAGGCCCGCGAAAGAGAAATCCAGATCGCCGCTGTGCAGCAGCGGCCGCGGCAGCTTGAAGGCCGCCGGGTCGCCCTGCTGGGCCAGCTTCGACAGCGCCGGCCCCCCCGGGTATCCCAGCCCCAGCAGCTTGGCCGACTTGTCGAAGGCCTCACCGGCGGCGTCGTCGATCGTTTCGCCCAGCAGTTCGTAGCGCCCCACCCCGTCCACCCGCATCAGCTGGGTGTGGCCTCCGGACACCAGCAGCGCCACGAACGGAAACTGCGGTGGGTCGGCGCTCAGGAACGGGGACAGCAGGTGCCCTTCGAGGTGGTGCACGCCGATCACCGGCTTGCCCAGCGCCATGCCGAGCGCGCAGGCCACACCCGAACCCACCAGCAGTGCGCCGGCCAGCCCGGGGCCACGGGTGTGCGCAATGGCATCCACCGCCGACAGCGGCAGCCCGGCCTGCGCCATGACCGCATCGGTCAGCGGCAGCACGCGGCGGATGTGGTCGCGGCTGGCCAGCTCGGGCACCACACCGCCGTAGGCCTGGTGCATCTCGATCTGGCTGTGCAGCGCGTGGCCCAGCAGGCGTGGCGTGGCGTCACCGCTGGCATCGACCAAGGCCACGCCGGTTTCGTCGCAGGAACTCTCAAATCCGAGGATCAGCATAGGGCGGCGAGTGTACGAGGCGGCATCAACGGAGCGGATAACGGGAGAGCCGTTGCGTGTCCAGCAACCGGATCTCGCGCTTGTCCACCTCGATCAGGCCCTGGTCCTCCAGCTCGCGCAGCACCTTGGAGAAGTACTCCGGCGTCATCGACAGACGGGAGGCGATGGAGGCCTTGCTCACCGGCAGCAGCACGCTGGCCGAGGCCTCGCCGCCTTCCTCAGGCAGGTCGCGCATCAGGTAACCGATCACCCGTTCGACCCCGCTGTGCAGCGAATACGCCTGCACGTCGTTGACCAGGCCGTGCAGGCGGCGCGAGAGGCCGGCGAGCATGCGCATGCAGAACTGGGCGTCACCCTGGATCTCGCGCATCACCGCATCGCGCGAGACGCTCAGCAGCAGGGTGTCGGTCAGCGCCTGGCCGTTGATGATGTAAGGCCGCTGCATGAACATCAGCGCCTCGGCAAAGCTGTTGCCGGGGCCGACCAGTTCGATGATTTTTTCATGACCGGCTGGCGAGATGGCGAACAGCTTGACCTGGCCCGACACGGTGACGTGGAACTCATTGCAGGGAGTGCCGATGCGGAAGATGTCGGCCCCGCGCGCGAACTCGCGCAGCTGGCTGCCCTGGGCCAGGCGCTGCAGTTCGGGCGCCTGCATTTCCTGGAACAGGGGCAGCATCGAGAGGTAACGCGGCAGGTCGAAACGGGACAGGTCCATGGGGGCTCGGCAACAGATCGGTCAACCCGCCGACTGTAGCGGCGAACCCCGGCAAATCCCCGGCGCAACCCTCAGGCGGCGCGGGCCATGAAGCGCTGGTGCACCGCCGACAGCTTGCCCACCAGGTCCTGCGGCCGGTGCACCAGGGCGTAACCCTGCTGGCCGAACAGCATGGGCAGGTAGTCGTGCGCAGCCTCGTCGATGGTGATGCAGAACGGCACCAGCCCGGTGGCGCGCGCCGCCATCACCGCGTGGCGCGTGTCTTCCAGGCCGTAACGGCCTTCGTACACGTCCAGGTCGTTGGGCTTGCCGTCGGTCAGCAGCAGCAGGAGTCGCTGGCGTTCGGGCCGCTGGGCCAGCCGCGCCGTGGCGTGGCGAATGGCCGCGCCCATGCGGGTGTAGTAACCGGGCTTGACGGCGCCGACGCGGTCACGCGTGCGGGCGCCCCAGCTTTCGTCGAAACCCTTGAGCTGGTGGATGCGCACGTTCTGCCTTCGCACCGACGAGAAACCCAGCATCTCGAACGGGTCGCCGCTGGCGTGCAGGGCCTCGCCGAACACGTAGAGCGCATCGCGGATCACGTCGATCACGCGCGCCGTCTGCGTGGCGTAGGCGTCGGTGGACAGCGAGAGGTCGGCCAGCAGCAGCGTGGCCAGGCTGCGTTCGCTGCGCACGCGGCGGGTGAAGACCGAGGGCGATTCGCTGCGCGGTGCGCTGGCGGCGTCCACGTGGTGGCGGATCCAGGCGTCCAGATCCAGTTCGTCACCTTCGGGCTGGGCGTGCAGGCGGCCCATGCCGCCGCGCAGCACCTCCATGCGGCGGCGAACGCGGCGGGCCGTGACCTTCAACGCTGGCGGTGGTGCAAAGACCGGAGGTTCGGCCGTGACCAGGGTCTGCAGCGCGCAATGGTCCTGAATCAATTGCCCTTTGCGCCAGTCCCACTCGGGCAGCCGGATGCCGGGGCCGAGCGGCCGGTCGTCGGCGGCGGCGCTGGGCAGGTCGAGGTCGAACTTCACGCGCGAGGCCGTGGTCTGGCCATCGGGCGCGATGGCCAGCATGTCCATGTCGTTGGCCGCCGCCAGCGCGTTGCCATCGTCATCGTCGTCGCTGGCACGGTTGACCTTCACGAACTCGCCCCAGGACAGGATGGACTCGGCGCGGAAGAACATCATCAGCGGCGCCCTGTCGCGCTCGTCGGCCACGGCGCTGGCCTTGCGGCGGCGGGCGTCCTGCGTGGCGGCAGGCCGTCGTGCATCGGCGGGTTGCGGGTCCTGCTCGCGCGCGACGGGCGCAACGTTGGCCGCGATGGTGGTGTCCAGCCAGAGCCACACCGGTGCCACCTCGTCGGGCGACACCGCCAGGGGCTGGTCACCGCCCTGTGCTGCCAGCGCCCGCTGCACCGCGCGCTCGGCTTCGGCCGCGCGACCGCGCAGACGCGAGGGATCGGGGCGCAACGCCATCTCGGCCGCGAGCAGCCGATCGTGACGGTCTCGCAAGCCGGGGAACTGTTCGAGGGCGTGCGCGCTGGCGCGCCGGTTGTCGGCGATCCAGTCGCCGGTCGGTTCGATCTGTGCGGCCAGCGCGGCCAGCCAGAGGTACAGCGCGCGGTTGAGTGCCGGATCGGCATGCACCGCGATGCGCGGCGGCAACGACAAGGCCTCCGGCTCCAGCCGGCCAGTGGCCGCATGGGTGTCGGTGCCGGCCATCCGCTGCAGCCAGTCGCGCGCGCCGCCCACGCGGCGTTCGCTGGCGGGCGCCACGCGCACCGCCGGCGCGCCCCCTGCGGCACGGAACATCAGCGTGATGGCCCGCCGCACCTCGGGCAATGCCACCGCCGCCGCTTCGTGCTGGCGGCTGGCCGCGCGGCGGATGAAGCGGTCCCACTGTTGGCCGACCCACTCTTCCATCAGTCTTTCCTTTCGAGGACGGCGGCCGCGTCGCGTTCCGCCTTGCGCTGGCGCAAGGTTTCGCGAACAGCGTCGGCACCGACCTTCCATTCCAGCAGCGGCTCGCGTGCTTGCGCGCTGCGTGTCTCTTCACACGAATCGAGGCACTGCCCGCACTGCACGCACGAGAACATCATGCGTTTGATGTTGCGGGGGTGCAGGCGCATGGGGCAGCCGTTGTCGCAGGCCGAGCCCTGCGGATAAGCGGCGGTGGTGCAGGTGCGGCAGTCGCGCGCGTGGTCGCGGTCGAAGGCGACCACCATGCCTTTGGGGTTGGCCATCCACACCAGGCTCTGGAACAGACCCACCGCGCAGCCGAAGCGGCAGAACAGGTGGCGCGCGAAGGCGAACTCCAGCGTGAAGATGAGCGAGCCCGCGATCAGGAAGCGCGCCTGGTTGGGCGTGAGCGAGCCGGCCAGCAGACCGCCCCAGATCTCGGCCGGTGGCAGCAGGTAGGTCAGCAGCGTGATGGCCCACAGAAAGCCGAACACGGCGCAGAGCGTGAAAAACACCGGCCACCAGCGGGCCGAGGGCTTGACGCCCGCGCGCCGCGTGGTGTGTTTGTCCCAGATGCTGAGCTTGCCGCAGGCGCGGTGCAGCGCGGTGTTGAGCGTCTCCACCAGCGTGAAATGCGGGCACAGCCAGCCGCAGTAGAGGCGGCCGTACTTCCAGGCCACGCCCAGGAAGGCCACGATGAGCACGATGGCCGGCAGGAAGGCGCGTCCGAAGATCCGGAGCGCGGCCTGGTTGGCCGAGATCTCGCCTGCACGGAAGGCGTCGATGCCCAGCGACCAGCGCTGGCCCAGAAACCAGAGCTGCGCCTCGTGCACATCGAAGCGCAGCAGGTTCAGCGCGGGGGCCAGCAGGAACAGGGCGAAAAAGCCCAGCTGGAAGAAGAGGCGGCGGCGCTGCATGGGGTGTGACAACAGAGGAGGAAGGCGCAGCGCCGCCGCTGCAAACTGCATTCAGGTGCCGAGCATGGCCTGCACGACTTCGTCGAGGGCGGCAGCGGTCTCGTGGTCGTCGGTCAGCGCATCGACGATGGCCGAGCGGCAGGCCACGGCCAGCGGCAGGCCGCTGGCCACCAGCCGCGCGGCCATGACCAGCAGGCGCGTGCTCACGGTTTCTTCCAGGTCGTGGTCGGTCAGGCGCCGCAGCGCCTCGGCCAGCTTGACCAGCCGCGTCGCCAGCGCCGGCTCGACGCCGGCCTCGGCCACCACGATGCCGCGCTCGACATCGGGCGCCGGGTAGCCGAAGGTCAGCGCCACGAAGCGCTGGCGGGTGCTGGGCTTGAGGCTCTTGAGCAGGTTCTGGTAACCGGGGTTGTAGCTGACCACCAGCATGAAGCCCGGCGGCGCGACCAGCTGTTCGCCGGTGCGTTCGATGGGCAGCACGCGGCGGTCGTCGGCCAGCGGGTGCAGCACCACGGTGGTGTCCTTGCGGGCTTCGACCACCTCATCGAGGTAGCAGATGGCGCCGCTGCGCACCGCACGGGCCAGCGGCCCGTCGGCCCACACCGTGCCCTGCTCGCCGATCAGGTGGCGGCCCACCAGGTCCGCCGCACTCAGGTCGTCGTGGCAGCTCACGGTGATGAGCGGCCGGCCCAGGCGCGCGGCCATGTGCTCCACGAAACGCGTCTTGCCGCAACCGGTGGGCCCCTTGATCAGCACCGGCAGGCGCTGGCGGAAGGCGTGCTCGAAGAGCGCGACCTCACCGGCCTGTTCGGCGTAGAACGGGGCGTTCACCAGGTGCTGCTGTTCACTGTGGTCCATGACCGTGTCCTCGTTCCATCAGGCGCGTTGTGCGGGACGGGCACCGAGCACGCCGCCACTCGCACTGGTCTTGACGGTGTCGGCACGCACCGGCTCGCCGCCGATGAAGAAGCTGGCGAAATACAGGAACTGGCCGAGCAGGAAGATCACGCCACCGGCGATGCGGGTCCAGTAGAAGAAGGCCAGCTGGTCCTGTGTGGCCATGAAGCTCATGGCGCCTTCGGTGGGCATGCGTTGCAGCCACACCTGCAGGATGCCGGCACCGGTCAGGGCCAGCACCATCACCGACATGCCGATCGTCATGACCCAGAAGCTCCACATTTCGGCGGCCTGGGCCTTCTGGCTGTTGGCGATGCGGCCGCGCAGCGTGGGCATGGCGTAGCTGATGAGCGTGATGACCACCAGCACATAGGCGCCGTAGAAGGCCAGGTGGCCGTGGGCGGCCGTGACCTGCGAACCGTGCGTGTAGTAGTTGACCGGGCTGAGCGTGTGGATGAAGCCCCAAAGGCCGGCACCCAGGAAGCCCATGACCGAGGTGCCCACGGCCCACAGAACAGCGGCCTGGTTCGGGTGTTCACGGCGGCGACGCTGCACCATGTTGAAGGCGAACACCGTCATCATGAAGAAGGGAATCGGTTCCATGGCCGAGAAGATCGAGCCGATCCACTGCCAGTAGCCGGGCAGGCCGATGAAGAAGAAGTGGTGGCCCGTGCCCAGGATGCCGGTCATCAGCGCGAAGGCGATGATCACGTACAGCCACTTGTCGATCACTTCACGGTCCACGCCGGTGGTCTTGACCAGCACATAGGCCAGCAGCGCGCCCAGGATCAGTTCCCACACGCCTTCCACCCAGAGGTGGACAACGAACCACCAGTACATCTTGTCGCGCACCAGGTTGTGCGGGTTGACAAAGCTGAACAGGAAGAACAGCGCCAGACCCCACAGGCCCATCAGCAGCACCACCGAGATGGCGGTCTTGCGGCCCTTGAGAACGGTCATGGTGATGTTGAACAGAAAGGCCAGCGCCACGATCACGATGCCCACCTTGGTCGGCAGCGGCTGCTCCAGGAACTCGCGCCCCATGGTCTGCAGCATGTCGTTGCCGGTGAGTTCGGCCAGCTTGGCATAGGGCAGCGTCAGATACCCGACGATGGTCAGCGCACCAGCGGCCAGGAAGACCCAGAACAGGATCTTCGCCAGCAAGGGACTGAACAGCTCGGTTTCGGATTCCTCCGGCACCAGGTAGTAGGCCGCCCCCATGAAGCCGAACAGCAGCCACACGATGAGCAGGTTGGTGTGGACCATGCGGGCCACGTTGAAGGGGATGTAGGGGAAGAACAGGTCCCCGATCACGTACTGCAGGCCGAGGGTGATGCCGAAGATCACCTGCCCGGCGAACAGCGCCATGGCGGCGATGAAGTACAGCTTGGAGACCGACTGGCTCTGGTATTTGAGGGTTGCGATGGTCATGGTGGTTCTCCGGTCAGCCTTCGATGTTGGGCGGCCACTGCTCGGTGTTGATCTCGCCGGTCCACTTGAGGAACTCGACCAGGTCGTTGAGCTGTTGCTCGTTCAGGTTGAACTGCGGCATCTGGCGGCGGTGCGGTGCGCCGGTGGGCTGCGCCTGCATCCAGGCCTTGATGAAGTCGCCGCCGCGGCGCTTGTAGACGTTGCCCAGCTCGGGCGCGAAGTACGCACCTTCGCCCAGCAGCGTGTGGCAGCCGATGCAATTGCGCGTCTCCCAGATCTTCTTGCCCGCGATGACCGCGGGCGTGATCGCCTGGGCGTTGGAGCGCTCGGGGATGCGTTGCTCGGTGTCGAAGACGATCACCGCGAACAGCAACGCGAAGAACACGCTGCCACCGTAGAACATGTTGCGGGCGGTCTGTTTGGTAAACCCGCTTTGCGCTTGGCTCATGGAAGCCCTCCATCTCGATTGGGGTGGGCGTATCCTCCTTTTTTGCTCGGGTATCGTCCTTGAACCAGTTCAAGGAAGGCATCACAAGCCTGACCCACAGTCAGACCCCATGAACCCCGCTGACGAAACACCGGACCTGCACGCCACCGTCATGGCCGCGCTGGCGACCGTGGAAGACCCCGAGATGGGTGAGAACCTGGTCGACCTGGGCGTGGTCGGCCAGGTGCTGGTGGAAGGTGGACGCGTGAGCGTGAGCCTGATCCCCACCAGCGCCACCTGCCCCATGGCCGACGTGATGGTGGACGACGCCCTCACCGCGGTGCAGCGGGCCTGCCCAGGCGGTACCGAAGTGGACGTTCACATGGACTGGGACACCGAGTGGTCGCCCGAGCGGCTGGCGCCCGACCTGCGCGAGCGCTTCGGATGGTGAAGCCGAACCGGCCCGCACGCCCCGCCGATCCCCCGCCGCTGCCGCGCTGGGCCGTGGGCACGGTGGCGGCCATGGCCATCCTCAACCTGCTGGGCGCCGTGGGTGGCGGTCTGGTGCGGCTGGGCGCCCTGCCCGCCCAGGGACTGGGGCCGACCGGCGTCCATGCCATCGGCGCGCACGGTGCGGTGATGATGGCGGGCTTCTTCGGCGCCCTGATCGCACTCGAACGCGTGGTGGCGCTGCGGCGTGGCCTGTGGGTGCCGGTGCTGGCGGCCCTGGGTGGCTGGCTGGCCTGGGGCGTGGGCCAGTGGACCGCCGCGGGCGGGCTGTGGGTGGCCTCGGCTGCGGGCCTGGTGTGGCTCTACGCCTGGGCCGGATCACACCGCGCCATGTCGCTGCCACTGGCGGTGGAAGCCTCGGGCGCACTGGCCCTGCTGGTGGCCAATGCCGCGTTTGCGCTCGGTCAGGCGGACGCTGCCCGCATCGGCTGGAGCGCCTTCCTGGTGCTGACCATCGCGGGCGAACGGCGTGAACTGACGCGGCTGGTGAAGCTGCCCGACTGGGCATCGAAAGCTTTTCTGCTGGTCTGGTCCGGTTCGGTGGCCGCGGTGCTGCTGGCGCTGTGGCGGCCCGACATGGCCGTTGTGCTCTGGTGGATCACCATGACCCTGCTGGCCGCCTGGCTGCTGCGCTGGGACGTGGCCACGCGGCAGTGGCGCGCCAAGGGCTGGGCCGGCCACACCGCCCTTTGCCTGGTGGTGGGCTACGTCTGGCTGGCCGTTGCCGCGGCGCTGGGTCTGGCGGACCAGGCCATCGCCTGGCACGCGCTTTGGCTGGGTTTCGTCATGGCCATGGTCTTCGGCCACGCACCCATCATGCTGCCCGCCCTTGCGGGCTGGCGGCCCGAGCCTACGCGCTGGGCGCTGCTACCGCTGGCGGTGCTGGGCGCCAGCCTGGCGCTGCGGGTGGTGGCGTCGGTGACCGGCTGGGCGGACGCGCTCGCGGTGGCGGGCACCGGCCACGCGCTGGCCCTCGTGCTGTTCGGCGCGGTCATGGTGCGGGCGGTGCGGCGGGGCCGCTGATCAACCGCGCAGCGCCACGCTGACGAGCGCAATCACCCCCAACACCACCACCAGCCAGCCCATCACCACACGCCGCCACAGCGCAGGGGCGTGGCGCAGTTCCATGTAGTCCAGCGCAATCAGCACGCCCTTGACGGCCGCCAGCGCCAGCACGGCGAGCGTGGCCACCGTGCCCAGGTGCTGCCCGCTGACGGCCGCGCCCTCCCCCAGCCACCAGCTCGCGAGCGTGGCGAGCGCGAGCCGTGCGAATGTGGTGTCGGCACTGTTGAATCGCATGAGGGTCTTGAGCGTCAGCGGATCACGTAGACCAGCGGGAACAGCACCATCCACAGCAGGTCCACCATGTGCCAGAACACGGCGCCGGACGCCGGGGCCATGTGGTTGGCACGGCCGTAGGCGCCGGCGCGGGCCTTGTACCAGAGCACGGCGAACACGATGGCGCCCACGACCACGTGCAGGTAATGGAAGCCCGTGAGCAGGGTGTAGAGCAGCGTGAACGCATCGGTGGCCCAGTCGAACCCCGCCTGCACCTTGCCCGCGAACTCGTGGGTCTTGACGATGAGGAAGCCGATGGCGCCGGCCAGTGCGGCGAGCAGCCAGTGCGCGCCCGCCCGGCCCTCGTCCGCTTCAAAGCAGCGCACCGCGCGCACCGCCGCCCAGCTGGCCGCCACCAGCAGCAAAGTGTTGAGCGCGCCGGTGTGCAGGCTCAGGGCCGCTTGGCCTTGCGCGAACACTTCGGGCTGCAGGTGGCGGGTGACCGCGAACGAACTGAACAGCAGACCGAAGGTCAGCAGCTCGGCCAGCACCAGCAGCCAGACCACGCCGTCGCCGGCCAGGCGGGGCTCATGTTGAACAACCGACATCAGTGGGAAGTACCCTCACTGCGCGTGATCTTGTTCCACACGTTGTACTTGCCCACCGGCTTGCTCATGGGCAGGCGCTTGACCTCCTTGAGCGTGGTCGCGTCGTAGACGATCAGGGCGCCGTCCATTTCCCAGACGCTGGCCAGCGCGTAGCGGCCGTCCTTGGTGAACTCGATGTGGGCCAGGGTCTTGCCCGGCTCCTTCACCGTGGCCACCGGTTGCAGCGTGGTCTTGTCGATGAGGGTCATGGTGTCCTTGGCCGTGGGGCTCATCATCGAATCGGTCCAGGCGTAGCGGGTGTTTTCGTGGCTGCGCATGAAAAAGCCGGGGCCTGGCGTGGGGATGGTGGCGACCGGTTTCCAGGTCTTCATGTCGATCACGTCGATGGCGCCACCCTTGAGGTTGGGCGAGGCCAGAACGGTGCTGCCGTTCCACGCGAAGGTGATGCCCGAGCCCAGGTGCGGCATGCCGGCGATCGGCAGGTCGGCGATCTTGCGGCGGGCGTCGAGGTTGACCACCTGCGCCGTCGCGGCGCCGTCGCCGGTCTTGGGCCCGGATGCGGAAACGTCCTTCGGCCGCGTGGCGCCCAGCACATGTCGATACGACTGGTCGAAGAAGAAGTCGTCCAGCGGCTCCTCCAGCGGTGTGCGGCGCACGCCCAGGAAGCCGGGCTTGGCGATGGACTCGCCCATCTTGTAGTCGTGCACCAGGCCGTCGTAGATGGGCTCGGCCTTGGGGTTGTAGGAGATTTCCCAGAGCTCGGGAATGTCCTTGAGCGCCACCACGAAGCTGTTGCGCGGCGTGGCGTCGTAGACGGCCGAGACGCGCGACGTGGCCTTGCCGTCCAGCGTGGCGGCGGCGTAGGTCCTCTGCAGGTTCAGGGCGGCGTCGAACAGCACCACGCTGTGCGGCAGGTAGTTGGCGGCCATCACCCATTTCCCGTCGCCGCTCACGGCCACGTTGCGCATGTTCAGGCCGGCACGCACCTCGGCCACCACGCGCAGACGCCAGAGGTCGTACTTGGTGATCCAGCCGTCGCGCGAGCCGAAGAAGACGTAGCGGCCGTCGGGCGTGAACTTGGGGCCGCCGTGCAGCGCGAAGCGGCTGGGGAAGCGGGTGATGACCTCGAACCGGTCACCGTCGAGCAGGCTGATGTGGTGGTCACCGCCTTCGACGACCACGAACAGGTTCATCGGGTCGGCGCTCCACAGCGGCTTCGCCGGCTCGTTGGCTGGGGGTGTATTGAAGGTGCGCGAGGCGCGGATGTCGGCCTCGGTCCAGCGCGGCGTGGGCAGCACGGGCGTGCGGATGTGGGTCGCCAGCGCATTGATTTCCTCGGTGCTGAGCTGCTGGGCAAAGCCCGGCATCTGCGTGGCGGGGCGACCGTGCTGGATGACCTTGAGCGCCTCGGCCGGGCGCAGGCGCTCCAGGCTTTCGGGCAGCAGGGCCGGGCCCATGGCGCCGGTGCGCTGACCGCCGTGGCAGGTGGCGCAGTGCTGCTGGTACAGGGTCTTGGCGTCGATGGTCTGCGCGCCGGCCATGTCCACGCCCATCCAGACGAGGCCGGCCACGAGCGAGGCGCGTGCCACATCCGCCAGTCGTTCGGTCCAGCGGTTTCGTGACTCAGACATGGTCCACCTCCTGCAGCAGGATGGTCGTGCGCCGGGGTGCGGTCGCGGCGTGACCGGCGGGCAGACCGATCTCGTCGTCGCTCAGGTAGCAGCCCGGGTCTTCGGCCCAGGCATTGCCGGTGAGCTGCTGCGCACGGGTGCGGGTGTTGCCGCCGCAGATGGCGAAGTGCTGGCACAACGCGCAGCGGCCTTCGACCGGCCGCGGGTGTGCCTTGAGCCCGGCCATCAGCGGATCGGACGTGTCCCTCCAGATCTGCGAGAACGGGCGCTCGCGCACGCTGCCCAGGCTGTGGTGCCACCACATGGTGTCGGGGTGGACCACGCCCAGGTTGTCGATGTTGGCGACGTTGACGCCGCTGGCGTTGCCGCCCCAGGCCACCAGGCGTTCGCGCAGGGCTTCGGTCCAGCGCGGAAAGCGCTGCGCCACCCACTGCAGCAGGTAGGGGCCGTCGGCGTCGTTGTTGCCGGTCACGTACTCTTCGTCCAGTCCGTCGCGCGCGGCCTGCCAGGCGCGTTCGTACAGCCGGTCCAGCGCTTCGCGGGTGGCCTGGAACTGCGCGTCCTTGCCGCGGTGGATGTTGCCGCGGCCGGCGTAGTTCAGGTGCGAGAAATAGAACTTGTTGACCCGCTCCGCGCGCATCAGGTCGAGCAGGGGCGCGAAGTCGTGCGCGTTCAGCGCCGTCATGGTGTAGCGCAGGCCGACCTTCACACCACGCTCACGCAGCAGGCGCACGGCGGCCAGGCTGCGGTCAAACGCCCCGTCGAGGCGGCGGAACTTGTCGTGCGTCTCGCGCAGGCCGTCCAGGCTGATGCCCACGTAGTCGAAGCCCTGGGCCGCGATGCGGTCGGCCATGGGCGCGTCGATCAGCGTGCCGTTGGTGGACAGGCCGGTGTAAAAGCCCATGCGTTTGGCCCGTTCGGCGATGTCGAAAATGTCCGGCCGCATCAGCGGCTCGCCACCGGAGAGGATGAGCACCGGCACGCGGAAGGCCTTGAGGTCGTCCATCACGGTGGCGACCTCGTCGCCGCTCAATTCACCGGTGTAGTCGTGGTCAGCGGACAGGGCGTAGCAGTGTTTGCAGGTGAGGTTGCAGCGGCGGATCAGGTTCCATATGACCACGGGTCCGGGCGCTGTGCCCGGACCACGGCGGCTGGCCACGGGCCATTGCCCGGTCTGTTCGGCGTGCGCGAGTTCGCGCAGGTATTGGCTGATGCGGAACATGTTTCTCAGCTTTCGGAAATCCGCAATCCGGTCTTCTTCAGGATGGCGGTGGAATAAAGGATGTCGTGCGCGCGGCAGGCGTCGCCGAGCAGCGCAGCCACCTGGGCCGCCTGCGCCTCGACCTCGTCGCGAGACCGGCCGTGCAGCATGGCGAACAGGTTGTAGGGCCAGACCGGCTGTCTTCTAGGGCGCCGGTAGCAGTGGCTCACGAAGGGCAGCTTGCCGATGCGCTCGCCGAGTTCGTCCACGCGTTCGTCGGACACGTCCCACACGCTCATGCCGTTGGCGGTGAAGCCCAGCCGGTAGTGGTTGGGCACGGCGCCGATGCGGCGGATCAGACCGTCGTCGAGCATGGCCTGCAGGCGTTCGCGCACCTGTTCGCCGCTGATGCCCAGCGCAGCGCCGACCGCTTCGTAGGGGCGACGCACCAGGGGCAGGCCCGACTGGGTGGCGTGGATGATGCGGCGGTCCAGTTCATCCAGCGGCATGGTGGCCTCCGGGCAGCAGGGGCAGGCGAAGCTCGACGAAGAACTCGCGCTCTTTCGGGAAGGCGTAGACCGGCAGGTCGGTCATGGCTTCGATCTGTTCGGTCACACGCCCGACCTGATCGGCGCGTTCGACGGCGATGACGAACCACATGTTCAGCGGCGTGGCGCCGGGCTGGTCGGGGTGGGCCGACTCGCGGCGGTAGTTGTGCGCGATCTCGGCCATGGCGCCCAGCTGCGCGGCCACGGTGTCGAAGCGCTCCTCGGGCACGGCCATGGCGGCCAGCACGAAGCGGCCACCAGCGCGTTCGATCTGGAACAGGGGACCAAAGCGGGTCAGGTCGCCATGCGCCAGCAGGCGTTGCAGGCGGTCGATCAGCATGTCTTCGGTGCAGCCCAGTGTGGCGGCGACCTCGGCGAAAGGCCGGTCGCTGATCGGGAAGCCACCGTGCAGGCGGTCGATCAGGCGCAGGTCTTCAGGCGATGGCATGTTCGGCGCTCCTTTCTTCCGGGCCCCCGTCCGCCCCGTCCCAGCCACGAAAGCGCCGCGCGCCGGTCTGCTTGAAGCGACGGGTGGAGAACAGCACCTCGCGCGGCCGCTGCGCCAGGCCGGCGGCCTGGGTCATGCGCCCGATCACGCCCATCACCGCCTGGCGGTGGGTGCCGTGCACCATGGCGTACAGGTTGTAGGGCCAGCCGGGTGCGCGCTCGCGGCGGTAGGCCAGCGTCACGCCAGCCTGGGCGGCCAGCGCCCGGCCGACGTCGTCGACGTGCTCGTCGGGCACATCGAACACCGTCATGGCGTTCGCGGCGAAGCCCAGTTCGTGGTGGCGCACCACCACACCAAAGCGTTGCAGTCGGCCTTCGGCCAGCCACTGCCCGATGCGGGCGGTGACCGCGTCTTCGTCGCAGCCGATCTCGGTCGCCCAGGCCGCATAGGGACGCTCGATCAGCGGCAGACCGGCCTCGACCCGGCGGGCCAGCGGCCACAGACCGGGCGCCAGCGGCGTCTGCTGCGGCGCCGGTGCGGCGCGCATGGGCTGGCCAGCGGTGTCGCCGCGCAGATCGAAACCCAGGTCGATGCGGTAGGGCCGCACCATGCGCAGGCGCAGCGCCGACAGGCCGGTGCCTTGCTCCAGCGCGCTGACTGCGGCCTCCACCGACGCGCGATCGGCGCCGGTCATGACAAACCAGAGGTTGTGGTGGTGTTCGCGCAGGTAGTTGTGGTTGACGCCGGGGTGGGCACTGACGCGGGCCGCCACCGCTTCGATGCGTTCCACGGGCACGGCCATGGCGCAGAGCATGGCATCGCCCCCGCTGCCGTGGGCGAACACGCCACCGATGCGGCTGATGCGGCCATCGGCCTGGGCCTGCCGCAGCTGGGCCAGCACATCGGTGCGCGCCAGGCCGGTGGCTTCGGCGAGCACACCGAAGGGGTCGCGGCAGAGCGGAAACCCGTGCTGCCAGTCGTTGAGCAGGCGAAGATCGGTGTCCACGGCGGCGTCCATGGCTCAGAAGCCCATGCGCGCCGCGCGCGAGGTGAAAAAGATCCCGCTGGGCGCCGGCATGTCCAGACGCGCCAGCGGGCTGAAGTCCCGTGTATTCACCACGATCACACGGTTGTCATCCCGGCAGCTGATCCACACGGCCTCGCCGCGTGGCGTGAATTCCATGTGCAGCACGGCCTTGCCCGGCTCCAGGGTCTGCACGACCTGCTGGCGCTGCGTGTCGATGACCTGCACGCGGTGGTAGTCGGGCACGGCGAAGTTGACCCAGACCTGGCGGCCGTCGGGCCGCGCCATCACGAAAACGGGCTGGCCCGCGACCGGGATGCGGTCCACCTCCTGCCATGTGTCGGTGTCCACCACCAGCACCTCGTGCCGGCCGATGGCGGGCAGGTAGGCGCGGCGCCCGGCCACGGCCCAGCCGCGCAGGTGCGGCATCTTGTAGACCGGCAGCGGCGCCTGGCCCTTGCCGTAGCCGCCGAGGATGCGGCGCACCGCGGGCTTGTCGGCCCAGAGGTCGACCATGGCCAGGCCGTCCTCACCGAACAGGCCGGCGATGTAGTGACGGCCATCGGGCGTGACCAGCGCGTCGTAGGGCTGGCGGCCGATGGCGTCGAATTTGTGGGTGGTGACGCGCGCCGGGTCCGAACAGTCGGTGACCCAGATCGCGTCGGCGTCGAACAGGCTGTAGGCGAAACGCCGGCCCGGCAGGTCGACCAGGCCGACCACCCGCGAGCGCTTGCCGGGCATGTATTCCGCCGGCACATCGGCCACCAGGTCCAGCGTGCGCGCGTCGAACACCTTCACGCCACCGGGCGTGTAGTTCTGCGCCGCCACCAGGGTGCCGTCGGCGCTGATGGCACCGCCGATCGAGTTGCCCGCCTGCAGGACGCGGCGGGTGATGCGCTGCGTGAGCAGGTCGACCATGGTGAGTGCGCCGTCGCGCCCGAACACGTAGGCGAAGCGCCCGTCGCGCGAGAACACCACCGAGGCGTGCGAGAGGTCGCCCAGCCCGGGGACTTCACCGATCAGCGCGCGGGTGGTCGTGTCGACCAGGTACAGCGTGCCGTTGGCGCGGCCGATGACCACACCCAGGTCGCCGGTGCCGCGCAGCACGGGCGCGGCGCAGCCGGAGAGACCGCCGAGCGCAGCGAGAGAAGACAGGGAGGCCGCAGCGGCCAGCCATTCGCGGCGCTTCATCGGACACCTGCACTTTCTTCGGGAAAGCCCTGCTGCAGGCGCTGCGCGATCCAGCGCGCCTCGGGCTCGCTGAGCATCGCCTTCCAGGGCGGCATGGGGGTGCCCGGCCGGCCGTGGAAGATCACGGCGGCCAGGCTGTCGAGAGGGAAGTCGGCCAGGGCTTCGCGCGTGAGCGCCGGGCCGAGGCCGCCGGTCAGGCGCATGCCGTGGCACGAGCCGCAGTCCTGCCGCACCATGCGCACCAGCTCACGCGAACGCGAGGCATCGGGCGCAGGTTCAGACTGTGCGAAGGCCGGCACAGGCCCCAGCAACAGCGCGGACAGGACGGCAGCGAAGCGCAACACGGCAGGCCTTCCGGATCAGGACTTGAGGATCACCGCGATGGCGTCCTTGAGGTCCTGGTCGGCGATCTTGTCGGGACCGTTGGGTGACATGGGGATGGGACCGAACACGCCCGAGCCGCCCTTGCGCACCTTGTCGAACAGCTTGGCCGCGACATCCTGGCCCTTGTACTTGGCTGCAATGTCCTTGAACGAAGGCCCGACCAGCTTCTTGTCCTTGGCATGGCAGGCCATGCACCCGGCCTTGTTCATGGCCGCCTCGCCATCGGCGAACGCAGCACCGGAGGCCAACACAGCGACCGAAGCCACCAGCAGAGGAATCAACTTTTTCATCTGAAACTCCAAAAGAACAACAACAACGAAGTGACTTCACTCCAGGGGGCCCCGTGGAACCGGCTTCGCCGGGCCACAGGGGCCGTCCCCCCTCGAAGCGCCGCAGGCGCGCCACGGAGGGGGGAAGCCGCGTCAGCGGCGCAGGGGGGAGTCAATAAACGTCGTGTTGGGTGTTGTGCACGTTGAAGTGCCCCGTCGGCGTGATCAGGCGCGGGTCCTTGATCACGGCCTTGAGCTTGAGCGTCTTGTCGTCCACGACCACCAGCGCGCTTTCCTTGTTCTTGGCGCTCCACACCGCGAACCAGACCTCGTCGCCGGCCTTGTTGAACTCGGGCTGCACGACGCGCTTGGCGCCGTCGTCCTGGATGCCCGCCCACTCGGCGATCGGCAGCACGGTGTAGCCCTTGGCCAGGTTGTCGATGTCGTACACCGCGACCGATTGCGAGATCTTCGGATCGGGGTTGAGCGGGGTGTCCGAGTACAGGTGCTTGCTCTTCGGATGGCTCTTGATGAACAGCGCACCACCGCCCTGGCCCTTGAGCGTCTCGACCACCTTCCAGGCGTTCTTGGGGTGCTTGACCGGGTCGGTGCCGATCAGCGAGATGGTTTCGTCGCCCAGGTGGCCGGTGGACCACACAGGACCGTACTTCGGGTGCGTGAAGTTGGCGCCGCGGCCCGGGTGCGGGATCTTGCCCACGTCGATCAGCTTGGTCAGCTTGCCCTCCTTCAGGTCCACCGCCGCGATCTTGTTGGACTGGTTGGCCGCCACCATGAAGTAGCGCTTGGACGAGTCCAGGCCGCCGTCGTGCAGGAAGCGCGCGGTGCCGATGGTGGTGACCTTGAGCGCGTCGATGTTGGAGTAGTCCACCAGCAGGGTCTGGCCGGTCTCCTTCACGTTCACCACGAACTCGGGCTTGTAGTGGCTGCCCACGATGGAGGCCACGCGTGGCTCGGGGTGGTACTCCTGCTTGTCCACGGTGTTGCCGCGGGTGGAGACGATCTTCAGCGGCTCCAGGGTGTCGCCGTTCATGATCACGTACTGCGGCGGCCAGTAGGTGCCGGCGATCGCGTACTTGTCTTCAAAGCCCTTGAACTTGCTGGTCTCCACCGAGCGGGCTTCCAGGCCGGTGCGGATCTCGGCCACGTTGTCGGGCTTCTCCATCCACAGGTCGATCATGTTGATCTTGGCGTCGCGCCCGATCACGAACAGGTAGCGACCCGAGGCCGACAGGCGCGAGATGTGCACCGCGTAGCCGGTCTTGACGATGTTGATGATCTGCTTGGTGTCGCCGTCGATCAGGGCCACCTCCCCGGTGTCGCGCAGCGTGGTGCTGAAGATGTTGGTGATGTTGTAGTTGTTCATCTTCTTCGTCGGCCGCTTCTCGGGCGGGACGATCACCTTCCAGGTGGCCTTCATGTCGGCCATGCTGTATTCGGGCGGCGTGGGCGCGTCGTGCTGGATGTAGCGCGCCATCAGGTCCACTTCCTTCTCGCTCATCTCGCCGCTGGTCTGCCAGTTGGGCATGCCAGCGGGCGAACCGTAGGCGATGAAGACCTTGAGGTAGTCCGTGCCCTTGCCCACGGTGATGTCGGGCGTCAGCGGCTTGCCGGTGGCACCCTTGCGCAACACGCCGTGGCAGCCGGCGCAGCGTTCGAAGTAGATCTTGCGCGCGGTGTCGAACTCGGCCTGCGTCATCGGCGGCGCCTTGGGGTTGGTCGCCTGGTACATCGGCTCGCCCGCCAGGGGCGAGCCGCCGGCCTGGTAGTTGGCCTCGGGCTGGGTGAGATTCTTCTTGTCCTGGGCGTGTACCGCGCCGGCAACCAGCATCGCGGCCATGGCCAGCGAGGACAGAACGATCTGAGTGGCTTTCATGGGTGTTCTCTCTCCGTTCGGATCAGCTGTGGATGTGATCCGGCCCCTCCCCGGGACACCGGATCCGCTCGCCGGGCAGCTGTCCAAGGCCGTGCTGCGAGCTGGACGCATCGTCCGTCCGGCCCACCGCGCTGTCCTTGAACTGGTTCAAGGACGGACCCCGGTGCATTCCGAACAATGGGTCCCGGCACAACAGGCGACCCCGTGCCGCCGCCACAAGGAGAGCCCCCATGAACCTGGTCGATCTCAACCCGGTGCTGAACCCGGCACGACCGGCGAACGCCGCACTGCCATCACCGGGCACCGTGACGCTGCTGGGTGCCGGCCCCGGCGACCCCGAGCTGCTGACCGTCAAGGCCGTCAAGGCCTTGCAGGCGGCCAGCCTGGTGCTGTACGACCACCTGGTCAGCCCGGCGGTGCTGGAGCTGATCGGCCCGTCTGCCGAACGCATCTACGTGGGCAAGGAGAGTTCGCGCCACACCCTGCCGCAGGGCGACATCATCGAGCTCATGCTGCGCCTGGCGCGCAGCGGCCGCTCACTGCTGCGCCTCAAGGGCGGTGACGGCTACATCTTCGGCCGCGGCGGCGAAGAGGCGCAGGCCCTCGCAGCCGAGGGCATCCCCTTCACCGTCATCCCCGGCCTCACCGCGGCGCAGGGCGCGGCCGCGTCGGTGGGCATCCCGCTCACGCACCGCGACCACGCGGCCTCGCTGGTGCTGGCCACCGGCCACCTGCGCGACGGTCAGGGCCTGGACATGGACTGGGCCATGCTCGCCCGCCCGCGCCAGACGGTGGTGCTCTACATGGGCGTGAACAACCTGCCCGAGATCTGCCGCCAGCTCATGGCCCACGGCCTGCCGGGCGACACGCCGGCCGCCCTGGTGGAAAAGGCCACCCTGCCCGACGAGCGCTGCATCACCGGCACCGTGGCCGATCTGCCCTCGCTGGCGCTGCGCCACCAGGTGCGCCCACCGGCGCTGATCATGATCGGCTCGGTGGTGTCGGTGCGGGCGCAGCTGATACCGGGCGCCCGCCCGGCCAGCACCGGGGCAGCAGCCGCGCTCCATGCCGCGGCCTGATAACAGAAAGAACGACCGGCCAGAGGCCAGCCGGCGCGGGCTTTGATAGGCTGCGGGCTCTCCATCGAGTCCGAGCCGCCATGCCCCCGACCACCCTGACCCTCATCTCTTCCATGGCCACCAAGGCCTTGCTGGCCGACCTGGTGGCCGCGTTCTCGGCGCAGCGGCCGGACATCGCGGTGGCGGTCACCTCGGTGGGCGGTGTGGACGCCGCCAAGCGCGTGGTGGCCGGTGAAGCCTTCGACATCGTGGCCCTGGCGTCCGACGCCATCGAGAAGCTCGCCGCCAGCGGCCATGTGCTGGCCGACACCCGGGTGGATCTGGTGCATTCGGCGGTGGCCGTGGCCGTACCGGCGGACGCACCGGTGCCCGACATCTCGACCGAGGCCGCGCTGAAGGCGGCCGTGCTGGCCGCGCCCACCATCGGCTACTCCACCGGCCCGAGCGGCGTGCAGCTGGCGAAGCTGTTCGAGCGCTGGGGCATGGCGCAGCAGATCGCCCCACGCATCGTCACCCCGCCGCCGGGTGTGTCGGTGGGGTCGCTGGTGGCCAAGGGCGAAGTGGCGCTGGGTTTCCAGCAACTGAGCGAAATGACGGGTGTGCCCGGCATCCAGGTCATCGGCGGCCTGCCCGAAGCGGTGCAGATCGTCACCACCTTCTCGGCCGCTCGTGCCACGGTCAGCGCGCAGGCCGCTGGCGTTCAGGCCTTCCTGGCGTTTGCGGCCAGCCCCGCCACCGCAGAACTCAAACAGCGCCACGGCATGACGGCCGCCTGAACCGGCCCGGCGGCACGATTGTTGCTGCCACACCGGGCATGAAATCGGCCCTCTGTTTCCTCATCGCCGCCAAACGCTGCGAAATTGCCGGTCTGCGGCAGCTGGCCCTCACCAGCGAACTCGTCAACGCCATCGGCCGCCTGGTGCACGCGCTGCAGCGTGAGCGCGGCCTGTCCAATCTGTACCTGGCTTCGCAGGGCACGCGCTGGGCCAGCGAGCGCCAGGATCAGGTGGCGCAATGCGACGAGCTGCAAGCCGAAGTGCTGGCCGGCTTCGACGCGCTGGACACCGAAACCGCCCAGGCCGGCAACGGTACCCGCCTGTTCGGGCGCATCGCCTATGTGCTGCAAGGGCTGGACGCCCTGCCACCGCTGCGCGAGCGCATCGTCAACCGGCAATGGTCGGCCGCCCGCGCCACCCAGGCCTACATCCGGCTGATCAGTGGCCTGCTGGCGGTGGTGTTCGAGGCCGCCGATGGCGCGACCGACCCGGACATTTCGCGCCATCTGGTCGCTTTGTTCAACTTCATGCAGGGCAAGGAGTTCACCGGCCAGGAGCGCGCCGCCGGTTCGGCCCTGTTCGCTACCGGGCGTGCCGACGCCGACGGCCAACAACGCCTGCTGCACCTGATCGATTCGCAGGAGCGCTGCCTGCGCGTGTTCCACGACTTCTGCGGGCCCTCCCTGCAGCAGCTGTGGCAGCGGGCGCAGCGCCCCGAGGTGCTGGCCGCGCTGGAACGCATGCGCCGCATCCTGCTGACCACCCCCGCTGGCAGTGCGCTGGACGAGGGCCACAGCCAGACCTGGTTCGACACCTGCACCGACCGGCTGGATGCCATGAAAGTGGTGGAGGAAGCCCTGTCGGCCGAGCTGCAGATGCTGTGCGGCGAACGGCTCGCCGCGGTCACCCAGGAGCTGCGGGCACTGGAAGGCCGGCTCGAACGCGGCAGCCCATCCTCACCCACAGGACCGGACTTTTTTGAAGACGCTGTCGCCCCGCCGCCGCCGGTGCAGGCGACGCGGCCGGGCACCGGCCCGGGCTACGGCCCGCAGGTGGAGCGCTCCATCCTGGAGCTGGTGCAGGCACAGTCGCAGCGGCTGCAGACCATGGGCGATGAGCTGGACACCGTGCGCGCCAGCCTGAACGAACGCAAGACCATCGAGCGCGCCAAGGGCCTGCTGATGGCCCACCGCCACCTCAGCGAAGACGAGGCGCACAAGACCATGCGCCAGATGGCCATGAACCAGAACCGGCGCCTGATCGACGTGGCCGAGGCGGTGCTGGCCATGGCCGAGGTGCTGCCTGCGCGCGGGCGCTGAAGCCGCCATCGGCTGCCGCTGCTGCGGCGCACAAATACCGTGCCTGCTCCGGTGCCTGCACCAGATTGATGCCTCCCGGGCGATCACTGCCAGTTGCCCGCAGACACCGCGTCGTGAAAAAAGCTCTTTCAATTCAATCACTTGGCAGTCACCCCCGTGAAAACCCGGTACCTGGCACGGTCCCTGCTGCAGTCGATGCATCGGGACGTGCCAATGGCGGCACACCATCCCGGCGGTCTCCCGAGACCCACAGGACAACGGCGTCCATTTCTCGCCCCCACGGAGGGGGCTTGGAATGGGCGCCGTTTTGCTTTCACGGCCTTTGTTATCTGGTTTTTTTCTTCACAGGAGTTGAGCATGAACGACCACAGCGCCCCGACCCCCGAGACCGCCGCCGCGGACAGCGCCTCGCGCCGCGACTTCATCAAGAAGGGGGCGGCCGCGGCCACCTTCTTCTCGACCCTGGGTCACAGCGGCGTCTGGGCCGCAGGCTCGGACGCGCCGGAAAAGGCCGAGGTCAAGATCGGTTTCATCCCCCTGACCGACTGCGCCAGCGTGGTCATGGCCGCCGAACTGGGCATCGACAAGAAGTACGGCGTGAAGATCGTGCCGACCAAGGAAGCGAGCTGGCCCGGTGTGCGCGACAAGCTGGTCAACGGCGAACTGGACTTCGCCCACGTGCTCTACGGCCTGATCTACGGGGTGCAGATGGGCATCGGCGGCCCCAAGAAAGACATGGCCGTGCTGATGAACTTGAACCGCAACGGCCAGGCGATCACCCTGTCGAAGAAGCTGGCCGACGCCGGCGCGGTGGACGGCGCCAGCCTGGCCAAGGTGATGGCCGCCAACCCGCGCGAATACACCTTTGCCCAGACCTTCCCCACCGGCACCCACGCCATGTGGCTGTACTACTGGCTGGCGTCCAACGGCATCAACCCGATGAAGGACGCCAAGGTCATCACCGTGCCACCGCCGCAGATGGTGGCCAACATGCGCGTGGGCAACATGGACGGCTTCTGCGTGGGCGAGCCCTGGAACCACCGCGCCATCATCGACGGCATCGGCGTCACCGCCACCACCACGCAGGACATCTGGAAGGACCACCCCGAAAAGGTGCTGGGCACCACGGCCGAGTTCGCCAGCAAGTACCCCAACACGGCCCGTGCCGTGACGGCCGCCATCCTGGAAGCCGGTAAGTGGATCGACAGCGGCCTGTCCAACAAAAACAAGATGGCCGAGACGATCGCCGCCCGTGCCTATGTGAACACGGGCGTGGACGCGATCAACCAGCGCATTCTGGGCCGCTACCAGAACGGCATGGGCAAGACCTGGGACGACCCCAACCACATGAAGTTCTTCGACAACGGCGCGGTGAACTTCCCCTACCTCTCCGACGGCATGTGGTTCCTGACCCAGCACAAGCGCTGGGGTCTGCTCAAGAGCCACCCGGACTACCTGGCCGTGGCCAAGGCGGTCAACCGCATCGACATCTACAAGCAGGCCGCCACCGCCAGCAAGACGCCGCTGCCAACGTCGGAGATGCGCAGCAGCAAGCTGATGGACGGCGTGGTGTGGGATGGCAAGGACCCCGCCAAGTACGCCGATTCGTTCAAGGTCAAGGCCTGATCGTCCCGCCAGGAGAACCGCCATGGTTGCCGCTGTTTTTCATTCACCGCTGGAGGCACCCGCCTCCGGCCCCGCCTTGTCACCTCTCGCCAAAGCCATGACCGCACAGACGCCCACCGCCGCACCGGCCCCCAAAAAACCGGCGCGCGATTTCCTTGGGTTCTGGATGGCAGTGCTGCCGCCACTGATGGGCCTGGCCCTGCTGGTGCTGGTATGGCAGGCGATTGCGTCCACCAGCGACAGCGGCATCCCCAAGCCCGCCGAGACCTGGGCGCAGGCCGTGCAGGTGTTCTCCGACCCGTTCTACAGCAACGGCCCGAACGACCAGGGCATCGGCTGGAACATCCTGTCCTCCCTCAAGCGCGTGGCCATCGGCTTCGGCCTGGCGGCGCTGGTGGGCATTCCCACCGGCTTCGCCATCGGCCGCTCCGTGTTCCTCAGCCGCATGTTCAACCCGCTCATCAGCCTGCTGCGCCCGGTCTCGCCGCTGGCCTGGCTGCCGATCGGCCTGCTGGTGTTCAAGGGCGCCAACCCGGCCGCCATCTGGACCATCTTCATCTGCTCGATCTGGCCCATGGTCATCAACACCGCGGTGGGCGTGCAGCGCGTGCCGCAGGACTACATGAACGTGGCCCGCGTGCTCAACCTCAGCGAGTGGAAGATCTTCACCAAGATCCTGTTCCCCGCGGTGCTGCCCTACCTGCTGACCGGCGTGCGCCTGGCCGTGGGCACCGCCTGGCTGGTGATCGTCGCAGCCGAGATGCTGACCGGCGGCGTCGGCATCGGCTTCTGGGTGTGGGACGAGTGGAACAACCTCAACGTGTCGTCCATCATCATCGCCATCTTCGTGATCGGCATCGTCGGCCTGCTGCTGGAGTTCGCGCTCATCAAGCTGGCCTCCCTGTTTACCTATGAAGAGGTGAAGGCATGAACACCGCTGTCCACACGAAGTACATCGACATCCAGGGCGTCGAGCAGACCTTCAAGACCAAAAAGGGCCTGTTCCCCGCACTCAAGGACATCAACCTGACCGTCGCCAAGGGCGAGTTCGTCGCGCTGATCGGCCACTCGGGCTGCGGCAAGTCCACGCTGCTCAACCTCATCGCCGGCCTGACCACGCCCACGAGCGGGGTGCTGCTCTGCGCCGACAAGGAAATCGCCGGCCCCGGTCCCGAGCGCGCGGTGGTATTCCAGAACCACTCGCTGCTGCCCTGGCTGACCTGCTTCGAGAACATCTACCTCGCCGTCGAGCGCGTGTTCGGTGCGACCGAAAGCAAGGCGCAACTCAAGCAGCGCACCAACGACGCCCTGGCCCTGGTGGGTCTGACGGCCGCCGCCCAGAAGCGCCCCGGCGAAATCTCGGGCGGCATGAAGCAGCGCGTGGGCATCGCCCGTGCCCTGTCGATGGAACCCAAGGTGCTGCTGATGGACGAGCCCTTCGGCGCCCTGGATGCGTTGACCCGCGCCAAGCTGCAGGACGAACTGCTGGAAATCGTCGCCAAGACCCACGCCACCGTGGTCATGGTGACGCACGACGTGGACGAGGCGGTGCTGCTGTCCGACAAGATCGTGATGATGACCAACGGGCCCGCCGCCACCATCGGCGAGGTGCTCAGCGTCGAACTGCCGCGCCCGCGCAACCGCGTGGCCCTGGCCGACGACCCGCAGTACCAGCACTACCGCAAGGCGGTCATCGACTTCCTCTACACGCGCCAGGCGCACGTCGAAAAGGCGGCCTGAACGTTTGACAGGGCGCCGCACCCTGGTGCTGCGCCCGACACCGAATCTGAGAAGAACCGGCACCCACGGGTGCACCGGCAGGGCGGCGCTTTGCCCTGCGCCATCGCCAACGGAGAAAACCATGGACATGCAAGTCACTCCCAAGCCCCGATTGAAGCTCGTGATGGTCGGCAACGGCATGGCCGGCGTGCGCACGCTCGAAGAACTGCTGAAGATCGCGCCGGACCTGTACGAGATCACCGTCTTCGGCGCCGAGCCGCATCCCAACTACAACCGCATCCTGCTCAGCCCCGTGCTGGCGGGCGAACAGACGCTGGACCAGATCGTGCTCAACGACTGGTCCTGGTACACCGACCACGGCATCACGCTGCATGCCGGCGTGAAGGTGACCGACGTGGACCGCGTCAGGCGGGTGGTCACCGGCGTCGATGCACAGGGTGAAACCGTCACCGCCGGCTACGACCGCCTGATCATGGCGACCGGCTCCAACCCCTTCATCCTGCCCATCCCCGGCAAGGACCTCAAGGGCGTGCTGGCCTACCGCGACATCGCCGACACGCAGGCCATGATCGACGCCGCCGCGACCTACCAGCATGCGGTCGTCATCGGCGGCGGCCTGCTGGGCCTGGAAGCGGCCAACGGCCTGATGAAGCGCGGCATGACGGTCAGCGTGGTGCACGTCGCGCCCTGGCTGATGGAGCGCCAGCTCGACGATGTGGCGGGGAAGCTGCTGCAGAAATCGCTGGAAGAGCGCGGCATGCGGTTCCTGATGGGCGCGCAGACGCAGGAGCTGGTGGGCGATCAGGACGGCGGAAAAGGCGGTCGGGTCAAGGCGATCCGCTTCAAGGACGGCAGCGAAGTGCCGGCCGATCTGGTGGTCATGGCCGTGGGCATTCGCCCCAACACCGCGCTGGCCGAAAAGATGCGCCTGCATGTCAACCGCGGCATCGTGGTGAGCGACACCCTGCAGACCGTGACCGACGCGCGCATCTACGCGGTGGGTGAATGCGCGGCGCACCGCGGCATCGCCTATGGCCTGGTGGCACCGCTGTTCGAGCAGGGCAAGGTGCTGGCCACGCACCTGGCCGAGTTCGGCATCGGCCGTTACACCGGCTCGCTCACCTCGACCAAGCTCAAGGTCACCGGCATTGACCTGTTCAGCGCGGGCGACTTCATGGGCGGCGAAGGCACGGAAGAGATCGTGATGAGCGACCCCTTCGGCGGCGTCTACAAGAAGCTCGTCATCAAGGACGACCAGCTGGTGGGTGCCTGCCTGTACGGCGACACGGTGGATGGCGGCTGGTACTTCAAGCTGCTGCGCGAGGGCCGCAAGGTGCACGACATCCGCGACAAGCTGATGTTCGGGGAATCGAACATCGGCGACGCGGGCCACGCGGGGCAGAACAAAGCCGCGGCCATGGCCGACAGCGACGAGGTCTGCGGCTGCAACGGCGTGACCAAGGGCACCATCTGCAAGGCCATCAAGGACAAGGGCCTGTTCACACTCGACGAGGTGAAGAAGCACACCAAGGCCAGCGCCAGCTGCGGCTCCTGCACCGGCCTGGTCGAACAGATCCTGATGGCCACGGTGGGCGCCGGCTACTCCGCCACGCCGAAGAAGAAGGCCATCTGCGGCTGCACCGAGCACAGCCACCAGGACGTGCGCGACGCGATCCGCAACGACAAGCTGCTGACCATCGCCGACACCTTCAAGGCCCTGGGCTGGAAGACGCCCAATGGCTGCGCCACCTGCCGCCCGGCCATCAACTACTACCTGATCAGCACCTGGCCCAAGCAGGCTAAGGACGACCCGCAGAGCCGCTACATCAACGAGCGTTCGCACGCCAACATCCAGAAGGACGGCACCTACTCCGTCATCCCGCGCATGTGGGGTGGCGAGACCACGGCCGACGAGCTGCGCCGCATCGCCGACGCGGTCGACAAGTACCAGATCCCGACCGTCAAGGTCACCGGCGGCCAGCGCATCGACCTGCTGGGGGTTAAGAAGGAAGACCTGGTCAACGTCTGGAAGGACATCGGCATGCCCAGCGGCCACGCCTATGCGAAGGCGCTGCGCACCGTAAAGACTTGTGTGGGCAGCGAGTGGTGCCGCATGGGCACGCAGGACAGCACCCAGATGGGCAAGGACCTCGAACGCGCCATGTGGCGCATGTACGCGCCGCACAAGGTCAAGTTCGCCGTCAGCGGTTGCCCGCGCAACTGCGCCGAAGCCGGCATCAAGGACGTGGGCATCATCGGCGTGGACAGCGGCTGGGAGATGTACATCGCCGGCAACGGCGGCATCAAGACCGAAGTCGCCCACTTCCTGGTGAAGTTGAAGACGGCCGAAGAGGTGATGGAGTACACCGGCGCCTTCTGCGAGCTGTACCGCCAGGAAGGCTGGTACCTGGAGCGCACGGTCCACTACGTCAACCGCGTCGGTCTGGACTACATCAAGCAGCGCATCCTGGACGACGCCGAGGGCCGCAAGGCGCTGTGGGAACAGCTGCAGTTCGCGCTCGACGGCGAGCCCGACCCGTGGTTCGACTTCCAGGACGCGGCCGTGGACACGCGCCAGTTCGAACCCGTGGCCGTCGTGAAGGCCTGAGGAGCGCGCCGTGCAACGCCGCCATTTCCTGGCACTGGCCGCCGCCGCGCCCCTGGGCCTGCGGGCACAGGTGTCCGACCTGAACGACGCCATCAACAAGGCCGGCCGTCAGCGCATGCTCTCGCAACGCATGGGCAAGGCCTGGCTGGCCATGGTCCACCAGACCGAAGGCCGCACGGCCAGCGCCGTACTGGACAAGTCGATGGCCCTGTTCGACCGGCAGCTGGTGGAGCTCAAGGCGTTCGCGCCATCGCCCGACATCCGCGAGACCTACACTGCGCTGGAAGCCGCGTGGAGCGACTACAAGACCGCGCTGGTCGGCGCCGCGCCCAGCAAGGCCGGCGCCCCCGCCGTGCTCCGGGCCGACGCCCGCGTGCTGGCGCTGGCCCACCAGGGCACGCTGCAGTACGAGGCCACCATGGGCCGCCCGGTGGGCAAGCTGGTCAACATCGCGGGCCGCCAGCGCATGCTGTCCCAGCGCATGGCCAAGTTCTACTACGCGGCCACGCTGCCGGTGGACACCGCCACCGCGGTGGCCGAGATCGGCAAGGCCCGCAGTGAGTTCCTGACCGCCATGGAGGTGCTGCACACGGCGCCGCAAGCCACCGCCCGCATCCGCGAGGAACTGTCGCTGGCCGACGGTCAGTGGCTGTTCTTCGACCAGGCGCTGCAGCGCGTGCAATCGGGCGCCGCCGCCACCGCCAAACCCCTGTCCGACGTGTTCGTGACCAGCGAGAACCTGCTCAGCGTGATGGACCGGGTGACCGGCTTCTACGCCGCCCTGCCCACCTGAACCCTTGCCAACGATTCGAGAGAGCCATGAACATGAGCCAATGGACCCCCATCTGCCAGGTTGAAGACATCCCCGTGCTCGGCTCGCGCCGCGTGGCGCGCGAGCGTGGCCTGGACGTCGCCATCTTCCGCAACGACCAGGACGAGGTGTTCGCGCTGCTCGACCGCTGCCCGCACAAGGGCGGCCCGCTGAGCCAGGGCATCGTCTTCGGCACCCACGTGGCCTGCCCGCTGCACAACTGGACCATCGGCCTGTGCGACGGCCAGGCGTCGGCGCCGGATGAAGGCTGCACGCCCAAGTTCAGCGTGAAGGTGGAGAACGGCCAGGTGTTCCTGGACGCCACGCAACTCGCATCGCACGCGACCGATCAGGTCCGGCCTATCGCAGGCCCCGCCCGCCGAACCACCAAGGCCTGATCACCATGACCGAAACCCGCTCCACCTGCCCGTACTGCGGTGTGGGCTGCGGCGTCATCATCGAATCCGATGGCCCGCAGATCACCGGTGTGCGCGGCGACCCGGATCACCCGGCCAACTTCGGCAAGCTCTGCACCAAGGGCAGCACGCTGCACCTGACGGCCACGCCCGCCATCACCCGCCAGGCCCGGCTGCTGCAGCCCATGCAGCGGCTGCAGCGCGGTCAGGCACCGGTGGCCATCGGCTGGGACATGGCCCTGGACCAGGTGAGCAACACCTTCGGCCGCATCGTGCGCGAGCACGGACCGGACGCCGTGGGCCTGTACCTCAGCGGCCAGCTGCTGACCGAGGACTACTACGTCTTCAACAAGCTGGCCAAGGGCCTGCTCGGCACCAACAACGTGGACACCAATTCGCGCCTGTGCATGAGCAGCGCGGTGGCGGGCTACAAGGCCACGCTGGGCGCCGACGCGCCACCCGCCTGCTACGACGACGTGAACCATGCCCAGTGCCTGTTCATCGTCGGCAGCAACGCGGCCTACGCGCACCCCATCCTGTTCCGCCGCATCGAGGCCGCGAAGCAGCAGAACCCGGCCATGAAGGTGATCGTGGCCGACCCGCGCCGCACCGACACCGCCGAGCTGTCCGACCTCTACCTGCCGCTGCTGCCGGGCACCGACGTGATGCTCTTCCACGGCCTGCTGCACATCATGTTGTGGGAAGGCTGGACGGATGCCGCCTACATCGCCGCGCACACGAACGGCTTCGACGAACTCAAGGCGCTGGTGCGCGACTTCACTCCCGACGTGGTGGCCCAGACCTGCGGCATTCCCAAGGAAGACCTGTTCACAGCGGCCAAATGGTTCGCCACCTCGCCAGCCACACTCAGCCTCTATTGCCAGGGCCTGAACCAGAGCAGCAGCGGCACGGCCAAGAACGCGACCCTGATCAACCTGCACCTGGCCACCGGCCAGATCGGCAAACCCGGTGCCGGCCCGTTCAGCCTGACCGGCCAGCCCAACGCCATGGGCGGGCGTGAGGTCGGCGGTCTGGCCAACCTGCTGTCCGCCCACCGCGACCTGGCCAACCCCGCGCACCGCGCCGAGGTGGCCGCGCTCTGGGGTGTGGCCGATGTGCCTTCGAAACCCGGCAAGACCGCGGTCGAGATGTTCCAGGCCGCGGCCGACGGCGAGATCAAGGCGTTGTGGATCGCGTGCACCAACCCGGCCCAGTCCATGCCCGACCAGGCCACGGTGCGCCGCGCGCTGCAGCGCGCCGAGTTCGTGGTGGTGCAGGAAGCCTTCGCGACCGCCGCCACCTGCGACTTCGCCGACATCCTGCTGCCCGCCACCACCTGGGGCGAGAAGGAAGGCACGGTCACCAACAGCGAACGCCGCATCAGCCGGGTGCGCGCCGCCGTGCCGCCGGCCGGCCAGGCGCGGCACGACTGGCGCATCGCCGTGGACGTGGCGCGCCGGCTCGAAGCGCAGTTGCGCCCCGGTCAGCCCTCGCTGTTCCCGTACGAGACCCCCGAAGCGGTCTGGAACGAACACCGCGAATCCACCCGCGGCCGCGACCTCGACATCACCGGCCTGTCCTACGCCCTGCTGGAGAACGAGGGGCCGCAGTTCTGGCCGCTGCGTGAAGGCGAAACCGCCGGCACGCCCCGCCTCTACGCCGACGGCGTCTTCCCCACCGCCGACGGCAAGGCGACGTTCGCCGCCCTGCCCTACAAGCCCACGGCCGAACAACGCGAATCGCGCTTCCCGTTCTCGCTGACCACCGGCCGCCTGCGCGACCACTGGCACGGCATGACACGCACCGGCACCATCGGCCGCCTGTTCGGCCACGTGGCCGAACCCTGCGTGCAAATGAACCCGCAGGACCTGGAGCGTCGCGGCCTGAAAGACGGCGATCTGGTGCACGTGACCAGCCAGCGTGGCGCCATCGTGCTGCCGGCGCAGGGTTCGCGCACGCTCCACACCACGCAAGCCTTCATCGCCATGCACTGGGGCCCCGAATACCTGAGCGGCCGCAGCAGCCAGGGCGAGCCGCTGGCCGGCGTCAACGCCCTCACCACCTCGGCTTACTGCCCGACGTCCAAGCAGCCCGAACTCAAACATGCGGCGGTCAAGATCCTCAAGGCCGAGCTGCCCTGGACCCTGCTGGGTGTGGCCTGGCTGCCCGAGGCCTCGGCGCTGACGGTACTGGCCGAACTGCGGGCGCTGATGCCCTCGTTCGACTTCGCTTCCTGTGTGCCCTTTGGGCGCGAGCGCACCGGCGTGCTGTTCCGCGCCGCCGCACACGAGGCACCCGAGCCGGCCCTGGTCGAGCGCATGGAAGCGCTGCTGGGCCTGACCACGACCGACACCCTGCGCTACGCCGACAAGCGCCGACAGCAGCGGCGCAGCGCGCGGCTGCTGCGGGTGGGTGACGAGATCACACTCGAAGCCTTCCTGCTGGCGGGTGACACCAGCGCCGAGTCCTGGATCAGGACCCTGCTGCAGGATCAACTGCCCGCCGGCCGCTACGGCCGCCTGTTGCTGATGCCCGGCGCCGCAGCTCCGGTGGCCGTGGTCGCCAAAAGCCCCCAGGTGTGCACCTGCTTCAACGTCGGGGAAGACGCGATCCGCGGTGCGCTGCCACGCTGCGCCGGCACCGAGGACCAGCGCCTTGCGGGGCTGCAGTCCGAGCTCAAGTGCGGCACCAACTGCGGCTCCTGCATTCCGGAACTGCGGCGACTGGTCAAGACAGTCCCGGCCTCTCTGGTGGCGCTGGCCTGAAGATTTCATATAACCCGAAGTCATCAGATCAGACCGACAATCGCCTGCCATGAGCATCGGCCAGTACATCAAGGACATCGGACGCGGCAAGGACGGCGCGCGTTCGCTCACGCGCGAGCAGGCCACCGACCTGTTCGGCCAGGTGCTGGACGGCACGGTGACCGATCTGGAAATCGGCGGCTTCTGCCTGGCCATGCGCATCAAGAGCGAAACGCCCGATGAAATGGCCGGCTTCCTGGACGCCACGCACGCACGCCTGCAGCGCATCCCGGACAACCAGCTCACCACCGTGGTGCTGCCCAGCTACAACGGTGCGCGCAAATTGCCGGTGCTCACACCCCTGCTGGCCCTGCTGCTGGCGCGCGAAGGCGCGGCGGTGCTGGTGCACGGCACGGCCACCGAAGACAAACGCGTGACCAGCGAAGCGGTGTTCGCTGCGCTTGGCCAGCCGGCCCGTTCGACGGTCGGCCCGCTGCGCCAGGGGGAATGCGCCTTTGTGCCCACCGAGGTGCTGCACCCCGGCCTCAAGCGCCTGCTGGATGTGCGGCGTGTTGTCGGCCTGCGCAACCCGGCGCACAGCCTGGTCAAGCTCATGAACCCCTGCGAAGGCCGCGCATTGATCGTGGGCAGCTACACCCACCCCGAGTACGCGGTGTCGATGGCCGACACCTTCGCCCTTGTGGGCGCGCACGCCCTGCTGCTGCGCGGCACCGAAGGCGAACCGGTGGCCGATGCGCGCCGCACGCCGCAGATGGATGCCTTCCGCGACGGCCAGCGCCACCTGCTGCAGCCCGCACAGGAAGGCTCGCTGTCCGCCCTGCCCGATCTGCCCAAGGACATCTCGGCCGAGGCCACCGCCGCCTACATCCGCGCGGTGCTGGACGGCCGCCTCCCCGTGCCCACACCGATCGCCCTGCAGGTGGCACACATCCTGCAGGAAGTGGCTCGCCCCGCCCACACCGAGACAAACCGCCCCATGGCGGTCAGCACACCATGAACATGCCCGCGTCCGTCATCACCTCGCACAGCCCGTTCCACCCCGGCACCGTCACCCTCGTGGGCGCTGGCCCGGGCGACCCGGAACTGCTGACCATCAAGGCCGCCAAAGCCATCGCGGCCGCTACCGTGCTGCTGGTGGATGACCTGGTGGGCGACGGCGTGCTCGAACACGCGTCCCCCAGCGCACGCATCGTGCACGTGGGCAAACGAGGCGGCTGCAAGAGCACGCCACAGGCCTTCATCGAGAAGCTGATGATCATGGCCGCGCGCGAAGGCGAGGTCGTGGTGCGGCTCAAGGGCGGTGACCCGTTCATCTTCGGTCGTGGCGGCGAAGAGGTCGAACACCTGCGCGCAGCCGGCATCGAAGTGCAGGTGCTCAACGGCATCACATCCGGCCTCGCCGGCCTGACCTCGTTGGGCGCGCCGCTCACGCACCGCGACCATGCCCACGGCGTCGTCTTCATCACCGGCCACGCCAAGCCCGGCGACAGCGGCACCGACTGGCAGCAGCTCGCCGCCACCGCGCGCGACGCCAAGCTCACGCTGGTCATCTACATGGGCGTCTCCAGCGCCACGCAGATCCAGGCGGACCTGCTGACCGGCCTGCCGGCCGATACCCCACTGGCCATCGTCCAGCACGCCAGCCTGCCGCAACAACGTCATGCGGTCTGCACCCTGGGCACGCTGACCGCAACACTGGCCCGCGAAGGCCTGGGCAGCCCGTCGGTGATCGTGGTCGGCGACGTGGTACGTGGTGTGGCCGCCGTGGCACAGCCCAAGACGGATCGCCAGGCGGCCTGACCTCCACACCGGCCCACCTACACTGCGGGCCATGCAAAGTTTTGGCGTGGTGGTGGTCGGCGCGGGTGCGGCCGGCCTTTTTTGTGCGGGCATCGCGGGCCAGCGCGGCCTGAAGGTGCTGCTGCTCGACCACAGCGAAAAGGTGGCCGAGAAGATCCGCATCTCCGGCGGCGGCCGCGCCAACTTCACCAACCGCGACATCGACGTGCGCCAGCCGCACAAGCACTACGTCGGCGAGAACCCGAACTTCTGCCGTTCGGCCCTCTCGCGCTACACCCCGGCCGACTTCATCGCGCTGCTGCAGAAGCACGGCATTCCCTTCCACGAAAAGCACAAGGGCCAGCTGTTCTGCGACCGTTCGGCCGGCGACTTGATCGACATGCTGCTGGCCGAATGCACGGCTGGCGGCGTGACGCGCTGGCAGCCCTGCGGTGTGAAAGACCTGCGCGTGATGGCCGACGGGGGCTACGAACTGGACACCGACCGGGGCACGGTGCAGACCCGCAAGCTGGTGATCGCCACCGGCGGCCTGTCGATTCCCGCCATCGGCGCCACCGATTTCGGCTTCCGGGTGGCGAAGCAGTTCGGGCTGCGGATCGTCGAACCGCGCCCCGGCCTGGTGCCGCTGACCTTCGACGGCGCGGGCTGGGCACCCTACGCCGGGCTGGCAGGCCTGGCGCTGCCGGTGATCATCGAAACCGGAGCGAAGAAGGAACGGGTGGCTTTCCACGAAGACTTGCTCTTCACCCACCGTGGCCTCTCGGGCCCGGCGGTGCTGCAAATCTCCAGCTACTGGCGACCCGGCACGCCGATCCGCCTCAACCTCGCGCCCGAGGTCGATTTGCCCGTCGCGCTGGCGGAGGCCAAGCAGCGCTCGCGCAAGCTGCTGGTCAACGAACTCGCGCAATGGGTGCCATCGCGGCTGGCCGAGGCCTGGGTGGCGCAGGACGCCGACTGGCAGCGCCCGGTGGCCGAATGCAGCGACAAGGCCCTGGCCCGGCTGGCCGAGCGCCTGGCGCGCTGGGAACTGGTGCCCACCG
The DNA here is from genome assembly GCA_964550405.1 of uncultured Hydrogenophaga sp. Lineage (GTDB taxonomy): Bacteria > Pseudomonadota > Gammaproteobacteria > Burkholderiales > Burkholderiaceae_C > Hydrogenophaga. The sequence goes on along the minus strand of CAZJZD010000024.1, from coordinate 10,744 downwards.
GCACCGAGGGCTACAAGAAGGCCGAAGTCACGCTGGGTGGCGTGGACACGCGCGACCTGTCGCAGCAGACCATGGAGTCGAAACAGCCCGGCCTGTACTTCATCGGCGAGGTGGTGGACGTGACCGGCTGGCTGGGGGGCTACAACTTCCAGTGGGCCTGGGCCAGTGCACACGCCTGCGCAAATGGCTTGTGAAGACATTGCAAAAGGCTATAATCCAAGGCTTTGCTGGCAAACCCCCGTCGGCCAATACTAGTTACAGACGGGGGAAACCGCAGTTAAGAGGCCCGGGCCCGATCTTCCCGTTCCTCCTCTGTCTGCACATTTTGGAAACTGTCCCTTCATGACGACCATCCGTGTTAAAGACAACGAGCCGTTCGACGTTGCTCTGCGTCGCTTCAAGCGCACCATCGAAAAACTGGGTCTGCTGACCGACCTGCGCGCCCGCGAGTTCTACGAGAAGCCGACCGCCGAGCGCAAGCGCAAGAAGGCCGCCGCCGTCAAGCGCCACTACAAGCGCGTGCGCTCGATGCAGCTGCCCAAGAAGCTGTACTGATCTTTCAGTGGCTTCGGAAAAAACCCGCTCAGGACGCTGCAGCGGGTTTTTTTACGCCTGCAGCGGTGCTGCTCAGGCGCTGTTTCAAAGCTGCAGCCGCTTCGGCCAGGGCGGCCTCGAAATCGGCCCGTAGCGGGTGCTCGGTCCGCCAACTCGGCCGGATCAGCGCCACGTGGAAGGGGATGCTCACGCTCAGCGGCCGCACCAACAGCCCCTCCCCGGCCAGTTCCAGCGCCGTCAGCGGGTTGACGATCCCCAGGCCGAGGCCCTGACGCACCAGGGCGCAGACCGACACCGCGCTCGGCGTTTCCAGCCGCAGGTTGCGCTCCACCCCCGCGGCGGCGAACAGCGCGTCCACCTGCTGCCGGTAAGGGTCGGCCGGTGCGAAGCTGATGAAGGACTGGCCCGCGAAATCGGCCGGTGCGAGCACCAGTTGCTGCGCCAGCGCATGGCCAGCCGGCAGCACCGCCACCTCGTCGGCCACCAGCAGGGGCTGCAGCTCGCAGGCGGCCGGCGCTTCATGGCGCTCGGACAGGCCCAGGTCGAAGCGCTGCTCGGACAGCGCCGCCTCCAGTTGCGGGGATTCGATCGGCGTGAGGCCCACCGCCGCCTCGGGCCATTTCAAGGCGAACCGGCGCACCGCATCGGGCAGCAGGGCGTGCGACAGCGCCGGCAGGCAGGCGAGCTGCAAGCGGCCGTGCGCGTAGGCACGCAGGCCGACCGCGGTGGCGGCGATGCGCTCCAGCCCCACATACGACTGTTCCACCTCTTCCATCAGCGCCAGTGCCCGCACCGTGGGCTTGAGCCGCCCCTTCACGCGCTCGAACAAGGCGAAGCCCAGCACCTGCTCCAGCCGCGCCAGTTCGCGGCTGACCGTGGGCTGCGAGGTGTGCAGCAACTCGGCCGCGCGCGTGACGTGGCCGGTGCCCATGACGGCGCGGAAGAAGTCGATCTGGCGGTGACTCAGTTTCATATCAAAAATGAATTGATATTGAATTATCTGGCATTGCTCAATATGACCAGAACCGGGATCATCGGCGCCATGAACCCCTTCTCCGACGCCCTTCTCCAGTCCCTCGCCCGCCAGCACGGCACCCCGCTCTGGGTCTACGACGCCGCCACCATCCGCGCCCGCATCGCCGAACTGCGCGCCTTCGACACCATCCGCTTCGCCCAGAAAGCCAACTCCAACATCCACCTGCTGCGCCTGATGCGCGAGCAGGGCGTGGTGGTCGACGCGGTCTCGCGCGGCGAGATCCTGCGCGCGCTGGCGGCCGGCTTTACCGCCGACGTGAATGCGCAGGGCGCCTCGGGCATCGTCTTCACCGCCGACCTGTTCGACCACGCCACCCTGGCCACGGTGGTCGAACACCGCGTGCCGGTGAATGCCGGTTCCATCGACATGCTGCATCAGCTGGGCGCGGTCTCGCCTGGCCATGCCGTGTGGCTGCGCATCAACCCCGGTTTCGGCCACGGCCACAGCAACAAGACCAACACCGGCGGCGAACACAGCAAGCACGGCATCTGGCATGCCGAGCTGGACGACGCGCTGGCGGCGGTGAAGCAACACGGCCTGAAGCTGATCGGCCTGCACATGCACATCGGCTCCGGCGTGGACTACGCGCATCTGCAGGAGGTCTGCCACGCGATGGTCGCGCTGGTCAAGCGCGCGGGCACGGACCTGCAGGCCATCTCGGCCGGCGGCGGCCTGTCCATCCCCTACCGCGAGGGCGAGCCGCGCATCGACACCGCGCACTACTTCAGCCTGTGGGACGACGCGCGCCGCAGCATCGCCGCCCATCTGGGCCACGCGGTGCACCTGGAGCTCGAACCCGGCCGTTTCCTGGTGGCCGAGGCGGGCGTGCTGGTGACCGAGGTGCGCGCCAGCAAGCCCATGGGGTCGAACCGCTTCACACTGGTGGACGCCGGTTTTTCGGACCTGATGCGCCCCTCCATGTACGGCGCATACCACGGCATGTGCCTGATCCCTTCGGACGACACCCCGCGCGCCACGGTAGAGACCGTGGTGGCCGGCCCGCTGTGCGAATCGGGCGACGTGTTCACCCAGGCCGACGGCGGCGTGGTGCTCACGCGCGCATTGCCGCAGGCCCAGGTGGGCGACCTGCTGGTGCTGCACGACGCGGGCGCCTACGGCGCGTCCATGTCGAGCAACTACAACAGCCGGCCGCTGGCGGCCGAGGTGCTGGTCGATGGTGACAGCCACCGGCTGATCCGCCGCCGCCAGACGGTGGACGAGCTGCTCGCGCTGGAACAGGTCTGAGAGAATCGGCAGTTTTCGAGAACATCACAGCGAGAACACCATGAGCCTCAAAGAGCAGATCACCGAAGACATGAAGGCCGCGATGCGCGCCAAGGACATGGAGCGCCTGGGCACCATCCGCCTGCTGACCGCCGCCATGAAGCAGAAGGAAGTGGACGAGCGCATCGAGCTGGACGACGCAGCCGTGATCGCCGTCATCGACAAGATGGTCAAGCAGCGCAAGGATTCGATCACCGCTTTCGAGCAGGGCGGCCGTGCCGACCTGGCCGCCAAGGAAGCCGCCGAACTGACCGTGCTGCAGGCCTACCTGCCGGCGCGCCTGTCGGCCGAGGAAGTGGCCGCCGAAGTGAAGGCGATCGTGGCCGAGCTGGGTGCGAAAGGCCCGGGCGACATGGGCAAGGTCATGGGCGCTGTCAAGGCCAAGCTGGCCGGCAAGGCCGACATGGGTCAGGTCTCTGCGGCGGTCAAGGCCGCGCTGGCCAGCTGACAAAACGCTGAATCAAACGGATTTCTTCAGGGTAAACCGGGTCACGCGCGCGACAGCTGCCTTCCTACACTCTGGGCACTTTTTCTCCCGGAGGCGCCTGTGCATCGCGTTGTTGTTCGTCTGACCTTCTCCCTCGGGCTGGCCACGGCCCTGGCCGTACCGGCCGTCGCCCAGACCGCGCAGACCGCCCAGACGGTGCGCATCGGTGTCATCGGGCCCTTCAGCGGCCCCTCCTCCGACTTCGGCAACCCCATGCTGCACGGCGTGCAGCTGGCGGTGGACGAGATCAATGCCGTGGGCGGCTACCTGGGCCGGCCGCTGGAACTCGTGATCAAGGACGACCAGGGCAACCCGGACGTGGGCCTCAAAGGCTCGCAGGAACTGGTCAAGGAAGGGGTGATCGCCACCATCGGCTTTTGCAACACCGGCGTGGCGCAGAAGTCCCTCGACACCTTTCAGAACGCGCAGCTGCCCCTCATCATCCCCTGCGCCACCGGCACGCCCCTCACCGCCAAATTCCCTGCACCGCAGAGCTACATCTTCCGCACCTCGGCGCGCGACGCCATCCAGGCCCCGTTCGTGGTGAACGACCTCGTCAAGCGCGGCTGGACCAAGGTCGCCGTCTTCGCGGACACCACCGGCTACGGTGAAGCCGGCCTGAAGGATGTGGAAGCGGCCCTGGCCGCCAAGCAGCTCAAACCCGTCTATGTGGCGCGCTTCGCGCTCGGTGTGAAGGACCTGGGCAAGGAGCTGACCGCGGCCCGCGATGCCGGGGCCAATGCCGTGCTGAGCTACACCGTTGGCCCGGAGAACGCCGTCATCGCCAACGGCAAGCGCGACCTGAAATGGGACGTGCCCCAGGTGGGCGCCTGGCCGCTGTCCTTCCCCTTCTTCATCAACGGCGCCAAGGCGGCCGCCGATGGGGCGCTGATGGCACAAACCTTCATCGCCGAACCCAGCAACGAGCGACGCTCCGCATTCCTGAGCGCCTACAACCGCAAGTACAAGCAGAAGATCGCCGTGCCCATGGCGGCCGCGCAGTCCTACGACACCACCTACCTGCTGACCTATGCGATGTTCGCGATCCGCGATGGGAAGTTCACCGGACCGGCGGTCAAGGCCGCACTGGAAAACATTCCGCGCGTGTACTACGGCGTGGTCGCCACCTACGACAAACCGTTCAGCGCAGACGACAAGGACGCCGTGACGCCCAACATGCTGGTGATGGGCAAGGTCCGGAACGGTGCGGTGACCTTTGCCTACCCGGAAGACGCGCGCCGCAACCTGTTCGTGCAACGCAAGCAGTGACCACGGTCAGCTGCCAGCCACTTTCATGCGGTTGACCAGGATCGATCCCACGGTCTTGGCGCCGTAGGTGTAGGCATCGGCGCCCACGGCGTCGATCCCCTGGAACATGTCCTTGAGGTTGCCGGCGATGGTGATCTCGTGCACCGGGTAGGCGATCTCGCCGTTCTCCACCCAGTAGCCGGAAGCGCCGCGCGAGTAGTCGCCGGTGACGTAGTTCACGCCCTGACCCATGAGCTCGGTCACGAACAGACCACGGCCCAGTTTCTTCAGCATGGCTTTCAGGTCGTCACCGGGTTGCGTCAGGCGGCTGGTGAGCGTGAGGTTGTGCGAACCGCCCGCGTTGCCGGTGGTGCGCATGCCCAGCTTGCGGGCCGAATAGGTGGACAGGAAGTAGCCCTGCAAGCGCCCGGCGCTCAGCACCTTGCGCTTCACGGTGCGCACGCCTTCGTCGTCGAACGGTGCACTGCCCTTGCCGCCCACAATGTGCGGGTCTTCCAGCACGTCCAGGTGTTTGGCCATCACGCGTTTGCCCAGGCTGTCGGGCAGGAAGGTGGTCTTGCGGTAGAGCGCACCACCGCTGGTGGCCTGCACCAGCGCGCCCAGCAGGCCGGCAGCCAGCGGCGATTCGAACAGCACCGGGCATTCGGTGGTGGCGATCTTGCGGCCGTTCAGGCGCGCCAGCGCACGTTCGGCGGCGTAGCGGCCAATGGCCTGCGGGCTGGCCAAGTCGCCCGGTGCGCGCTGCGAGCTGTACCAGTAATCGCGCTCCATGTGCGCCCCCTTGCCGGCAATCGGCGCCACCGACAGGCTGTGGCGTGAACTCGCGTACCCGCCACTGAAGATGCCGGGCCTGCCCCTTTCACCGCCGCGCAGGTGGGCCGCAAAGAAGTGCGACTGCTGGGCCGACACACTGGCACCCTCGCTGTTGCGGATTCGTTTGCTGGTGGCGAACGCCGCGTCCTCGCATGCCAGGGCCAGCTTCACCGCCTCTTCGGAGGTGATGGCCCAGGGGTGGAACAGGTCCAGATCGGGGTAGTGGTCGGCAATGTCCTGCGCATCGGGCAAGCCAGCGGCCGGGTCTTCGGCCGTGAAGCGGGCGATGTCGTAGGCCGCCTGCACCGTTTGCCGGATGGCCGCGGCCGAAAAATCCGAGGTGGATGCATTGCCGCGCTGTCGCCCGATGTAGACCGTGATGCCCAGGGACTTGTCGCGGTTGCGTTCGACGTTCTCCAGTTCGCCCTTGCGCACCGACACGCTCAGACCCGAGCCTTCCGAGACCTCGACCCCCGCGTCTGCAGCCCCCAGCTGCCGTGCATGACTCAGTGCGAGATCGGCCAGTTCCTCGAAACGGCTGCGCGCGTACTGGAAGCCCGGCAGGGGCTGGTCGGCACTGGCAGCGGGCTGGGAAGGGGTGCGGGCGGAGGTGGGAGCGGGGTTTTTCATGTCGGCGGCTATGATACCGGCCGGTCCACTTTTCACTCGCCCAGCACGCAACGCCCTTACCCGCCGCTCCGGCGGGGCGGCCGTCCAGGCCAGCGCGGAACCGGCTTTGCCGGGCCGCTGCTGGCGCCCCGGCAGGGGGTGACGCCGAAGGCGACGCGGGGGTTACTTCTTCCTCATGTCCCGAAAACCCACCAAAGGCTACTACGTCCGTGGCCACTTCGTCGCCGAAGGCAGCGAACTGGACCTCGAACTCAAGCGCGAACTCAAGGGTTCGGTCGACATGAGCAAGACCGATCTCAAGAAGCACAGCGACCACCTGCAGTCGCTGGGCGAGAGCCTGCTGACACTGCGCAGCGACCTGATGGCGCGGCTGCGCGAACAGCACGAGGACATCAGCGACAAGCTGATCGATGCCCTGGTGGAAGCCAAACGCATCACCAACTTCGAGGGCAAGCGCCGGCAGATGCAGTTCATCGGCAAGCTCATGCGCAAGCTCGACGACGACACGGTCGCCGCCATCGAGACCGCACTGGAAGAACAGCGCAAACCCTCGGCCCGCGAAACCCTGGCCCTGCACCAGGCCGAACAGTGGCGCGACCGGCTGATCGCCGACGACGACGCGCTCAACACCTGGTTGCAGTCCGCACCCGACACCGACGTGCAGCAGCTGCGCACCCTGATCCGCCAGGCCCGCAAGGACGCCCAGGCGGTGACCGAGCGCCCGGGCGAAGCCCAGCGCCATGGCAAGGCCTACCGCGAGATCTTCCAGATCGTGCGCACGGCACTGTCGCGCGACGACGACGCAGCCGACGACCCAACCCACCACGAAGACGACCATGACTGACACATTCGACCCGGTGCGCATCGGCATCGTTTCCATCAGCGACCGTGCCAGCAGTGGGGTCTACGAGGACAAGGGCCTGCCCGCCCTGCGCGAGTGGATGGCCAAGGCGCTGAAAAATCCCATCACATTCGAGGAGCGGCTGATCCCCGACGAGCAGGCCGTCATCAGCCAGACGCTGATCGAGCTGGTGGACGCCGGCTGCGCGCTGGTACTGACCACCGGCGGCACCGGGCCGGCCAAGCGGGACGTGACACCCGAGGCCACGCTGGCCGTGGCGCACAAGGAAATGCCGGGCTTTGGCGAGCAGATGCGCCAGATCAGCCTAGCCTTCGTGCCCACCGCCATCCTCTCGCGCCAGGTTGCGGTGATCCGAGACAACAGCCTGATCATCAACCTGCCCGGCCAGCCCAAGGCGATCGCCGAGACGCTGGAAGGCGCGAAGAACACCGACGGTTCGGTGCGGGTCAACGGCATCTTCGCCGCCGTGCCCTACTGCATCGACCTGATCGGCGGTCCGTACCTCGAAACGAACGACGAGGTCATCAAGGGCTGGCGCCCCAAGAACGCCGTGCGCCCCGCCCGCTGAGCCCTTTCCCGGAACCGCCATGAACATCACCAAAGACACCGTCGTCACCCTCACTTTCCGCGCCAGCGATGCCACCGGCAAGCTGCTGGAGGACGGCAAGACCCCACGCTCCTACCTGCATGGCGGCTACGGCAACACCCTGCCGGGCATCGAAAAGGCCCTCGAAGGTCAGACCGCCGGCTACCAGACCACGGTCACGCTGGCACCGGCCGATGCGTTCGGCGAGCGTGACGAGTCGCTGGTCACGACCATTCCCAAAAGCGAGTTTCCGCCCGGCGTGAAGGTGGGTGGCCAGCTCGAAGGCCACGACGACCAGGGCCGACACGCGGTGTTCACCGTGATGAAGATCAAGGGCCCGGTGGTGCACCTGGACGGCAACCACCCGCTGGCGGGCCAGACGCTGAGCTTCCAGCTCAAGGTACTGGACGTCAAGGCCGCCACGGCCGAAGAAATCGCCCACGGCCACGCGCACGGCGCCCACGGCCACCACCACTGATCCGCGCGCCGGGGCCCGCCGCTCCGGCGGCGGCCGCTGCCGTGCAAGCTTCTCTCGATTTTCCCGACACCGCACCAGACGCGCCGACAGGGCAGCGGCTGCAGGCCCGCTTCGAACACCCGGTCGAGGTGATCGAGGCCTGGACGCTGGACCAGGTGCGCCCGGCCATCGAACGCGTGCAGGCCCAGGCCGCGGCCGGTCGCTGGTGCGTCGGCGGCCTGGCCTACGAGGCCGCACCGGCCTTCGACCCGCACCTGGACACCCGCCCCACCGATCCCGGCTGGCCCCTGGTCTGGTTTGGCGTTTACGACAGCCCGCTGCCGCCCGGCACACCGCTCACCGAGCCTGGTCGGGTGACACCGACGGGCGTGCCCTGGACCACCGAATGGCCCCGCGAACACTACCTGGCCCAGGCCCGGACCGCCCAGCAGGCCATGGCCGCGGGCGAGTGTTACCAGATCAACCTCACCACCGGGCTGCACGGAACGCTGCAAGGCACACCCGCCGCCTGGATGGCGGCGCTGGGCCGGCAGCAGCCGGATGGCTACCTGCTGTGGCTGGCCGGTGCCGGGCGGCAGGTGCTCAGCGCCTCGCCCGAACTGTTCTTCGACTGGCAGCCCGACACCGACGGTGGCGTGCTGCGCTGCCGCCCCATGAAGGGCACGGCGCCGCGCGCGAGCGATCCTGCGGACGACCAGGCCGCGCGCGAACAGCTGCTGGCCAGCGCCAAGGAACGGGCCGAAAACGTGATGATCGTGGACCTGCTGCGCAACGACATGGGGCGCATCGCCCGGACCGGCTCGGTGCGCGTGGAACGCCTGCTGGAGGCCGAGGCCTGGCCCACCGTGTGGCAGATGACGTCGACCATCGCCGCGCAGGCCCGGCCCGGCACCGGCCTGCTGCAGGTGCTGGACGCACTGTTTCCCTGTGGCAGCATCACCGGCGCTCCCAAGCGCCAGGCCATGCGGCACATCGCCGCGCTGGAAGCCGGCCCGCGCGGCCCTTACTGCGGCGCCATGGGCGTGGTGCGACCGGGCGGCCACGCCACCTTCAACGTGCCCATCCGCACGCTGGCGCTGCAATGCGACGCTGCTCCCGCGCATGAACCGGTCTGGCGGGCCCGCTACGGGGTGGGCAGTGGCCTGACGGTCTACGCCGATCCGGCCGCCGAATGGAAGGAACTCATGACCAAGAGCCGACTGCTGTACCGCGTGAGCGAGCCCTTTGCACTGCTCGAGACCCTGCGCCTGGAGGACGGGCATTTCGCACGACCGGCGCTGCACCTGCAGCGGCTGGCGCAGAGCGCGGCGCACTTCGGCTATCCCATGGACCTGCCATGCGTGCAGCAGGCGCTGGATGCCCTGGGCGCCGCCCACCACCAGGGCCTGTGGCGGGTGCGGCTGCAGCTGGCGGCCGACGGCGGGGTGGACGCCCAGGCCTTTGCCATGGCCCCGACCACCGGCCCGGTGCGGGTGGCGCTGGCCCCCCATCCACTGGACACCGACGGCGCTCTGCAGGAGTTCATCCTGCACAAGACCACCCGGCGCGCCCATTACGAATCCCTCGCGCCCACCGACCCGGCACTCTTCGACCACCTGCTCTACAACCCGCGCGGCGAGATCACCGAGTTCACGCGTGGCAACGTGGCGGTTCTGCGCGACGGTGTGTGGTGGACGCCACCCCTGTCCTGCGGACTGCTGGCGGGCACCTACCGGCGCGAGTTGCTGGACCAGGGCCGACTACAGGAGGCGGTGATCCCGCTGGCCGAGCTGGCGCAGGCACAAGGCCTGGCCTTCTACAACGGTCTGCGCGGCTGGCTGCAAGCAGAGCTCCCCCTGCGCCGCTGACGCGGCTTCCCCCTCTCTGGCGCGCCTGCTGCGCTGGGAGGGGGACGCACCCTGTGGCCCGGCGAAGCCGGTTCCACGGGTGCCCTGGACGGCCGTCACGCACGCCGGGAACCGGTTCGGTACGCCCCCTGCGCCTGCGACCTTATTTGCCCACCAGCTGATTGAGCTTCTCGGCCTCGAAGCACTCTTCGCGCGCCGCGTCGTCGGGCACGCAGTCGCCGCGCTGGGCACAGGCCAGCTTTTCGATGGCGGCCCACAGCAGGGCGATCTGGTGCTCCTGGCTGCCGGTCTTGTCGATCAGGCCGCGCATGGCCTGCGACAGCGGGTCGTCTTCCTGCGTGATGCCGTAGGCCGTGAATTTAGGGCTCGCCTCGGTCACGTCGGCGCTCTCGCCGGTCTTGCTGGGGATGATGCGGGCCGGGATACCGACCGCGGTCGCACCGGCCGGCACCGGCTTGATCACCACCGCATTGCTGCCGATCTTGGCACCGTCACCCACCTCGAAGCCGCCGAGCACCTTGGCGCCGGCGCTGACCACCACGTTCTGGCCCAGCGTTGGGTGGCGCTTGGCGCCCTTGTAAAGCGAGGTGCCGCCCAGGGTCACGCCCTGGTAGATGGTGCAACCATCCCCGATTTCGGCCGTCTCGCCCACGACGGTGCCCATGGCGTGGTCGAAGAACACCCGCTCGCCCAGCTTCGCGCCGGGGTGGATCTCGATGCCGGTCAGGAAGCGCGCGATGTGCGAGATGAAACGGCCCAGCCACTTGAAGCCGTGCGTCCAGCACCAGTGTGCGGGCCGGTGCAGCCAGACGGCGTGCAGGCCCGGGTAACAGGTGATGACCTCCCAGGTGCTGCGCGCGGCGGGATCGCGCTCGAGGATGCACTGGATGTCGGATC
>CAZJZD010000023.1:0-65635 GCA_964550405.1 uncultured Hydrogenophaga sp. | reverse complement strand
AATGGTGCCCACGTTCACGTGCGGCTTGGTCCGCTCAAATTTCTCTTTTGCCATTGCAAATACCTCTGTTGAAAGAACAAAGCCCGTGTGTGTTTAACGTCTCCGGCACAGGCCCGCCACGGGCAGCCGGCCCACCGCACATGGCGGCGCCGAAGACAGTCCTGATGCTTACTTGGCGCGAGCCGAGATGATGGCTTCCTGCACGTTGCGCGGGGCTTCCGCGTAGTGCTTGAATTCCATCGTGTAGGTCGCACGGCCTTGCGTGGCCGAACGCAGCGAAGTCGAGTAGCCGAACATTTCGGACAGAGGCACTTCGGCCTTGATGGCCTTGCCGCCACCGACCATGTCGTCCATGCCCTGCACCATGCCGCGGCGACTGGAGAGGTCGCCCATCACGGTACCGGCGTAGTCTTCCGGCGTTTCCACTTCCACGGCCATCATGGGTTCCAGAATGACCGGCTGGGCCTTCTTGCAACCTTCCTTGAAGCCGAAGATGGCCGCCATCTTGAACGCCAGTTCGTTCGAGTCCACATCGTGGTACGAACCGAAATGCAGCGTGACCTTGACGTCCACCACCGGGTAACCGGCCAGCACACCCTGGGTCAGGGCTTCGTTGACACCCTTTTCCACCGCGGGGATGAACTCGCGCGGCACCACACCGCCCTTGATGGCGTCGACGAACTCGAAGCCCTTGCCGGCTTCCTGCGGTTCGATCTTCAGCACGACGTGACCGTACTGACCCTTACCACCGGACTGGCGCACGAACTTGCCCTCGGCTTCTTCCACGGTGCCGCGAATGGTTTCGCGGTAGGCCACCTGCGGCTTGCCGACGTTGGCTTCCACGCCGAATTCGCGCTTCATGCGGTCGACGATGATTTCCAGGTGCAGCTCGCCCATGCCGGCGATGATGGTCTGACCGGATTCCTCGTCGGTGCGCACGCGGAAGGACGGGTCTTCGGCGGCCAGGCGGTTCAGGGCGATGCCCATCTTTTCCTGGTCGGTCTTGGTCTTGGGCTCGACGGCTTGGGCGATCACGGGCTCCGGGAACACCATGCGCTCCAGGGTGATGACCGCGGACGGATCGCACAGGGTTTCGCCCGTGGTCACTTCCTTCAGGCCCACACAGGCGGCGATGTCGCCGGCGCGGATTTCTTCCACTTCCTGGCGGTTGTTGGCGTGCATCTGCACGATACGGCCGATGCGCTCCTTCTTGCCCTTGACCGCGTTGTAGACGGTATCGCCCTTCTTGAGCACGCCAGAGTACACGCGAACGAAGGTCAGCTGACCGACGAACGGGTCGGTCATCAGCTTGAACGCCAGGGCGGACAGCTTTTCTTCGTCGTCGGCCTTGCGGCTGGTCGGCTCTTCGTTTTCGTTCGTGCCGGCGACCGGGGGAATGTCCACCGGCGAAGGCAGCAGTTCGACCACGGCATCCAGCATGCGCTGCACGCCCTTGTTCTTGAACGCGGTACCGCACAGCATCGGCTGGATCTCGCAGGCCAGCGTACGGGCGCGCAGACCGGCGGTGATCTCGGCTTCGGACAGGTCACCCTCTTCGAGGTACTTGTTCATCAGCTCTTCGGAGGCTTCGGCCGCGGCTTCCACCATCTTCTCGCGCCACTCCTTGGCCTGCTCGACCAGGTTGGAGGGAATGTCTTCGAAGGTGAACTTCATGCCCTGGGAGGCTTCGTCCCAGATGATGGCCTTCATCTTGCGCAGGTCGACCACGCCGGTGAAGTTGTCTTCGGCGCCAATGGGGATCACGATGGCCACGGGATTGGCCTTCAGGCGCAGCTTCATCTGGTCGTAGACCTTGAAGAAGTTGGCACCGGTGCGGTCCATCTTGTTCACAAAGGCCAGACGCGGCACCTTGTACTTGTTGGCCTGGCGCCAGACGGTTTCCGACTGGGGCTGCACGCCACCCACGGCGCAGTACACCATGCAGGCGCCGTCCAGCACGCGCATGGAACGCTCCACCTCGATGGTGAAGTCCACGTGGCCGGGGGTGTCGATGATGTTGAAACGGTGCTCGGGGAAGGAGTTGTCCATGCCACGCCAGAAGCAGGTGGTGGCAGCGGACGTGATCGTGATACCACGCTCCTGCTCCTGCTCCATCCAGTCCATGGTGGCAGCGCCGTCGTGCACTTCACCGATCTTGTGGTTCACACCGGTGTAGTAGAGGATACGTTCGGTGGTAGTGGTCTTGCCGGCATCGATGTGGGCCGAAATACCGATGTTGCGGTAACGCTCAAGAGGCGTATTGCGTGCCATGAAAATTCTCCAAAATTAAGTACCAAAGCCCGCGACCCTTGTGGGGCCCGCGGGCTCGCTTCCGACAGGCTAGCGGGCGCGCATGACGCCCGCGTGAATCAGAAGCGGAAGTGGCTGAAGGCCTTGTTGGCTTCGGCCATGCGGTGCACTTCGTCACGCTTCTTCATGGCGCCGCCACGGCCTTCGGTGGCCTCGACCAGCTCGTTGGCCAGGCGCATGGCCATGGACTTCTCGCTGCGCTTGCGGGCCGCTTCCTTGATCCAGCGCATCGACAGCGCCAGACGGCGCACGGGGCGCACTTCAACGGGCACCTGGTAGTTGGCACCACCCACGCGGCGGGACTTGACTTCCACCATGGGCTTGACGTTGTTGATGGCCACCGAGAAGATTTCGACCGGATCTTTGCCGGTCTTCTTCTCGATCTGCTCCAGCGCACCGTAAATGATGCGCTCGGCGACGGCCTTCTTGCCGCCTTCCATGATCACGTTCATGAACTTGGAGAGCTCGACATTGCCGAACTTGGGATCCGGCAGGATTTCACGTTTAGGGACTTCGCGACGACGTGGCATGTTTCACCTCTTGCTTCAGTTGATGACCGGAACGTCCTGTTCTCCGGACACCCCGCAGACTCATCTGGAATCTGCACTTACTCGACCCATATTCGGGGTCACTACGCCGATCCGGCTCGTCAAAACCGGGCGGCACCGATAAAAGAAAGACCGATCAGGCCTTCTTGGGGCGCTTGGCACCGTACTTGGAACGCGACTGCTTGCGGTCTTTCACGCCTTGCAGGTCCAGCGAACCGCGGACGATGTGGTAACGCACACCGGGCAGATCCTTGACACGACCACCGCGAACCAGCACGACGCTGTGTTCCTGGAGGTTGTGGCCTTCACCGCCGATGTAGGAAATCACCTCGAAGCCGTTGGTCAGGCGAACCTTGGCGACCTTCCGCAGAGCGGAGTTGGGCTTCTTGGGGGTCGTGGTGTACACACGGGTGCACACGCCACGACGCTGCGGGCAGTTTTCCATGGCCGGGCTCTTGGATTTGGTCTTTTCGACCTCCCGGCCTTGGCGCACGAGTTGGTTGATGGTTGGCATTGAAACGTCCCTAAACGTTTGAAAATTGCGTGAACGGAAACTCCTCGGAAAAATCCGAAGAGCCTGCGACTATAGCATGGGGGCAGCGGGTCGGCAATGCCCGGACCAGGCCGCCCCAGAACCAGTCACTGGATCCAGAGCCGCAGCGCGTCCCAGGCGCGACCGATCACGCCGCTTTCCTCGACGGTTTCCAGCACCGTCAGCGGAATCTCGGCCACGGGCGCGCCATTGGCTTGCGTCACGCGCAAGCTGCCCAGCGTCTGGCCGCGCTGCAGCGGGGCCACCAGCGGATCGGGGCGCACGATTTCGGTCTTGAGCTGACCTGCCGTGCCGGCCGGCACCGCCACCACCACACCCTCGGGCCGTCCCAGCTTGACAGCAGGCGACTTGCCCTTCCAGACCCGGGGGCTGGCCACCGCCTGGCCCGCCGGCACCAGACGCACCGGCTCGAACGCGGTGTAGCCCCAGTTGAGCAGCTTCTGGCTTTCGGCAGCCCGCGCGTTTTCGCTGGCCGCCCCCAGCACGACGCTCAGCAAGCGGCGCTGCCCTTGCGCACCCTCACCCAGCGCCGCCACCGGGCGACGCGCGGTGGCCACCAGACAGTAACCCGCCGCGTCGGTATGCCCTGTCTTCAGGCCATCCACACTGGGATCACGGAACAGCAGCAGGTTGCGGTTGGTGTCGTTGGCCGCGGGCGTGCCGGGATAGCGGTAGCGCTGAATGGCGTAGTAGCCAACATATTCGGGGAAATCACGCATCAGCCGCGTGGCCAGCGTGGCCAGGTCGCGCGCGGTGGTCTGGTGGCCGGCCACGGTGAGACCTTCGGGATTGCGGAAGCTGCTGCCGGTCATGCCCAGCACCTTGGCCTGCTCATTCATCATCTGGACAAAGCGGTCCACGGAACCCCCAACGCCCTCGGCCAGTGCCACCGTGGCGTCGTTGCCCGACTGAACGATCATGCCTTTGATCAGGTCTTCGACCGGCACCTGCATCTTGGGGTCGATGAACATGCGCGAGCCGGGCATCTTCCACGCGCGCTCGCTGACCGGAAAAGTCTGGGTCAAGCTGATCTTGCCGGCCTTGAGGGCATCGAACACCAGGTAGGCGGTCATCAGCTTGGTCAGCGAAGCCGGCTCCACCGGTTTGTCCGCGTCCTTGGCCGCCAGCACCTGTCCGGCGGTGACATCCACCAGCAGGTAAGCCCGCGCCGCAATTTCGGGCGGCTGCGGCACCTGGGCCACCGCTGGCAGGGCCAGCAGCCCCATGCACACACCCACACACACTGCCCACCAACGACGCAACAGCAAAACGCGCTCCCGGAAGAAGATCAAAGAAAAGAACCGCGACGCCTTCAGGCGCGCAGATGACGCAACACCAGCTCGCGCAACAGCGGCAGCTGGCCATGAAAGAAATGGCCTCCAGCCGGCACCACCAGCACCGGCAGGTTTTGCGGACGGGCCCAGTCCATCACCGACGCCAGCGGCACGGTGTCGTCCTGCTCCCCATGAATGACCAAGGCGCGCAGATGAAGTTCCGGCGCCAGCGGGGCCACGGCGAAACGGCTGGCCGCGGCGCCCACCAGCACAACCTTTCGGATATCCCGGTGCCCGTGCAGGCGTTCGACCGCATGGGTGGTGACAAAAGCCCCGAACGAAAAGCCCGCGAGGCACAGCGGGCCATCGACGGCCTGGGCCGCGACCACGCTCAGCAGATCATCCAGCTCCCCCTGACCGTTGTCATGGGCTCCTTCACTGCGTCCGACACCGCGGAAGTTGAAGCGCACCGCCGTCCAGCCGGCGAGCACGAAGGCTCGCGCCAGGGTCTGCACCACCTTGTTACTCAAGGTTCCGCCGTGCAGGGGATGAGGGTGCGCGATCACGGCGCAGCCCAGCGACACCCCTTCAGGACGGTCGACGGCCACTTCGAGCGCGCCCGCGGGCCCGTCTTGCAGCAGGTATTCGGTCTGGGCGTTCATGCAGGCACTCCACGCGGGCCGCCCACGGCGGCCCGGACATTCCGGATCAGCGGCCGACCTCGGGCGGCGTCAGCAGGCGCTGCACCACCACGCCGTCGCGCAGATGCGACGTCACGATCTCGTCGATGTCGGCCGTGTCCACGAAGCTGTACCAGACCGCTTCGGGATAGACCACCGCCACGGGACCGCCCGCGCAACGGTCGAGACACCCGGCCTTGTTCACCCGAACCTTGCCCGGACCGGCCAGGCCCAGCGCCTTGACCTGCGACTTGCAGCGGTCGAACGCCGTCTGTGCCTGGTGCCTGGCGCAGCAGTCTTCACCGCCCTCGCGCTGGTTCAGGCAGAAGAAGATGTGCCGCTCGTAATAGGACGTTTGCTCGGTCATGGGGCGCGATTCTAAGGTGATGCACCCGGCCGACCAGGTCGCGCCAGCGCGTGCACACCGAACCACAGCGCCGCAAACGGCCAGAGCCAGCCCAGCCATTGCGAGAGGCCATGGAACCGGATGAATCGCCCCTGCTCCCAGATCTCCAGCGACTGGGCAAAGTATGGGCTCGCTGGCGAACGGTTGAGCAACGTGAGCGAAACCGCCAGGCTCAGCAGCATGAAAACATGGCACAAGCGGGTGGGCAACCAGAGCAGAAGCCCGCCCAGCACCACCGCCACCGCCAGACCCAGCAGCGCCTGCGAGGTCACCCATGACCATGCATGGACGGGGCCGTAGGTGAGGGCCATCGACAGGCCTGCAACAGCGAGCGCACAGGCCATCAGCATGCCCAGAAAAACCGCCCGGCGCCCGGCGGACCGGAGATCGGCATATCCCATGAGCATCGGAGCGACCAGGCCCAGCGCGATACAGGCGATCTCGGCCACGGGCCCCAGTGGCTGAAGACTCCCGGCACTCAAAGGCAGCCAGTCGAGAAACGGCGTCCCATCCAGCAATCGGACGAGGGCACCCTCCAGTCGCTGCGATACCTGACCCAACCCATAGGGAACCGACAACGGATACAGCAGGGCTGCGGGCCACAGCGCCAGCAACACCGGCCCCCCGTGAGCCTCCGGCCTGAACCAATCGGCACGGAACTGACTCCAGCGACGCAGCATGCCCAAGCGCAGCAACAAGGTTGCCAGGCTCGCCCCCAGCACGGCGCCGGACGCATTGAGGGCCAGGTCCACGTTCGATGGCACTCGCATCGGCAGGAAGTTCTGCAGGGTCTCCACCGCGAGCGACAGCAAGGTCGGCAACAGCACGGCCAGTGGCCAGGCCCAGCGGCTCCAGCCGGCCCGCATCATCGCCAGCGCCAGCAAAAAGCCCAGAGGCACATAGCCGAGCAGGTTGGACACCAGATCGAAGGTGATCCAGTAACGCGGCCTGGGCGCCCACAGAAAAGCCCAAGGCGAAGCGCCAGGAAGCCGCCAGCCTTCGAACGGGTACAGGCTGGCGTAGAGCACCAGCACGACGAACAGCAGTGCCAGGGTCCAGGCGGAAGAGCGTGCCTGCACCGCCACCCTCGACAGACTCAGAAGGGCTTGATCACCACCAGCGAGACGGCGATGACCATCATGATGACCGGCGCCTCGTTGAACCAGCGGTACCAGACATGGTGCCGTCGGTTCAGGCCTGCCCGGAACTTGCGCAGCATCACCCAGCAGGCGTGGTGGTAGCCCAGCAGCAGGACAACGATCAGCAGTTTGGCGTGCATCCAGCCATTGCCAGGGCCAAAGCCGATCTTGTAGTAGAGCCACAGCCACAGACCCAGCCCCAGCGCGGGCACGGCCAACAGGGTCATGAACCGGAACAGCTTGTCGGCCATCAGCACCAGGCGCTGACGTTCGGCCACGCTTTCGGGCGGCACCATGGCCAGGTTCACAAAAATGCGGGGCAGATAGAACAGGCCCGCAAACCAGCTGGCGATGAAGACGATGTGGAAGGTTTTGACCCAGAGCATGGGCGGCAGTGTAGTGCCTGCCCCTGGCCGATGCCGGGCCGGACAGCGAGAAACGCAGGGACAAAAAAAACCCGGCCCTTACGGGCCGGGTACACAAGCCTTTTTGCTGTCACACATAAGGCACCCGCTCAGGGAGGAAAAGCGGGGGACTTGCCTTTCGGTTCGTCCGGCCAGAATGTTACAGCAGTTTGATGATGCAATCCAAGCAAAACCTGTCAGATCTGACAGGGGTCGTTCAATTTTTCACAAAAACTTGAGATAGCGAATACCTAGGTGTTACATCATCTTGGCCAGCTCGAACATCACGGCCGTACCCAGCGCCTCACGGATGTTTCCTCGCCCCACCTTGGCCATGGAAAACTCCCCGAAGCCCGACATGTCGAACGAGCTGTCGTCGGGGGAAATCTCCACAAACGGAAACTCGAAGACCTCGCGCAGCAGCTCGTCCCGGAAGGCATCGAAGTGCTCGCCCGTGATTTCAG
This sequence comes from uncultured Hydrogenophaga sp., assembly GCA_964550405.1. Lineage (GTDB taxonomy): Bacteria > Pseudomonadota > Gammaproteobacteria > Burkholderiales > Burkholderiaceae_C > Hydrogenophaga. The sequence goes on along the minus strand of CAZJZD010000023.1, from coordinate 57,857 downwards.
AGTCCACGACGATCAGGTTGGGCATGCGGGTCTTGACCGCGTCCCTGGCCTGATGGAAATCGACCACGCTGTCCGACGAGATGCCGATCTCCCGCAAAGCATCACGCACATCCGCCCGGATCTGCAAGCTCGGCGAAATGGTCAGCACATAGGTGCCCGACAGGGACTTGAACATCGAGGACTGCTCGTCGGACAGGTCCACCGCCGAAATCCCGTCCACGGCCTGCACGGTGCGGGTGAACATGGCGGTGAAGTTCATGCCGTCTTCGAACTCCTGGCGCTCGATTTCGATGCCACCGGCGGTCAGCGCGATCTGGCGAATGAGCATCCAACTGAGGTTGTCGATGGAGGCCCCGCTGGACGGCGGCGCTCCGTCGTTGGACACGCGCACCTGCAGCCTGGCATGTTGCGGCCAGGTGTTGAGGTCCATGCGCACGTCCACCCGGTTGCCGAAGGGCAGCACCCAGTCAAGCACAGCGTTGACAAAGGTGTGCGCCACGGTCGGGTCGACCAGAACCTCCACCGGTTTGAGCTTGCGCCGCAGTGCGATGCCCAGAATGCCCAGTTCCTGCTTGCGTTCCTGCAGGACCCCTTCCACCAGCACCGCCATGTCGACCTTCTCGTGCGTCTGACGGATGCGCCCGCTGTAAAAACGCGTGATCTGTTGCCCGCTGACACCGGCCAGCTTGATGCGTTCGGCCGGAATGCTCAGCGCCCGGTGTTCGAGCTTGTTGATGCGCCCGCGCGCCATCAGCTGGTCGATCTGGTTCTGCAGCGCGCTCACGCCCTCCGTCAGCTGGTCGGCCAGGCTGGCCACCAGGTCGGGCCAATGCTGGTCGAGCGACCACTGATCGGCTTCGTTCGCGCCTCCCGACTGGGCTGTCGCAGGTCCCGCGCTGCTTTTTCTGATTTGCGGCATGAGTGAGTTCGGTTGTAAGTGAAGGGGCGTGAGGTCATCGCAAAATCCACGCCGGACCGGGCTCCTGGCGGCATCAACCTCACCAGGCACGGTCAAGAAAGCCGGGGCTCCACGAAAATAGCACCGTCGGCCGCTCCCGTACCGGTGGTATTTTCCTGCCCTCGTGGAGTTCAACACAAAGTTCCACGATTTTCAATCGGCAACCCGAGAGCACCATGCCTGTCCAAGCCCCCTACCCCCTCGCCCGCCCCCGCCGCCTGCGCCGCGACGCCTTTACCCGCGATCTGGTGCGCGAAAACCGGCTGAGTCCGGCCGATTTCATCTACCCGGTGTTCGTGCTCGACGGCGCCAACCGGCGCGAACCGGTGAAATCCATGCCGGGCGTGGAACGCCTGAGCCTGGACCTGCTGCTGCCGGTGGCCGAGGACTGTGTGAAGCTGGGCATTCCCTATATGGCGCTCTTCCCGGTGATCGACCAGTCGCTCAAGACGCCGGACGGCCAGGAGGCCATGAACCCTGACGGCCTGGTGCCGCGCGTGGTACGAGCGCTCAAGAAAGAGTTTCCCGGTCTGGGCGTGATGACCGACGTGGCGCTGGACCCCTACACCAGTCACGGCCAGGACGGCGTGCTGGACGAGCAGAACTACATATTGAACGACCCGACGGTGAAGATCCTGGTGCAGCAGGCGCTGACCCAGGCCGCCGCCGGGGTGGACATGGTGGCCCCCAGCGACATGATGGACGGGCGCATCGGCGCCATCCGCCAGGCGCTGGAAGCCGCCGGCCAGGTGCACACCCGCATCATGGCCTACAGCGCCAAGTACGCCAGCGCCTTCTACGGCCCGTTCCGCGACGCCGTGGGCAGCGCCGCCAACCTGGGCAAGGCCGACAAGAAGGTCTACCAGATGGACCCGGGCAACAGCGACGAGGCCCTGCGCGAGGTGGCGCTGGACATCGCCGAGGGCGCGGACATGGTGATGGTCAAGCCCGGCATGCCTTACCTAGACATCGTGCGCCGCGTGAAAGACGAGTTCCACATGCCGACCTTTGCCTACCAGGTCAGCGGTGAGTACGCCATGCTCAAGGCCGCCGCCCAGAACGGCTGGCTGGACCACGACGCGGTGATGATGGAAAGCCTGATGGCCTTCAGGCGCGCCGGCTGCGACGGCATCCTGACCTACTTCGCCCGCGACGCCGCCCGCCTGCTGCGCGGCTGACCTCCGAGGCCACGCCGTGCGCATCTTCCTGGTCACCCCCCACTCGGTTGCGGAAACCGGAGAACTGCCCAGCCAGGCACCGGCCGGCGGGTTCGTCTGGATCGCGTGCGGACGGCGCGAGTTCGAGCTGGAACAGGCCCACATCCAGGCGGCATTGCCGGCCCTGGGCAGCGTGCCCCTGGTGGACCTGCACATCTCGGACCTGCTGAACAACCAGCTGCCCTCGCACTTCGACTACACCTCGCAGTACGACATCCTCGTCTTTCGCCGCCTGGCCGCCGGCCACAGTGAAACCGACCTGAACCAGCCCGGCCAGCCGCTGAGCCGGCCCGCGCGCCGGGGTGGCCCGCCGGTGCTGCGGCGCATCGACACCAGCCCGGTCGGATTCGCGGTGTTCGACCGGGTGCTGCTCACCATCCACCCGGCCGGCTGCACCGTGCTCGACCACTATGCGACGCGCCTGCTGTCCTCCACCTCCACGAACGCACGCGCCGCGGGCGTGAGCCTGCCCGCCGGCCCGGCCGACCTGATGCTGCGCATCATCAACCAGATGGTGGACGGCTACCTGGACCTGCGGCGCGAGCTGACGCGCCAGCTTGACCACTGGCAGGCCGAGTTGCTGCACCCCTCGACCCGGTTCAACAATTGGGGTTCGCTGCTGGACGCGCGCAACGCGTTGCACCAGCTCGACGAAATCTGCGAGGACCAGCGCTCGGCCATCCAGGACTGGATCGAGGCCCTGGCTGGCTGGGAAGTGATCGAGGGAAACAGCGACCATTTCGGCGGGCACCGCGGGCTGGAACTGCTGAAGGTGCGCAGCCGCGATGTGCTCGAACACATCGAGCGCGTCGTTCACCATGTGCGGCGGCTGGAGCAGAACGCCGAAACCGCGGTGCAAATGCACTTCTCGGCGCAGAGCAACCGCACCAACGACATCATGCGCACGCTCACCGTGCTGACGGCCATCTTTCTGCCGCTGAACCTGATCGCCGGCATCTTTGGCATGAATTTTGAGTTCATACCCTTGCTCCATGAGCAGAAAGGGTTCTGGTGGGCGCTGGGCGCCATGGTGCTGATCGCGGTTCTGCTCAGCGCACTCTTCTGGCGCAAGCGTTACGTCGGTCACGGAATGCGCTGATGCCTGCATTGCTGCGGTGCACCATTTTGGATACCTAAGACCTATAATCCGCCGGTCGAAGGTCTCATTCTTTCTTCCCAGCCGGCGGGGGCCCGGGACCATGCGGCGGGTATCGACATCAGGGAAACGAAACGCAATGAACAGCGCTTGGGACTCCATGGCGACGAACTCGTCGCGCGGAGCGGTTTCAGGCATGGGCAGCCCCAGCGGACTGCTTCATGCCCTGGAGGTCACGCTCAGCCCGGTGCTCGGGGTGCTGTGCCTGTGGGCGCTCGCCACCCGCATGACCGGCTCGCTGCACCCGGAACACCTGCTGCTGTCACTGGCCGGATTTGCACTGACCTTCCCCGGCGCGTCCCGCCTGTCCCTGACACCCGCCCGCGTGACGCTGGACATCCTGCTGAGCTGGGGCGCCATGTTCGGCCTGATCTGGCTGGCGCTTCTGGGCACCGGCTACCTGCGGTACTTCGACCATCTGCTTCTGCTGGCCTGGACCGCCATCACTCCCGTGCTGGACCTGGGCGCCTGGTTCGTCCTGCGGCGCGCGGCGCCCTGGCTGGTCAGGCTGGGGGGCGAGCCCGAACGTGCACTGGTGGTCGGGCTCAACGACCAGGGCGCGCTGTTCCATGACAACGTCCACAAGTCGCCCTACCTGAACATGAAGGTGGTCGGCTTCGTCGACGACCGCGACCGCGACCGCCTGGGCTTTGACGGCCGCTACGCCCTGCTGGGCTCGTTCGACCAGCTGGCCGAGCTCACCCGCCAGCAGCGCATCAGCCAGATCTTCATCTCCCTGCCCATGAGCTCGCAACCCCGCATCCTCAAGCTGCTGGACGACCTCAAGGACACCACTGCGTCCATCTATTTCCTGCCCGACCTGTTCGTGACCGATCTCATCCAGAGCCGGCCCACCGTGATATCGGGCGTGCCGGTCATCTCGGTGTGCGACACGCCGTTCCGCGGCCTCAACGGCCTGCTCAAGCGCGGCAGCGACATCCTGCTGTCCTCGATCATCCTGTTGCTGATCTCGCCGTTGCTGATCGGCCTGGCCATCGCGGTCAAGCTCAGCTCCCCCGGCCCGGTCATCTTCAAGCAGCGCCGCTACGGGCAGGACGGCGAGGAGATCCTGGTCTACAAATTCCGCTCCATGACCGTCACCGAAGACGGCCCCAACGTGCCGCAGGCCCAGCGCAACGACAAGCGCATCACGCCGCTGGGCGCCATCCTGCGCAAGACCTCGCTGGACGAACTCCCGCAGTTCATCAACGTGCTGCAGGGGCGCATGAGCATCGTCGGCCCGCGCCCGCATGCCGTGGCCCACAACGAGATGTACCGCAAGCTCATCAAGGGGTACATGGTGCGCCACAAGGTCAAACCGGGCATCACCGGCTGGGCACAGGTCAACGGCTTTCGTGGCGAAACCGACACCCTGGACAAAATGGAAGGTCGCATCCACTACGACCTGGACTATCTTCGCAACTGGTCGCTCAAACTCGACATCCTCATCATCCTGAAGACCATCCGCCTGGTCTTCGCCGACCAGAAAGCCTACTGATCATGCGCGTGAACCGAATCCGCCCCCGCCCCGCCTGGCTGCCGCTGCTGATGGCATCGGCGGTCCTGCCGGCCCATGCGCAGGTGGACAGCCTCCAGTTCAGCGCCGGCTACCAGATCCAGCGCGACAGCAACCTGTTCCGCCTGGCCCCGAGCACCGACCCGCAGGTGGCTGTCGGCCAGCCCACGGCGGCCGACACGCTGCAGATCAAGCGCCTGGGCGTGCGCTACGCGCAGGACTACAGCCTGCAGAGCGTGCAGGCCAGCCTGTCGGTGGTGGACTACGAATACAGCCGCAACAGCCGGTACGACCTCGTCGCCACCAACTACAACCTCAACTGGGACTGGGCGGTCACCCCCCAGCTGCGCGGCAGCCTCTACGCCGACCGCAACGAAACCGTCAACAACTTCGAAGACGCCGATGCGCTGGCTTCGGGCAAGAACCGGCGCCTGCGCACCAGCCACGGCGTCAACTTCCGCTACGAACAGGACGCCTTCTGGAACCTGCTGGGGGGCGTCGTGGTCAGCGAAGACCGCAGCGACGAAGACGTGACGGGCAACGACGACTACCGCCAGGCGTCGGTGGAAGGCGGGTTCCGGCGCAACTTCGGCTCCGGCAGCCACACCACCGTCCGGGGCCGCTACACCACTGGCCGCAACCTCACCAGCACCCAGCTGGCCAACAACCAGTTCCGCCAGTACGACGCCCAGCTGGACCTGCGCTGGGTCATCAGCGCCCTCACGGTCGCCAACGCCAGCCTGACCCGCCTGGACCGCGCCTACACCGGCAACCACGCCTTCGACTACGACGGCTTCAACGGATCGGCCAGCGTGCAGTGGCAACCCACGGGCAAGCTGAGCCTGACGTTCAGCGGCTCGTCTGCCCTGAGCAGCTACCAGACCAGTGCCAGCACCCACGCCCGGACCGACCGCCTCGGCGTGCAGGCGCTGTGGGCCTACAGCCCGCGCACCAACGTCGGCACCGGCATCAGCGAGGCCCGCCTGCGCCTGCTCGGCCATCCCGGCGGCGGTGTCGCCAGCAACCGCAAGGACGACACGCGGGAAGTCTCCGTCAACGCCAACTGGGCGATCGACAACTTGTTCACGCTCAGCAGTTCGCTGGTGCACCGCAAGAGGGACAGCAACGTATCCTCCAACGATTTTTCCGGAACCGTTTTCAACGTCGGCCTGAACGCCGACTTCTGATCCCACGATGAGCTCCTCTGCCCTCTTTTCCCGCCACTGCCCGCGCCCGCTGCGCGCCGGCACCCTCGCCGTCGTGCTGATGCTCGGACTCTCGGCCTGCTCCAGCAAGGACGAAGGCGGCGCGCCCGCCAAGGCGTCCCAGGTGGCGGCCAAGGTCGGCGACAGCGAGATCTCGGTCCACCAGATCAACCAGGTGCTCAGCCGCGCGCCCATGCCCGACGCCAGCCGCGAAGCCATGCAGCAGGCCAGCCGGCAGGCCCTGGAACGCCTGATCGACCAGCAGCTGGCCGTGGACGCTGCCACCGCCGACAACCTGCACCGCACGCCCGAAGTCATTGCCGCGCTCGAAGCCGCACGCCGCGATGTGCTGGCGCGGGCCTACCTGCAGAAGGTCACCGGCGCCGTCACCAAGGCCACGCCCGAAGAGGTCAGCCAGTACTACAAGGACCATCCGGCCCTCTTTTCCGAGCGCCGCATCTTCAGCCTGCAGGAACTGCGCATGGCCGAACCCGGTGCCGCGCTGGCCGAGGTCCGCAGCATGGCCGAACAGGGCCGCCGCATCGAAGACATCGCGGCCCTGCTCAAGAGCAAGGGCGTTCGCTTCAGCGGTGGCAACGCCACGCGCGGTGCCGAACAGCTGCCACTGGACCTGCTGAACAAGGTGCACGCCCTCAAGGACGGCGAGTTCCTGATCTCGGAAAGCGGCAGCTCGGCCACCTTCATCCGTGTGGCCGGCTCCCAGCTCTCGCCGGTCACCGAGGACAAGGCCCGTCCCGCCATCGAACAGTTCATCAACAACCGCCGCGCCGGCGAGGCCATGAGCGCCGAATTCAAGCGCATGCGGGACGCCACCACCATCACCTACGTGGGCGAATTCCAGAAGCCCGCTGGCGACGCCGCCCCGGCACCCGCCGCACCAGCCACACCCGCTGCCGCCCCGGCGGCCGCCGCCAACGACCAGGACGCCCTGCAACGTGGCATCCAGGGCCTGAAATGAACGCCGGAACCCGCCCCATGAACCGTCTAGCCTCCCTCCTCCCGACTACCCGCTGGCGCGTCCTGCTGGCCGGCCTCGTCATGCTGCTGGCCGGTGTGTCCCAGGCGCACGCGCAGGGCGAATCCAACGACTACACCCTCAGCCCCGGCGACGCGATCCGCGTGCAGGTGTTCCAGAACCCCGACCTGACGCTCGACACCCGGGTGCCCGAAAGCGGCGTCATCAGCTACCCGCTGATCGGTGCGGTCAAGGTCGGTGGCGTCACCATTGCCGCCGCTGAACGCAAGATCGCCGACGCGCTGCGCAGCGGGGGCTTCCTGCAGCGCCCGCAGGTCACCATCCTGCTGACACAGCTGCGCGGCTCGCAGGTGTCGGTGCTGGGCCAGGTGGGTCGCCCCGGCCGGTTTGTGCTCGAAACCTCCAACACCCGCCTGAGCGACATCCTCGCCACCGCTGGTGGTATCGCCGCCGGCGGTGACGACCTCGTCACCATCACCGGCACGCGCGACGGCAAGCCGTTCCGCAAGACGGTGGACCTGCCCGCCATGTTCCAGCGTCCGGGCAACAACGACGACATCGTGCTGCAGGGCGGCGACGTGGTCTTCGTCGACCGCGCGCCCATGTTCTACATCTACGGCGAAACCAACCGCCCTGGTGCCTTCCGCATCGAACGCGGCATGACCGTCATGCAGGCCCTGGCCCAGGGCGGTGGCCCGACCCAGCGCGGCTCGCAAGACCGCCTGGTGCTGCACCGCCGCCAGGCCGACGGCAGCGTGGTCGAATCCAAGCCCGCGCTCACCGACCCCGTACAGGCCAACGACGTGATCTTCGTCCGCGCCAGCATCTTCTGACCGAAACCGACGCGCCATGTCCCTCACACAGTTTCTCCTCATCCTGCGCGCCCGCTGGCTCGTGGCCCTGCTGGCCCTGGTGGTCACCGTCGGCACCACGGTGGCGGTCAGCCTTTCGCTGCCCAAGCAGTACACCGCCGGCACCGCCGTGGTGGTGGACGTGAAGTCGCCCGACCCGGTCACCGGGGTCATGATGAGCGGCATGATGGCCCCCGGCTACATGGCCACCCAGGTGGACATCATCAACAGCGACCGCGTGGCCAAGACCGTGGTCAGTCAGCTCGGCCTGGACCGCAACCCCGCTGTGCTGGCCCAGTGGCAGGAGGCCACTCAGGGCCGGGGAACACCGCTGGACTGGCTGGCCGAAAGCCTGCGCAAGAACCTGGAAGTGGTGCCCTCGCGCGAGAGCAACGTCATCAACATCGAGTTCACCGGCAACGACCCGGCCTTTGCGGCCGCCATCGCCAACGCCTTCGCCCGTTCGTACATCGACGTCAACCTCGAGCTCCGGGTCGGCCCGGCGCGCGAGTTCGCCAAGTTCTTCGAAGAGCAGACCAAGTCCGCGCGGGAACGCCTGGAAGCCGCCCGCAAGGCGCTGACCGACTACCAGCAGGCCAACGGCATCACCTCGGCCGATGAGCGCCTGGACTTTGAGACCGCCCGCCTCAATGAAATCAGCAGCCAGCTCACGCAGATCCAGGCACAGACCACCGACAGCCAGAGCAAGCGCGACGCCAGCGCCAGCGACACCGTGGCCGAGGTGATCCAGAACCCAGTCATCAACAGCCTCAAGAGCGACATCGCCCGGCTCGAAGGCAAGCTCAAGGAAAGCGGCTCCAACCTGGGGCAGAACCACCCGCAGATCCTGAGCATGCGTTCCGAACTGGACTCCCTGCGCAACCAGCTCGAAGCCGAGACGCGCAAGATCAGCAGTTCCATCGACACCACCTACCAGGTCGGCCGCCAGCGCGAAGCCCAGCTGCGCGCCGCGCTGGCCGCACAGAAGACGCGGGTGCTCCAGCTCAACAAGCAACGCGACGAGATCCAGCTGCTGCGCAGCGAACTCGATTCCGCGCAGCGCCAGTTTGAAACCGTCAGCGCCCGCGCCTCGCAGACCAACATCGAGAGCCAGACCAGCCAGACCAATATCTCCCTGCTCAACCCGGCCGTTCCGCCGGCCGACCCGTCCAAACCCCGGGTGCTGCTCAACGTGCTGGTGTCCATCTTCCTGGGCACCCTGCTGGGTGTAGGCCTGGCCCTGGTGCTGGAGCTCATGAACCGTCGGGTGCGCAGCACCGAAGACCTGGCCGACCTGGCCAACCTGCCCCTGCTGGGTCAACTCAGTTCCGCCAAACGGGCCATCCGGCTCGCCGGCGCCGGAGCACGCGCATGAACCTCAAGGAACCCATGAACACCCGCGGCACGATTGGCGACATCCTGGTTGCGCGCGGCAAGCTGCAGCCCATCGACATCCCGCGCATCATCGAACGGCAGCAAGCCCAGCGTGAACCGTTCGGTGCCGCGGCCGTGGCCCTCAAGCTGGTCAGCCAGGCGGACGTGGATGCAGCGCTGGCGTCGCAGTTCGGTTTTGACTACCTGCAACCCGGCGACAACAGCGTCAGCCCCGAGGTGGTGCTGGCCTACCAGCCCAATGCCGCGGTGGCGGAAGAAATGCGCGCCCTGCGCAGCCAGCTGCTGCTGCGCGGCTTCGGCACCCCCGACGGGCGCAAGGTCCTGTCCATCGTGAGCGCACAGCCGCGCGACGGCCGCAGCTTCATCGCCGCCAACCTGGCCGTCGCGTTCGCACAGCAAGGCCAGCGCACCCTGCTGGTGGATGCCGACTTCCGCACCCCGCGGCAGGACAAACTGTTCCGCACCCCCCACAGCGCCGGGCTCGCCGGCATCCTGTCGGGCCGCGTGGGCATTGAAGTGGTCAGCCTCGTCCCCGCGCTGCCCCGGCTGAGCGTGCTGACCGCCGGCGGCCAGCCCCCCAACCCGCAGGAACTCGTGAGCAAGCCGGCCCTGGCGGAACTGCTGTCCAACGCCGGCCAGCACTACGACGTGGTGCTGGTGGACACCCCCGCCGCCGCCCGCGCCAGCGATGTCGAAGTCATTGCCGCCCGCAGCGGCGCCGCGCTGATGGTGGCCCGCAAGCACAAGAGCCTGCTGCGCGACACCACGGCACTGGCACAGCAGTTGCAGCAGTCGGGCGTCGCCCTGGTGGGTTCTGTCCTCAACCAGTACTGAAGCGCTTCAGTCCATGTCCTCGTGCGCCGGATGTTTCACCCGCCTGTCACGCTGCTTCGCCATCATCGTCAGCCAGGCGAAGCCCAACGCTGCGCCGGCGCAGTTGGCGCCCAGGTCCGCCCAGTCTGCGCTGCGCCCGGGTTGACCGATTTGCAGGTATTCGTCCAGCGCGCCAACCAGCACCGCCACCACCAATGCCAGCCACAGGCCCCGGACACTCCGCAAGCGATTGACCAGCCCCAGCGCCACGACCAGCAAGGCGTAGGTCAGCAGGTGCACCAGCTTGTCCCACGGGACTGGTATCAGATGCCGGCTCATCACCCGAGGCCCCAGCCAGAAGACGGCCAGCAGCAACACCAGGGCAAGCCCCGCGGCCAGCCGCTGCACCCGCAACGGGTTCCATTCCATTGACATTGCCTTGAACACCCTGAATACCCCTTCTATGCAGGACCGGTGGTCCCAGTTGTTGCCATGGCTACCGGTTTTCGCAGGTCTGGTAGCACTGTACGTACCCACGCTTTACGATCTTTTCAATGGCATCTGGGCCAGCGATGAGCAAATGCATGGCCCCATTGTGCTGTGCATCTCTTTCTGGTTGTTGTACAGAAATTGGGCCAAGATGACTGAAGTGGCAGATGAGCCAAGTGCATGGGGCTGGCTACTCGTAGCAATTGCCCTTTTGGCCTATGTCATCGGTAATTCGCAGGGAATTGTATTGCTTGAAGTTGGCTCCGTGGTCTGGATGATCACCGGGGTTTTGCTGCTAAATGTAGGTTGGCGCGGAGTGAAAACACAGTGGTTTGCACTGTTCTTCATGTTGTTCATGATTCCGCTACCTGGCGCATTGGTGTTACTCATCACAATGCCCATGAAGATGGCTGTTTCATTTTTCGCAGAGCACGTGCTGTACGCTGCCGGCTACCCAATCGGCCGTAGCGGTGTGGTACTGCAGATTGGCCAATATATGCTGCTCGTGGCCGACGCCTGTGCTGGGCTGCATACCCTGCTAACGCTGGAAGCCCTGGGTCTTCTCTATCTGAACCTCGTACGGCGGGACTCAGCCTTCCGAAATATCACATTGGCACTGCTGATCGTGCCCATCTCGTTCACGGCCAACGTCATCCGCGTCATCGCGCTGAGTCTCATCACCTACCACTTTGGGAACGAAGCCGGTCAGGGCTTCTTGCATGGCTTTGCCGGTATGGTGCTATTCATGTCGGCGCTTTTGTTAATTATCAGTTTTGATAGCTTCCTGCTATTCATTGAGAACCTTCGCACCAAAGTACGTCCACCAAATAAAACGGAGATTGGCTCATGAGTGCAGTCTCCCGCAATGCGGCCCTGATGGTATTGATGATGGCTGTTGCAATCGCCTCCCCGATGTTAAGGGCGACCGATCGGCTGGCTGACCAACTCCCCCCTCTCCGCCTTGAAAGCATGATCCCCACGCAATTTGGAGATTGGAAGGAGTTGACCAACGTTGCACAACAGGTTGTAGATCCTGAGGTGCAGCAAAAGTTGGACACAATCTACGGACAAACACTGGCTCGCACCTATGGCAACCCAAAAGGTCAGCGAGTGATGCTCTCGATCGCCTACGGCGCGAACCAGGGCTCGGATGACTTCCAGGCTCATAAGCCTGAGTACTGCTACTCTGCCCAAGGCTTTCAACTACAAACCGGCAAAATTGATGTCGTTAAATACAAGACCATTGATGTACCCATCCAACGCCTTGAGGCAACGCAAGGTCGTCGACACGAGCCCATTTCCTACTGGATCACCATAGGAAGTAAAGCGACCCTCCCCGGGGTGCGCAGAAAGTTGGCACAACTGCAATACGGGCTCTCTGGAACTATCCCAGATGGCATGCTGATTCGCGTCTCATCAATCGGCCCTATCGCAAGCACCGAGTACAAAGTACACGACAACTTCATTGCCTCAATGCTAGATTCAATGCCTCCAGCAGACCAAGCAAGAATGATTGGCTCCCCTTTGAAGGCCTTGAAATAGAATCGAATTGTCGACACGCAACGCCAACTCCTCTCAAATCGCCACCCAACAATGATACTAAAGAACGTCGCCTGGGTCGCCTTCGAGAGATCAACGAGAATACTTGTCTCGGTCTTTGTCACAACAATGGTGGCAAGAGCTCTTGGCGTACAGCAGTACGGTCAACTTGCCCTTGTAATATCAATCGCCTTATTCGTGCAAACAATCAGCCAATTCGGACTCGATAGAGTTCTAATCGCTGACCTGAGCCGAGCGCCGAAGAACCCATCATCACTACTACTCTCAGCGCTACTAATTCGCCTATCGCTCTCCATACTCGCTGGAACGTGCGCGTTAATTTTAGTCTCGCAGCTGTACAAAGATAGCACCTCGATTCCGTTCGGAATGTTCGTACTTGCGACATCGACAACCATTCTCTCATTTGAAGTGTATGAGTACTGGTTCATCGCGACAAGTCAAAGCAAATATGCAGTGCTGGCGAGACTGCACGCCCTATTGGCATCCGCTGCGCTTAAACTCGTACTCATTTCATTGGATGCGCAGTTAAAATGGTTTTTCCTGGCTCATGCAACAGAGAGTTTGTTGATCATACTAGGCCTAGTTCTATATGGAAGAAAACGGAACTTCCCTGGCTTCTCACGGACTGAGGCCGGGCAGTTGGCGGCCCTCGCCGGCAAGTCGGCTGCATTCGGATTTACCGCGGTTGGCGTCTTTGCATACACAAAGCTGGACCAACTGCTTATCGCATACAGGCTTGGATCTGAATCCCTTGGAATCTATGCCGCAGCCATGCCGTTTTCCACTCAAACCCTTTCTTTTATTCCAATAGCGCTGTGCACCGCCGTACTCCCGGCCCTTTCTCGTCAGTCCGTAGAATCCAACCGCGAGAAGCTACTTTCATCGGTTTTGACGTTACTCCTCTGGGTCGCACTGCCAATTTCCGCAACCATCTCCATTGCAGCACCCCACATCGTAGATCTGCTCCTAGGCAAAGAATACTCTGAAAGCGCTTCAATTCTCCAAATTCATATTTTCAGCTTCTGTTTTTCCGCAATAGGCACGGCTCTCTCATACTGGGTTGCATCCACCGGAAAAGGATATGTACTTATTCAGAAGACAGTTGTCACAGCTCTGCTTGCACTCTCAGCGAACTTCTTGTTTTTGAAGACATATGGACTGGCTTTTGCTGCAGTGGTCGCTGTAGCAGCTGAACTCTTCGGAGTTGCCTTCCTTATAGCAGCAAAAAGAACTGAACTGTGGGGACCTATCAAGAGTGCCCTCAGACTGTCGCCCATCGCAGCAGTTCGAAACTTGCGGGGAGGATAGACATGCTCAGCAACCGCCTTGACCGTCTTTTCTGTTGGTTCATGTTTGTATCAGCAATGCTTGTATTCAGCAGAGCAGGGCTCTCACAAATTCACACGGGGGGTGTCATTGATGAGTCTGCATACAGCACAGAAACGGGCAGTGGACGCATCCTTACCTTGGTGAGCTACATATGGATGGTAGCTCTTCCTCTATATGCCATGCGAGTCATGGAAGCGCTAATAAAGACGCCGATGCTTCGAATATTGGTAGCTTTGGTGGCTTTTATGATGCTTTCAGCCGCTTGGTCTGAAGCTCCGTTTTTTACGATCAAAGAATCGCTCCGACTGCTGCTGCTTGTTTTCGCCGCAATACTAATTGGTCAAACCTTGACATTTAGAGAGATTATTCTAGGTCTATCGATCTTCTGCACAGTATTGATCCTGATCTCTATTACATTGATTTTCGCATTCCCTGGATACGGGATCGGAGTTGGAGTGCATTCTGGGGCATGGGTGGGAGCGTTTGGACACAAAAATCATTTTGGTCGGTTCTGCGCATTTGCCGCAGTGGTCTTTTGCTTTCAACTCACATATGAAAAAAGACTGTTTTGGATCAATGCTGCCTTCCTTGCACTTGCTGTAGTTTGTCTCTACATGAGCCACTCTACAAACTCAATACTGTTGCTGGGCATAATTGCCTGCTCTTTCATACTAAGAAAGCTCATCCAGGCTAGTGGGAATAGCCTATCCAAGGCCGTTGTGGCCGTATGGCTCACCATAGTCTTTTTTGGAGGCTTGACACTCGCGTGGATACTAGATGTAGATTTTTATTCAGCCATTGGGAAGTCGGAGAGTATGTCCGGCAGATCCCAGATATGGGGATTCGCGCTTCAAGGGATTCAGGACTCCCCACTTGTAGGATATGGATATAACGCGTTTTGGCTCACTCATAAATTCATCGTCGCATGGGGCGACTCTTACGTTGCACCTCACGCACACAATGGATTCCTTGAACTCCTCCTCGACGGAGGCTTGATCGGACTGACTCTAACGCTAGCTTTCTACATCGGAAGCTATAGCTCTGTATACCTGAGGCGAATGGCGGACGGTGGCATCACGTTTTTAGGTCTTCTCTTGCTCCTTATTTTTGCTGGAAGCCTCGCTGAATCCATCCTGCTCAAGCCGAACTACTTCTTATTAATTTATGTCGCGGTGTTCTGCAATCTACATTCGCACAATCCCAACGCGGACACATTAATCCAATCAAAGAACGCCGAAATCTCGTCGAACACCAACAAACAGTATGTCTAGCGGTAAATCTATTCTTATTGTCACTGATTTCCCATATCTTCCATCCAACGAGGGAAATAGGCGACGGCTGCTTGATATTGTTGAGTTCTATCAATCGAATGGCATCACTGTGAGTTGCCTATATCTTGGCAAAGAAGGCACTGAAACTCAAAAGATGCGCACCCACCTTGAAGGTAGGTTATTTGTCTTCCCTCATACTCTCAAGTTGCGTGCATACTTCAACTTTCAACGAGCCAAGTCTTTCATCGGGCATTTGTTGAAAACTGAGTTTCTTACAAATTTCAAGCCAGCACTCCCGATTAGCAGGAAACTAAAAACTTACGTCGAAAGACTGCTTGAAGCACACAAATTCGACGCCATTCAAATTGAATACCTGTATCTTAAAGAGGCGATACCCAAGCATTCCAATCAATACAAGATTGTCGACACTCATGATGTCATGGGACGACGTTGGAGAGCTTTCCGAAGCAGAGGGCTGCTCACCACTTGGTACTCTATCTCTGAAGCCGAGGAAAAAGCAGCCCTTGCAGCATTCGACTGTGTATTGGCCATCTCGAACAAAGATGCCAAAGTATTCAATGAACAATACTCGCTACCCAACGTTAAATTACTTGACTTCATTCACCCGATTCGACCGATTTGGAACCCCGGCGCTCGCGGATATCTATTCGTAGGATCAAACAACCGAATGAACAGAAGCGGACTGCAGTGGTTCATTGATTCTGTTTTGCCTCTGGTGTTGAAACAGCAGCCATCATTTGAATTATTGGTCGCCGGCTCGGTCGGCAGTCCATTCATCGGGACCAATGGGATCAAGGTAATGGGTGTTCTCGACGATTTAGACGTTGCCTACACTCAAGCACGCATGGTAGTGAACCCCGTGTCAGTCGGGACAGGCTTACCAGTAAAGACACTTGAGGCCCTCTCCCTCGGCATACCCGTGATTAGCCTTGCCACAGGTGCCCGAGGATTCGAGGATTTCGTCGGAAAAGGTCTGTTCCTGTGTCGTGACGCGAATGAATTCGCTGATTGCATACTGACACCACAGAGCGACCCGACGTCGATTAATGCAACGGCAGCCGATCTTGGTACTGAACTGAACTCCCGGCAGGCTGCTTGCAAGAGGCGTTTGGAAGAGCTTGTGCTTGAGATGTAAGGGAGGCTTGAATATGAGCAGTAAGGTTATCGATCTGATTCGTGCCAGTGAGCAAGAATCTCCGAAAGGAGTCGTCACATTCTTGAATCCATTCAGCTACTCCTTGCTAAGACGTGATTCAAATCTAGTCGGGTTTGACGTCATCTACATAGACGGGATCAGCATGGTTTGGGTGCTCGCCTTGTTTGGTATTCGTGTTACTCGCCGCAGCTTTGATATGACGTCCATCGCGCACGAGGTTTTTTATTCCTGCAAGACGACCCCAAAGACCGTGGCAGTGGTTGGGTCTACAGCGGAAAATGCAGCCGCTTTCTCTAAGGCCATTGCAACTGAGTTTCCGGGCGTGGACATGGTGTACGTTCGCAGCGGCTATTTTCAAGATGAGGCGGAATGGATGCAATCCATCGATCAACTATGCTCACTGAATCCTGATATGGTGGTTTGTGGCATGGGGGCAGGAAAGCAGGAGAAATTCCTTAGCCATCTGAAGGGCCACGGGTGGAAAGGCATCGGATTTACATGTGGCGGATTCATACACCAAACTGCATCAAAAGGGGTCAAATACTACCCCGACCTTGTAAATCGATTTCATGTACGCTGGCTGTATAGAATCTTCGATGAGCCGAAGCTACTCAAGCGATATGCCATCAGCTACCCAATAGCCATTGTCGTACTCTCTCTTGACCTACTTCGGTTTAAGTGTTCAAGTGCAAATTTCAGTCGCCAAAATTGAAGCAACTCGCCTTCGCCCTTTGTGCTCTTGTATTTTCCAATATTGCATTTGGGACTACTTCGTTTTTGAAGGGCATCAATCTTGACCAAACATTTGAAACAAGAATCCACTGGAACGACTCCCCTGCCAAGGAGGACTTCGAACTGCTTGAAGCTTTAGGCTTCAACGCCGTCCGGATACCATTTTCCTACTTCAATCATCTTAATTCCGAAGGGGTTGAGTTAGACAAGCAATACAAGCATCGACTAAGGGAAACAGTTCTTGAGTTTCGCAGGCGTAATTTCTTTGTGATCGTTGATCTGCATGACAAAAGAGTCGTACGAGACCTCGGAAATGATCCAACCCGGCTGCTATCCAAGATATGGAGAGAAGTAGCAGTTTTGTTTCGTGACCAAGATCAGTTCGTTGCTTTCGATTTATTGAATGAACCTTCGACCCTTGACTCGGCCAGCGATTGGATAGAGATCCAGTCTGCCGTCGCCGCGGAAATTGAGAGCATCTCGCCTTATCGCCAGATCATTCTCTCTGGTGCGCAATGGAGCTCGGTTGATAGACTTCTTGAACTGGAGCCACCCACAGGAAAACAAAACCAATCGATCTTCAAGTTCCATTTTTATGACCCAATGTGGTTCACCCATCAAGGCGCATACTGGCTAACTGACAGGAAGTATCCACCTAATCAGCAATGGACGCCATCTCAATTAAATACGTATTCCATTCGCAGCAATTTCCGTGCTGTGCGCAACTGGATGGAGAAGCAGCGAACCAAAGTTATTGTTGGGGAATTCGGCGTGATAGACAAAGCTCCGCTGAATGCGCGAGCTGAGTGGATCAAGTTTATTCGCAAGGAAGCTGAGTTAAATACTTCCGGATGGTTTATCTGGTCGTATCAGGGGGATTTTGGGATATTTGATCGACAGCGACGATGTGTAGTCGCACCACTTGTTGCCGCACTTTTTGACATAAAGAGGGAGCTGCCAGTAGGCAGTGCATATTGTGAAGATTGATCACGATACATTGGTCAGTGTAGTCATCACGCACTTCATGCGACCGCGGGAACTCGAGCGCGCCATATCTTCCGTGAAGCTCCAGGGAGCGTGCGTGGGCGAAGTCATTGTGGTGGATGATTGTTCGTCACATGAAGTTCAACATCAATTGAAACAGTCATACGACTCTGATCCCAATATCGTGCTCCATTTTTGCGATGTCAATTCAGGCGCCCAAAGGGCACGCAATATCGGAATCCAGGCTGCCAGATATCCTGTGATCGCCTTGCTTGATTCGGATGACGAATGGCTTCAGGACAAACTCACTCACCAACTGGAGCGACTCATCGAGACAGGTGCGGATCTAGTATCCTGCGGCGTTGAATTTGCCTACTCAAATAACACATTCAAACGGGACCGAAAATACACTCGCTTCAACGGCAACCCTTTTGACTTCATACTTGGGACTGGTGGTCACCTTCAAACCAGCACACTTGTTTGCAGAGCATCCGTGGCAAAGTCGCTGCTATTTGACGAGACTGTCAAGAAGTTTCAGGATTGGGACTTCGTGTTTCGCTGCTTCGCTTCTGGCTTTGTTTTGACCATGTCGAACAAGACACTGGTCAGATATCATTTCGGCGCAGCTGATCAAATGACACAAAAGCCAAAGCCCGACCTTGCCCTAAACTTCATTGATAGAAGAAGGCACATGCTCGGCGAACACTTCTATGCGATTGCCTTAGTTCGAGTTGTGGCGCGCATGAAAATTGAGGTCGGCGAAATATTCGCGGGATTTCATCTCTGGTTTTTTTCACTCTACAGATTGCGCCACTTCGATCCAATCGGACTGTTGAAGCTAGTCAGAAAAGCTGTTTTGCAATTACGTTCCGCAAAAGCATAAAATCAACTGATCCTGAATCGACTCACTGCCACTTTATATTTCCGCGGTTATTGGTGTCCTACGCCATTCCGTTGAGTATGACGCTTAGCCCTCTGGGTGTTTTATCGACACATGACCAAGAAACACATGAAACATCTCAATCAGTCTGTTGTTATCCCCGTCATCCTCTGCGGTGGCTCGGGCACCCGCCTGTGGCCCCTGAGCCGCAAGAGCTACCCCAAACAGTTCGTCCCGCTGATCGGCAACAAGAGCCTGCTGCGGCTGACGGCCGAGCGGCTGGCCCTGGTGGCCAAGGCCACGGGCGGCGCGCTGATGTGCGTGGCAGCCGAAGACCACCGCTTCCTGGTGGCCGACGACCTGCGGGCCGCTGGCCTGGGTGGCGACCTGCTGCTGGAACCGGCGGGCCGCAACACGGCCGCTGCCATGGCACTGGCGGCGTTGCAGGCGTGCGGTGACGGCACGGCCGACCCGCTGCTGCTGTTCTGCCCGGCCGACCACCACATTCCGGATGCGGCGGCCTTTGCCCGCATGGTGCAGCAGGGCGTGGCGGCGGCCAATGCGGGCGCCATCGTCACCTTTGGTGTGCTGCCCAGCTTTCCGAGCACGGCCTATGGCTACATCCAGCAGGGTGCGGCACGGGCCGACGACAGCCACGCGGTGGCGCGCTTCATTGAAAAGCCCAAGGCCGATGCAGCGCAGGCGCTGCTGCTGCAGGGCGATGTGCTGTGGAACGCGGGCATCTTCCTGGCCCGGGCCAGCGTGCTGCTGGCGGCGCTGCAGGCGCACGCGGCCGACATCCTGACCAGTTGCCAGGCGGCCATGGCCACCGCAGCCACCGAAACCGCACCGGGCCAGGGCATGCGCTTTGTGCGCCCGGGCAAGGACGCCTTCCTGGCCTGCCGCTCGCAAAGCATCGACTACGCCGTGATGGAACACCACAAGGACGTGGCCGTGGTGCCGTTTGTGGGGCAGTGGAGCGATGTGGGCAGCTGGAACGCCGTGGCCGACCTGACGCCGGCTGACGAAGCGGGCAACCGCATCGACGGCCAGGGCCATACCCTGCAGGCGCGCAACACCTTCATCCACGCCCCCCACCGCACGGTGGTGGCGCTGGGCACGCAGGACCTGCTGATCATCGACACGCCCGACGCCCTGCTGGTGGCCAACCGCGACCACGCCGAACAGGTGAAGGACGTGGTGGCCCACCTGGAGAACGCGAAGCTGCCGCAGGCCACCATGCACCGCCGCGTGGCGCGGCCCTGGGGCTGGTACGACAGCATCGACATGGGGGACCGCTTCCAGGTCAAGCGCATCGGCGTCAAGCCCGGTGCCAGCCTGAGCCTGCAGAAGCACCACCACCGTGCGGAGCACTGGATCGTGGTGCAGGGCACGGCCGAGGTGACCAACGGGGACAAGGTGTTCCTGTTGTCGGAGAACCAGAGCACCTACATCCCCATCGGCGAGGTGCACCGCCTGCGCAACCCGGGCAAGCTGGACCTGGAAATGATCGAGGTGCAGTCGGGCAGCTACCTGGGCGAAGACGACATCGTGCGGCTGGAAGACACCTACGGCCGCAGCTGAAAACCAACGTGATACCGAACACCTGAGAGGGAGAACGACTTGAAAGTGGCGATTGCAGGGACGGGCTATGTGGGCCTGTCGATGGCGATGCTGCTGGCGCAGCACCACGAGGTGGTGGCGCTGGACATCGTGCCGGAGAAGGTGGACATGCTCAACCGGCGGCAGTCGCCGATCGAGGACACGGAGATCGAGGTTTTTCTGCGCCGGGATGACCTGAACTTCCGCGCCACGCTGGACAAGCGCGAGGCGTTCGAGGGTGCGGAGTTTGTGGTGATCGCCACGCCGACCGACTACGACCCGCAGACCAACTACTTCAACACACGATCGATCGAGTCGGTGGTGCGCGACGTGACGGCCATCAACCCGCAGGCGGTGATGGTGATCAAGTCCACGGTGCCGGTGGGCTACACCGAGCGCGCGCGCACGGAGCTGGGCACGCAGAACCTGCTGTTCTCGCCGGAGTTCCTGCGCGAAGGCAAGGCGCTGCACGACAACCTGCACCCCTCGCGCATCGTAGTGGGCGAGAAGTCGGCGCGAGCCGAGCGGTTTGCGCAGCTGCTGCAGCAGGGCGCCGTCAAGCAGGCCATTCCCACGCTGTTCACCGGCAGCACGGAGGCGGAAGCCATCAAGCTGTTTGCCAACACCTACCTGGCCATGCGGGTGGCCTACTTCAACGAGCTGGACAGCTACGCCGCCAGCCATGGGCTGGACACGCGGCAGATCATCGAAGGCGTGGGGCTGGACCCGCGCATCGGCAGCCACTACAACAACCCGAGCTTTGGCTACGGCGGTTACTGCCTGCCCAAGGACACGCGGCAGCTGCTGGCCAACTACAGCCAGGTGCCGCAGAACCTGATCCACGCCATCGTGGAGGCGAACACCACGCGCAAGGACTTCATTGCACAGGACATCCTGCGGCGCAACCCGAAGGTGGTGGGCATCTACCGGCTGGTGATGAAGGCGGGGTCGGACAACTTCCGCGCGTCCAGCGTGCAGGGCGTGATGAAGCGCCTGAAGGCCAAGGGGGTGGAGGTGATCGTGTACGAGCCGGTGCTGCAGGACGAGCACTTCTACAACTCGCGCGTGGTGCGCGACCTGGACGCGTTCAAGCGCGAGGCGGACGTGATCGTGGCCAACCGGCGCACGGAAGCCCTGGCGGACGTGGATGCGAAGATCTACACCCGCGACCTGTTCGGCAGCGACTGACCGGTTTGCATACGCAAGCAAGGAGACAACATGATTCTCGTCACCGGCGGCGCCGGCTTCATTGGCGCCAACTTTGTGCTGGACTGGCTGGCGCAATCGGACGAACCCGTCGTCAACCTGGACAAGCTGACCTACGCGGGCAACCTGGAAACACTCAAGAGCCTGCTGGGCGATGCGCGGCACATCTTCGTGCAGGGCGACATTGGCGATGCGGCGCTGGTGGAGCGCCTGCTGGCCGAGCACCGGCCGCGCGCGGTGGTGAACTTTGCGGCCGAAAGCCACGTGGACCGCAGCATCCACGGGCCGGGCGAGTTCATCGAAACCAACGTGGTGGGCACCTTCCGCCTGCTGGACGCGGTGCGCGGTTACTGGGGTGCCCTGCCGGCCGATGAGAAGGCGGCGTTCCGCTTCCTGCACGTGAGCACCGACGAGGTGTACGGCAGCCTGGCCAAGGACGACCCGGCCTTCACCGAGACCAACCGCTACGAGCCCAACAGCCCGTACAGCGCCAGCAAGGCCGCCAGCGACCACCTGGTGCGCGCCTGGCACCACACCTACGGCCTGCCGGTGCTCACGACCAACTGCAGCAACAACTACGGGCCCTACCACTTCCCCGAGAAGCTGATCCCGCTGATGATCGTCAACGCGCTGGCGGGCAAGCCGCTGCCGGTGTACGGCGACGGCATGCAGATCCGCGACTGGCTGTACGTCAAGGACCACTGCAGCGCCATCCGCACCGTGCTGGCCAAAGGCCGGCTGGGCGAGACCTACAACGTGGGCGGCTGGAACGAGAAGCCCAACATCGAGATCGTCAAGACGGTGTGCGCGTTGCTGGATGAGTTGCGCCCGCGCGCCGACGGCCAGCCGTATGCGAGCCAGATCACCTACGTGACCGATCGTCCGGGGCACGACCGGCGCTACGCCATTGACGCGCGCAAGCTCGAAGCCGAGCTGGGCTGGAAGCCGGCCGAGACCTTCGAGACCGGCATCCGCAAGACGGTGCAGTGGTACCTGGCCAACCCGCAATGGGTGGCCGATGTGCAAAGCGGCGCCTACCGCGAGTGGGTGAGCAAGCAATACGCCGGCAGCGCAGCATGAAGATCCTGCTGCTGGGCAAGAACGGCCAGGTGGGCTGGGAGCTGCAACGCAGCCTGGCCCCCCTGGGCGAGCTGGTGGCGCTGGACCGCGCGGGCGATGCGGCCCGCGGCCTGTGCGGCGACTTGCAGGACCTGGACGGCCTGCGGGCGACCGTGATGGCACTGCGCCCGGACGTGATCGTCAACGCGGCCGCGCACACAGCGGTGGACAAGGCGCAGAGCGAGACCGACCTGGCGCGCCGGCTGAACGCTGAGGCCCCGGCCGTGCTGGCCGAGGCGGCGCAGGCGGTGGGCGCGGCGCTGGTGCACTACAGCACCGACTATGTGTTCGACGGCAGTGGCAGCACACCCTGGGTGGAAAGCGCGCCGACCGGCCCGCTGAACGTGTACGGCCAGACCAAGCTGGACGGTGAACGCGCCATTGCGGCGGCGTGCGCGCGGCACCTCATCCTGCGCACCAGCTGGGTGTACGCGGCGCGCGGCGGCAACTTTGCGAAGACCATGCTGCGCCTGGCGGCCGAGCGCGAACGGCTGACCGTGATCGACGACCAGTTCGGCGCGCCCACGGGGGCCGAACTGATCGCCGACGTGACGGCGCACGCGATCCGCCAGCTGCTGCAGCGGCCGCAGGACGCCGGCATCTACCACCTGGCCGCCGGCGGCGAGACGACCTGGAACGGTTATGCGCGCTACGTGGTGGACACGGCGCGGGCCATCAAGCCCGAACTGAAACTCGCGGTGCAGGAAGTGGCGCCGGTGCCCACCAGCGCCTTCCCGACGCCGGCGCAGCGGCCGCACAACTCGCGCCTGGACACCACGCGGCTGCAGCAGACCTTCGGCCTGCGCCTGCCGCCCTGGCAGCAGGGCGTGGCGCGCATGCTGACCGAAACTCTTTGAACGATGGGGAACCCCACATGAGCACCCAACGCAAGGGCATCATCCTGGCCGGCGGCTCCGGCACGCGGCTGCACCCGGCCACGCTGGCCATCAGCAAGCAGCTGCTGCCGGTGTACGACAAGCCCATGATCTATTACCCGCTGAGCACGCTGATGCTGGCGGGCATGCGCGATGTGCTGATCATCAGCACGCCGCAGGACACGCCACGCTTTGCCCAGTTGCTGGGCGACGGCAGCCAGTGGGGCATGAACCTGCAGTACGCGGTGCAGCCCAGCCCGGACGGGCTGGCGCAGGCCTTCATCATCGGTGCGGACTTTGTGGGCAACAGCCCCAGCGCGCTGGTGCTGGGCGACAACATTTACTACGGGCACGACTTCACCGGGCTGTTGGCGGACGCGAACGCGCAGACCAGCGGCGCCACGGTGTTCGCCTACCACGTGCAGGACCCGCAACGCTACGGCGTGGTCGAGTTCGACGCGATGGGCAAGGCGGTGAGCATTGAAGAAAAGCCCCAGCAGCCCAAGAGCAATTACGCGGTCACGGGCCTGTACTTCTACGACCGGCAGGTGGTGGACATTGCGAAGGCCGTCAAGCCCAGCGCGCGCGGGGAGCTGGAGATCACGGCGGTGAACGGGGCCTACCTGGACAAGGGCGAGCTGAACGTGCAGATCATGCAGCGCGGCTACGCCTGGCTGGACACGGGCACGCACGAGAGCCTGCTGGAGGCGGGGCAGTTCATCGCCACGCTGGAACACCGCCAGGGCCTGAAGATCGCGTGCCTGGAGGAGATTGCCTGGCGCAACGGCTGGATCGACGCAGCGCAGGTGGAGCGCCTGGCGCAGCCGCTGGCCAAGAACGGCTACGGCCAGTACCTGCAGCGCCTGCTCAAAGAGGAGCAGAAACGATGAACGTGACCCGCATGGCGATTCCCGAGGTGTTGCTGATCGAACCCAAGGTGTTCGGCGACACGCGCGGGTTCTTCTACGAGAGCTTCAACCAGAAGGCCTTCAACGAGGCCACGGGCCTGGACCTGCCCTTTGTGCAGGACAACCACAGCCGCAGCGCCAAGGGTGTGTTGCGTGGCCTGCACTACCAGTTGCCGCCGCATGCGCAGGGCAAGCTGGTGCGGGTGGTGCGCGGCGCGGTGTTCGATGTGGCGGTGGACGTGCGCAAGAGCTCGCCTACCTTCGGCCAGTGGGTGGGCATGGAGCTGAGCGAAGAGAACCACCGCCAGTTCTGGGTGCCGCCGGGCTTTGCGCACGGCTTCGTGGTGCTCAGCGAATCGGCCGACTTCCTGTACAAGACCACCGACTACTACGCGCCCAGCCACGAACGCTGCATCGCCTGGAACGACCCGGCCATCGGCGTGCGCTGGCCCGACATCGGCATGGACCCCCTGCTCTCGGCCAAGGACCAGCTAGGGGTAGCGCTGGCGTCGGTCGAGACGTTCGACTGAGCCGGGACCCCGTCAGCCCTGCCCCACCACGGATCGGATCCAGTCGGCGTGGGTGGACAGGACCACGCCCCCGCCGGCGGTGCCGTACCCGTCCGCCTGGGGGTTCGGGCCGAAGGTCAGGCGAAAGCCGTTGATACCCGCGAGCCACCAGGCCCCGTCGGCATAGACGAAGACCGCGCTGCCGGAGTCGCCACCGGTCAGGCCCGCTTCGCGCCGGGGTCCGAGCGAGGCGTTGCCGCTCAAGGCCGGCCCGAACCGGTTGCTGGACAGATCGGGGCCGTCGAAATCGAACAGGAAGGTGGCGGGGCGGCCCGCTTCGTCCGGGAAGATGACGTCCACCACGTTTTCTCCCAGGGTGATGTGGGTGGCGCTACCGCCGTGGCTGACGAGCGTGATGGTGCGACGGGCCAGTTCACCCATGAACACCGGCGGGATCGGCACCGCCTCGGGCAGGGGGTCGGCGAGCCGGACGATGGCCAGATCGTGGTGCGCGGTGGGGTCGGCCGGCGGGTTGTGCGCCTTCATGCCGCGAAAGGCAGGGTGCACGTGCACGGCCGTTGCGGCGGACACGATGCCCAGCCCACCCCCCAGACGGAACCGGAGCCGCTGCACATCGGCACCGGCGACGACGTGCGCGGCGGTGATGACATGGCGGGCGTCCAGCGGCGTGGCGGTGAACAGGCCGCCCCGGCCGTTGTCCAGACTGCCCACGCCGGCCCACGCCGCCGCCAGGTCGGGGCGCTGCGGTCCGCTGCCACCGAGCAGCGCCCAGGCGGCCGGCTG
Source organism: uncultured Hydrogenophaga sp. (assembly GCA_964550405.1). Classification (GTDB taxonomy): domain Bacteria; phylum Pseudomonadota; class Gammaproteobacteria; order Burkholderiales; family Burkholderiaceae_C; genus Hydrogenophaga. The sequence goes on along the minus strand of CAZJZD010000023.1, from coordinate 32,304 downwards.
CAGGCCCGCGCCCAAGAGCAACACGCCCAGCTGTCGTCGCCGGCGGCACGGGGTGGATGGAAACTGGCCCGAAGTATGCATAGGTCCCGTGGTGTGCCAAATGTCCGGTCGCCCGCAACGGGGTCGTTGTTTCAGAGCACCCCGGCATTTTGCCGGGACCGGCCCATCTATCATGCGCATTGCATTGAAATGGTGGCGGCCAGGCGTTGGCACGGAGTTTGATCCGTCATGAGCACCGTTTTGCAAACAGGAGGAAGCCGCACCATGGGAGACGAGTTGACAACGCCCCCGCGCTACATCGAAAACAAGGCGGTTGACCATGCGCAGATCCAGGATCTGCTCTCGATCAGTGCCAAGGCCAATCAATGGTCGAACTTCGGCCCGCTCTGCCACATGCTGGAAGCGCAGCTGCAAGCGCAACTGGACATTCCGGCGCACCTGGCCGTGGTGGCTTGCAGCAATGCCACCGTGGCGCTGCACACGCTGGTGTCCATGCACGAGCATTTGCGCGGGCGGCCGCTGCGCTGGGTGACCTGTGCATTTGGCTTCTATTCGTCGTGTGACGGCGTCCTGCACACCGCGGAATTCGTGGATTGCAATCCGCACGGTCTGCTCGATCTGGATTTGCTCAATCCCGATGATTTCGACGGCTTCATCGTCACCAACATTTTTGGTCAGACGAAGGACCTGACGCCCTACCAGCGCTTTGCCGAGAAGCACCAGAAAATCCTGCTGACCGATTCGGCCATGGATTTCCAGTCGGGTGGGCACATCGGCAACGAATGCATCAGCCTGCACCACACCAAGCCCTGGGGTTTCGGTGAAGGGGGCTGCGCCATCGTCGAAAAAGAACACGCGGCCCTGTTCCGGGACATGCTGGCGTTTGGCCACATGCAGCCCAGCAGCCCGATCAACCGCCTGGCCACAAACGGGAAGATCTCCGACATCGCCTGCGCCTACCTGATCATGCGGCTGCAGCAATCCGGGGAGGTACGGCGCACCTACCAGGAGCAGTTCCACCGGATCGCCGCCATCGGCAGGGGGCTGGGGCTGGGCGTGCTGGGCGATGTCCAGGACCATCCCGGCATTCCGGCGAATGTGCCCTTCCTGTTCGACCGCCCCACGGCACTGCCCGCCGAGCCGTCCATTCCCGCGCGCAAGTACTACTTCCCGCTGGATGCCCAGCCCGTGGCGCAGGACATCTACCAGCGCATCATCAATGTGGCCTGCCACACCGACATGGCACGCATCCCGGACGAGGCGATCAAAGCGTTCCTGGAAAGTCTTCTGCCGGCGCGATGAATCCCGGCAGGCCCGGAGGAACTGCGCCCGCAGGGGACACAAAGAGGAGACTCACAACCCCGCGAGGTTTTCCCCGCGTAGGGTCACCAGCAGGGCGCGGCCGGAGGGGTCGATGCGGAATTCACCGAACCGGGCCGCTTCCCAGCGCTGGGCTTCGCCTTCCTTGAAGAAGAAGGCGTCGGTGACCAGCACCCAGCGGCCGGCCTTGTGGGTCAGGGGCAGGCGGATTTCGCCGTCGGCCAGGGGCGCGGTGCCATCATCCATACGCACCGGGCGGGCGATGCCTTGCGCTTCGCGCCGTAGCACGAGGTGGGCAGTGGCAGCATCCTCGTCGGTGGACGCCAGCCCCCAGCCGACGAAGTCCAGTCGCATGAAGTCGCCCTGCATGAGGGAACGGGGATCGGCCGGTGCCAGGGGGATGAACAGCACCTCGCCATGGCGGATGAGTTGCTCTTTCTGCCAGATGCCGATGTTGGCGACCAGCAGCACCAGCGCGGCCGTCACGACCATGCCCCAGCGCCAGGGGCCGCGACCGGTTGACGGCGCCGGAGGGCTGACCGCAGCGTCGGGGGTGGTCGTGGTGGTCACACCGGCATCGCGCCGGCCCCAGGCGGCCAGGCCCAGCAGCAGGAGCGACAGCACGACCAGCAGCAGGGCTTTGTCGGCCAGAGGCAGCACCAGGGCGTAGTAGAAGGCGCCGACCGCCCAGGCGGCGGCCACGGCAGCGGCGCCCGCGAGCACGGGCCGGTGAGTGGCCAACAACAGGGCCAGCGCGCACAGAATGCCACCGAGCATGGGCACCCACCAGGCCAGCGCGGCCACGGTGAGCACCACCCCGCCCAGCCAGGCACGGCGCAGCATGGGCGCCCGCCAGGCCAGCCCGGCGCCCGCGCACAGCGTCAGACCCGCAGAGGCCCAGGACATCCAATGCGGCAGGTGGGCCCAGGTGAGCGAACCCGTGTCGCCGGGGTCCAGGACGCCGACGACGAGGAAGCTCATGCCGCTGAACACGGCCAGGCCGACGAGGCAGGCCAGCATCCAGCCGGAGGCGATGTCATCCAGGCGTTGCAGCCCCCGCGCGGGGATGCCGGTATCGAGCCCGCCGTCGGCCACGCGCAGCCCGATGCCGGCGATGAGCACCCAGGCGTGCAGCACCCACCAGGCCAGGCCGAGGTCACCGTGGCGGTGCAGGTTGAAGTCGTCGTCCGAGGTGATGGCCAGGCCCAGAGCGACGGCGGCCCCCGCCCCCAGCGCGCTGCGCAGCCAGGCCTGCGGCAGCAGCCAGGGCAGGACGGCGCACAGGGCACCCAAGGTGGCCAGCCCGGCGGACAGGCTGGCCTCGCTCCCCACGCTGAAACCGCACAGCAGGCTGCCCGCAACCAGCAGGGCCACCAGCAGCTGCTCGGCAAACAGGCCCGGGTGTCGGCGCAGCAGCAGCACGGCGGGGACCAGCAACAGCAGGCCCCAGACCAGGCCGCCGAGATCATCAAAACTGTCGATGAGCAGCAGGCCCAGCATGCCGAGCATGGGCAGGGCGACCAGCCAGCCACCGAGGCCGAACAGGAGCCGCAGAGGCCAGGGCGTCGGGGTGGTGGCCTCGTCGGGGGTGCCGCTGCCGGGCCGGTCGATCAGGCCGAGCTGGCAGGCCGTGTCCAGCACCTGCTGGCGCGGGTCGTGTGGGGTGTGTTGGCTGTGGTTCATGTCGACCGCTCCTGCCCTGCGGCCGCCTTGGCCACGTGCATCACCCAGCGGCCGGTACCGGCCAGCGCAGCGGCCATCACCAGGGCCAGCAGGAACATGCTGCCGATCCAGTCGAACCGGCCATCACCGCCGAGCAAGCGAAGCACGCCCGAGAACAACAGCACGTTGGCGCCAAGCATGACGGCGCTGAGGGAGAACACATCGCACCAGACCGGCCGGGACAGCACCCAGGCCAGCGCCGCGGTGAGGGCGGCGCCGAGCAGGAACAACCAGCCCAGGTCGGACTGCCACAGGGCGTAGCTGGAGACCGGCACGAGCATGGCCAGCCACAGCACCATGGCCGTGCGGCGGCCCCACAGGCCCACGCCGACCAGGCGTGCCACCGGCCCGGCGTTCACGCCGGCCACGAGCAGCCCCGCCAGCAGGCACTGCACGGCGTAGGGCCATGCCCGCCCCGGCCGCGGCCACCACTGGTGACCGGCCTGGGTGTGGGTCCACAGCGAGATGCCGACCATGGCGACCAGCAACCAGGGCGCCCAGAGCACATCGCTGCGTACGGCCACGGCCAGGGGCAGGGTCAGCACCGCCCACAGGGCAAACAGCTGCCAGGGATCGGCCCCGGTCTGGTAGGTCATGCCGAAGAAAGCGAACAGGCCACCCGTGGCGACGAAGGCCAGCAAACCCAGCGGCGCGCGCCAGCGCGGCCGCAGCCACGCACCCACGGCCATGACCAACACCAGGAACTGCAACAGGCCAAATCGCAGCAGGTGGCTCATCTCACCCCAGTTGGCGGCCAGCCACATGAGCAGGCCCAGCCCGCCGAGTGCGGCGGCCAGTACCATGACGCCGCGCGAAAGGCCGGCCGGCTGCAGGCTGGGCAAGGCCTGCTCAAGCCCCAGCGCAGCACGCAGCTGCGCGAGACCCGATCCGGTGAGTTGATGGTGTGCGGCAAGGTCCAGCGCGGCACGGCGCTGGGCGGATGGTGAAGGCATGTTGGAAGGCTCCCTGTGCGCCATGCGGCGGGGCATGGTCTGAGGCGGGAGTTTGCCTCATGGGTGAGCGGAGAGGCTGCTGAGGCCATCCTCACGAGAGGGGACCGGGAACACAAGGGCCCATGGGTGCACACAGGCATGGACCGTAAGATCGCCGCCGTCATTACTTCCCTGATCAAGCCCGTGCAACCGCGAACCCTGCTTGCCACTGTGCTCTTCTTTTGCTGTGCAGCCAATGGCCCCGCCAGCGCGACCAGCGCTTTGGAGCGCGACCTCATCCGATACAACCGGCTGCAACTCAGCGCCGAAGCTCGCGTTTCAGGCAACACGGACAACGGCGAGATCAAGGCGTTTCGCGGCTACCAATTCAAATGCCGGAAGGAAGCAGACTTTCAGGATGAGGAGACGCAGGAGGCCAAGACTCGATTCGATCGCTTCCTCCAGTACGCAGCCCAGCACGACTCGCCGGACGCGCAACAGAAGCAGCAACGCTTGTCCTTGCTCCAGGCGGCCATAGCGGCCGGCAGCTGGCGCGCCGACTACCTCGATGTGATCTGGGGTCTCTGGGCCAACCGCGGCCGCGAGAGCGAATTCAAACCCTTTGCGGATCGCCTCTATGCCCACGCCAGGAGTGGCCTGCCGATTGCCGTGCACGCCATCGTCGAATGGAACGGTGGAATGTATGAAGACATTCCGCAACGCACCGCCTTGCTCAAAGCCGCCATCGAGCGAGGCAACCCGAACGCGATGGCCAGCGTGGGCTACAACCTCGGCACACACGATCTGGCGCTCAGGCCCATGGCAAAACAAATGCTCGATTGCGCCGCGGCGCAGGGGGAGCCCTCGGCATACGACGGCATCGCGCGACTGGCCTGGCATGAGGGCCGCTGGGTCGATGCACATCGCGCCTGGGTCCAGGGTGCGAACCTGGGTTGCGAGCGGTGCCTGCAACAGGTGGAAAGCGACATCGCCATGCGCCCCGGGCACCGCGTGAGCGACGGCACCTACAACACAGATGCCCGATACAAGGCGCTGCGCACCTTCTATGAAAACCAGTTCCTCTACGGCATCACGCACATGAACAGTCTTCGGGTGACCGCACCTGCGACTCTGCACATACAGGTCAGCGATGAGCAGATCGTCCAGGCGATCAAGGCGCGCATCGACGCCTACGGGCTTCCCTGAAGAGGCGGTGGAAGGCGGATGGCGGCGAGGACCTAGCCCAAACCTACAAGCCAAACTGGACGGCCGCCAGAAAAAGCAACATGCCGCCAGAAATGAGCAGGACGAAACCGGAACCCAGGGTGATCAAGACGCGCCCCCATGACCGCAGCGCGGGGGTTTGCACGGTCCAAGCGACGCCAGTCGCCGCACACCCCAGCAAAAAAGCGATAGCAAGCAGCAGCGTGCCCGCAACTCTGAACGGTTCAAGCCTGTCCCACCCTCCACCCCCGCCCATTCCACTTGCGGACATCCCGGGCATGAGGCCCACGACACCAGCAAACCACCCGAATAAACAAAGGATCGTCCCGGCCAGCAACAACGCCCTTGACTCACGGAGCATGTTCTTCAAGACCTGCCTCCAGCGTTCAACACCCGCCCGGTTTTCGGGTCCAGGCCCTTGGCTTTGGCCATCTCGGCGATGCGCGCTTCGCTGGGCAGCGGTGGCGGCACGTTGGCCTTGTGCGCTTCGAGCCACTGGAACTTGCCGTCCCAGGGCGGCAGTTGGGCCGGGGGCAGCGGGACGATCTGGTCGATCTCGGGGACTTTGGCGTTGAGGTAGTCGTAGTCCGACAGAAAGTCGGAAATCTTGTAGTAACGCGCCTCGCGCTCCGCGTCAGCAGGCTGGCCCAGGCCCCACGTGGGGTCGGCATGATCTTTGACGCTGAAGGCATCCGAAAGACTTGAAGGTGCCACAGCCAAACCTTCAGCTCCAGCGATCTGGAAGTACTTCATGGCGTCTGCATGCTGACCAAGCATACGCATGTAGATGGCAAACTCGTTAGCTGCTTTGGCATGTCGTTGGTCACCAGCACAACGAATCATGGCGTCACCAATGGATGCCGCTTCTTTCCCGAACTTGGACTCGTCCGACAACTTGCCTCCCACCAGATACTGCCCTTCCGGACTGCCCAAGTCGGCTGACTTGCGGTAGTACTGCAGCGCCAGCTCCGGGTCCTGCTTGACGCCATATCCACGCTCCAGATACCAGCCCATGGCGTAGTAGCCCGAGGGGATGCCACGTGCGATCAGCTCTTCGGTGAGGTCGATCACTTCAGAAGCCGGGTCCTCGCTGCCGGTCTTGCCGGTCTGCACCATCTGGCGCAATTCGATGTTGGCCTTGTCGTGCCCGTAGGCCGTGGCAATGCGCAGAAGCCGCTCGATGGGCGGGTAAGCCGCCGGATCCTGTTTGAGGATGTTGCCCTTGACCAGCCAGCGGGCGTGCACGTAGAGCTGGTCGGCCTCCGGGTCGCGGGGCGGGATGCGGTCCTTCTCGTGCGAGCAGGTGAAAGCCAGTTGATCCTGCAGCTTGGAAGGGATGCCTTCGACGTCTTTCATGCGGGTTTCCTTTGGGTTGCAGCCGCACAGAAGCAAGCCCGCGAGCAGCGGCAGAAACCTCACATGGGACGGAACCATCCCCCCAAAAACACCTTTCACTTTCCCGTCTTCAACACCCGCCCGGTTTTCGGGTCCAGACCCTTGGCTTTGGCCATCTCGGCGATGCGCGCTTCGCTGGGCAGCGGTGGCGGCACGTTGGCCTTGTGCGCTTCGAGCCACTGGAACTTGCCGTCCCAGGGCGGCAGCTTGGCCGGGGGCAGCGGCACGATCTGGTCGATCTCGGGGACTTTGGGGTCGCGGTAGTCGTAGTCGGACAGGAACGAGCCAATGATTTCGTAACGACGGGCGCGCTCAGGGTCGGCCTGGGTTTGGCCTAGGTAGAAACCAACAGACGGATTTGTGTTGGTAAAGCCGTTCATAAGTCTCCGCGCAGCCAATGAGTTCCCAGCCTTTACACCCAATTGATAGGCTCTCATCGCAACTTGCGGAGTTTCATCAGCAACGTACCCCCCCCATCGGAAGGCAGCTAAAGGATGACCTTGCTCAGCGGCACATTGGTACATTCCCAAGCCAATTTTCACGATTTCCGGGGAGTGTTTCGTAGCATCCACCAGCTTGTCCCCGATGAGGAACTGTGCATCCGGGCTACCCATGTCAGCCGCCTTACGGTAGTAGCGCAGGGCCAAATCGAAGTCCCCCACCACACCGAAGCCCTCCATCAGGTACTGCCCCATGTCGTAGTACCCACCGGGGATGCCGCGTTTCACCAGGTCTTCGACGAGATCGACGCTCTCCTTGATGTAGTTGCTGCTCTGGGCCTGGCCATTCTTAAGCATGTCGCGCAAGGCCAGATTGGCCTTGTCGTGACCGTAGGCTGTGGCGATGCGCAGCAAGCGCTCGATCGGCGGGTAGGCCGCCGGGTCTTCCTTGAGCAGGTTGGCCTGGCGCAACCAGCGGGCGTGCTGGTAGAGCTGCTCGGCCTCGGGGTCGCGTGGCGGAATGCGGTCTTTCTCGTGGGCACAGGTGAAGGCCAGATCCACCTTGAGTTGAGCCATGTCGGGCGTGGCGGGGACGGTCATGCGGGTGTCCTTGGGAAAGTAGTGGTGCTGCACCGCCCAAGCGCCCGCGGCCACCAGGACCAGAGCGATGACCGCAACAACCAAAGGCTTGCGGCGACGAGCCAGGGCTTTGTCAGTGCTCATGCGAGTGGAAATCTCAATCTAGGTCCTTGCGGCTGGGGTCCAGGCGGAGGAATGCGTCAAGTGGTGCCACCGGGGCAAGTGCCTTCCTACGGTTTTCTAGATTTTTTTCCATGATGTCTTCCCAAGCGCCATACGCATCTTTCAAGGACATGTCCGCAATGCGTTGCCCCCCATAGTTACGCGTATGCAAATCCCACAAGGTCTGCCGTGTCGGCTTGGACACCTCGGGCCGGTCGTGCAGGATGTTGAGTTCGCTGTCGCTGGCCATGCTGCGGGTGTTGATGTTGGCGCTGCCCAGGGTCATGAAGGCGTCGTCGATGATCATCAGTTTGGCATGGATGTAGGTTTCCACCCACGGCGCACCTTTGGCCGTGTCGGGTGCGACCAGGCGGCAGACCAAGGTCTTGAGACCCGGTGTCTTGAGCTCCTTGGCAGAAATCGTCTCGGTGCTCCATTCGTCCAGGGACTTTTGCGCTGCCGCCCTGCGCTCTTCAGCGGCCTGAATGCGGGCATTGACGCCTTCGTAACGCTGGGTGATGGCTTGTGCGGTCCCCGGTGATCCGGCCAGCAACCGAACGTCGTTGTCGATGGCTGTGCGCTCTGCATGGGCCCGTTTGAGGTCGGCTTCTGCTGCGTCCACTGCGGCTTGTTTTTGTTTGTACTGCTCTACCTGGGAGGCCGGCAGTTCGCCGCGCTCAATGCGCGCGTCGCGCGTGGCGGCGGGCAGTGAGCCGCCACGCCCCAGGCTCTCGAGCATGCGCTGGGTGTTGTTGGCACCGGCACCCATGCCATCTTCTGAAGTGTTGGTGATGACGAACAGGTACAGGCTGCCATGCTCTTCCGGCGAGCGCCCCCAGCCGGCCATGGCCTTGGCGTGGGCCTTGATGCGTTCGGCAAAGGGCGGCCAGCGAAAGTACTGGTTCTCGATGTAGATGCACTGGGTGGCGTTGCCCACCGCTTGCAGGTAGGCGTCCTGTATGTGCCGCGCCGCAGGCCTGGCCTGGATTTGCGTTCTGACGATCTGTGCCGTCAAGGGGACGTCGGCACCGCGGGGGTTTTGCTTGTACTTGACGGTGGTCCTGGCCGGCATCGGGTCCGGCACAGCGAATCCGGGAGCATCCAGCAAGGCCTTGTTCCACGCGGCCTGGAAGTTGTCGTACAGGTCCACCAGAATCGGACCGGTCACCCGGGAAGAGAAGTCTTCTCGCGGCAACGGCGCATTGGCGCCGCGATTGGGTGCAAAAGGTCTGCCTTTCATGCTGTGGTCGTTGGTATCCCAGTACCAGTCCAGCATGTTGTGCCCCATCACAAAGCCAATGGCGTCGGTGGCACTTTCGTGATCGACCAACACCATCTTCTGATGCTGCGAGGCAAAGGCTGCCAGCACCGAACGGGTGGTCTTGGAAACGCCCTTGTCCAGGTACCTGTGCGCCGCAATGACCGCTCTGTCCGGTGCACTGAAATCGCGGCTGCGAAACACCAGGTTTTTCATCGACGCATCGTCAGTGGCGCGGCGATACAGCCCGCGTGCGGTCCGCTGGAGGTAGTGGTCGGTGTTGGCGTCGTACTGGGTAAACCAATCCTGGTTGTACTCAAACTGCTCCTCCGTCATCCCGGCGAGTTTGTCCTTGATGGCCAGGTCGCGTCGCCCGGGGATGTTGGCTTCTCCGGCCGCCCCGGTCACGCCGACGGTACCGGGCACCAGCGGAACATCGTTGGACCAGCAAAGCACGCGAACTTTGACGTTTGCACGGGCCTTCTGCTCCAGCAAGTCGCCGATGCAGGGGCTCTTTCCATCACGAATGAAATACATGCTGGGCTGAAAGCCCCAGCAGATGATGCAGACCGACTTCTTGGCGGAAGCGATGGCTTGATGAACTGCCCGGAAGGCTTCTTCGCCGTTGATCAGCAGCCCAAATGTGGCCGCCTTCTCTGGGTACTCGGCCGTGTCAAGAAACCAGGGCGACGTGCCTTGGGCGCTCAAGGTCCCACCTCGGGGAAGGGCGATGGTGACAGTCTTTGACATATGAATGAACGGATGCCTCTGCAATGGAAGAGAACGTCGGGTGCAGGATCAGGGACGTGAGATTCCTTTGAGGGCATCCACATAGTCCGTGCGTGAACCCGTTCTGCTGGCGCTTGCCTTGCCTTTGAAAATCCCCTGGCTGGCAAGCGGCCCCTCGACACCATTGCGGTAGTTGTCCACCACCGGCATTTCGTACTTCATGCCGTTGGCCAGTTCAACGCGATACGACTGGATCGCTGGCGAGTGCATCAAATCCACTTGGCCGCTGTCATCGATCACGCCTTGCTTGATCAATGCGCCATTGGCGTAGACCCTGTATGGCATACCGGACCAGGCTGCATTCATGCCCAAAGGTGAATTGAAGAAGGAGAGCTTCATCGGCACGACCATGCTGGCCTTCGGAAACTCAGGCATGTCCGGTGACATCTGTGCCGGCCCCGAAAAGCTCTTCGCACTGGCCTTGACCGTGATGGTCCCCGGGCACATCACGGTGATGTTGCCGCCCTCGATGACGATGCTGGCGCCGCCGGCCGTGGCCAGGGTGATCTTCTTGGCCGCGGCCCAGTCGATGTTGGCCGTTTCCGATTGGATGCTCAGCTGCTGCTTGGCCGCGATCTGCAGGCTGTCGCTCTGCGCCTGGATCTGCGTGTCGCCTTGCGCGGCGATGAGCGTGATGCCTTTGCCTGCCGCCTCTGTTCCGGGTTGAACGGCACCGGCCAGCATGCCGATGCTCTGGCCGGTGTGCAGGCGGTAGGCACCACCCGTGGCCCAGTGGCTGTCCTGTCCGCTGGCCAGGGTGATGTTCTCGGCCGCGCTGATCTGCACGTCTTGCCCGGCGGTCTGGGCCCAGCCTGCCTTGGCTTCGATGGCGATGATGGGGTCGGCGCTGCTGGGGACGTTGGTGTTGGCCGTGTCGGTGGTCTTGTTGCTCGCATCGCCCTTGGCCTGATCGAAGCTCGCTGCCTGGACCATGCCTTTGACGCTGGTGTGCCAGGCGGCCAGGGTGGCTTCGGGTTTTGCGCCTTCGGGCGCCAGGCTGCTCTGGTTGGCGTTCTGGCTGCCGATGTGGGCGGCCAGCTGGGTGATCTGGTGCGTGCCGGCGGCCTGGTTGAAGCTCTGGCCCAGGGTCTTGAGTTGCGCTGCCAGGGCGATGCCGGCGGCGTTGTCCAGGGCAGGTTCTTTGGTCGCTTCACCCGTGCCGGTTGAACCTGTTCCCGTGGGGCCGTAGGTGGTCAGCAGCACGCCGCTGGCGGCGCGGAGGGCGCCGTAGGCGTCGGTGCGCAGTTCAAAGCCCGCCCCGCGCAGGCTGCCGCGGTGGTTGTCGGCCTGGTGGATGAGGTGCCCCAGGTTGAGCTGGGTGCCGTGCTGGGTGGTGGCCAGTTGCACCCGCAGCTGGCCGTTGCTGTCGTCGAAGACGAGCTGGTTGTAGCCCGTGCCGCCGAATTCCTGGGTCTTGATGCCGTTCAAGGCGCTGGCGTTGGCCTGGCCGTTGGCGCCTGCAGTGGCGGCGGCCGCGCCGGCGCCGTGCCAGGCGGGGCTGTGGCCGGTGCCGATGCGATTGCCTTGCGCGCCGGGGCGGTGGTCGCTGCTCTGGGCCAGGGGGGTCTTGTCCGCTTCGGCCCCTTGCCCGCCAGGGGTGGGCGCGGTGCCGGCTTCGCCCTGGCCGTTGTAGAGCGCGGCGATGACAACGGGGCGTTCGATGACGCCGTCCATGAAGTCCACCAGCACCTGCTGGCCCACGCGGGGGATGAACTGCCAGCCCATGCCGGGGCCGGCAAAGCGCTGCAGCACGCGCACCCAGGTGCTGGCGTTGCTGCTGTTGGCGGGCTGCGTCTGCGCCTGGCCGTCCTGGAATTCGTAGCGGATGCGGATGCGCCCGAGCCGGTCGGTGTGGATCTCGCCTGCGCCGGATGCGGAGGTTTCACCATGGGGGCCGACGACGGTGGCCAGCAGCGGGCCGCCGGGGGTGGGGGTGGCGTGCAGCGCGTGGCCGCGATCGTCGTACAGCGCCTGGCGCCAGGGCACGTAGGCGCGGATGGCTTCGAACTGGTTGCCGTAGCCTTGCAGCGCGGCGCGGCTGCGCACTTCTTCGGGCACCCAGTCGGCCAGCGGCGGGTGTTGCGGTTCGTCGGGCTGGGCCGGGTCGCTCAGGGCGTGCAGGATGCGCGCGCTCAGGTCTTTGGGCAGGTTGTTGATGCCCGCGTGGATCACCTGGGTGAGCAGGAAGCGGGTCTGGTCCTGGGTGTGCTGGCCGTTCTTGAGCGAGGCCAGCACGTCCAGCGTGCTTTGCGTGAGCCGGTACTGGGTGCCGGCGCCAAAGGTGCGCACGGTCGAGCGCCCGATCCAGGTCTTGTGCCGGGCCTCCAGCGCTTCCTGCGCCAGGGTCATGGCGCGCTGGGCGTCGGCTTCGTTGGCAAACCGATAGTCGGGCTGGGGGTCGAACTGGCCGATGCGCGGGGCGTTGGGCCCACCGAAGGCCGCTGCGGTGGGCACGCTGGCGGTGACGGGCCCTTTGCGCTTGTAGTCCCAGACGCTGGTGACGGAGACGGCGGCCTGCAGCTGGCGCAGGCCGCCGAAGACCTGAATGGCGTCCTGCTGTTCTTGCGACGAGGCGCGGTGGAAGCGGATGCCGCCCGATGCGGCGCTGGTGGTGTCTTCGGGGCAGCTGGCCGTCTGGCTGGTGTCGGCCAGGATCACGAGTTTGTGGCCCAGCGGGGCTTGTTCGTCCACCTCGAAGCGGTAGACCAGGCCTTCGCGCGCGAGCAGGCGCGAGACGAAGGCCAGATCGGATTCGCGGTACTGCACCGTGTAGCTGCGGTGCCCGCCCTGGTGGCTGTGCGCCAGGTGCTGCTGGGCGCAGGGGCTCCAGGCCCAGGCGGCGTGCTGGCTGTAGGCACCGAAGACGCTGTCGATGATTTCGGGCAGGGACTTTTCTTGCCAGACCGCGCTGCGCGCGCCGTAGGCCAGCAGGGCCAGCCAGGGCCGCACGGTGAGCTGGTAGCGGGCAAAGCCGCCGTCAGCGGCCACGGCAACGGCCTGGGTGACGATGCCACTGCGCGGATGTTCGCTGCTGCCGTCGGCCAGCTTGGTCAGCAGCGTGAGCTTCTGGCCCAGCATCGCGTGGATGTCCAGCCGCGCGTCGGTCGAGAGCGTGCTGATCTGCAGTTCCCAGGGCTGGCTCAGGCCCTCGCGCTGGCTCCAGCTCTCCACCAGCAACCCATCAGCCTCGCCTTCGGCCTGCAGCCGGTACAGGCGCGTCTGGCTGTTGAACAGGGCGGTGAAAGCGTCGAGCAGGCCTGAAGCCAGGCTGCCCGTGTCCGGAATCGGGGTCGGCATGCGGGGTCCTCCCTGGACCGTGGTTTGAACACTATTGGATGCATTTTCGCACGCCCGTCGCGGGTTTCAGCGCAACGATGGGGTAAGGCCGAAGAGCTGGGCACCGTTGAACCAGGCGATGCGGCGCGCCACGTCGGCCGGCAACGCGCCGAGCCAGAGCCGGTAGCCCTGCATGAGGTCGTCGTAATGCAGCCAGCGCAGGTTGATCCAGGTATCGGAGCCGATGAGGAAGCGGTCCGGGTACTTGAGCAGCAGGGTCCGCCATTCGGGGCAGAGCTGGCCGCCGTCGCAGGTCAGGCCGGGACGGTAGGACAGTTCGGCCATGAGCCGGGGGTAACGGGCCAGCAGCTCTTCGACTTTCTGCACCGGCGTGCCACCGATGCCGGTGTGGGCCCAGATCAGCCGGAACCCCGGGTCCGCGCGCTCCACCCTGGCCCTGCCCGACGGCGGATCGATCTGCCCCTTGGAGCGGGTGTGGGCCATGAGCCGGTCGATGGCGACGTCGTCCACATGGGCCAGGATGGCCAGGCCCTTGTCATCGGCCAGGGCCATCAGCTGGCGGGCCACCGGGCCGTCGGCGTTGGCGCTGTCGTAGAGGTGGAATTCACCCAGCCCGCGGTAGGGGCCGGCAGGTGTGCCGCGGGCCAGCTCGGCCTGCACCAGCTCGACGATGCTCGGGTCGCGGAACCAGTTGTTGTAGTCCGCCCGGTTGCGGTAGAGGCGGATGAAGGGCACCACCGCCACACCGGCGGCACGGGTCTGCTCGGTGGCGGAAGCCAGGGCGCGCGTGCCATCGTTGGGGCGTGAATTGGCGACGATGCCGCGCACCCCGTTGCGCTGCATGCGGGCCAGCACGTCTTCCAGCGGGTGCGGGCAGGCCGGGTCGGCCTGTTCTTGCACACAGGCCTCGTCGTTGTAGTGCAGGTGGGCGTCGAACAGGGGCCCGCCGTAGGGCGCCTGGGCCTGCACCGCCGTGAGCGGCAGCCAGGCCAGCACAGCGGTCAGGGGCCAGCGCCGGGCCATGGCGGTCAGCCCAGCTGCTGCTGCAGGAAGGCCAGGGTGCGTTCGCGCGCCAGGCGTGCGGCGTCGGCGTTCCAGCTGGCGCGCTGGTCGCAGTTGAAGCCGTGGTGGGCCGGGTAGGTGTGCACCGTCACGCCCGGGTGGGCCCGGCTGAAGGCCTGCACGCTGTCCAGCGGGATCCATTTGTCTTCTTCGGCGAAGTGGGCCAGCACCGGCACCTGGGGCCGGCGCGCCACCTCGGCCGGGGTGGTCATGCCGCCGCCGTAGTAGGGCACGGCGGCGGTCAGGCCCACGAGTTCGCAGGCGCTGCGCCAGGTGAGCAGGCCGCCCCAGCAGTAGCCCACGATGCCGACCTTGCCACCCTGCGCCGCGTGGCGGATGGCGGCCTGGATGTCGGCCATCACGCCGGGCGCGGGCAGGGCTTCGACGGCTGTCTTGAGCGCGAAGCCGGTGCCCATGTCGGCCTCGGTGTAACCCAGCTCGACGCCGGACTTGACGCGGTGGAAGGTGGACGGGGCGACGACGAAATAGCCGTCGGCAGCGTAACCGTCGGCCACAGCCTGGATGTGGCTGTTGACGCCGAAGATCTCCTGCAGCACGACCAGGCCGCCCTTGGACTGGACCGCGGGTTGGGCCACGTAGGCGGGGAAGGTGAAGCCGTCAGCGGCGGTGAGCTGGACAAAGGTTCCCATGAAGTCTCCGATTGGCAAGTTGTTGTGGGTCCGGTCGGCGACGGGCGGGGCACCCGGCGCTGCGTTATGTTCCGGCAGACGCGGTTGTACCGCTGTTCGGGAACGTTTGCAGGAGACGGTGCGATGGACAACAAGGTTTTGCTGGTCACTGGCGGCAGCCGTGGGATCGGCGCGGCCACGGCCTTGCTGGCGGCGCGCCAGGGCTGGGCGGTGGCGGTGAACTTCCGCGGCAACTCGCTGGCCGCCGACGAGGTGGTGCGCAGCATCCGCGCCGGCGGCGGCACGGCCATCACGGTACAGGCCGACGTGGCCGACGAGGCCCAGGTGCTGCGCATGTTCGAGAAGGTGGACGCCAAACTCGGCCGGCTGACCGGGCTGGTCAACAACGCGGGCGTGGTGGACGTGACGGCGCGGGTCGAAGACATGGGCGTGGCGCGTTGGAAACGCATGTTCGACATCAACGTGATCGGTTCCATGCTCTGCGCGCGCGAAGCGGTGCGGCGCATGGGCACTCGGCACGGCGGCGAAGGCGGGTCCATCGTCAACCTGTCCAGCGCCGCGGCGCGGCTGGGTGCGCCCGGACAGTACGTGGACTACGCGGCGGCCAAGGGTGCGATCGACGCCTTCACCATCGGACTGGCCAAGGAAGTGGCCGGCGACGGCATCCGCGTCAACGCGGTGCGACCGGGCCTGATCGAAACCGAGATCCACGCCTCGGGCGGCATCCCCGACCGGGTGAACCAGCTCAAGCACCAGGTGCCCATGCAGCGCGGCGGCACGGCCGACGAGGTGGCGCAGGCCATCGTCTGGCTGCTGTCGGATGCTGCGAGCTACACCACCATGTCCCTGATCGACGTCTCAGGAGGACGCTAGGACCATGACCGCGACAACACCCGAGAACAGCCCGCACATCCAGATCTGGTGGGAAGACCTGGAGATTGGCCAGGTGCGCGACCTGGGCACGATCTCGCCGACCAAGGAAGAGATCATCGCGTTTGCCAGCCAGTTCGACCCGCAGCCCTTCCACCTGAGCGATGAGGGCGGCAAAGCCTCGGTGTTCGGTGGCCTGAGCGCCAGCGGCTGGCACACCTGCGCCATGGCGATGCGGCTGATGGTGACCAACTTCCTCCACCAGACGTCCAGCCTCGGCTCGCCCGGGCTGGAAAGCCTGAAGTGGACCAAGCCGGTCTACCCCGGCGACGTGCTGCGGCTGCAGCACACCATCACCGAAAAGCGACCGATGAACAAACGCCCCGACGTGGGCCTGGTGCGCACCATCTGGGAGATGTTCAACCAGAACGGCGACAAGGTGCTGCACATGGAGGGGTACGGGATGTTCCGGCTGAAAGCACCCCCACCCGCCGCCCCGCCCGCACAATAGCGGGATGGATTTCAAGCCCCTCATCACCCTGCTGGCCATCGTCAACCCGCTGGCCATCGTCCCGTTTTTCATCCACTACACGCAGGGCTTCAGTTCGGCGCAGCGCAAGCGCACCATCCTGATCTCGTCGTTCAGCGCGTTCGCGGTGATCGCGACCTGCGCGGTGATCGGCCTGCAGATCCTGGAGTTCTTCAGCATCTCGCTGGCGAGCTTCCAGGTGGGCGGCGGCATGCTGCTGCTGACCTCGGCGCTGTCCATGCTGAACGCCCAGCCTGCCGAGGCCAAGGCCACCAAGAGCGAGGTGGACGACGCCGGCACCAAGGCCTCCATCGCCGTGGTGCCACTGACGATTCCGCTGCTCACCGGCCCGGCCACCATGTCCACGGTGGTGATCTACGCCGACCAGGCCAAGACCTTTTTCCAACACGCCGCCCTGGTGGGCTATGGCGTCGTCATCGCGCTGGCCACGGCCATCTGCTTCGCCGCGGCCAAGCCGATTGCCCGCTTCCTGGGCCAGACCGGCATCAACGTGATGACCCGGCTGATGGGCCTGATCCTGGCCGCGCTGGCGGTGGAGGTGATGGCCGCCGGGCTGACCAAGCTGTTCCCGGCGCTGGGCAGCTGAGGCCTCAGGCGGCCTGCAGCGGCCGGCCCGCTTCGGCCGCGTGCCGCGTCAGGATGTCGCAGGTCAGGCGGATGTGGGCTTCCAGCGCCAGCGCGGCGCGCGCTTCCTGGCGCGCCATGGCCGCCAGGAAGATGCCCTCGTGTTCGGCGTGCACATCGCGGTCGAAACCCGGCGTCGCGCCGATGCGGATCGCGATGTGGCGGTAACGTTCACCATGGCGGTAGAGGATGTCCAGCAGGTGCCGTGTCCAAGGTGAGTTGTGGCCTGCGATCAGGGTTTCGTGGAAGTGGCGGTTGGCCTGCTCCCAGTGCTCGGGGTCGCGGCTGGCGCCGCCCTCTTCGGCAGCGCTGAGCTGCGCAAACGCGGCGCGCACCGACGCCTCCCAGGCGGCGTCGCCCAGGCGGATCGACTGCCGCAACGCTTCGGTCTCCAGCCGCACCCGGGTATCGGTCAGATCGCGCAGGTCGTCCAGCGACACCGCACTGACGCGGTAGCCGCGCTGGCCTTCGACCGTCACCAGCGCGTCGGAGACCAGCAGCGCCAGCGCTTCACGCAGCGTGCCGGCACCGACGCCGTAGTGATCCTTGAGGTGCTCGACCCGCAACCGCTGCCCCGGTCGCAGTTCGCCGCACACGATGTCGTGGCGCAACGCGCGGTAGGCGCGTTCGGTCAGGGTGCGCGGTTCGGGTTCCTCGCTGCGCAGCGCCGGGCCGGCGGCGTGCGCGGGTTGAAGCAGGTCTTGCAGCATGGGCTCTCCCTTCAGTCGTTGTCTCCGTTTTCCCGTTTGAGCCGGTAGGCCAGCTGGGCCCGCGTCAGGCCGAGCAAGCGCGCGGCGCCCGAGAGGTTGCCGCGGCTGCGTTCCACGGCCAGCGCCAGCACCTGCGCCTCCAGCGCCTCGATCGGCATGCCGCTGTCGAGCACACGCTCGCAGAGCTGCTGTTCGTCCTGCGGCGCACGGCGCGCCAGCCGGCCCTGCGGGTCGATGCCGTCGTGCGCCACCTCGGGCTGGTTGGGGAACAGGTGCTCGGCCTCGACCACGCCGCCCTGCGCCGCCAGGATCACGCCGCGCTCGACCAGGTTCTCCAGCTCCCGCACATTGCCCGGCCAGCCGTGGCGTGACAGCGCCTGCAGCGCGCGGTCGCTGAAGCCGTCCAGCCGCTTGTGGTGCAGCGCGGTGAAGCGCGCCAGCAGGTGCCGCGCCAGCGGCTCGATGTCGCTGGTCCGCTCACGCAGCGGCGGAATGCAGATCGGGTAGACGTTGAGGCGGTAGAACAGGTCGCGCCGGAACTGGCCGCGCTCCACCGCCGCTTCCAGGTTGACGTTGGTGGCGGCCACCAGGCGCACGCTGATCTTGCGCGTGGTCTCGGCGCCCAGGCGCTCGATCTCGCCCTCCTGCAGCACGCGCAGCAACTTGGCCTGCGCCGGCATGGGCAGGTCGCCCACCTCGTCCAGGAACAGGGTGCCGCCGTCGGCGCGCTCGAAGCGCCCGGCCCGCGCCGCGTGCGCGCCGGTGAAGGCGCCCTTCTCGACGCCGAACAGTTCGGCCTCGATCAGCTCGGCCGGCAGGGCCGCGCAGTTGACCGCCACGAAGGGCCCGGCCGCGCGTTCGGAATGTTCGTGCAGCGCGCGCGCAAAGCGCTCCTTGCCCACACCGGTCTCGCCGGTCAGCAGCACCGTCACCTGCGTGGCGGCGGCGCGGCGCATCAGGTCGTGCGCGCGCTGGAAGCCCGGTGACGACCCGACCAGCATGCCGCCGGACTCGGTCGGCTCCAGCGTGTTCTTCAGCGCCTCGACCTGCTGGCTCAGCGCGGCCATCTTCTCCAGCAACGAGTCGTCCTCGAAGTACTGGCGGTGCGCGTCGCCGTCCGGCCAGTCGTCAATGGGCCGGCCTTCGATCAGGCAGTGGTCCGCGCCGCAGGCCGCGCATTTGGTTTCCTTGAACAGGATCAGCCGGCCCATGAAGGCGCTGGTGTAGCCGCTGGCGTAACCCAGCAGGGTCCAGCAGGCCGGCTCGTCCACCACGCCATATTGCAGGCGGTGCGCGTGCGCCTCCCAGGAGTCGTCCCAGCGGAACACGCCCTCGAAGCGGCCGGCCGCGGCGTCCATCTCCAGCCGCACCGGCGTCACACGCGCCGCGCCTTCCAGCATGTGCAGCTGCGGCCCGACCAGGAACATGTCCTCCAGCGTCCTGGAGCCACGGGTCTTGGCCGCAAACCCCGCGTCGTGCAGGCCACAGGCGTAGCCCATGCGCGTGAGCAGCCGCCGCGCGTGCTCCTTGCCGACCGAGGTGATCAGGTCGTGACGCAGGGCCGTCAGCGCCGCCGTGTGCAGCAGCACCATGCGCCGTTCGCCCAGCCAGATGGCGCCGCTGTGCGGCTCGAAGCGCAGCAGGCGGCGCAGGTCGTTGTCGGGCGGGTAGGTCAGGGAAGCGTCCAAACGTGTCTCCGGTGGTGGGCGCTCTGCGGCGCCTGAAATCTCGATATTTTCAGCCATGAGGCCATCCGTCGGCAAGCCGGTAAATCCGGCGCTGCATTTGATCATTTGATGAAATCCGGCCGCAAGCACCTCTTCAAATCGTGTGATTCTCCGCGTGTTGCATCGCAGCAGGCCAAGAAACAGGCTATCGGCAGGCATTCACCGATCCGGATGCTGCGCTGCAAACCGGGCCATTTCTCAGGGATTTCCCTGAAATATCGAGATTTTTGGTCGAGCCGGTGAATGTTGGCACGCCGCCTGCGAAAGGGGACGCGTCCGACAACGCCCCGACCGCCATGAACCCGTCCACCGAAACCGCCCTGCCCGCCGTCGATACCTCGCTGCGTTTCGTGCGGGTGATCGAACGCCGCGCCGACGGCCTGGTGAGCTTCGAGTTCTCGATCGGCTGGCCCGAACTGGCGGTGGAGCTGATGCTGCCCGCCCCGGCCTTCGAGGCTTTCTGCGCCAACAACCGGGTGCAGCGTCTGGACACCTGAGTTCCCGAGAGCTGTTCAAGAAACCCACCACGGAGACAAGCACCGATGAACCTCGACCTGCAGGCGCGGGAGATCACGCCGCTGCGCCAGACCTACGCCCACGTGGCGAAATACATCGGCGGCGACAAGGCCGCCAGCCGTTACCAGGAAGCCACCTTCGGCGCGCAGCCGATGGCCAACTTCCACTACCGGCCGACCTGGGACCCGGGCCATGAACTGTTCGACGCCGCACGCAGCCAGATCGTGCTGGCCGACTGGTACGTGCTCAAGGACCCGCGCCAGTTCTATTACGCGACCTGGACCATGACCCGCGCGCGCCAGCAGGACGCGGTCGAAGCCAACTTCCAGTTCGTCGAGCAGCGCGGCATGGTCTCCAAGATGCCCGACGCGATTCGCGAGAAGGCGCTTGAGGTGCTCATGCCGCTGCGCCACGCGGCCTGGGGCGCCAACATGAACAACGCGTCCATCTGCGCCTACGGCTACGGCACGGCCTTCACCGCGCCGGCCATGTTCCACGCGATGGACAACCTGGGTGTGGCGCAGTACCTCACCCGCCTGGGCCTGGTGCTGGGCGAGCCGCAGTCGCTCGACGATGGCAAGAAGGCCTGGCTGGACGCACCCGAGTGGCAGGGCCTGCGCCGCCTGGTCGAGGACAGCCTCGTGGTCCAGGACCCGTTCGAGCTGTTCGTGGCGCAGAACTTCGCGCTCGACGGCCTGCTGTACCCGCTGATCTACGGCGGCTTCGTCGACGACCACGTCGCCCTGCAGGGTGGCACCGCCGTGGCCATGCTGACCAGCTTCATGCCCGAGTGGCACGACGAGAGCGCGCGCTGGATCGACGCCGTCATCAAGGCCGCGGGCGCCGAGTCGGACGCCAACCGCGCCCTGCTGCGCGAGTGGGCCGGCCACTGGATGGACCGCGCCCAGGCCGCGCTCTCGCCCATTGCGCGCCTCGCGCTGGGTGACGTCGGCGAGACCGTGCTGAGCGACGCCCGCGTGCAGCTGCAGGCCCGCCTGGCCAAGACCGGCGTGAACGCCTGACCAAGCCTGAACAGGAGACCACAGCATGTCCGACGTATTCATCGCCTTCCAGCACAACGAAGAGTCCCGTCCGGTGATCGACGCCATCGTGGCCGACAACCCGAACGCGGTGCTGACCCACCCCACCGGCCTGGTCAAGATCAACGCGCCCGGCAGCCTGACCATCCGCCGCGAAACCATCGAAGGCCTCACCGGCCGGCCCTTCGACCTGCAGGCCATCCACGTCAACCTCGTCACCCTCTCGGGCCACATCGACGAGGACGACGACCAGCTGACCCTCAGCTGGAGGCATTGATGCACCCCCTGCGCCGCTTCGCGTCTTCCCCCTCTCCTTCGGGAGGGGGACGCACCCAGTGGCCCGGCAAAGCCGGTTCCACGGGTGCACTGGACAGGGTTGTGGCGCGTGAAGTGATTGAGATTTCCTGATTCAACCAAGGAGACAAGATGGACACGAGAGTTGCGAGCAAGAAGCTCGGCCTGAAAGAGCGTTACGCCGCCATGACCCGCGGCCTGGGCTGGGAGACCACCTACCAGCCGATGGACAAGGTGTTCCCGTACGACAAGTACGAGGGCATCAAGATCCACGACTGGGACAAGTGGCAGGACCCGTTCCGCCTCACCATGGACGCCTACTGGAAGTACCAGGGCGAGAAGGAGAAGAAGCTCTACGCCGTCATCGAGGCCTTCGCGCAGAACAACGGCCAGCTCGGCGTGGCCGACGCGCGTTACGTCAACGCGCTCAAGCTGTTCATCCAGGGCGTGACCCCGCTGGAGTACTACGCGCACCGTGGCTTCGCCCACGTGGGCCGGCAGTTCACCGGTGAAGGCGCCCGCGTCGCGGCGCAGATGCAGTCCATCGACGAACTGCGCCACTACCAGACCGAGACGCACGCGATCAGCCACTACAACAAGTACTTCAACGGCATGCACCACTCGAACCACTGGTTCGACCGCGTGTGGTACCTGTCGGTGCCGAAGTCCTTCTTCGAAGACGCCTGCACCGGCGGCCCGTTCGAGTTCCTGACCGCCGTCAGCTTCAGCTTCGAGTACGTGCTGACCAACCTGCTGTTTGTGCCCTTCATGAGCGGCGCGGCGCACAACGGCGACATGTCCACCGTGACCTTCGGCTTCTCGGCCCAGTCGGACGAAAGCCGCCACATGACCCTGGGCATCGAGTGCATCAAGTTCCTGCTGGAGCAGGACCCGGACAACGTGCCCATCGTGCAGCGCTGGATCGACAAGTGGTTCTGGCGCGGCTACCGCCTGCTGACCATCGTGGCCATGATGCAGGACTACATGCTGCCCAAGCGCGTGATGAGCTGGAAGGAAGCCTGGGAGATGTACGCCGAAGAGAACGGCGGCGCCCTGTTCAAGGACCTGGCGCGCTACGGCATCCGCGAGCCCGCGGGCTGGAAGCAGGCCTGCGAAGGCAAGGACCACATCAGCCACCAGGCCTGGAACACCTTCTACAACTACAACGCCGCCGCCCCCTTCCACACCTGGATTCCCAGCGACGAGGAGATGGCCTGGCTGTCGGAGAAGTACCCCGAGTCCTTCGACCAGTACTACCGCCCGCGCTTCGAGTTCTTCCGCGAGCAGCAGAAGGCCGGCAACCGTTACTACAACAAGACGCTGCCGATGCTGTGCACGACCTGCCAGATCCCGATGCTGTTCACCGAAGAGGGCGACCCCAGCAAGATCTGCTACCGCGAGAGCGACTACAAGGCCTACAAGTACCACTTCTGCAGCGACCACTGCAAGAGCATCTTCGACCACGAGCCCGAGAAGTATGTGCAGAGCTGGCTGCCGGTGCACCAGATCTACCAGGGCCACTGCTTCAAGCCCGGCACCGACCCGACCGCCGAGGGCTTCGATCCGCTGATCGCCGTGCTCCAGTACTACGAGATGGAGATCGGCCGCGACAACTTCGACTTCGAAGGGTCCGAGGACCAGAAGAACTTTGCCGCCTGGAAGGGCGAAACCCTGGCGCAAGGAGAGCAGAAATGAGCGTCGTCGCTGTGGCCCCCTACGAGTTCACGCCCAAGGATGTGCGCGAGAACTTCCCCGCACCCCTGCTCTACATCGGCTGGGAAGACCACCTGATGTTCTGCGCCCCCTTCTGCCTGCCGCTGCCGCCCGACACCCCGTTCGGCGCGCTGTCGGCCGCGGTGCTGCCCGGCATCTACGGCTACCACCCCGACTGGGCCAAGATCGACTGGAGCCAGGCCGAGTGGAAGAAGAACGGTCAGCCCTGGACGCCGGACCCGGCCAAGTCGCTGGCCGAGAACGGCCTGGTGCACAAGGACGCGATCCGCTTCAGAACCCCTGGTCTCACAGGGATCAAGGGCAGCTTTAGTTGACCCCCCGCGCCGCCTTCGGCGTCACCCCCCAGGGGGCGCCGCTGGCGGCCCGGCAAAGCCGGTTCCGCGGCGGCCTCGATCCACTCCTGCATTTCCTCTACTTGCATGTACCAGCTGACCATTGAGCCCTTGGGGGCCACCATCGACGTCGAAGAAGGCCAGACGGTGCTGGACGCGGCGCTGCGGCAGGGCATCTACCTGCCGCACGCCTGCGGTCACGGCCTGTGCGGCACCTGCAAGGTGCAGGTCTGCGGCGGCGAGGTGGACCACGGCGCGGCCAACCCGTTTGCGCTGATGGACTTCGAGCGCGACGACGGCAAGACCCTGGCCTGCTGCGCCACGCTGCAGGCCGACACCACCATCGAGGCCGACATCGACGAGGACCCCGATGCGCGCGTGATCCCGGTGCGCGACTTCGCCGCCACGGTCCACCGCATCGAGGACCTCACGCCCACCATCAAGGCGATCCACCTGCAACTCGACAAGTTGATCGACTTTCAGGCCGGCCAGTACGTGCAGCTGGAGATCCCGGGCGTGGGCAGTCGCGCCTTCTCGATCGCCAACGATCCCGCCGATGTGGCCGCCACCAACCGCATCGAGTTGAACGTGCGCCAGCTGCCCGGCGGCGCCGGCACCACCTGGCTGCACGAGCGGCTCCAGGCCGGTGACCGCCTGCGCGTGTCCGGCCCCTACGGCCGCTTCTTCGTGCGCGAGTCGGCGCAGCAGCCCCTGCTGTTCATGGCCGGTGGCTCGGGGCTCTCCAGCCCGCGTTCGATGATCGTGGACCTGCTTTCGCGCGGTTGCACGCTGCCGATCACACTGGTCTACGGACAACGCTCGCGTGAAGAGCTGTACTACGACGCCGAGTTCCGCGCGCTCGCCGCGCAGCACGCCAACTTCACCTACGTGCCGGCGCTGTCGCACGAGCCCGAGGGTTCGGACTGGAGCGGCGCACGCGGCTTCGTGCACGAGGCGGCCAAGGCGCACTTCGGCGGTAACTTCGCCGGCCAGAAGGCCTACCTTTGCGGCCCGCCACCCATGATCGAAGCCTGCATCACCACGCTGATGCAGGGCCGTCTGTTCGAGCGCGACATCTACACCGAGAAGTTCCTCTCGGCGGCCGACGCCCAGGCCACGCGCAGCCCTCTTTTCCAGCGGGTGTGATCACATGACCCCCACATTCCACCGCTTCGCGGGTCATTGCCCCCCAGGGGGGCGGTTTCGCCTTGGGGCGGCCCTGCGCCGAAACACATGACGATCTTCGACACCCGCCCCAAGTTCGCGGTGCATGTGGCGCAGACGGACGAGACCTTTCCCTGCGCCGCCAACGAGAGCCTGCTGCAGGGCATGGTGCGCCTGGGCCGCAAGGGCATCCCGGTCGGCTGCGTCAACGGCGGCTGCGGGGTGTGCAAGGTGCGCATCCTGACCGGCGACATCAAGGCCCTGGGCCCGATCAGCCGCGCCCACGTGACGCAGGACGAGGAGTGCCAGGGCTACACGCTGGCCTGCCGCGTGGCGCCGCAGACCGCGGTGAACCTCGAAGTCGCCGGCAAGCTGAACAAACCGTTTTCAAAAGGGCGCGCAGAGTCTGCGACTGCCAGCCCCGTTTCTCAACAGCAGTAATCAACCACCAGGAGACACAACATGGGTGTGATGCGCATCGGGCACGCGAGCCTGAAAGTGATGGACATGGAGGCCGCCGTCCGGCACTACGAGAACGTGCTCGGCTTGAAGACCACGATGAAGGACAAGGCCGGCAACGTCTACCTCAAGTGCTGGGACGAGTGGGACAAGTACTCGCTGATCCTGACCCCTTCCGACCAGGCCGGCCTGAACCACGTGGCCTACAAGGTCGAGAAGGAAAGCCACCTCGACGAGCTGCAGAAGAAGATCGAAGCCTGGGGCATCAAGACCGTCATGCTCGATGAAGGCACCCTGCCCTCCACGGGCCGCATGCTGCAGTTCAACCTGCCCAGCGGCCACGAGATGCGCCTGTACGCCACCAAGGAATACGTGGGCACGGACGTGGGCACCACCAACCCCGACCCGTGGCCGGACGGCCTCAAGGGCGCGGGCGTGCACTGGCTGGACCACCTGCTGCTGATGTGCGAGATGAACCCGGAAGCCGGCATCAACACCGTGGCCGACAACACCCGCTTCATGACCGAGGCGCTGGACTTCTTCCTGACCGAACAGGTCGTGGTCGGCCCGGGCGGCAGCATCCAGGCCGCCACCTGGATGGCCCGCACCACCACGCCGCACGACATCGCCTTCGTGGGCGGTGCCAAGAGCGGCCTGCACCACATCGCGTTCTACCTGGACAGCTGGAACGACGTGCTGAAGTCGGCCGACGTGATGGCCAAGAACAAGACCAAGATCGACGTCGCCCCGACGCGCCACGGCATCACGCGCGGCGAGACGATCTACTTCTTCGACCCCAGCGGTAACCGCAACGAGACCTTCGCCGGCCTGGGCTACCTGGCCCAGCGCGACCGCCCCGTGACGACCTGGACCGAGGACCAGCTGTGGAGCGGGATCTTCTATCACACCGGTGAAGCTGTTCCCAGCTTCACCGATGTGTACACCTGATCTCCCCCCTGCGCCGCTGACGCGGCTTCCCCCCTCTCTGGCGCGCCTTCGGCGCTTGGAGGGGGGACGGCACCTGTGGCCCGGCCAAGCCGGTTCCACGGTGCCCCTGGACCTGAAGTCACCTCATTCCTGCCTGGTCTCTTCTCATGACTGCTGCTCTCTCTGTTCCTTCTTCCGTGATCACCGCATCGGCCGCTTCGCTGGCGTGTCAGGCGGCGGTGGCGCACGCAGAGGTTTTGGGCATACGCATCAATGTGGCCGTCACCGACGCCTCGGGCGTGCTCGCCGCCTTCTTGCGCATGCCCAATGCCTTTCTGCATTCCATCGACATCGCCATCGACAAGGCCTACACCGCCGCCAGCTTCGGCTTCCCGACTTCGAAGTGGGGCGGTGTGATCGGCGACGACGAGCTGCTGCGCATCGGCCTGAACCAGCGTCAACGCCTGGTGCTGTTCGGCGGCGGCCTGCCGCTGGTCGAGAACGGTCGCCGCATCGGCGGCATCGGTGTCTCCGGCGGATCGGCCGAGCAGGACGAAGCCTGCGCCGCCGCCGGTATGGCCGCCCTGGGTCTGACCCACCCCTGATTTCCAACTCCCGCCCTGTGCTCCCATGAAACAGTTTCTGAACTTCATCAACGGCGATTTCGTCGCCACCGGCAAGACCTTCGAAGACCGCAACCCGGCCACCAACGCCGTGGTGGGTCTGGTGCACGAGGCCGGCCAGGCCGAGGTCGACGCGGCCGTCGCCGCCGCACGCGCAGCCCTCAAAGGCGAGTGGGGCCAGATGAGCGTGGTCCGGCGCGCCGAGCTGCTGCACGCGGTGGCCGACGAGATCAACCGCCGCTTCGACGACTTCCTCGCCGCCGAACTGGCCGACACCGGCAAGCCGCGTTCGCTGGCCTCGCACATCGACATCCCGCGCGGCGCGGCCAACTTCAAGATCTTCGCGGACATCGTCAAGAACGTGCCGACCGAGAGCTTCCAGATGACCACGCCCGACGGCGGCACGGCCATCAGCTACGGCGTGCGCACGCCGCTGGGTGTGGTCGGCGTGATCTGCCCCTGGAACCTGCCGCTGCTGCTGATGACCTGGAAGGTCGGCCCGGCGCTGGCCTGCGGCAACACCGTCATCGTCAAGCCCTCCGAAGAAACGCCCGCCACCGCGACCCTGCTGGGCGAGGTGATGAACGCGGTCGGCGTGCCCAAGGGCGTGTACCAGGTGCTGCACGGCTTCGGCCCGGGCTCGGCCGGCGAGTTCATCACGAAGCATCCCGGCGTCAACGGCATCACCTTCACCGGCGAGACCCGCACCGGCGAGGCCATCATGGCCGCGGCCGCCAAGGGTGTGCGCCCGGTGTCGTTCGAACTCGGCGGCAAGAACGCCGGCATCGTGTTCGCCGACGCCGACTTCGACAAGGCCGTCGCCGGCATCACGCGCAGCGCCTTCGAGAACTGCGGCCAGGTCTGCCTGGGCACCGAGCGCGTCTACGTGCAGCGCCCGATCTTCGACAAGTTTGTCGCCGCGCTGAAAGAAAAGGCCGAGGGCCTGAAGATCGGCGGCCCCGACACCCCGGGCGTGGGCATCGGCCCGCTGATCTCGGCCGAACACAAGCAGAAGGTCATGGGCTACTACGCCAAGGCCAAGGCCGAAGGCGCGACCGTGGTCACCGGCGGCGGCGCCCCGGTGATGGAGGGCGAATACGCCAACGGCCACTTCGTGCAGCCCACCATCTGGACCGGCCTGCCCGAAAGCGCCAGCGTGATCCGCGAAGAGATCTTCGGCCCCTGCTGCCACATCGCGCCTTTCGACACCGAAGAGGAAGCCGTCGCGCTGGCCAACGCCACCGACTACGGCCTGGCCACCACCGTCTGGACCCAGGACCTGGGCAAGGCCCACCGCATGGCCGCGGCCATCGAGGTCGGCCTGTGCTGGATCAACAGCTGGTTCCTGCGCGACCTGCGCACCGCCTTTGGCGGCAGCAAGGCCAGCGGCATCGGCCGCGAGGGCGGTGTGCATTCGCTCGAGTTCTACACCGAGCTGCGCAACGTGATGGTGAAGCTGTGAACGCACCCCACAACCCCGAAGTCGCCCGCAGCGTCCGAACGGGCACGTTCAACTCCAACGTGCACGACCTCGGTACCTCGAAGCCGGGCCAGCCGCCGGTGCTGTTCATCCACGGCTCCGGCCCCGGCGTGAGCGCCTGGGCCAACTGGCGCCTGGCCATGCCGGTGATCGCCCAGGACCGCCGCGTGATCGCGCCCGACATGGTGGGCTTCGGTTACACCGACCGGCCGGCCGGCATCACCTATTCCATGGACACCTGGGTGCAGCAGGCGCTCGATGTCATGGACGCCATGGGCGTCGAGCAAGCCGACGTGGTGGGCAACAGCTTCGGCGGTGCGCTCTCGCTGGCGCTGGCCATCCGCGCGCCGCAGCGTGTGCGCCGCCTGGTGCTCATGGGATCGGTCGGCGTGCCGTTCCCGATCACGCCGGGTCTGGACGCCGTCTGGGGCTACGAGCCCTCGCTGGCCACAATGAAAAAGCTGCTGGACATCTTCGCCCACAGCCGCGCGCTGGTGACCGACGAGCTGGCCGAGCTGCGTTACCAGGCCAGCATCCGCCCCGGTTTCCAGGCGTCGTTCTCGGCCATGTTCCCGGCCCCGCGCCAGCGCTGGGTGGACGCCATGGCCAGCCCCGAAGCGGCGATCCGCGCGCTGCCACACGAGACCCTGATCGTGCACGGCCGCGAAGACCAGGTGATCCCGCTGCAGACCTCGCTCACGCTGAGCCAGTGGATTCCCAACAGCCAGCTGCACGTGTTCGGCCACTGCGGCCACTGGACCCAGATCGAACACGCCGCGCGCTTCGCCCAGCTGGTGTCGAACTTCCTGGCCGAAGCCGACGCCCGGTCCGCCGCCTGACCTTTTCAAACCTCCGACACACACCATGGACAAACAGAAGATCCAGCAGTACGGCGACGAGCTTTACCAGTCGCTGCTCGACCGCCAGCCGGTGCTGCCCCTCACCGACCGCGAGACCGACATCACCATCGAGGACGCCTACCAGATCCAGTTGCGCATGATCCAGCGCCGCCTGGACGCCGGTGAACACGTGGTGGGCAAGAAGATCGGCGTGACCAGCAAGGTCGTGATGGACATGCTCAAGGTCAACCAGCCCGACTTCGGCCACCTGCTCTCGGGCATGGTCTACAACGAGGGCCAGCCGATCCCGGTGAGCACCATGATCGCGCCCAAGGCCGAGGCCGAGGTCGCCTTCATCCTGGCGCGCGACCTCGAAGGCCCCGGCGTGACCGCGGCCGACGTGCTGCGCGCCACCGACTGCGTGATGCCCTGCTTCGAGATCGTCGACTCGCGCATCAAGGATTGGAAGATCAAGATCCAGGACACCGTGGCCGACAACGCATCCTGCGGCGTGCTCACGCTCGGCGGCCTGCGCAAGAGCCCGCGCGACCTCGACCTCGCGCTGGCCGGCATGGTGCTGGAAAAGAACGGCGAAATCATCAGCACATCCTGCGGCGCGTCGGTGCAGGGCTCGCCGGTCAACGCGGTGGCCTGGCTGGCCAACACGCTCGGCCGCCTGGGCATCGGACTGAAGGCGGGCGACATCATCCTCTCGGGCTCACAGTCCCCGCTGGTGCCCGTCGTCGCGGGCGACAGCCTGTACTGCAGCGTCGGCGGCCTCGGTGGCACCTCCGTGCGTTTCGTCGCCTGAGCAGGAAGGAATCACACCCCATGAAACTCGACCAGAACACCCTCGCCCAGCTGGCTGAACACCTGGAAAACGCCGAACTGAAGGCGCACGACGTCACCAAGATCACCGACGGCCACCCGGACATGGACTGGGACGACGCCTACGCGATCCAGGACATCATCCGCGCGCGCAAGGAAGGCCGTGGCCACAAGACGGTGGGCCTCAAGTGCGGCCTGACCTCCTACGCCAAGATGAAGCAGATGGGCGTGGACACGCCGGTCTTCGGCTTCGTCAGCGACTACATGGCCTGCGCCGAAGGCAGCGACATCAAAACCGCCGAACTCATCCACCCCAAGGTGGAGGCCGAGATCTGCGTCGTCACCAAGTCGGCGCTCAAGGGTCCGGGCTGCCACGTCGGCGCCGTGATGGCCGCGATCGACTTCGTGATCCCCGGCGTGGAGATCATCGACAGCCGCTACCGCGACTTCAAGTTCGACCTCAAGAGCGTGATCGCCGACAACACCTCGGCCTCGCGCTTCGTCATCGGTGGCCGTTCGCGCCGCGTGGACGAACTGGACCTGCGCACGCTGGGCGTGGTGCTGGAGAAGAACGGCCAGATCGTGGCCATGGCCGCCGGCGCCGCCGTGATGGGCCACCCGGCCGCCGCCATCGCTGCCTTGGCCAACCACCTGGGCGCGCGCGGGCAGGAGATCCCGGCGGGCACTTTCATCATGACCGGCGGCGTGACCGAAGCCATCGCGGTGCAGGCCGGCGACAGCGTGAACGTGCGCTTCCAGGACCTGGGCACGGTTGGCATGCGCTTCGTCTGAGCCACCCATGAGCACATCGCAGCGCCCGCTCGCGGGCCAGACCGCTTTCGTGTCGGGCTCGACCGCCGGCATCGGCATGGCCATCGTCCAGGCCCTGCTGGCCGACGGGGCCCGCGTGATCCTCAATGGCCGCCAGCCGCAGGCGGTGCAGGCGGCCGTGAGCCGGCTGCGCGAGCAGGACCCGCAGGCCGACGTATCCGGCATCGCCGCCGACCTGGGCACTGCCCCTGGCTGCGAGCAGGTGGCGCCGCTGCTGGCCGACGTCGACATCCTGGTCAACAACCTCGGCATCTTCGAGCCCAGGCCGTTCGAGCACATCGCCGACGCCGACTGGCAGCGCCTGTTCGAGGTCAATGTCATGAGCGGTGTGCGCCTCTCGCGCGCCGCGCTGCCCGGCATGCTGGCGCGCAACCGCGGCCGCATCGTCTTCATCTCCAGCGAGTCGGGCATCTGCCCGCCGGCCGAGATGGTGCACTACGGCATGAGCAAGTCGGCCCAGCTGTCGGTCGCACGCGGCCTGGCCGAGTGCTGCGCCGGCACCGCGGTCACGGTCAACAGCGTGCTGCCCGGCCCCACGCTGACCGAAGGCGCGCGTGCCTTCTTCGACACCCTGGCCGCGCAGCAGGGCATCGGCTTCGACGAAGCCGCGGCCCGCTTCTTCCGCGAAGCCCGGCCCACCTCGCTGCTGCGCCGCTTCATCCGCCCCGACGAAGTCGCCGCGATGGTGGCCTACCTCTGCAGCCCGCAGGCCAGCGCCACCACCGGTGCCGCGCTGCGGGTCGACGGTGGCGTGGTGCGCACGCTCACCTGAACCCCTTTTGTTTCTTCCCCAGGAGTCAACCCATGACGAAAAAAATCAAGTGCGCCCTGATCGGGCCCGGCAACATCGGCACCGACCTGCTGGCCAAGCTGCAGCGCAGCCCGGTACTCGAACCCGTGTGGATGGTGGGCATCGACCCCAACTCCGACGGCCTCAAGCGCGCCCGCGAAATGGGCATCAAGACCACCGCCGACGGCGTGGACGGCCTGATCCCGCACATGAAAGCCGATGGTGTGCAAATCGTGTTCGACGCCACCAGCGCCTACGTGCACGCCGAGAACTCGCGCAAGGTCAATGAGCAGGGCGCGATGATGATCGACCTCACGCCCGCGGCCATCGGCCCCTACTGCGTGCCGCCGGTCAACCTCAAGCAGCACGTCGGCCAGCGCGAGATGAACGTGAACATGGTCACCTGCGGTGGCCAGGCGACGATTCCCATGGTCTACGCCGTCAGCCGTGTGCAGCCCGTGGCCTACGGCGAGATCGTCGCCACCGTGTCGTCCAAATCGGTCGGCCCCGGCACGCGCAAGAACATCGACGAATTCACCCGCACCACGGCCGGCGCGGTCGAGAAGGTGGGCGGCGCCAAGAAGGGCAAGGCCATCATCGTGATCAACCCGGCCGAACCGCCGCTGATCATGCGCGACACGGTGCACTGCCTGGTGGAAGGCACGCCCGACGAGGCCGCGATCACGAAGTCGGTCCACGACATGATCCGTGAAGTGCAGAAGTACGTGCCGGGCTACAAGCTGGTCAACGGCCCGGTCTTCGACGGCCAGCGCGTCTCGGTCTTCATGGAGGTCGAGGGCCTGGGCGACTACCTGCCCAAGTACGCCGGCAACCTGGACATCATGACCGCCGCCGCCGCGCGCACGGCCGAGATGTTTGCCGAAGAAATCCTCAAGGGCGAGCTCGTGCTCGAACCCGTCGCCGCCTGATCCGGAGCACCACCATGAGCCAGCAAAAGATCACCCTGCACGACATGACCCTGCGCGACGGGATGCACCCCAAGCGCCACCTGATGACGCTCGACCAGATGAAAAGCATCGCCTGCGGCCTGGACGCCGCCGGTGTGCCGCTGATCGAGGTGACCCACGGCGACGGCCTGGGCGGCTCCAGCGTCAACTACGGCTTCCCGGCCCACA